>DAOUQC010000011.1 GCA_030625775.1 Verrucomicrobiota bacterium
TCCCCCATGCTCGCCCCACGCACTTTCATCTTCGCAGCGCTTTTATCATTGGCGGGACATGCCGCATCAAAACCCAACGTGCTATTCATCGTAGCCGATGATCTGAATTGCGCGATCGGCCCCTACGGTGATCAAACGGCAATCACGCCGAACCTCGATCGCCTCGCCGCACGCGGACTCACCTTCGAACGCACCTACTGCCAGCAAGCGGTGTGCAACCCATCCCGCTCTTCCTTCCTCACCGGCCTGCGACCCAACACCGTCGCTGTCGACGATCTGCGTAAGGGCTTTCGCGATACCGCACCTGATGGGCAAAATCTCATCACCCTGCCGCAACATTTCAAAAACCACGGCTACTTCTGTCAGAACATCGGCAAGTTATTCCACAATATGGGAGAAACCCAGGACCGTCGTTCCTGGTCGATTGACGAAGTCTTATTCAAAGGCACCCATTCCAACGATACTTTGTTTGCCAACGCCGCTCGTCCGCCCGGGGCAGAAAAGCCTCCATACAAAGCACCCGTCACTGAAGCATCCAATGTGCCCGACACCGCTTATCGCGACGGACAAATCGCCAACCTGGCCGCTGCCATGTTGCGCGATCACGCCGGCAGCGAACAAGCCTTCTTTCTCGCCGTGGGGTTTTGGCGCCCGCACCTGCCTTTCGTCGCTCCGAAAAAATACTGGGATCTCTACGACCCAAAAAAAATCGCTCTGCCCAGTCCTCCGCTTCCACCCGCTGGTGCCCCGGAAATTGCCCTTCACTCATCACGTGAAATTCATGGTTATGGTGGCACACCAAAAGATCGCGCTTTCACCGAGTCCGAAATCCGTCACTACCGCCACGGTTATTATGCCGCGATCAGTTTCATGGACGCCCAGATCGGTGAAATCCTCGATGCTCTCGACGACAGTGGGCAGGCAGACAATACCATCGTCGTCTTCACCTCCGACCACGGATTCCACATCGGTGAACACTCGCTGTGGGGCAAGACCACCAACTTCGAACTCGATGCCCGCGTCCCCCTCATCATTGCCGATCCCTCTCGTAAAGCCGGCCAAGGCAAGACCTCTCAGGCCCTTTCCGAACTGGTTGATCTCTATCCCACTCTTGCTGACCTGGCCGGTATTGCGAGTGATCTGCCATCAAATCTCGAAGGGCTCAGTCTCGCTCCGGTGGTATCCGACCCTTCCGCTTCGGTTAAAGAAACCGCCTTCACCCAACACCAGCATCCTTTTTACGGCAGTCGAAAGAACTGGAAAGCCTGGGGTTACTCTGTCCGCACTGATCACTGGCGTTACACCGAATGGCGTGCCATCAACAGCGGCAAGGTGATAGCCAACGAGCTCTACGATCACAAAAGTGGCAAGCACGAAACCCACAACCTCGCCAACGATTCAAAGCAAAGCGCCGTCATCAAACAGTTGTCGGCACACATCAAAAAAACCTTCGGCCAGGCAGCAAAATAATCATGACTCCCGATACCCCCACTTCATCATTGCCGGTGCTCGACTTGGTCGTGCTATGTTTGTACATCGTAGCCGTAGTGGCCTTCGGCTGCTGGTTTGTTCGCAAAAGCAGCACCACCTCCGAATTCATGACCGCCGGGGGCGCACTTCCCGGCTGGGCTGTCGGCCTCTCGATTTTCGGCACCTACCTGAGCAGCAACACTTTCCTCGGTGTGCCGGGAAAAGCCTTCGGTGCTAACTGGAACGCCTTCGTATTCAGTCTCAGCCTGCCGATCGCAGCCTGGGTCGCAGTGAAATACTTTGTGCCCTTCTACCGACGCAGCGGCACGACGTCCGCCTACGAAAACATGGAAACCCGCTTCGGCCCCTGGGCGAGAACCTATGCAGCGACCTGTTACCTGCTCACCCAGATCGCCCGCATGGGCTCGATCATGTTCGGAGTCGCCATCGGACTGCGCGCACTAACCGGATGGGAACTTTCGACCATCATCATCATCACCGGAATCCTTGTCACGCTCTACACCCTGCTCGGCGGAATCGAAGCAGTGATCTGGACTGACGTGACACAAAGCATCGTATTGATGATCGGCGCCTTATTGGTTCTCGGAGTCCTGCTCTTCGATCATCCGGATGGTCCCGCAGGATCAATCCAGTTCGCCGCAGACAATGGAAAATTCAGTCTCGGCAGTTTTTCACCCGACCTCACGACTTCAACTTTCTGGCTGGTGATGCTATACGGCTTATTCATCAATCTCAATAACTTCGGCATCGATCAAAGTTATATTCAGCGTTACCACACCACTAAAAGTGAATCAGCCGCCAAGCGCTCGGTGATGTTAGGGGCCCTGCTCTACGTGCCTGTTTCGCTGATTTTTTTCCTGATCGGTTCACTGTTGTTTTCCTATTACAATGCCCACCCCGATATGCTGGCGGAAGTCACGGCCCAAGTCGCCGCCCAAACCGGCAAAGCCGCCTCCGAACTTGGCCCTGCCGACATCGGTGACAAAGTCCTGCCTCATTTCATGACCCACGCCCTGCCCTCGGGTGCCGCCGGGCTGATCATCGCCGCGATTTTTGCTGCCGCAATGAGCAGTGTGGATACCAGCCTGAACAGCTCCGCAACAGTCATCCTCTGCGATGTTTACAAACGCTACATCAACCCGAATGCGGACGAGCAGACCAGCATGCGGGTGTTACGGATCTCGACCGTTCTATGGGGAATCATCGGCACGGGAGTGGCTCTGGCCATGATCGGAGCGGCTAGTGTGCTCGACATCTGGTGGAAACTCTCCGGCCTCTTTGCCGGCGGCATGCTCGGCCTGTTCCTGCTGGGCCTGATCAGCCGCAAAGCCAACAACGCCGCTGCTGCCACCGGCGTCATCACCGGTGTGCTCGTTTTGCTGTGGGTGGCGCTTTCACCAGACTCACGCCTGCCGGAAAAATTACAGAGCCCCTTTCACGCCAACATGGCAATCGTCGTAGGAACGCTGACAATTTTTCTCGTCGGCCTGCTGGTGTCTCGCTTCACAAAATCAGCCAAAGCCTCTCAATCATGAACTCCAGCAAGCCCAAAGTCCTGCTCATCGCCAGTGGCGATTCCCGTCTCTCGTCCAATCGTCTTTGCTGGCCAGCCCAACAAGCGATGGAAGCAAAACTCAGTGAGGCGGTTGAAACTCTCGGGTTCAAAATCGCCCGCACTCATGCCGTCAACGAAGACGGGCACGGATTCATCGACAGTCAGCACCTCGGCATGAGTATTTTTCGCGAGCTTGATCCGGACGCGCCTCTCATCGTCGCTGAGGCGGTGTGGCAGTACAGCCATCATGTTCTCGCCGGACTCTCCACCCATCGCGGCCCCATCCTTACCGTCGCCAACTGGTCGGGACAATGGCCCGGCCTCGTTGGCATGCTTAATCTCAATGGATCCCTTACCAAGGCGGGAGTTCAATTCTCTACCCTCTGGAGCGAAACGTTCCGTGATGACTACTTCACTGACAAGCTGAACAACTGGTTGAATACTGGAACTTGCAAACATGACCTGAGCCATGTCAGCCCCTTGCGTCCCGAATCCATTGCCGACGACGTCGATACCATTGGCCGCAGGCTCGCCGATCAGCTGCGCAGCGATAAATCCATCATGGGAGTTTTCGACGAGGGCTGCATGGGAATGTATAACGCCATCATCCCCGACCATTTGCTCAATCACACCGGTGTGTTCAAAGAACGTCTCAGCCAATCCGCCCTCTACTACGAATCACAACAAGTTCCTGATCAGCAAGCCGAAGACATTTTCCAGTGGTACCTCGACCACGGTTTCAATTTTCATTTTGGCGACAACGAAGACGAAGACCTCACCAAAACGCAGGTGATTGAACAATGCCGGATGTACATCGCCGCCGTTCGAATCGCCGATGACTTCGGCTGTGAGTCCATCGGCATTCAATACCAGCTTGGCCTGAAAGATCTCATGCCCGCCAGCGATCTCGTTGAAGGCACTCTGAATAGCACCCGGCGCCCACCGGTCTTCAATCGTGACGGGTCACGTGAACTCTATCCAGGACGCTGCATTCCTCATTTCAATGAAGTCGACGAGTGTGCCGGCTTGGACGCCTTACTCATCAACCGCCTTCATACGGAACTCGGGCAACCTGTCGAAACCACCCTGCATGATTTGCGTTGGGGTGATTTTGATCAATCAGGGACCACAGACGAGTATGTCTGGGTCTTTGAAATTTCCGGATCTGCACCCGCCGAACATCACGGCGGATGGGACAAAAGCCACGGTTACGGCCAGGCAAGAATGTATTTCCCCAAGGGCGGCTCCACCCTGTCCGGCGTGGCCACAGCCGGGGAAATCATCTGGTCCCGAATTTACATGGCCAATGACGCCCTGCACCTTGATATCGGACGCGGCAAAGTCATCGAACTGCCCGAAGAAGAAACCCAACGCCGCCTGGATTCAACCACCCCTGTCTGGCCCATCATGCATGGAGTCACCTACGGAACCAGTCGTGATCAGATGATGGCACAACATCAAGCCAATCACATCCAGGTGGTCTATGCCACTGATACCGAATCAGCGGATCGTGCCCTGTTCGCACGCGCAGCTTTTGCACACCACCTGGGCATCCAGGTCAACTTGTGCGGCACTCGAAAAAACTCTTCTCTATGGGCTTAAGTCATGCCTTTCAAAATTTACATCGCCCTCCTGCCAGTCGTCCTACTGGCAACAACCTTTTGCCCGTCATCGATTGCTAATGACCAGCCTGCCAACATCGCCTTCATTCTGGCCGATGACCCGGGTTATGCTGATATCGGCTGTTATGGATCGAACATCAATCAAACCCCTCATTTGGACAAACTGGCAAAAGGGGGTGCACATTTCACTGATTTCCATAGCAACGGCCCCATGTGCTCGCCCACCCGGGCCGCTTTTCTTACCGGCCGTTACCAGCACCGGTATGGCTCCCGTTTTGAATACGCGCTCAACGGTGCCCTGCACGAACCTGGCTTGCCGCTCTCAACCGTGACCATTGCCAAAGTCCTGCGCAAGGCTGGTTACGCAACCGGCATGTTCGGCAAATGGCACCTTGGTTATGAAGCCCCTTATCTGCCCACCAATATGGGATTCGATGAATTCCGTGACCTGGTTTCTGGCGACGGAGACTATCACACCCAGGTCGATCGCTCCGGCAACAAGGACTGGTGGAAAGGAAAAAACATTTCCATGGAAAAGGGATACTCCACGGATTTGATTACTGATCACAGTATCGACTTCATTGAGCGACACCAAGGCCAACCCTTTTTCCTCTTTGTCCCCCACCTTGCCATTCATTTTTCCTGGCAGGGTCATGGCAATCCGGGCTGTTACGGGCAAAAGCTAATCAAGATCCCGAACATTGACCGCCTGGCATCACAGGGTATTCGTTTTTTGCAAGCCTACGCCGGAGGAGCCGTCTGCACCCCTTCAAGAGCCGCTCTGATCTACACCTGACACCTGACATGAACAATTATTCATCCCAACGCCCTTACCGCGGAATTATTCCCCCTCTTGTCACTCCCCTGTCCGGAGCCGACGATCTGGATGAAGCAGGTCTGGGACATCTGATCAACCATCTCTGCGAGGGTGGGGTTCATGGCTTGTTCATACTCGGCACCACCGGGGAAGCTCCCAGCCTGAGCTATCGTCTGAGGCGTAAAATGGTCGAACTGAGCTGCATTTTCACAAAAAAAAGGCTTCCGGTTCTAGTCGGCATCACCGACACCGCCTTTGTCGAATCGGTTGAGCTCGCCCATCACGCCGCCGAGTGTGGTGCGGACGCGGTCGTCGTCGCACCTCCCTACTACCTACCGCCCGGACAGCCCGAGCTGTTGGAATACCTCAATGATCTGATCGCCGAACTTCCCCTGCCCTGCATGCTCTACAACATGCCACCCCTGACCAAAGTCGAGATCGGAACTGCAGTCGTAGAACAATTGCTAAATAACAAAGGCATCGTTGGCCTCAAAGACAGCTCCGGGGATATGAGCTATTTCCATCACATCGAGAACCTTGCTCACGCAAGCAGCAATTGGAGCGTATTAATGGGGCCCGAACTGCTGATGATGGACTCAGTCCTGAGCGGTGGGGATGGAGGTGTCACCGGCGGAGCCAATCTATTCCCCCGATTCTTTTCCGCCGCCTGGTCTGCCGCTGATAACGGAGACCTCCCTGCCGTGCACAATATGCAGGAGACGATGATTCAGCTCCAGCAACTTTACAGCGTCGGTAAACACGCCTCGGCGGGCATCAAAGGAATCAAATGCGCCTTGGACATCCTTGGCATTTCGAGTGCACGCATGGCCGAGCCTTTTCGCGCTTTCAACGAACCTGAAAAACAAGCGGTTGCTTCGCTGCTGGATGAGCTACGTGAGAACCCGCTGCTAGCAGCTGATTTTGACGCAGTTAAATCCCGCGACTAAAAGGGAATGTCGTCGTCGTCCATTTGCGGGGCTGCAGATGAACCTCCACCACCGCCTGCACCAGAGGGAGGGGCCTCGTAACCGCCACCGCCTTCATTAGCGCTGCCGCCCTGATTGCCTCCACCTGAGGCTTGTTGGCCTCCCTGATAGGAACCCCCTCCGCCACCGGCATTGTCATCACGACCACCGAGGAATTGGAAATTTTCTCCTACCACTTTCAACTTGCTGCGCTTCTGGCCGGTATTTTTGTCATCCCAGCTATCCAGCTGCAAGCGTCCCTCGACATACAATGGGCGCCCTTTTTTCATGTACTGCCCCAGTGTTTCAGCCTGACGCCCCCAAAAGGTGATATCAACAAAAGTCGTTTCTTCCCTTTTATCACCATCGTCAGTGCTGTAATTGCGGTTGATCGCCAATCCAAGATCGGTCACTGCCGTACCCTTGGGCGTATATCGAACCTCTGGATCTCTGGTGAGATTCCCAATCAACATTACTTTATTCAAATTTGCCATAATGCGAAATGCTAAGGACTCTTAAAATAGATAGCGATCTTTCTTTTCAGAAAAATACTTTTGCTAACTTTCCTAACTATTTCTTCTGGAAGTACTGCAAAAAAACGTTTTCGTCTCTTTTCAGAAACTCACGAATCTTAGTCAATGCCTCAGGTTCGGCATCGAACTGGAAGTTTATATAAAATCCGTGTGCTAGGTGGCGTGCGTTATAGGCAAATTCCTTCCTCCCCAAACGATCAATCTGCTCCAGCGAAACGCCTTCACCCTCCATTTTTTTGCTGATGTCACTGACCATGTCATCGACCCCGTCTTCTTTGCCCTGTGTATTAAGGACAACAATACCTTCGTATTTTCTCTTCATATTTCCGATCTTCCTGTTTCCTTTTCTAAAAATTCTACATCCGGCTTCACCTTAGGATCAGCCTTGGTTTTAGCTTTGCTCTTTTTTTTCTCCGGCTGCTCATTATAGGCATTCATGGCAGCCGTCAAGCCATGAGAGAGCGCATAGTTGACCGCATCTGCCGCTCGCGCCACCCTTTTTTCCAATTCTTCTCGTTCCACACCACTGAATTTGCCCAGCACATAGCCCGATAATTCACCTGCAACCCCGCCTTTTCCTCCATTCGAGGCTAAATCCTCATCTCGCCCAATACCAAATTTCAAGCGGGCAAAATTCTGCGTTCCCATGCTTTGAATGATTGATTTGATACCATTGTGCCCTGCAGCCGAACCAGAAGCCCTCAGGCGCAAGCGCCCCGGCCCGAGATCGAGATCGTCATATACCACCAGTATTTCACTGGCTTCGATTTTGTGAAAACGGCAGAGGGCCGAGACCGCTCGTCCGCTTAAATTCATGAAAGTCCGGGGCTTCATCAGAAATACATCGTCATGCCGGGTCACTTCAGCTTGCCATTTTTTTTCTACCGACCAGGAAAGCCCTGCCCGGCTCGCCAGGGCATCGACAATATCAAAGCCTACATTGTGACGAGTGTTGTGATATTCCTTGCCTGGATTGCCCAAGCCTATCACCAGGCGAATCATTTCCCCTCCCCCATCCGCTGTTTTCCGTGCATTCATGCTGACAAAAAAAAGACGCGGACCAATGTCGGTCACGCGTCCCTTTTTAACTTACTTCCCGCCAAAGGGAAAGATCAATCCTTGGAATCACCGCCTTCTTCACCTTCACCTTCAGCAGCTTCTTCTCCTGCTACTGCTTCACCACCTTCATCATCCGAAACGGCTGCTCTTGATGCGGCCACCATGGCCACGACCACCCCTCCGTCCATAGTCGTTTCAACTCCTTCAGGAAATTCCAGGTCGCTGACATGAACTGCTTCATCAAGTTCAACATGAGAAACATCAATTTCAAGTTTTTCCGGCAAATCAGCAGGACGACAATGAACCTCAACGCTACGCAACTGGTGTTCGAGGATACCCCCGGTTTTCACCCCTTCAGGTTCGCCGAGCAATTCGATCGGTATGTGGGCTGACAAAATCTGATCCTCTTTCACCGCATGGAAATCCACGTGGATGACCGCCCCGGTCAAAGGTTTGATCTGCACCTCCTGAACCATGGCCAGCTTGGTTTTTTCCTTGGCCCCTTCGATTTCAAGATTGACCAGGAAGTTATCACTGGTGCTGCGTTTCAGCAGATCCCTGAAATCCTTCGATTTCAGCTGAATCGTGTAATTGTCCTGATCAGCACCGTAAATAATCGCTGGGATAATTCCATCACGACGTAGCTTTTTTGCCACTCCGGTTCCTGCCTGTTCGCGTTTCGTCGCTTGTAATGTTTCGTGAGAAGCCATGACTGATCTCTGTTAAATATTTATTTGTCTGATCCTTCTTCCGGCAGAGCCGGCCCCATCGAGTTCCCCTGGTGCGATTTCCGCTCAACCAAGGGGTTTTTTGGTATTAAAACCCATCCCAATGCGAAGGGCGCGAATAATAAGCGCGACCCTAGACAATGTCAAAAAGAGATGTCACCGATTCATCGTGGTGAATTCGCCGGATCCCCTCCCCGAGTAAAGGAGCCACACTCAGCGCCGTCACCTTTTTCCCTACTGAATAGGGGGTGGAGTTGGTGCAAATCAACTCTTCAATCGCCGATTCATTGAGTCGCCTGTTGCCCATTTCCCCCAGAACCGCATGGGAAACCCCTGCAAAAATTGATCTTGCCCCTTTCTCTTTCAGGATTTTCGCCGCTGCCGTCAGGGTGCCTGCTGTTTCCGTGATGTCATCCACCAGCAGAACATTGCAGCCATCCACTTCCCCTATCACATTCATTGCCTCGACCTCGGTCGCGCTTACCCGGTGCTTGGCCACAATCGCCAACTCGGCTCCCAAAGCTTCAGAATAAGCACGTGCCATTTTCACCCCGCCCACATCCGGTGACACCACCACCAGATTATCTTTCAAATTTTTATTTCTCAGGTGATTGATCAAAACCGGTGCGGCATAAAGGTGATCGACTGGAATATCAAAAAATCCCTGAATCTGTCCGGCATGCAAATCCATGGTCAAAACCCGATCCACACCTGATGCCACCAACAGGTTGGCCACCAGCTTCGATGTGATCGGCACCCGCGGTTGATCCTTACGATCCTGGCGGGCATAACCAAAAAAGGGCAATACCGCTGTGATCCGGTCTGCACTTGCCCGGCGGGCCGCATCCACCATGATCAACAATTCCATCAAATTCTGGTTGGTCGGCGGGCAGGTCGGTTGCACAAAGAAAATATCCCGTCCGCGGATATTTTCGTTGATCTTCACAAAAGTCTCACCGTCCGGAAAGGTCTTCACCGTGGCATCACCACGAGGCACCCCGAGGTATTTTGCAATTTCATCGACCAGGGACGGATGAGCCGTCCCACTGAATATTTTTAGTTCTGATGCCATCGATTGGGACTCTTCCAGAATGCTGGTGGAAACGCCAGTCAAATTCGTCGTCTTTTCTCCAGAAATACCACTTTTTTTCATCACTGGTCTCCATCCGCAAAGGTTTCCTCCACCAGATCGCAAAGAATATGCCCTGCCAGCAAGTGGCATTCCTGTATCCGGGCAGTGATCTCCGATGGTGCAGCCAGAATCAAATCAACCTGATCCGCGGCTTTTGCCGCTTCTCCACCAGTGCGCCCGGTAAACAAAACCGTCAGCGCACCGATCTTTTTTGCCGCCGACAGACCCGCCAATACATTGGAGCTGCTGCCCGAAGTGGAAATCCCTACCACCACATCATCCGCTTTGCACAAAGCCTCAACCTGACGCGCAAAAATCGATTCGAAGCCAAAGTCATTGCCGCCTGCCGTCAACGCCGAAGTGTCGGTGGTGAACGCAATCGAAGCCAGGGCCGCACGCTGCCGTGTGTAGCGCACCACAAATTCGGTCGCCAGATGCTGGGCATCCGCCGCACTGCCTCCATTGCCAAAAAAGCAGATCTTACCGCCCGCCCGTAAGGCCGCTTCCGTCCGCTGAACCAGAACTTCCAGAACATCTCCGCAGCTCTCACTCAACGATGCGACGACTTCAAGGTGATCAGAAATCGTTTGTTCGATTTTTTCGCGCTGGTTTTTCATATTAATCCTTTAAAACCATGGTCTGAGAATGAGCAGAAAACAATCCTGAATGTTTCAGCCCTCTCCACTCGCCCAGATCTTCGCCTGTTCCAGATCCTGATAGGCAAACAATTTGATTTCCGCACTCACAAAATGATTGGCGATGGATTCCCCGAGATTGCCAATCGCTGAATCTGTAGAAAACGCCACGCGGGATATTTTCTTATGATGATCCCTGACAAATTTGAGATGAGAACTCAAACCCGCAAATGAATCCCATCCCGGAAAAGCCTCCGTGTGAATCACGAGACCATTCAGTTGGCCCGCCTTATCAATTTGTGGATCAATGACTTTTGCCGCAGATTCAAAATCCTCTCTGGACAGTGGTCCGTCCGGTTCAAGCAGGGCGATCCCTTTTGCCTCATTTATTTCTACTGCCAGCATATTTTCTCCTTAACTTATGAACCCTCCGAAACCTCGTAACCTTCCAAGTTGGGTTTCAGCAATTGTGCCGGAATCGTTGGGTTGAATTTCAACTTGGTGAAAGTGGTTCGAACTCTTGATTTATCGCGAAACTGGAGCTCGAATCCCTGCAGAAAATATTTTTCCATATTGATGAAAAACACCATCCTGCGCATGGCTCCAGTCAGTTTTTTATCCTTGGGCTTGAGGGTGAGTTCGTAAACTTTGCCATCATTCCCGATACTCAGAATATCGAAATGCACTCTCAGTTCTTCCATCGAACGCGGGAAAGTGCTTGCTATTGAATGGATGGCCGCAGGCACAACCGAACGGCCCTTGTCTTTTCCTGAAACTAGCGAAATCCGTTGTGCTCGCTTCTTTTTTGGCCTCATCACGGTCAACCAATCCTGGTTACGAATTGCAACCGTGGAGGGGGGATCCCCCAACTCCCAGCGAAAATTATCAGGATAATGAATCCAAATATGACCTTTTGTGGTCAAAGGGCTGCGTAAAGTCCGTAAATATTTTTGCTGCACAAAAGTCGCTTCAAGCGATTTTGTTCCGCCCATCCGCTCAAGCCATTTTTTGACCGGAGTTAGATCCAGCTCTTCACCAGCAAAGCTGCTACTTGAAAAAAGTCCGGCGAACAACAGGCAGACTGACAGGAATTTCAAGCAAGCACGAAGCTTATAATGGCTGCGATGGATTTTCATCAAATTATTATCCGCAACAAGGAACCACGAATAGCAGGGATAACACACATATTTTTGAATGATTCTCTATTCTCACTTTTCCTTATCCGTGGTATCCATGCTATCCGTGAAGCAACATCCAACAAGGTGTGTCGTCACGACACCTTTCCTCAATGACTTTGCCAGCAAACGAACAACAAGATAGCCCCAGGGTATCACCGCGTACGGTGATCAGCCTGTATGTCAAAATGACAAAAGGCTCCCGGCTCTTGTTCCTCAGTGCCCTTGCCTTACTGGGGGTGAGCCTTTTGATGTATCTGGGCTTTGCGCTGGCCATCGGCAAACTGGTAGATGGAGCCCTGGCTGCCTACACTGGAGAAACCGAGGCAGGCGGCGGGATGGCTGATTGGGGGATCAACCAGTGGGCCTGGCTCCTATTTGCCCTCCTGCTGATAAATATGGTGTGCAATTTTTTTGAAGCCTGCTGGTTCCAGGTAGTCGGTGAGCGAGCTGCCGTTGAGCTGAGAACCCGACTGCTCGATCGCCTGATACACTTACCCATGGGCTTTTTTTCAACGATCCGCGCAGGTGATCTCTCCAGCCGGATTTTGGCAGATGTCGGCTTGCTGCAGGAAGGTTGGATCAACGATGTGCGCAACGCCATCTCCTACATCGTCATGTTGCTCGGCTCGGTGACTATGCTGTTTGTCATTTCCCCTTCACTGGCAATTTTTGTCTTTTTGACCGTCCCTCCGGTCGTTGTATTGACAGTTTGGTTCGGGAAAAAAATCTCTGCCGGTGCACGACGCGTCCAGAACCAGTTAGGTCAAACCTCTGTGATTGCCGAAGAGGCCATTCATGGAATCCACCGGGTAAAAACCTTCACCAACGAAGAATACGAAAACCGCCGCTTTGGTAAAACAATGGCCGAATACCTGAACTCTGCTACAAGCGTAGCCAGACATCGAGCCGGTTTGTTCAGTGGCATCGTATTTGTCCTGATGACGGCTTCGGTTTTTCTGATGTGGTACGGATCACTGCAAATTCAGCAGCGGAAACTAACTCCGGGAGATTTTACCAGCTTCATGTTTTTCCTCGGTTTCCTGGGTAACGCCGGTGGTTTGCTGGCCCAACTTGCGGGGAGGATTCATCGAATGGCGGGAGCCGCCCAGCGGGTGAGTGATTTACTGGATGAAAAACCAGAAGAGACAAACGGAAATGACGGAGCCTCGGATTCATTTGCCGATACCTTGACGGGGGATATTGAATTTTGCGACGTCTCGTTCACCTATCCTGGAAGACAACAAGTCTCGGTTCTAAATGGAATCAATTTGCATCTAAAGCCAGGAAAATGCGTCGCTGTTGTTGGACCCAGCGGAGCAGGCAAATCGACTTTGACAGCATTGATATTCCGTTTGTTTGAGCCCAGCCAGGGGATACTGAAAATCGACGGCAAAAATGCCAGCGACTATTCACTGGCCCATCTGCGCGGGCAAATGGCCATGGTTCCACAGGAAGTGCTGCTGTTTGGTGGCACGATAGAAGAAAACATTGCCTACGGCCGACCAGAGGCCAGCCGCGGGGAAGTGATCGAAGCCGCAAAAAAAGCGAACGCTCTGGAATTTATCGAGCAGTTACCCAAGGGATTCGATACTCCAGCTGGAGACCGGGGAGTGCAACTGTCCGGCGGGCAGCGGCAGCGCATTGCGATCGCCCGGGCAATTTTAAGAGATCCCGCAGTGCTCTTACTGGATGAAGCTACCAGTTCACTTGATTCGGAAAACGAGAAGCTGATACAAAAAGCTTTGGCAGACTTGATTCGAAAACGGACCAGTCTGGTGATCGCCCACCGACTGAGTACAGTCCGGCAGGCCGATACCATCATTGTCATGAAAGAAGGGCAAATCGTCGAGCAAGGTACCCACGATGAATTGCACGAAGCAAACGGATTTTACCGCCAGCTGTGTGACGAGCAAGAGTGCTTGATCGAAGATTGATTCCCGCTTTGCTTCGACTTGCGAAAGCCGAAGAGCATGGGAAAATTAAATTACCCATGCCCGCCACACCCACACCGTCCAGCACCCACCTGGTCTTGATCCCGAGTTACAATACCGGCGCCAAGGTTCTCGAGACGGTGACGGAAGCTTTGCAATACTGGGCCCCGGTTTGGGTGGTGGTAGACGGCAGCAATGATGGCAGTGGAGAGGAACTCGACGCTTTGGCAAAAACAAAAGAACACCTGCGCGTTTTTCGTCTGGCAAGAAACCAGGGCAAAGGCTCGGCAATTCTACACGGTTTTGATGAGGCCGAAGCTCATGCCTACACCCATATCCTTTGCATGGATGCCGACGGACAGCACCCGGCGGATATGATCCCCGACTACATGTCGCTGTCCATGGCGATGCCGGAACGAATGATACTCGGCAAACCGATATTCGATGACACCGCCCCCAGAATCCGGGTGAATGGGAGAAAGCTTTCCAATTTTTGGGTTAATGTCGAAACACTCTGGGACGGGATCGGGGATTCACTGTTCGGAATGAGGGTTTACCCCGTGCCTGACCTGATAAGAATCATGGAGCGCATTCGCTGGGCAAGACGCTATGATTTTGACGCTGAAATCGCCGTGCGCCTGTCGTGGAGGGGAGTGAGACCGGTAAACCTTCCAACTCCAGTGAAATACCTCACTGTGGATGAAGGCGGCGTCTCCCATTTCAAATACGGACGCGACAATGTATTGATCACATGGATGCACTTCCGCCTGTTTGTCCTGCAATGGTGGTTCAGAGCACCGGGACTTGCGCTGCGTCGACGACGAGTGAATAAAGCAGAGCAGCTGGAAAATCCCGATTCTGATGAATCCTTACGGGCAGTGCAGAAGTGCATTTCCCGGCACTACCGGACAAAATGGCACCAGGCCTATGCCAAAAGCAAACTGCGGACAGATCCGGTATATGAAGCCACTCTCAGCGTATTGAAAGACTACCCTGACCTCCCTTTGCTTGATCTTGGCTGTGGCATCGGACTGCTGGAATTTTATCTGCGGGAACGTGGAATAAACACTCCCCTTATTGCTCTTGACCAGGATGCTGGGAAAATTAAAATTGCCAGTAATATCGCTAATACACATTACAAAAACTTACGCTTTGAAGTCACACGTGCCGAGAATAGTCTGCCAGAGTTTCAGGGCAACGTCGCCCTGCTGGACGTTTTGCAATATTGCAGTGAAGATCTTCAGGAAGACATCCTGCGCAAAGCTGCGGATGCGGTCGCACCCGGAGGAGTCCTGGTGATTCGCAGTGGCTTGAATGATTCGAGCTGCCGGTCTAAAATTTCAAAACTGGTTGACCGCATTGGATGCCTCGTCTCCTGGATGAAATCCTCAGTCCATGACTTTCCCACAAAAACATTCGTTAGCGAAATCCTCATATCTGAAGGTTTACACGGTGAATCCCAGCCGCTCTGGGGCAATACCCCCTTCAACAACTACCTGATGGTCTACCGCCGCCCACAAATAAAAGAGTCTGGCGCAGGCAAGACGCAACAGTAATTTTCATCTGATAAGTCGGCTAACAATTCGCCTAAGGTTTCAGACAGGGTTCCCTTGCCCTCGTGAAGCAAAACGATAGCGCCCGGCTTGATGTGCTTCTGAATACGATGAACAATACGCTCACTATCAGTCGATACCCCGTCGAAGCCTCTTGCTGTCCAGGCAATCAGCGGTAGCCCCTCTTTTCTCAAAACAGAATGCAGAGACCACGGTTTGTGTCCTACCGGAGCACGAAACAGTTCCGGCGGGGCTCCGCTAAGCTCGCTGATGACTTCTGAGCAATCAGCTATTTCCCTTTCCAATTGTCTTTTCGGCAAACACCAGAAACTTCGCTCCGGATGGTTCATGCTATGATTTGCCACCTGATGCCCACGCTCCACTATCTGCCGGACAATGGAGGGATTGTTTTTAGCTCGATTCCCGATCACAAAAAAGGTGGCTTTGGCCTGATGCTCATCCAATAGCTTGAGGATCACCGGCGTTTCCTCCGGGTCAGGGCCATCATCGATGGTCAGCCAGATTTCTTTTTTATCAGTTCGAAAACGAGTGACCACTGGACCCAGCCACTGCACGACAGGATTCAATTGCGCATACAGTAACAACAAGTGACTCGCAAAAATGATCGACAACCCGGTGAAAATTTTGCCCGCAAGCAAAACCACAATCGCCGTCAGGCACAGTCCGGTCAGCAGGCCGATAAAAACCTTCCGCTTCCGGCCGCCGCAACAACCCCACTTCATTCGGGATCCCCCTTGATCTGGGAAATGAAATTCCCGGTGAAAAAAACCAGACTGCATACAAAATTAAGGGCAACCCCAATCAACCAGGGGGTGGCAAAAAAAATAAGCGCCCATTTGCCCGATGAAACCATAAACAAAGCTAACAGCGTGACAGACAAAAGATGAAGCCCCGCCGGTATTTCCCCCGCTGCCCCTGGTAGGAAAAATCCAATGGATTTCAAACAACGATAGATGAAGGCAAAACCAAAAAACAGCACATGAAGGGTTACGAATGTCAGCATCACAGCTAAGGGGAAAGCCACAACAAAAGACCACAGCGCCGCCCCCCAACTCTCACCAACAGCGACGGTGAAATAGCCTGTCAGCAAAACAAAAGTAAGCACCGCGAGGGTATAACATTCCACCGTATCCTGCCCCGGACGATTGACCGCATATTCAATGCCGTCCACACCCTTTCCTCTCACCTCGCGCAGCTTATCCAGCAAAGACCCAAATACCACAAACAAAGCCGTGTGGCTACGGGCGGCGGGATCAAGACTGGATTCGGGAACAGGCATAGCTTGAAGAAGGAGTCAGGAGTCAGGAGTCAGGAGTCAGGAGTCAGGAGTCAGGAGTCAGGAGGGTGCGACTGGCCTCCTTTTCATCCTTAAAAAATGCGGGTTCAAAGACATACCATTGAAACCAGTATTTGCGTACCACCGGCATCAGGATCTCCACCCATTGGCAGGCCGCCTGCCGGACCGCCTCTTCATGATCACGACTGGTGCGCTCACAGACAAATTCCGGCAAAATGACAACCCGGTAGCGGCGGCGTCCCAAACGCACGGCAAAGAGAGGCAGAATGGAAGCCCTTGAGGTCAAAGCCAGTACAAAGGGGCCTTTTGGGATGTTTATATGAAAGCCAGGCACATCCGGAACAGGCACTTCCAGCGGAGACACATCAAAGAGAATACGATCCCCCTGGATGGCCACATATTCTCCCTTCATGATTGCCCGGGTGAGATCGATACCCAGAAACTTGTCGTCGGAATTGTAGCGCACCTCATAGTC
Source organism: Verrucomicrobiota bacterium (assembly GCA_030625775.1). Lineage (GTDB taxonomy): Bacteria > Verrucomicrobiota > Verrucomicrobiia > Verrucomicrobiales > DEV007 > JAADHD01. The sequence continues at coordinate 16,993 of DAOUQC010000011.1, forward strand.
TTCCGTCGCTTCAGCCCGGAATTTTTCCTGCATATACTCCTGCCTCTGCTTATCTCTTTCCGGTGCACGTACCGTGATGAGCTTTTTGCCGAATTTACCGGAAAACATCGGAGCAGCCACATCATAGTTACCCATGTGAGCGGTTAACACGACCGCCCCCTCCTGCTTGGCCGCGAAGGCTTGGAAACAATCATCCCCTTCGACTTCCCAATCGATGATATTTTTTCCCTCCCTGCTATAGGCAGCATCGGTGATGCTGCAGGAAAAACTCCAGAACACCCGCAGGGCACGAAAGGTATTGCTGAGCTGGGATGACTCAGGAAATAACACTGACAGATTATCGATCACCGGCTTGCGGGTGCCCGGACAAAGGATGAAGAAAAACAATGTGTAATAAGCGAGCAGTATAGGCTCAAAAAAGAACGGGCACTGACGCACTCCCGCCGCCTGAATCTGGGTCCAGAAATCACCGTAAACAGAAAATCGTTTCACCTCGGGAGAAGATGATTCCTGAGTAGATCCAGCTACACGGTTTTCTGGAATTTGGGAAGAGCCAGCCATTTTATTCAGTGCCTATGCGCGACGCAGGCGGCGCCACCAATGTGGCAGCAAGCTTATCGTCACCAGCATAATGATCAAGACCCCAAGACCACAAATCCGCCCAATACTGGCCAGCCCCAGATTGGATGCCAACGACAAAGAGGCAAAACCAATCGCAGTCGAAAGCCCGCAAAAAAGAATCGCCCGCGCAATCCCCTGTCTCACCTCTTGCAGGTTGCCTTCACTGCGGCGCAAGGCGAAAATCATATGGATACTGTAATCCAAACCGACCCCGAAAAGAATCGGCACACTGCTGAGGCTGAAGGCATTCCATTCGATTTTAAAAACCGAACTGAATGCCAGCAAAACCGCCATACTGAACACCAGGGTAGCAACACTGAGAAACACGTCACGCCAATCGCGAAACACAAAATACAACATCACAAACAACGCCACGGCCAGAGGCAGGAACACCCGTATAGAATCCCCCTCAATAAGCCTCTTGATGGCAGGGTCGAGAGTGTTCCACCCCGTAAGGTAAATGCCCACCTCTGCCAGCTCCGCACTTGTCTTTTCAAGCACCGCAGCATCACTTCCTTGCGTGACCCCACCCAGGATAAAACACCGTCCCTGCTCATCCATCGAAAAAATCCGCTCCATCATCCACCTGCTGCTATCATAACCAGGGGAGACAAAATTTCCATCGGACGTGCCAAACCACGATTCCCACACTGCAAAAATTTGCCAGGTAAGAATCAGCGCCTCGTCGTTGAAACCCGCCTTCTCTACTGCTGCAGCCAGGCGTTTTTTGTCGGCTACCAGCGCAGCCAGAAGCTCACGGTTTTTTTGCTGATACCCTGGATTCGGAATGAGGGCGTCCGGCAGAACAAATCCAGCGATGGCTCCACTTTCCACTGCTGTATTGAGAAGCTTTTGTGCAGCCCTCATCTGCCCAGGCAAAACCGTCAAGTCAGCTGCGGCAATCACCACCGGCTGTTGCCTGCCATCGCCCTGTGACAGGCGGCTCTGCATCTTTTCCGTCGCTTCCATCGACGGGCTGTCCCGCAGTTGCATCGGTTTAAAATTCTCCTGAAATCGAGGAAGACCTGATACCAGCAAAACCCCTATTGAAAAAACCGCCAGCACCCAGGTGGTCACAGCAAACCAACGCGAATCACTCCGCTGGGAGGATGCTTCCACTGCCTCAGACTGCTGCGATGACTGGCCAGGCGACTCAGGCCGTTTCACGGCGTAGCGGGCCGCCACCGGCGAGTAAAACAACAACATCACCACACTGCCGACCAACACCCCGATGGCCACCAACACCCCCAACTGGGCGATGCCGGGAAAACTGCTGAACTGAAGCGCAAAAAATACCGCCGCAGTCGTGCAGGCGGCCCAAATGATGCTCGGGCCAACCAGTCGCTTGAGAGCAGGCGCATCGCCGGGAGTGAGCCGTGCTTCTTTGTAAAGGATCACCCCATAGTCAATCGTCAACCCGATCAAAATGGCTGCAAAGCCGACCGACATGATACTCAGTTCACCGATCACGACTGAAGCAATTGCAATCGTCAGGCCAAAGGTCACCACCAGCATGAACACCAGCCAGAACAAGGGAGCCAGACGGCGATGCATGATCCAGAAGAGCAGACAAATCAATAAAATCGTGGAAGTGACCGACAAAGTCATATCCTTCTCCATGCCGCCGCCGATTTCCGCGACAAAGGCGGGCTCTCCAGTGTAGGCAATCTCAAGCAAAGGCCAGTCAGGATGTTTTTCTGTCGCTTTGCTCTTCCACCCGTCGACCAGCATGCGGATTTCCGCCAGCCACAAGCCGGATTTTTTGTAATCCATAGCCTCCTCTCCAGGGGCTTTGAGGTAAAGAACCCGGAAGCGCTGATCGGCAGAGGCAAAAGCACGGTCTGCCGCCGAAGGATCCAAGCCCGCACTTTCGAGTCCACTCGGCAGACCACTGATCAATCCAAGCGGGTCGTAAGCCCGCATGTAGGTTTCCTGGTCGGGCAAGCCAGTGGAAAGCTCCTCAATGAGCTCGGCGAGTTCGAGCTCAATGTGATCCGCTGCCAGCCGCGCCAGCAATTTTTTGGTCTGCACGGGATCTGCATTGAACCATAGATAAGCCAGCAAATCGGCAGCCACTTGGGAATCGCTCTGCAGCGGCAGATTCCAAACCACACAATCCACCAGGTCAGGACGTCGTTCAAATTCGGCCGCCAGCGATTGCGCGGCGCTTTCAGCATCATCACCCTCCAGGGTGATGATCAATTCATTGGGACGACTGAACTGCTCATAAAAAAATTTCACCCCCTTCACCTCTGGCAAATGCGCTGGCAAAAGTGCCAGCGGATCCACATTCATAGTGATCCGGGACAAGCCGAAGCCTGTCAGGACAATGAAGATAAAAATGAGAATAGAAGCCCGCAGTCGCAACATGATAACAAGTCGGCATTGTGATCGGTCAGCCCCCGAATGTCAAAACGGGATCGCAACGAACAGAGAAGAATGTCCCAACAGGAAAGCTGTGGAATCCAGCTCATCAGGTCAATGGTGTTGCTTAATCACAATTTTCTCAGGAAACCCCCAAAATTCCGAATCCCCGTATTCACCAGTATTGGTGTTGTTGTGATTTGAATAAATACTATGTGAACCCGAAGGAATCCGACCCGACCAATCGTCCAGCCGCAAGCGAGCCCTCAAGTGGCTGCTAATCCCGTCAAAGAAGGAACGATGAGCATTTAATTTCGACCACGACCACAAAATACCCACCTCCGGCCTCCTTGTATGCTACTCTCCCGAGTCCTTCGATATTATGGAAATCACCAACAAAACAAAAAAGCCTCTCAGGGTTCCTCTTCCAGCCGGAAAGAAACTATTCTTGAGCCCGGGAAAGTCAGGACAGATCACCCAGACGGCCGCCGCACGCCCTGCAGTAGTTAAGCTGCTTGAAGCAGGAGACGTTGAAATCTCTGAAGAGGGCGCCAAGCGACAGGGTGGCAGTAGTTCCGGCAGCACCGTTTCCGAAGTCTCACGCGACGGTAGGTCCGGGGCCATGCGGCAGTCCGGCGACAAATAATAAGTGGCAATCATTAGCAGTGCTCATGCCACTCTAATTCCATATTCGGATTCCCAGAAAGGACGTTTCCGGAGTATTTTTACCGTATAAAAAGGTGCGCATGAAAGCACTGCCGAGCATGAAAACGGGTTAGCACAGCGTTGGTTAATGGTTGCCACTAATCCTCGGAAAAGCTTGTGTCCTAATTGGGGACCTATAAAATCGCCGGATTGCTCCCCACTCAGTCATGCGCTCGCTCCTATCAATCCTCTTCCTCGGTCTGACGGTTTGTGGATCGGGATATGCCGAGAAGGCGATCTCGATCGGCCATCACCGGCAGATGTTCATCGACGACTTCATCATCGACGAAACCGAGAACATCACTCGAAGGCTTTGCCCGGTTGAAAAACACCCCGAAAACCCCGTTGTGCGCCCGGATCGCCCCTGGGAGGGGCGGCTGACCGTGCCGCAGGGATCCGTGATCTACGACGAGCAAGAAAAGCTCTTCAAGATGTGGTACACCACCAATGTGCAGTCACGCGGAGAGGGAGAAACCTTCAACAAAGGCAAGGCGCTGGCCTACGCCACCAGCGAGGATGGGGTGCATTGGGATAAGCCCGAGATGGACATCGTCATCGAAGACGGTCGCAAGACCAATCAGGTCATCGCACCAATGGAATTCGGCTACATGTATCAACCCTACTTTGTCATCAAAGACCCGGAGGATGAGAATCCTCAGCAGCGTTACAAAATGGCCTTCCTATCCATTCAGCGAAACATCAACGACCCAAATATCGCTAATCATGGGAACACCCGCAGAGGTTCGGGCGTGGCTTTCAGTGCGGATGGTCTGCACTGGAACAAGGTCAAGGATTTCGCTTCCGATGACCTGATCGATATCAGCCACTTCATGGTCGACCCAACGCGTGAGGATAAATTCGTCATCTACGGCCGAACGCTGAAGGTGCTACCCGAGATTCAGGAGGCCTGGAAGGGATACGACTGGTTCGAGCCAGTCTACGGCGGACGTGCGGTGATTCGTTCAACCAGTCGCGACTTCCTCAATTGGGAGCCGGCGGATTTTATTCTGGGGCCCGATTTGAAAGACCCGCCCAGCACAGAGATTTATTCGATGAATGTGTTTCCCTACGAGGGAATCTATCTGGGCCTGGTCCAACGCTACCTCTGCCGTCTCGACAAGAACACCATCGATATTCAACTGGCCATCAGTCGGGATGGGGTGCACTTCGAGAGACCCTTCCGGGATGCCTTTTTTCCCCTCGGCTCGATCGGCACCTGGGATCGTTTCCAATTGCACAACATGTCCGGCCCTCCACTGACGCAGGGCGATGAACTGTGGTTTTATTACGGAGGGAGGACCTCCCGCCACCGCCCTAACAAAATGACTGATGCCAAACCTGGCGGCTCCACTGGCCTGGCCACCATCTTAAGGGATCGCTTCGTTGCGGCAGAAGCCAGTTTCGAAGGCGGACGCCTACTCACCAAGCTTGTAAAATGCGAGGGAGCGGCACTCAAGGTGAACGCCAATACCACATTCGGTAAAATCGAGATTCGATTGCTCGACGATCAAGGTGACCCACTGATGGGGTATGAGGCGAACATCGAAGGAGTCGATTCGGTCGAGCATATAGTGCCCTTTGATAAAGTGACGGAGTCGCTTCAGGGGCAACCGATACGAGTTGAGTTTATGATCTACAACGCACAGTTGTATTCGTTTTCGATTCAGTAACGTTCAGTGTATAGTCGCGCCATTAGCGTCGACTGCCACTCCTTGTTGGGCATCTGGATGGCGTATGCTAAATATGTTCATTGACCAGTTCTCCATGCTTTCGCTTTACTGCCAATAATAATAAGCCATAGATAAGCAAAATGTAGAATGCGACCGTCATGGTGCTTTTCAGGATTGAAAATGCACTTGTAAACTGAACCACCCCTAGACTCAAAGTCGGATAAGATTTGAGCATAATCACAACACCTATGTTTTCGATATAATCGAACAAGCCCGCAGCAGCAGGAACCAAAGCCAGTATAAATATTTTTGACCCAGAATTAAATCTCTTACTGAAAACCCAGATTAACATTAGGGTGTATGTTACTGCGAATAGTCCAGGGTATATGAAATCAATTGGCAACTGAAGCATCAAATATGTCTCCCTGCCTTCAGGCCCTATGGACTCAAGCAACTTCTTTGCATATTCATAAGAATACCCACTGGGTAACATGTCGAACAGCTTCATTTCCGGAGCCTGTTCCAGAACCGCTGGAATAGAGTAGGAAATAATAGCGATGAACACACAAGTAGTTATGCCGAAAAGCAACAGAACAAGCCTTCCTGAAACTTTCAGATTTATTTTTTCAAATATCATCATTACAGGACCTTTAAATTAAACTTCATGTTTCGCCCAACGACCGAGCACAGGCAACCCGCTAGTGGGGGCGAGTGTTAACGAAGAGGTTAATGGTTAAAGTTTTCTTTATTCTTAACTGCGGAGCGGCTAGCGGGTTGCTCTACTGCGTTTTGTTCTCCCTCGTTTGGTTCCATCGTGACGAATACATCCTCAACTTTCAAGTTCTTATAGGCTGAAATATCAAGATGCTCGGAAACAAAGGTTTCGATCTTCTCAAATGTCGAAAGATCGTATTCCGGTTCGAAAATCTGTTTCTGATTTTCGTATCCAGTAAATTGCGCCTCGAACGAAAAGGAGGAAGTGAAATTGCGATAGCAGTCATCCCACACCTCCATGTCAAAAAATAATTCGCAATTGACTTGGAAGTTTCGTCCGCCAAGATGGCGTAGCTCCAAAAATGGAAGATCAATCGGAAGCCACTGGTTCCGCATTGGGCTCATCCCCTGAATTTCGTCCTTCTTGTAACGGTATACTCCCGAAATTTGACGCCAGTCGCGCGCGCCATTCAAAGGCATATTCGTGAGTTGAATAGCGCGTTCAAACGGCTCATCCTCTTCGTGCAACGCAAAGCCTTCGAGATCGATGGAGATGTTGTAGTCTATCCGTAAGCCCGTATCTGGGTAAGTCATCAGTAGTGTGTCAATTCGACCACCCTTGATTCGTTGAAGTTGTTCTTTGGGGAAATCACGCACGAGATATTTTCTTAGGCTAACGTTCAGGCTGACACACCCATAGGGTTGTCGTCCAGCCGCTTGTTATCCGTATCAGTCTATTTAGACTTTCTCCTGGAAATTACTAACCATTCCTCATTGGTTTTACCGTTTTGGTCATATTTTTCAGCCGACTTCAAACTGCTCTTAACTCTAAGTGTAAAGAAAAATTCCTTACTGTAACGAAGAGTAAATGTGCGGCGTTTCTCATCAATTCCTGAAAGGCTGTAATTGAATACACCCTTTCCTTTGGCGGATTCATCCGCTTCAATATATTTATCAGTAACAGTATATACGGTTCCATCTTCAGCCTTAAACGAAACCATGTTCAACCACTTGAGGAATGTGACTTTTCCCGCCGTAAGCGACCTTTTTCCCGAGTCAGCGTTCCCGCCGACCTTATCAATTTCGTTCAGGATGGCTGATACTGCTTTCTTATCGCCTCCTTTTACATAATCAGATTTTAGTTTGTTTAAAGCCTCTATATATTTTTGCTTCAAAGCCTGCCCCTCCTTATCGTAGGATTTACGTAGATCAGCAAGGCGCTGAGGTTCTTCCGCACCCACTGTAGATGTCAGCAGCAGCACATAAAATAGAAGTTTTTGGATAGAGGTCATGGGAGATAATTTAAGGATAACGGTTGAGGCTAGCTCATCCTCTGCGGGAGTGAGCGTAGCATGTTGAAAAGTGTATCGAAGTTAAAATGGGCTGACAACTGAAAACAGGCAGAGGATTAGCTGAGCCGTTTTGTTCGCTTCTTGTTTTGTGGAAATGTTGCCCTTGTTTTTAGTATGATGATTCTTGGAGATGCTACGAAATAGAGTAGCAATGCCTCCACAACAAAAAAGAGCTGCGAGAAATCCGGTGATCAATACTGGTAGATAAAACGGAAAATATTCAAGCTGATCCTGCCACCACGAAGTATCTGATGCGAAATCCTGCATTTCTCGTTGGTCTCCGACTGCGTCCGAAACAATAAAGTGCACGCCGTTGAATAAATAGAAAGTTACGATTCCACAAGCGATGCCAACAGCAATAAATGTCAGACCAAGGACGGTTCGGATTAAGTGAGCCAATGGGTTCATTTTCTAGCGAACAGTTTTATTATACGACCCCTACCCTGATCTCGGATATTTCGAGTTCAGTGACCTGCGAAGCAGGTTCAACTGCAACTCGTTCGCGGCCTTAGCTCGATTCTACTGACGCCACTTTTTCGGTCAAGCCTCGAATTTCATCTGAGTATGATTGCTCGCCAGGGTTTTTGTATGCTACATCCTCTCCATGCTCGATTTACTCCTAAGGTTACATCCGTATGGATATGGACGACAATGGGGGCTAAACGATCACAGATAGTTAATCACAATTCACCCGAGGTAGATTTCCAATGCTGGCTCGATTATTTTTGAGCTGAACTCCAGATTCGCCACTTCACCTTGGCTCACCCCTCGGGAAGTGGGATCACCCGCATGAAGGTCTGCTGTTTGATGGCCCGTTTCTGATCCGACGCGGTGAGCTGGTCGAGAGGGAAAAGAAATTCCTTATTGTTGCGCCGGAAGCGGCATTGGCCATCGGCGACTTCAACCAGTTCAGCCAGCATCTTGCGACCTTTGCTATCCGACCATTCAGAAGCTTGGGCCCAAGCCGGTTTTGCGATGCTGAGAATTTTGAGATCTTTTTTACCGAAGCCGATGTCGTATTTAAAGATACCTCCAAGTTCGTAGGCGTAGGTTTCGACCGGGTCGCCTTCTCCGAGAGATCCGGTGAGATCCTTGATAAGAACCAGGCCTGAGACAATTTCCGCCCCTCGTTTGTGATCCGGAGACTCCTTCTTGGCATCTTCCTTCTCGTCCTTTACCAAACCTGTATTGACCACCACCCCGTCTTTTCCCGCTTGGAATACCTCGCCCTGGACCCAGTAGGCCTTGAGCCGGATATTGTTGAGAGCATCCTGAAAGCTGTGACGGATCGTACCTGCTTGAAATTTTGACAAGTCAGCCCAGGGGACCAGCTTGAGGCCTTCGGTGGTTTTGAGATAGGCCCCTTCGGTGCCGAGATCAACCATCGAGGCATTAGCAAAAACACGATCTTTTTTCGCAGTGGATTTGTTGGTTTGGGCAAAAGCCGGAACCAGCCAGAACGGGGTGCCGATTACTATGGCAGCCAGAATGACAGCCAGAAAACGGGCGTGGCGGCATAAGGAGGTGATTCGAAACATAACAAGAATATAGGACTCGGAAACGCAGCGTCAAGGGGGGTAAGCTCTCGCTTCAATGTTACATCTCATTTTACAGAGCAATTACTTTTACCCCGAGCCATTTTTGGACTCAGAAAAACGTTTAATGAATGCTTCGGTTGAGAACAAAATGAACATCGCTTTGTCCTTCTCCGGATCCACAATAATCGGCGAAGTTCCCGGTGGCCGAATCACCTTCATCCGTACATCACAGGCCTTCATCGCCGGCAACGCAGCTTTCGCTTTTTCTCCAAGCAACTCAATGCTCCTGGCCGCGTGTTGAACGGCGGCGAGATTTGGCTCATCAAGGGCAGTAGCCAGCACTGGAATCGACTTATCCATGTAACCATGACGCGCCAGGGCATTCGCCGCTTCAATACGCACATTGGCCACGTCGTCAGACAATGCTGCTGTCAGGGTTTTCAACGCATCCGGTGAAAGCGACCTCGAAGCGCTCAAGCCAAGCGCTCCCCAATATCTAATTGCTGCATCCGCATTCTTCAGATTGGCGATCAAATCCTCTTGCTTCCCTTGCCCTACTTCTGACGCCGCTTCGACTATAGCCTCCTGATCATAAGATCTCCGGCTCCGTGCCATCTCCCACAGGGTCGATCCCTTGGAGATATCCCAGGCCACGGCCTCCGCAATGAATCCCAGATCCCGGCTATCACGGATGTGAGAGAACAATTGCTCCCGCATTCTATTAAGAGTCCCGCGGTGCTCGCCGGAGTCAGCAAGATTATTCAGATTCATCGGATCAACCTGGCAGTCGTAGAGTTCTTCCAGCTCCCTATTGGGGGCCGCAAAATGCCATTGCGCTTTAGTCATTTTTTTTGGATCAGCCAGACGATAAAACTCGTGGCGGATCTCGCCAAGATCCGGCCAGGCGGTCGGCTGATTATAACCAAGGTGTGGCATGAAATTGCGAATATAGAGATAACGTTTGTCGCGAACCGAACGCGCCAAATCAAGCACTTCATCCACCCGGTCACGATGGCCATAGACGTAATTCCTCTCCGCCACCGCCTCTTGGCCAAGAAAAGGTTTGCCCTCCATGTAATCGGGAATTTTTACTCCAGCCAGACTCAACACGCTTGGTCCGAAATCTACGAAACTGACCAGTTGATCAGTTCGAGTTCCCGCTTTACCCGGAGCCAAATGCTGATATTTTTTTGGAAACTTTACGATCATCGCCACCTGCATACCGGAATCGAGCAAAGCCCGTTTGTGCCGGGGCATTCCAGATCCGTGATCGGAATAGAAAAAAACAATCGTATCTTCAGCCAGTCCGTCATCTTCAAGTTGTTTCAGAATCGCACCGACTTCCTTGTCCATTGCCGTGACGCAATCATAATAACGCGCCATCGTTTTCCTGACGATTGGTGTATCAGGGTAATAGGGCGGCAGCGGAACTTTTGCGGGATCATGAATTTCAGACGGTGACAGCTTGCTCTGCACTTCACTGACAAATTTATCATGTGGCCACACCATGGTCCGGCTCTGGTGAGAGGTCATCAGGTTGAAAATGCTGAAGAAATCCTGACCCTTCTTTCGCTTTCGCCAATGTGCCGTGTCACTGTTTCCATTCCACGACGCCTGGATGATTTCTTTATAGTTCCCGCTGTTGTAGTCGGTCTTAACATTATTGGAAGTGTAGTAGCCCTGCTCACGCAAAAAGCTCGGAAAGCCGGTCATGAATTTTGGAATGGGAAAAGCCGAGCGCATTTGCTGGGTTCCCTGCGAGGTAGCATAAAGACCGTTGATGAGGCAGGAGCGTGAAGGCGAGCAGACTGGTGCCGTAGCAAAAGCATTTTCGTACAACACCCCTTCCGTTGCCAGTCGGTCAATGTGAGGCGTAATGGCAAAGGGATCGCCGTAACAAGCCAGTGTTGGGCTCATGTCCTCTGCAGTAATCCAAAGAATGTTGGGTCGGGATGCCTCCCGGGTGAATCCGCAAGACAGACAGAAACATAAGATCGCAGGGATTAGTAATATTTTTGTCCTCATAACAAGCTTCAGCTCAACCTTCACTTCATTACACCAATCAGATCAATCTCGCGACCCTTTAGCGGCATCCTCTTTAACTTTTATCATTGCCTCATCCAGCTCCTTCACCGTCCACGGCAAAGCCCGATCACTCGTCGACGCTCGCACCTTTGTCACCGTCGCCGCGCTCACTACTCCTGCTCCGTTATCCCACTCCCTGCGAACATAAGTCAGGATCGCGGCAATATTCTCATCCGTCAGGACAGGGTTGTCCTTCTGCCCTGGCATGACGAGATTCCACTCCGTTTTATTGACAAGCATCGGGCCATAAATACCCTGAAGAATGATGCGGATCAGCCGTTCCTCCGAACCCAACACCCAGGGCGAATTCACCAACGGCGGCGCCATGCTCGCCATCCCCCGTCCGTGAATCTGGTGGCAGGCAATGCAAAGCCCTTGGTATTGTGTTCGGCCTAAATCGAATTGCGCCTGTTCCGCCTTGCTCAAAGGACGAACCTTCGCGAGCAAAACCTTTTTGCTCGTATCCCCGGGCCAGGTCACCAGCTTCTCAGCCTTCGCCACCGCTTTCACCACTTCGGATGCTGCACTCGCCCGCAACTTTGCAAGGGACTCCGGCTCACGCTCCAGTAACAGGGGCCTTCCCCTTTTGGATGCTCGCAACATGCCCTGAAGCAAATTAACCTGTATCCCCGGATTGTCCTCACTTGCGATCACTGCCAGCAACTTGTCCACTCTCTCCGGTCTCCGCTGGCGAAAGATCACCGATGCGAGCTCACTTAAAAACACACCGCGCCCCCCCATAGGCCGCTTGCCGAAATCCGGCACATTACGAAGCACTTCGAGAAAAACCAGTTCGCGGCCAGCAATCCCACTGATCGCCCCGTGCCGAAAATGCGAGTCCTCGGCATTGCGTAGAAAAATTTCCGCCATGCTTCGCAAGACTCGTTCATCATCGTGGGCTTCCCCCAAACTTAAGAGCGCCTGCAGTTGCACGCCTGGATCGGAATCCTTTCCCAATTTGAGAAGCCTTGAAAGATAACTCGAATTTTTGATCTTGCTCTCTCCTATCCGCACCGCCGCCGCACGGACTTGTGGATTCGTATCTGACATCGCTACCATCACCGTTTCCACATCTGCCGCGTCCAAACCCTCTAGTGTCCAAATAGCATGCAGTCGGCCAAGCGGATTCTTTCCATCGGTGGCGAGCGCACGCAAAGCCTTCACCGCCTCCTCCCCACCCCGATCCACCAGTAGGCGCTGCGCCGTATCTCTCCACCAGCCGTTGGCATGATTGAGTATTTTTACGAGTTCTGCCGGACTTGCATCCTCTAAATTCGGCAATGCCCCCGGCAATGTATCTTCATGAACAATCCGGTAAATCCGACCCATGCCTACTGGAGCATTGAGCTTCCGCTCAATGATCTGCTCCCCCAGAAACTTATTCATGAACAGTTTGTACTCGATGACTCCTCTATAAAAATCGACGATGTAGAGACAGCCATCCGGCCCCGTTGTGGCCTGCACGGGCCGAAAGCGTTCATCACTCGATACCAGGAACTCACGCTCCCCCCAGTCCGGATCCGGCGTCAGTTTATGCACTGCGTCGAGGCGAGTCCCCTTCTCCTTGAGCGTAAACCGCCCCACCACATTACCCGCTGGCTCCGGCACAAAAGCATTGCCATAAAACTCCGCTGGATAACGATCCCCCCTGTAGATTCCCGGCGACGTCGCTGCCGTCGTCTTCGCTAACCTCCCATCCTCGCGTAACATTCCCTCTGTATTTCCCGCCACCACTCCGGGATTCAAACGAATCGTATGCACCGTCTGGTCTCCAACGACCCGCTCGTAAATTCCCGACGGCGAGAACAAGTTGGGTTGGCGCACCATGTAACGAAAAGGAATAAAATCAGCATGCAGCCAGCTCGCGTTTACGTTCGCAAAAACCCGGCCGTAATCATCCTGGGTCACACCAAAATCACCGCGGTAAGCATCTGGTGCAGTGATCAATTTACCGTCATGAAACTGGAACCGCTCAGGCAATCGCGTATTCACCATCCAGTTATCCAGCCCGCGCAGGAGTCCGCTCGCCGTCCGCGAGGCCGCATCACGCTGCCCGTAGCTCTCGTAAACCGATGTTTTTCCATCACAAACGAGGTCGCCATCTGTATCGCGGCAATACCATAAGGTGGGCGGTGCACCGATCAAGACCCCGCCCTCAACAAAAGCAATCGCACGCGGCATCACCAGGCCGTCGAGAAAGACCGTCCGCTTATCCATTATTCCATCACCGTCTTCATCTTCCAACACCGCCACCGAACCAATCGGTTCATTTTCGTCATCACCTTCCAGCGTATGCATGTAGCCCCGCATCTCCACTACCCACAGTCGGCCCCTGGCGTCCCAGGCACAGGTCACCGGATCCTCGACGAGCGGCTCAGTTGCCACTGCCTCGATGCGAAAACCCGGCGGCAATCGAAATGATGCGAGCGCTTCCTGCGGAGAAAAAATCGGTGCGGGCGGCAAGTTCATATCCCGCCAGAAATCCTGCGCCACATCCGAACGAATCTTCCTCCTCTCGATAAAGGATTTCGGTAACATTTTTTTAACCGTTGAAATAATCTGGTCCTCAACCTCCATAGAAAGGCGGGACGGTTTATCGTAGTTATCCATCGAATCATCCACCTCGTATCCGCCCTCGCGAATCAGGCGCTTCGAGGCAATGTAACCAGGGGCATCGTTGGCATAGGCAGTAACCCAGAGCTTGCTCTGATCGAGTTCACGTTTCAATCGCAACGTATAGTCGATAACAACCTCACCCGCTAAAAAGACCATTGCCAAGTCTTCTCCGAATACCCATGTCTGAATAGGGTAATCGAATGACCCCGGAATTTTTTCACCTCGATCCAGACGGTCAAGCATCAATTGGGCATGGAAAGCCCGGCGTTTGTTATCCTTGAGACGTTCCTGCAGTTCCTTCCGGTCGGGCACATGCTCAAAAGCTAGTTTGATGTTATTCAAGCGGGTTTTCGGAAGAGAGTTGAGAGCAATTCGTTTGCCCGCCAGTAATTTGTCGACTTCGTCAGCAACCGCCGTCCCGTGTTTATCAACCATTACGGAACCGCTTGATGCTCCTCGATTTTTGGGATTGGCATCACCTCCACACCCGATTGAGACAAGCGCGACACTGCCGGGATGACGCTTTTCAATCGTGCGCGCCGCAACCCCTGCCCAGTCACCGTGGAACTTGTTAAACTTCCCTCCGTAGGTGGTGCAATGGCAAGCGTAATTCACCAGAACCGCTCTCACCGCTCCATCGGGTTTTGTCACTACGATGACAGGCAAAGAGTGATCGACAGGCCCCTTGGGATTAGGACGCATCCCCACCCATTTGCCATCAACAATATGTCGCCGATTGACTGCAAAATCGACTTTGCCCTGGCTCCACGAAACATAGGCAGGCTGACGAGTTTTTAATGCTTCAAGAGCTACCCGTTCCAAGCGATCCAACAGCTGATCGGTATACCCCTTGATCCTACCCATTTGATCCTCAGGCAGGAATTCGGAAAAGTGAGTCTCGTTCAAAAAACCAGCCAGGCAGGGTCCGGTATGAGTGTGTGTGGCACAGACCGTTATTCGCGAACGCTCGATACCTGCCTTCTCCTTCAAAGTTTTTGCCAGCTTGTCTACCAGGTAGCCCGGTATCCCTATCAACTCGGTCGTAATCAGAATGGAAGGCCCGTCTTTATCATCCCCAAAGGCAAGTGCAGACGCCTTCAGCCCGGCGGCCACGCCGACCGATTCCACTTCGCGGCTGGCGTAGCCGCAAAGACGAATGGGGCCATCGGGAGTGATGTCGATTTGCGCTACACCGACTGGCATAAGTTTGCTTGAATCATCACCAGCGAACGCCATCGCCGCAGTGCAGCAAAGCACAAAAGAAAAGAGGGTGGTTGCTTTATTCATTCCGCGTTACTCATTCTGACCTTACCAATCGTGGAAGTGTAGAACGTTTAGGCATGCTTGGTATCGACTTTGCCGATTTGTCTTTCACGGTGTAGCTGCCGTCATTTTTCAAAATAATAGTCGCATCAGGAGAATTTGTTTTTATCACCGTGTCGCCACTCTGCAAGCTTGGAGGACCTCCGCCTAATATCATATCTCCGCTTCGCGGATCATAAACAAGCTTACGAGCCACTCCTAGCTCCTTCTCCCCCTTGTTGTTGTTTCTTTCAACTACCACCCTTCTACCTATCGCAATTAGTTGCTTGAAAGGAACATCCGGCTCGACAGCTCCCTGGTGAGTGTAAATCAACAAACGATCACATTTCAGGAGGAAATCAGGGTGCTGCATTGCTACATTTCCAGTGAATGTGACTGTTTGATTTTTGTCATCTTGCTTTACATCATCAGCAGTGATTTCCATCTTAGCCGCCTTACTTTCACCAACTTCAGGCACCCCTTGTTTAGTTGGCGTAGGCTCCAAATTTGACTCTACCGATTGACTCGCAGGCCCCTGACAAGCCAACAGCAAACTGACAGCCGAACCAGACAGAAAAAACCGGAAAATCATGATCCGCTAGCTTAACAGCCCAAGCCTTCTCAGGTCAATGACGGAGACATAAGGGGCATGAATAAAAATGATGGGTCCCACAGATTCATAGTTGATATCCTCGTGGGGCAGATTTCCATATCTGCGAGGGAAAAGGTAAGCTGCTAAGGCAGGTATGGAACCAGCTCACAGTGAAGATAGCCGCAGGCAAATCTGCCCCACACTAGTAGAAGTCATCCAACTCACAAGCAAACCTGCACAAGTAATTTTGAGGGCAATTGTTGATTATTTGTAAGCCCGCATACTCATTCTCACTTCACATTCCAGAATCGGTCGATAATCCCATCCCCACCCTGCAACCCGAATCGAGCACCCACTTCAATTGCTCGAGATCCGGAATTTCACTTGAACACTGGTTTTCACCGAAATCGTTCCTGGAGCCACCGACGGCCCATTAGCTCCATTGAATACCGGCATTTCAATTCTATTACTCCTGAGACCACCCGAATTTGAAAACGGATTTGATCCCGATGCCACATTCTCCTCGATAAGCAGCGGCTCGTAAATCGAAGACCCCAAAGCCTCTGCCAGCGCCCCGGCTTTTTCCCGAGCGACTTTCACAGCTTCCACCCGTGAATCATTCTGATATTTGATCCTCTCAGAGGCGCCGAAAGAAACCCCCTTCACGCTGACATCGGGCAAATTGGCAACCCCCAGCCAGAGAGGACGGTATTTTTCCAGATCGCTGGATTTGAAGGTGATATGAGTGGACGCGGCATAACCTTCCTTTACTCGATTGCGGTCCCGATAGACCCAGTTTTCAGAAAGCTGAATGCGGGATGTCTGGATTTCCTTTTCCTCAATTTTTTGCTCTTTGAGAAATTTGAGCACAACCCCCACTTTCTGATCATGAAGCTGTGCCACCAACCCAACATCTTTCCCTTTGGTCTCAACTACAAGGCTCCAGGTCATTTCATCGGGCACGACTTTGATTTCTGCTGTGCCGAAAACGGATACGTGCGGCAATTTGATGTCTTCCGCATGGGCGCAAACAGTGATGGAAACGGTGAGAATGGCTATTAGTTTTTTCATGCGGATTTTGGGTGAATTTGTTTGATCGGCAGCTTTACTCGGATGGGGAACTCTTTCCCAAGCCGCCTTTAAACAACACCGCATACATATTATCACTGCTGGGCAGACGATCCACCCACCTTTGACGAACTTCTGCAAAGCCACATTGCAACGCGAGTTGCTGCAGGCTTTGCGGGGTAAAATAATTAACGTGATCCGGATAGCGAAAACCACACCAGTTCGCCCCGGTGAAACGCCGATTGATGCAGGCATAATTTGGCACCTTGACGATACAGGCCGCCCCTGGTTTCATAGCTGCACAAGCAGCTTCCAGCACTTCCCTTGGCTGAATTTCATGCTCCAGGTAACTCGACATGATCACACAGGCCACAGAATCAGGAGGCAGGCTTTGAAAACCCGACAGGGAATCAGAATGCAGGCAACGCCCTTTCAGCTTACGACATTTTGAGTCAGCACTGGCCGCGAGTTCCTTGGAGATTTCTATTCCAATCGGGGTGACCTTGTGGCCCGCTTCGCAAAGCTCAACTGAGATCGACTGCAAAGCACTGCCGGTACCACAGCCTACATCTACAAAATGGCCACTCCAGATACTGGACCCGAGTGATTTGATCACCAGATCACGAATTTTGCGCCGCTTCAAAACGTGGCGTTTCAAATGTTTGGCCTGACGACTGACGGCAGCGCGCACTGGAGCTGCTGCCTGACGCTTGATGGTGACTTTTTTAGAAGTTTTTTCCCAGGCGAATTCATCTTTCAGACGTTCGTAGGCGGGCGGGTTCTCCAGGTAAGTAAAAGCACAGGCAGAGCATTCTTTGAGTATCCACGGAGGTTGAGACCAGGGAGAGGCTTCACTGTTTGCATTGTCGTGATGACATAAGGGGCAAAGCCGATGAATCGTAGGTTGATCTGAAGTTTCAGTATCCATAAAAATATATTCTAGCGGATTTTACGAGAATTTTCCAACATTGAAATAGCTTCACCTTTGGATCCCCTGGGACTCTTAGTGTTTGTTCTCTGTGGCAAAAGTCCTATGCTGTCCCTGCAATGCTGACAACTCTCAAAATTAAAAATTTAGCTCTGGTGGAAAATCTGACCTGGGAACCAGGTGCCGGACTGGTGGGCGTGACTGGAGAGACGGGGGCCGGCAAATCGATGATCATCGGAGCTTTAAAGCTCATTCTCGGCGAGCGTGCCAAACACGACCTGATCCGCCGTGGCGAAACGACTTGCACCGTCGAAGCCGTGTTCGAACTGAGCAACCGGGAGCAGGTCAATGAGTTGCTCGAAAACGCCGGGCTCGAAACCTGTGACGGCAATACCCTGGTATTAAAACGCAGCTTCAGCGAAGGCAGCAACAAACAATTCATCAACTGCTCCCCGGCAACCTTGTCCGTGCTGAAGGCTCTCGGCGATTTGCTGATCGATCTACATGGCCCTCACGATCACCAGTCACTGCTGTCTCGTGATCGGCAATTGGCGATGCTGGACGAATACGCACAAATAAAGGAAGCCGCAAAAAAATACCGCACCTCATGGAGGGAATGGCAGAACGCCCTCACCGACTTCGAACAACTGCGCAACAGCGAACGATCCAGCGAACAGGAACTGGATTTACTGAGGTTCCAGGTCGAGGAAATCGAAGCCGCTGAACTCGACCCGCAGCAGGCAGCCGATCTGGATCAACGCTATCAGCTCGCCAAAAACAGCACCCGCCTGGTGGATGCTGCCAATGCCGCGGGCGGGCAATTGAGTGAAACCATCCTACCCACGCTGATGGAAGTACAACGCTCGTTGCGTGAACTGGAGCAACTTGACTCCGGTGTTCTGGAACTGAGCAGCGGTTTTGATTCGGCTTACATCGAATTGGAGGAACTGAGCCAGACCCTGATGACCTATGTCGAAAAACTTGATCTCAATCCCGAATCCCTGCTTATCATGGAACAGCGCATCGATCTGCTTGAAAATCTGCGCCGTAAATATGGCAACAGCATCGAAGAAGTCATCGCCCATGGTCAACAGGCCGCTGAAAGGCTCGCCCGTATCGACAATCGCGGTGATGAATTGAAACGAATGGAAGCGATTGCGGACAAGATCGGCAAAAAAGTCATCAAACAAGGGCAGGCTTTGTCAAAAAAACGGCGTGACTGCGCCCCGAGACTGGCCAGGGAGATCTCACGCCACCTGAAAGATCTGGGATTCAAACAATCGAAGTTCGAGATCCCACTGGAACCACTCAAGACACCAGAGCTGAAAGGCCTCGAACAAGCCGACTTTGTTTTTGCCCCCAACCCGGGCGAACCTCCCAAACCGCTGCGTGTGATCGCATCCAGCGGAGAAATGTCGAGAGTGATGCTGGCGGTGAAAAGTGCTCTAGCCGAACAGGATCAGATTCCGCTGATGGTTTTTGATGAAATCGATGCCAATGTCGGCGGTGAAATTGCCCATGCGGTCGGTGCCAAAATGGCATCGTTGGGCGAACAACACCAAGTGGTAGCGATCACCCACCTGCCTCCGGTTGCCGCATCAGCTCATTGCCATTATGTTGTACGCAAAGAATTTAGCAAAAACAGCACCCGCTCGACGCTGAAAGAAGTAAAAGGTGAAAGCCGGGTGAGTGAATTGTCACGAATGCTGGGCGGAGGTGGAGAGTCCGCCAAGGCACATGCACAAACCTTGCTTGCGGGCAATATTCCGTAATCCCCATCCTCAATTCCCAGTTCCCTCCGATGTCCAAAGCTGCCACCATCATCCCCCGCCCGCCTTTCCAAGGTGCGGGCCGGCTTGGGCGCTTCGGCAGATTTTCTGCAGGCCTGCTACTAAGCCTGGGCATGGGTGCTATCACCAGCCTGAATGCCGCCGAAAAGGCCAGGGAGACAAAAAGCGAAGCCGAGCAAACCAGTCAGGCAAAGCCGAAAAATCGCCCGCCCACAAGTATTCCCTGGAGCAAGGCGGATACCAAGATCGCCAACCATTACATCCAGATCCTTCAAGACCAGCCCGAATACGGCCGGGTGCTTAATCTGATATGGGATCTGTATCGCCGGCACCAACAGGAGGCCTTGTTGCTTTCTTATTTTAAAGGGGCTGCCGAACAAGCGGACTCAACAGTGGCAAAAGTCCTCTACGGACACCTGCTCAGGAAAAAAAACCAATTGAGCGAGGCTCTCATATACTACAAACAAGCCCTCTCCATTGATCCAGACAATCTGCACGCCTTACGCGGCACGGCAGAAATTCTCGATCAGGAGGAACAATACGACAAGGCACTGGTTTTTTATGACCACCTCGTAGAACTGCTTCCCTCAGGACATAAAGACAATCTGTTACTTCGATTGCACCGGGCTGATTTATTAAAATCTGCCAATCGCACGAATGAAGCTGTGGCGGTATGGAACCAACTACTGATGGAAAATCCCCATGACAAAATCTTGCGTACCCGGATGGTGGCCCTTTTGCTTGAAGCCGGGCGCACGGATGAAGCAATCCGAATTTTACAACAGCAAGCGCAATCCGAAGATCCGGAAGAAAAACTGGCAGCTTTGGAAACTTTGAGCAGCCTGTACGGATTCATTGATGATTTTGACAGGGCAATTGGGGCCGCTGAGAAAGCGAAGAGTTTGCTGCACTTCAAAGACTATCGCTACCGACAGTTTTTTGCCGCTGAAGAAAGATTATACGAACGCTTTGAGCGCTTGAAGGAATTCGAAGAAAAGCTGCTTCACAAGGTAACCGACAAAGGAGGCAGCGAACAATCGCTGCGGGACCTGACTGAGTTTTTCCGCCTTACCGCCAAACCCAAACAAGAGCAGATATGGGTAAAACGCTTGATCCAGGCCGCGCCCGGCAATACCGCTTACTCTCTGCGACTGGCCAGGCTACTGATCGAAAACGAAGAATTTCAGCTGGCAGCAACTCACTTGGATCAATTGATCCGGCAACAATCCCCACCCCCTCTCAGTCTGGTTTTCATGCGCTCTCTCGCAGCCTTGAACACCGAAGGCAAGGAGGCGGCAGAGGCGGTGCTGAATCAATATCTGACCAATCAAAACAACGAAGCCTCCCGACCGGAAACCCATGACCGATTGCTCGAATTTGCCCGCTATCACTACCTCGACCAAGTCGTCGAAAGCATGTTAGGTAAAGTTTTGGATGGTCAGAAAAAAACTGGCGATGGAAACGAAGGTAGCGGATCCCTTGCTCTCGCCAGGTTTTTCAGTGAACGCGGGCGAACTCAAAAAGCCCGCGAAACCATTGCTTCTTATGTTAAGCGCAATGAAGGGCCTCCCAAAACCAAAGCTCACCGTTTCGCCGAAGCAGCCAAGGTTTATGCCGAATTAAAAATGTATGATGAAGCTGGAAAGATACTGCAAAAATCTCTGGAAATCCTACCTGGCAATATAGAGGCGCTGCTCATCCTGGCCTCCGTTCAGACAGAATCGGGAAAGACAGACAAAGCTGTAGCCACTTACAATCAAGTGTGGCAGAGCGCCCCTGATTTAGCCGGTCAGACAGAAATTGACCACCGTCTTTTCAGCCTGTTGCGAGCTTTGGTCGACAAGGACCGTCCTGCCCCCACCGCAGTCCAATCCCCCCTGTCGATGCCCCCCCCGCAAACAACAGCTGAGATGCAACGCCTCGCCCGGGCAGCTAGTTTGAACCCCAATACTCTTAATACCGATGAACCCCTGCCGGAAAAGCTTCTGCAGTTTTATGAAACGATCAAACAGGATGCGGAACAACAGCCCGATCTACGTCACAAATACCGTGTGGCCTGGTGGGGATTCAAGCTGCAGGATTACCGGGAAATGTATCATCAGCTGTCCGATCTGCATCAACCCGACAAACCCAACATTGAAGTCGAAAAACTGATGTTGGAACTGGCCGAACTGACAGGCAATACCTTGTTAGCTGGCAGAAAACTCAAACTATTATCGGAAATCGACACCCCGCATGAAAGTGATTATTTACGCCGCTGGGCCGAATTCCGCTTCAAGATGGAATACCAGGATCAAGCCGTGCGCTTGATGGAGGAGCTCGCCCAGAGAGATGACGCAACCCTGAATACGCTGAAATCCCTGGTCGAATTTTACAAACGCCAGGGGCGGACACAGGATCAACTCGCCGTTTGGCGAAACGCTTATGAGCGGGCAAGTATCGATGAAAAGCGTCACATCGCCAAGCAACTGACTACAACCTTACTCGAAATGGGCAAAGTGGAAGAGGCCCTGGATGTTCAGTTGGATCTGATCGAAAAAGAAAACGATCCCGTCCAGCAACGCCGTCTTTTCGAAGCACAATTGACTCTGGCGACACGAACTCAAAAATTACCATGGCTGAAAAAGCGTTACAGCGGACTGATTTCGCAGTCCCCCTTCGAACAATTTTACCCGGAAGCCCTGGGGAAGATCCACCGTGCCACCGGGGATTCCAAGGCCGCCTATCAAGTGCTGAAAAAGGCCTACTATATGTCTGATCATGACCAATCCTTGCTGGCCCAGTTAGGGGAGCTCGCAGATCAATCAAACGACCTCAAAGCAGCCATTTATTACCGGCGCCAATTAATCGTCAGTGATGGAAGCAAAACCAACCAGGAAAGCTGGAAGCTGCTAATCGATATGCTGGAAAAAGATCTGCGTGTGGCGGAAGCTGATTTTACTAGGCAACGATTCGAGGGGAAATTTGCCCGGGACGCAGGTTTTTTAAGAGACAGTGCCAACTACTACCTGAAAACCAATCGCCCAGAAAAAGCTCAAGCATTTTTTCAGAAGCTGGTCAAACTGCGCCCCTGGGATTCTGCCCTGTGGCTGGAATTAGGACTATTGCAAAAAGAAAACGGGCATCACTCCGAAGCCCTCGCCGCTTTCCTCAAAGCCATCGATACCACCTCGCAAGATGCCCTGCCCAAAGACAAGCCCAAGCAGTCACTCTCCTACCTGCCCGTGATCAATGGAGGTTGGCATTCCATCTCCGAGCTACGTCCGAAAAACAGCGGATTGGAAAGCCTGGTCACAGGTATTCAGGAATACCGCTTTCTCGAGAATGAGCAACATGAAGAACTTATTTCCTGGCTTCGAAAACCCCACCCCGAATTCCTCCGGGTGCCGTCTCCCCGCACCGCCATTCGGCTGCGTGCGATTGAGGAAGCAGCACGCCTGTCAAAAAATGATCCTCCCACTCTGAAAAAATGGATCACCCGTTGGACAAATGACAACACCCTGGCCGCAGAAGAAAAACTTTGGGCCACTTTTTATGCCGGGGCCTTCGACCTATCCCAAACCATCCTGGACAAAAAAATGCTACCCCTGACCGATAATCCAAGCCGTTTTCTCCACACCTTGCTCAGCTTGCGCATGGGACATGCCGAGGCATTGTTCGAACAAACAAAACCCGGGACCAAACAACAAGGCGGTTCATTTTCCATGTTAGTCACATTGCTCTTGTTGCAGGAAAGCCCTGAAGCCATCAGTCAGCAAGCCCTGGAAATCGTATTTCGAAAAACCCCGATCACCCTCTCCATAGCTCGACATTTGCAAAACAACCTGCAATTGGATGGCAAGCTCGCCTCAGCCTACAAGGCTGGCAAGGCCCTGGCACTCACCCTGTCATCGATAGATGCTGATTTCATGTATAAGACTGCCAAATCAGCAGAGTGGCTGGGGCATTACCAGGATCGCCTCTTCTGGTTGGAGCGCAGTCTGGTGGCCATCGAGCCCAATGCCATCCGGGGCCTTCCTGTCTCATTTTTTGGGATAGCATCTGAACTGTACGGTTTAAGAGAAAGTGCCGAGGGAAAATCGGCTTTACTGGACTACCTCAGGCAGAAAATTGAGCGGCACCCCGCAGCCACCCGGGATACGATACTCGAAAGCCGACTGAACCTCGCAATGATATCCGGCGACCGGAATGGCATACTTGCTTCACTTCGGGCTCTGACAGAAAGTTATTCCGAGGCGGGACGCCCCAGCCACAATCCTTCCGCCCGCAGGGGCTATGCCCAGATCCAACATTGGATTGGCATGGAGCGCCTGTTGAATGAACACGTTCGCCGCCTACCTGCCAATGTTTCCCCTGAAGACTTTTATGACGCGATGAGCACGGTCAATCAGGTCGTCGTGCAGGATGCTGCGGTGGCTGCCCAGTTCCAACAATTCTCCATGGCCCGGCTGATGTGGTTACTGACAGATAAAAGCCCGCCTGAACGCCGCCAACGGGTAGCAGAATTCTCCTCCCGATTAAACGATGAAACCCTCCGCCTCGAACTGGCGCGCACTTTGGAATCACGAGGATTTTTCCGTGAAGCCATTCCAGTTTACCATCAGCTGATCAAGTCCGACCCAAACGATTTCACCCTGATCAGAGGTTTTTTCACTGCATGCCGGAAAGCCAGGGACTATCAGCCCGCCTTGAAATTGATCGACCGATTTTTGAACCGGGAAGCCCCCCGTTCAGCTGGTATGACTGATCTTTATCTCGCACAGAAACACGCTCATTTTCTGGGTCTTGCTGGAGACCTTAAAGCTTTGTTATCCTTTGGCCAGCATTTGCCGTCAGCATTCACCCAAAATACCAGCCCCTCCCATTCTGACCTAAGTAATGAATACTACCGTTCTTTGATGGGTCTCTACCGTGAGAATAATCAGGCTGACGAAGAACTAGACATACTGCAACGACTGAAAGCCCGCAAAGGACTAACTCGCAGCGACCATTTGTCAGGAGGTCGGCTGTTGCTGGCTCAAAATCAATCCGAAGAGGCCCTCATTTGGCTGGAAGCCATGGAACTGAACCAGAGTCAACCAACCATCGAAATAGAAACCATCCGTCTGCTTGCGGATATTTACGCCACCTCCCAACAAGCGACAAAAGAAAAATTTGCCAAGCTCACTCGTCAGGCCCTCAAATATAATAACACCGAGTTGATCCTGCACTTGGCCGAACGCCTTGAAAATGCAGGGCACGGAAGCATGGTGGACAGTGCCTTGCTGCTGAGTATTCGCACCACACAATCAGATTCAGTGCGAGCGACTTTGTTGATGGCTTTGATCAAAGCTCGCTTGAACCGAGGGGGAACAGCAAGGGATTCAGGAGATCAAATGCAAGCTTTGCTGGCTTCTCTTGACCCCGGGTCAAAGCTGGCAGCCGAATGGTTCGCAGTGATCCGAGACAAAGCCAGAACAGATCCCGACGGCTTTCGCAAAGCCCTCGCCAGCAGCTCCCCACTTCAACAAAGACCTGGCTCAACTATTCTATGGAAGCTAAGCAACAATTTAATTACCTGGATACAAGCGGATAAAAAATCTTCCATTCTGCAGGGTCTGAATCCTGCATCAATGAGTGAAGCGGAACTGCTATGTGTATTGGAACAACTTGCCGAACTAAAAGCCTACCAGGATGCTGACAAGCTGCTATCGGGATACACTGCATCACATAAGCGCCCTTTGGGATTTGAGGCCCCCTCTCGCCTGTTGCACGTTCTTGCCCGATTAAAAAACAACCCCCGGGTTGCCGCTCTTCACGCAAAATTGATAGCTGAACCGATCAGCGAAACCTTTCGCCGCCGGGTGCGCATCAGGAGTGCTCCCGACTTTTTGAAACGACAGTCTCTTCCGGAGGATTTTATTGAAGCCGCTTACCCGGATTTAGCGGGATCCCTGTATCGCACGTATAAACAAGCACTGCAAAAAGACGGTCGGGTGCCGGGAGATTTTCTTGCCGGCCATGCCCGCCTGCTGATGGAAAATGGTGACTTCCCGGCTGCTGAAAACCTATTGGTTCAATTGTTCCGCCGCGCATCAAGCAGTGACGACGGAACCATCCTTAGTGCATCGAATACCATGATCGATTTGTACCAGGCCTGGAAATTTCCCGACCAACAAATACGACCTGCAGCCATTGATGTACGGCTCAAACGCTACTATCTAAGCTCGGGCTTGCAGATCAAAATCAACAAGCTATTCGAAATGCGTTCGAGAGAGGAAAACTCAGCCAGGCATTGAAAACAAAATCCAACAGATCCACCGCCCCGATACATGCAACCCAGGTTTTGCATCTGTGCTTACTATTGCCTGTGCTTTTTTTTATCACCAGCTGCCTCCAGCGTACGATCACAACTAAAAAGCGCAGCTACTCCATCTCCGGTTCCGGATCGGAGCCGGATGATAGCGATAAAATGAAAAAGCGCTATGCCTCGGGGTTTGAGGTAGGAGAAGATGGAACCATGCAGACCTCCAGAAAAGATCTGTACTCAGAGAAATCCTTCCGCAATGCCAAGGGTAATGAGGCCGAGCTGAAGAATTTCCGGATGGGGAAAAGGGACATGAGTATGAAAGAATTCCGCACCCCGGAGTACTTGACCCGGCAAAAGGATTACCGCACCCGGGAAAGCAATATTTCCAAAGATGCCCGCGAATCTGACGTGGATCGCTTCACTACAGCAGACTCCAATGCTGAAGCCCGAATCAGAAAATCCAAACCAGGCTTTCTGGACTGGCTGAATCCTTTCAGTAAAAAGCAGGACTACTACGATGCGGAAAAAACTTACCGCACTTCCTCCAATCGCACTGGTTCCAGAGCTATCGAAAGCGCTCCTTCGCCAGAACCTATGAGCCAAATCGGGGCGGGTCCCCAGGATCAAATCAATCCTGCTTTGAGTATGGATGATGTCAAAAAAATGCTCAATCCCGCAAGCTTCAATCAATAAAACCGGTGACAGTTGAATGCCGACAAGGACAAGCTCTTGCGTAGGGAGTGACTTTTCAAGACCTTCTCTCTGATAGAATCCCGCAACAACAACGTATCCATCTCTATGACATACAGCGTTGAACCTCATCGACCGGCCTGGCCACAGCCACACTGCCGGTCTGCATACCAATTCGGGCAGGCCCTGATATGCTTGGTGATTTTTACCGTGACCGGATTACGACAGAATGCCAAGGGCAGTGAAGACCGCGCAACGAGAATTGCTGCCAAAGTGAGCCCTCGATTAAAAGCCGAAGTGGCAGGGAAAAGCTTGAAATGGGGAGCGCCGGTTTACATGCGCCTTTTCAAGGAATCCAATGAACTCGAACTTTGGATGCAAGGCAGTGGCAAAAACGGGGAGTATGTGCTCTTCCGGAATTACAAAATTTGTTACTGGTCGGGCACCCTTGGACCAAAATTGAAACAGGGCGACAAACAATCACCTGAGGGGTTTTACCAGGTGAATGCAGGCCGAATGAACCCGCAGAGCCGCTACCATCTATCGTTCGACCTTGGTTACCCCAATGCTTACGACCGGGCAAAAAAAAGAACTGGCAATTACCTGATGGTCCACGGCAACTGTGTCTCGATCGGCTGTTATGCCATGGGAGATGATAACATTGAAGAGATCTACACACTCACCTCCGCCGCATTAAAAAACGGCCAGAAGAATGTGGCCGTGCATTGTTTTCCCTTCCGTATGCTCAAAGTGCGGATGATTCAGGATGACGTCAGAAAGAGTCCTTGGCTGCCCTTCTGGCAGAATCTGCAAAAGGCCTATCAAGCTTTTGAAATCGAGTGGCGACCACCAGGAGTGACTGTCAAAAACGGGCACTACGTGATCAACCGCGGCTAAACACTTTCCCGCCGGGCACTCATGCGCTTGTTCACTGTTTCCAGAACCAGGATGAGGGCCATTCCAAGTACAACGAGCCCAAGTGAGATCCACCATTGACTGCTTAAAAAATCCGGCAAGCAGTTGGGTTCCACGATGGGAACCAGGTCTCCATGGCGATCCTCGATGAAGGTCGTATTTTCAACATTTTTAAATGGCCAGATTTTGCGCAAGGATCCCATCATGAACCCAATCAAGCCGGCGATGGTCAGTGCGTGATAATGTTTCAACAACCAGCTAAGCACCCGGGCAAAACCGAGCAATCCAACAGCGGCTCCTGCGGCAAAAATCACAAAAACCTTGAGATCGAGATCTTTCAACGCCCCGACGACAAAAGCGTATTGCCCAAGCAACAGCAGAATAAAGGAGCCACTTATCCCCGGCAGGATCATCGCCATAATGGCAACCATGCCACTGAAAAATAAATAAGGTGCCGTGTGCGGCATTTCGGCGGGCACCAAACCGACAATGATCCAGGCAATGATGGTGCCTATAATAAAAGCAACAGCGGCAGAAAGATTCCATTTCAAATGGCGACTGAGAGTTGCGATTGATGCCAATACCAGGCCGAAGAAAAAAGCATAGAGGAAAACCTTACCTGTGGAGTCACCCAATACCCCGTGCACCACATTAGCCAACAGTTTCAGCGTGATCAGAATGCCTGAACCCAGCACCAGCAGGAACTGCCAGGGTACCTGCTGGAAACACGCTTTGATCTTAAATCCGAGTGCCAGGCGAGCCAGTCGAACATTGAAAGACTTGATAGCATCCAGCAATTCTTCATAAATGCCCATAATGAAGGCCATGGTTCCGCCTGAAACCCCTGGCACAATATCAGCTGCGCCCATGCACACCCCGGTGAAAAACAGGTAGCCATTTTCCCTGAGATTGCGTTTCTGATGAACTGGATTTTCTTCTCCGCTGATTGAAGGGTCGCCATCTTTTTTTCGAGGGCTCGAATTTTTTTGCTTGGAAGAGCTGGGGGGAAGACGGGCTGAGGTATTCATTCTTGGTTTCAATCGATGAGACAACCGTTTTTGTTTTTGGTACCAGGGACAGGGATCGAACCTGCACGGGCTAAGCCCACTGGATCCTAAATCCAGCGCGTCTACCAGTTCCGCCACCCTGGCCTTATAAAAATAAGGGGTGAAAAACAGGAGACCCGGTGATTACTCGACCGGATCTCCTTGAATTTTCGGTAGACCCAAGTCTGCCATGAACTTTACTCGTTCGCAACTTAAGCTTCAAATCGAGCGGCAACCTGGTCGCGTTGTTCAATCAGTTCTTTCGGCAAAGTGGCTTCCAGCTTGGCAAACAAATCACCCGCTGATTCCAACTCGGCAGCAAACTCGCCTTTGTCAATTTTCATCAGCTCAGCTTGTTGCTCAGCAGAGAAGCCTTCCAGTCCGTCCAGATTCAAAGCCCCTTCGGATGGCACCCAGCCGACCGGAGTTTTGTCAGCTTGACCTTCTCCGCGAGCGCGTTTGACAATCCATTCAAGAACACGGGCGTTGTCACCGAAGCCAGGCCAGAGCCAACTTCCGTCAGCCGCGCAGCGGAACCAGTTGACGTGGAAAATAGCCGGCAGCTTGGCAGCTTTGCCGGGCATGTTCAACCAGTGCTGAAAGTAATCGCCCATGTTGTATCCGCAGAATGGCAGCATCGCCATTGGATCGCGACGGACCTGACCGGTTGCACCAGCTGCAGCTGCAGTGGTTTCCGATCCCATCGTAGCGCCAAGATACACACCGTGTTCCCAGTCGAAAGCCTGGAAAACAAGTGGCATGGTCGTTGCACGACGTCCACCGAATATGAAAGCATCAATTGGCACACCCGCCGGATCTTCCCATCTTGGGTCGATGGCCGGACACTGTGATGCCGGAGCAGTGAACCGAGAATTCGGATGAGCTGCCAGAGTTTCGCTGTCCTGGGTCCATGGCTGGCCCTTCCAGTCGGTCAAACCTTCTGGCGGTTCTTCGGTCATGTCTTCCCACCACACATCTCCGTCTGCTGTCAGCGCAACATTGGTGAAAATCGAGTTCGATTCCATCGTCAACATTGCGTTAGGATTGGATTCCATCGACGTTCCCGGAGCTACTCCAAAATACCCGGCTTCCGGATTGATCGCGTAAAGGCGTCCGTCATCACCAGGTCTCAACCAGGCAATGTCATCACCCACGGTGCTGATCTTCCAGCCTTTTTCCTGATAGGACGCTGGGGGAACCAACATCGCAAAGTTGGTTTTTCCGCAAGCACTTGGGAAAGCTCCGCTCACATAAGTGGTGTTGCCGTCTGGATCCGTGACGCCGGAGATGAGCATGTGCTCAGCCATCCATCCGTCTTCACGTGCCACAGCACTGGCAATTCTCAAAGCGAGACATTTTTTACCGAGCAGAGCGTTACCGCCGTATCCACTGCCGTAAGACCAGATTTCACGATCCTCAGGAAAATGAACGATGTATTTGTCTTCGTTGCATGGCCAAGTCACGTCTTCTTCACCTTCAGCGAGAGGCGCTCCAACAGTGTGCACACAGGGAACAAAGTCCCCATCCGCACCCATCACGTCGAGAACAGCCTGACCCATGCGAGTCATGATCTTCATGTTCACTGCGACGTAAGCCGAGTCGGAAATTTCCACTCCGATCATGGAGAGGTTGGAACCCACAGGTCCCATCGAGAAAGGAATCACATACATGGTGCGCCCCTTCATGCAGCCTTTGAATAAACCGGCAAGTTTTTCTTTCATCTCGTTGGGATCAGCCCAGTTATTCATCGGACCAGCGTCAGCTTCGGTCTTGCTGCAGATGAAAGTGCGGTCTTCGACACGCGCCACGTCCTTGGGATCGGAAAGGGCCAGGTAGCTGTTAGGTCTCAGGTCTTCGTTCAGCTTGGTGAACGTGCCGGCTTTGACGAGCTCTCCTGCAAGGTGATCGTATTCTTTGTCTGAACCATCACACCAGACAACAGCGTCCGGAGTGCAAAGTGCGGTCATTTCCTCGACCCATGTGCACAGTTTTTTGTTTTCAGTCATTGTTTGATCAATTCTATGTTTTGCCTTCACCAGAGGGCCCTGAACAACACCCTGACGCGCGATCTTCACCTCACACTAGCGGCGGTGCAAGTGATACCGGAGATTCCCTTGAAGCGAACAGTATCCCTCCTGATTAACCGGCTCTCAACCCCCTTCGAACTGCCTGGCCGTCGCCCGAACATAAGGTCCATAGTCTTTCAGCCGCTTTTCAAGGCATGCCCGAGCGGCTTTTCGCCCCTTCATACCACCACGCTGATTCCCTTGCTCGATCAAGGATACAATCAGGGCAATCATGGCTTTCACGTCCT
Organism: Verrucomicrobiota bacterium; assembly: GCA_030625775.1. GTDB lineage: Bacteria > Verrucomicrobiota > Verrucomicrobiia > Verrucomicrobiales > DEV007 > JAADHD01. The sequence goes on from DAOUQC010000011.1 coordinate 47,592, forward strand.
TCAACACGACATATTCGCTGTCGATGCGGCCCGAGGGGGCGCAATTGTGGTAATTCCCAAGCAAAACCGAGATCCCGGTGGCCGTAACACCAAACAAGTTCATCGCCGTGGCTTCACAAGCTCCCCCGTCAAGCAGGGCCCGTTGCACCTCCACTCCACCGATTTCTGCGGCAGCCAGCAGCTGAGCCGTCGCTTCATCATCAAATACCGAAAGGCGATCCCCTACCCGTACCACCGGCCCTTTGCCCATTTCCACAGTCCCCCGTGGAGAACTGGTCTCCAATGAAATAAAACAAAGATCCTCCGGCAATCGACCGCTTTTGGCCAGATGCACCGCTCCCACAAAACCTACTTCCTCCGCCCGAGTGAAGATCCCATAACAAGAACCGGGAACTTCCAGCCGCTCCAATTCGCTGAACAAAGCCACGATGGCTACGCAGCCAACCAAGTCGTCGCACACCCGGCCATAAACCAAATCATTGTCGCGATCGTATTCAAAAGCAGGCAGATCCCACATCGCAAATTCACCAAAATGCACTACTTTCCCCGTTGGCAAATAAGAAGCTGGCACCCCGCCTAGAAAGCGCATGTCGGGAAAACGCGGATCCACTCCACCGTCATGCAGGTTTTTTTTCGACCGTTTATTCCCCCCTACCGGATGCCCCAGCCGGTCGCTGCTCGCCCGTATACAGGTTTTTCCCGTTGGATTTTTTACCCAGGCTGGATGATCCATATGTGCCCCAAAAGCCCACCGAGCCTTGCCTGATCCACGTTGATAACGGGCAATCAAATTGCCAAAATCATCTTCCTCGACCGAAACATGTGGAAATTCTTCAAGCAGACTCAACAAATGATCTCGCACGTGGTATTCATGAAAGGGAGCCGTTGGACAATTGAAAACGGATCGAAGTATGGAAAGCAGCTTGCCGTGGTGCATGTTTAACCTGATTAATTACGTATCAAGACTCCTTGTCGAACAATAAATTGCGATTCACACGGAATTCAATAGACAAAATGGCCTCTCCTTTAAAACAGATTCGCTATCGCATCGAGTGGTTGACCCTCAAGTTTTTGACGGTCACCGTTCCGCTGTTGCCACGCAAAGGAATTTTGTGGCTGGCCAACATCCTCGGTTTTTTGGCTTACCGACTTGATGCAAACGGTCGCCACACCGCCTTGGCCAATCTCTCCGCAGTCTTCGGCGAATCGCATGATGAAAACCAACGTCTCACGATAGCAAAACAGGCTTACCGGGACTTTGCACGAACCATGCTCGACCAATTCTGGAGTTCTCGACTGACAGCCGAAAACTACCTCAACTGCGTAGAGGTCATTGTAGAGGATCCCGAAGCCATCGCCCGGGCACAGGATAGCGGGGCGATCTGGGTAACCCCCCACTATGGGAATTTTGAGTGGACGAGCCTGATCATGGGTTTCCGCGATTTTCCTTTCATCGTAGTCGCCCAGGATTTTAAAAACCCCCTGCTCACCAATCTGTTCAAAACCAATCGCGAGATCAGTGGCCACCGAGTCATCCCCCAGGGCGGAGCAATGCTGCGCTTGTTTAAAACTCTGAAAAGTGGAGGCAATGCCGCTTTTCTCACCGACCTGACGATCAAACCCAGCCGCACAGCTACGATTATTGACTGCTTCGGGTTGAAAACCTGTGTCACCTCCCTGCACGCCGGCTTACAACGCAAAACCCATCTGCCCATCATCCCGGGTTTCACCACTCCTCTGTCCAACGGTAATTACCGGCTCAACATCCTCGCCCCTCTCGAAATAGACGATCAGGCGAGTGATCAGGAAATTGTGCAAGCCTGTTGGGATGTTTTCGAAGTGCATATCCGGGAAAACCCTGCCCCCTGGTTGTGGATGTACAAACACTGGCGCTACCGCCCGGAAAAGGATGGGGAATCTTACCCGCCCTACGCACGGGAATCATCGAAGTTCAACAAGCTGGAAATGAGAGTGAAGGAAAGCTGATTTGACCCACCGAGGCTTAAGGTTAAAGGTGGGTACTATTCCAAATCCCTCGCCCTACAACACCCCCACCAATTCCCCCGGCGCATCGATCACCACACTCGCGCCGTTTGTAATCAGTTCCTCTCGCCCTCGGAAGCCCCAGGAAACTCCTATCGCTGTGATGCCAGCATTCACGGCGGTCTGCATATCCACTGAGCTGTCACCGACAAAAAGCGCTTCCTCAGCGCTCACTCCCATTTTTTCAAGCGCATCTCTGGCACCCGCCGCATCGGGTTTTCGCGGCACACTCTCCCTTTGCCCCAATACCACGTCCCAGGGATGATCACCAAAAAATTCCTCTACACACCTCACTGCAAAGGTGTGCGCCTTGTTGGTCAACACTCCCGTCTTCACCCCCTGCTCTGACAGCTTGCCAAGCAGCTCCGGAATACCCTCATACACCTTGGTTTTGTTGCGCCAGCGATCCTGATAAGCCGCTTTATACTCCTGTAGCCTCTGCGCAAGCGCAGCAGGATCACTCACTTCTCCCAACGGAAAAATCCGTTCCACCAGTTTACCCATGCCATCACCGATGAAATTACGGTAGGCCTCCACGCTGTGAGCCTCAAAGCCATGCGCCTGCAACACTGCATTGCCGGAATCGGCCAGATCATCCAGCGTATCGAGCAACGTACCGTCGAGGTCAAATAGGACGGCACGTGTCATTACCCGCTCTCCTGACAATCAAAACAGCCCTTACAATTTCTTCAGCTTCACATTACGGAACCAGACCGGGTGGCCGTGATACTGAAAACCAATGCGCCCGGTGCGCGGCAAGTCCTTGAGCGGCGTCTTGAATTTATTTTTCGTTCCATCCGGATTCATGTTGGCCGTCGTCCATTTGTCAATGTCGGCATCGATGATCGTTTTCCCATTCAATACCACCGTGATCTTCGGCCCCTTACAGGTCAGCTTCATCGTATTCCATTCACCGTCCGGCTTGCCTGCACTCTCCGTTGGAGCCTGTGCGCCATAGAGCGAACCTGCCACATGTTTGCCATCATAGATCCCTGTCGAAGCGACCTGAATCTCAAAGCCCCCCTGTACGGCATTTTTTGGATCGGTGCGGAAAAATAATCCGCTGTTGCACTCTTTGGACGTTTTATACTCGATCACGATTTCGAAATCACCGTAATCTTCGTTCGTCCAGATGTAACCTCCGCCCTTCTCAGCAGGCGAAAGCACTCCGTCTTTCAATACCCATGCGCCGGGTTTGTCCATCTTCCAGCTCGACAGACCGCCTTTCAGCAAATCAACTGCCTCACCTGCCTGTGCGGTCACCGTCAAAAATCCTGCTGATAAAATCATCACTGCACCGAACCAAAATGCCTGCCTGGGAGTTGTTTTCTTTTTCATAGGTGGCACTAAACGACGTATTCCCCATTATGGCAAGTGAGTGCTCAGCATTTGGAATGACCGATGATTATAGAAAGCATTTTTCGCTATCGGCAGGCAATCCCGAAATAGTCACATTTTCCCTGTATGCCATCGACCAAAACAGGATAAACTAACAGCCTAGCACTTCCCTCTTATGTCCAACTTCGAGCTCACCTTCCTTGGCACGGCCACTTCCATCGGGGTTCCTGTTATCGGCTGCGATTGCCCGGTATGCGAATCAGACGATCCAAAAAATAATCGCCTGCGGGCTTCCATTTATATTAAGACTCCTGACATGGAATGGATTGTCGACACTGGCCCTGATTTTCGCACTCAATGCCTGCGAGAAAAAATCCAGCACCTCGACGCCGTTTTGTACACCCACCAGCATTCTGATCACGTCGTCGGCTTTGATGACTTGCGCCGCTTCACCGTGGGGGAAAATGCCGAGCTTCCCATATACGCCACTTGCGAATGCATGGAGGCGCTCAAGCGCAGTTTTGATTATGCTTTCAATGGTCAGAACCGCTACCGCGGCTACTTCAAACCCAAACCCCATCTGGTAGAGGGTCCCTTCAAGTTAGGGGGAACTCAGGTGACACCCCTGCCGGTGATTCATGGCAAGGTGACAACCATCGGCTACCTATTCGAACGTCAAGGCATACGAATCGCGTATATCCCCGATGCCAAGGAAATCCCTGACAAAACCAGATTACTCATCAACGAGGTGGATGTGCTGATCCTCGATGCCCTGCAACTCAGTCCTCACGCCACCCATCTGAGCATGGAAGAAGCATTTAGAATCAGCGTCGAGGTGAAAGCCAAGCAGACCTGGTTCACCCACTTTTCCTGCCGCATCGTTTACAACGAAGTGGAGCTGGACTTGCCTGAAAATATCAAATGCGCCTGGGACGGATTAAAAATCACAGTCTAATTTGAAATGGTGTCTCCTGATCATCCAGCTTCTTTTCCCAACACTGCACAGCAATACCGCCAATTCCTGCAGCAAGTGTTCCCAACCGCACTCGCCGAAGAAGCCCCCTCACAAAATGAGCCGGGACCTGAATCTGAACTCGAAATGCAAGCCCGCTGGTTCGCCGGGGAATTTGGCAGGAAATTCACCTCAAGCGACGGGAAAAAAATCAAGATTGTGCAATTTGGGCACTGGAATCACAGTGCCGGGCCTGATTTCACCGAAGTCGTAATCGAGATCGATGGCCGCAAGGTGAGCGGTGCGATTGAGGTAGAGCTCGATGCACGCAGCTGGGAATCCCACGGCCACGCGACCAATCCTGGCTTCGAGAATGTCATTCTGCACGTCTTTCTCGCCTGCACGCAAGGCCGTGAGCGCTTCTTCACCCGTACCGCCGAACACCGCGAAATCACCCAGGTGGCCCTCGATTGGATCGATTTGGAAGATTGGGGTCCACGCCCATGGAATCACCTGCCGGAAGCCCGTCTCGGCCGCTGTGCCAGCCCCCTGCGTGACATGCCTCCAGACAAATTGGATTCTCTCATCTCCGCGGCGGCGCAACACCGTTTGCAGAAAAAGACCCGTCGTCTGGTGGCGGCAGCCGAAATCCACGGCGTGGATGAAGCCCTCTTCCAAGCCTTCGCCGAGGCTCTTGGTTTTCGGTACAATAAATTACCGATGAGAGTTTTAGCGCAACGAATACCGTTGGGATCTCTGTTGAGCTTGCCTGCAATAGATCGGGAAGCCCGGCTCTTTGGAGCAGCTGGATACATCGAACTCGATTATTTTGACGACAGCCAGGATGAAAAAACCCGCCATTACCTGAAGAAGCTCTGGCACAACTGGTGGCAAATTCGCGACCAGCTTGAAACAAACGAGGAACGACAACTCAAGTGGCATCTCAGTGGGATCCGCCCACTGAATCATCCGCAAAGGCGATTAGGGGCGCTGATATCAGTGGTCAATAGCTGGTCCGAACTCCGCAAAATCATTCAATCCAGTGAGCAAAATCCCGAATCCGGGATCAAAAAACTCAAAAACTATTTTGCGTCGCTGGAACACCCCTTCTGGAATTATCACTACACCCTGCGCTCCAAGGCAACCGGGCAATCAATGGCTCTGATCGGCCGTGACCGTATGCTGGACATTCTCGGTAATGTTCTTTTCCCCTGGATCATGCGCGAACATCCGAAGTCCTGGCAGCAATACACCCAGCTGCCAGCTTCCCAGACAAACGAAAAACTTCGCCGGGCGGTTTTACGCCTCTTTGGCCAGGTCGAACAAAAACAACAAAACGAGCAACAGGGAACAAAAAGCTTCTACCAACAACAAGCCCTGCTGCAAATTTACACTGATTTCTGTCTTGAGGATTCCTCGGAATGTGAGGCCTGCTCCTTTCCTGAACAGTTAAGCCAATGGTAGCTTCGGATCGCATACCCCAAAACGAAAAGCTCGACTCATTCTCCGAGAAATTCGGGGCCGTGTTTGTCAAGGAGCTGCGGCAAGGCCTTCGGGCACGACGTTTTGTAGCCCCCTTCCTCACTCTTCATGCTCTGGCTTTTCTGACCGTTGTAGGCCAACTCTCGCTGGAATACTTTGCCGGTTTCGATACCGCCACAGCCTCCTATGGCTTGCAAAGGATTTTCGACAGCTTGTTTGACCAGGCATTTCTCGTTTTACTATGGCTGATCGTTGGAATCGTCATGCCCCTGACCGGCATCAATGCGCTGCAATCTGAACTGGCCAACGAAAAAAACATCGACCTGCTCCTGCTGGCCGGTCTGAATCGATGGCAAATCATGAGAGGTAAATGGCTGGTGCTGTGCTCCCTGAGCGGATTGATTCTAATCTCGATGTTCCCCTACATGCTCACCCTGTATTTTACAGGCGGAGTCGATTTACTCAGTCAGGTAAAACAATTACTCACACTCTGGCTTTTTAATACTCTCATGAATGCTGCCATTATTGGTAGCTCTGGTTATCGCCATATTTTGTTACGCGCCCTGGTCATCGGACTAATTTTTTTCTCCTGCCTTGTCTCAGCACTGACGATTTTCATCTCCATCCCCCTTGGAGCGAGCTCGTTTTCCGCTGGAATTCTTATCGGCCAGATGATTTCGGCAATCAATCATCTGCTACTGGCCCTTCTCTATGTGATCTACAGTTTACAACTGGGAAGATCCTCCCTCCGCCTCTACGAAAGGCCTCTTGATCCTCCCCTTACAGGATTAATCATTATCTATATTATCTTCACTCCGGTGGCTTTGGGAATATTCCGTCTCATAGGTGGTTCTCCCGGCTCTATGTTTGGCCTTGCAGTGGGCATCTTCATCGCTCTGGTGATTGATCGCAGCAGCAAAAAACAAGGCAACACGCCCTATGCTCAACCTTGATCTCATCCCGAGAATACGGGATGCCTTTTAAGAGAAGATCGTTATAATGTGAGTCGATGCCGTTTTCAAAAACAGTTTCACCATCTCCATTGCTGCTAAGTCTGGCAGCTCTCTGCTGTCTTTTGCCGAATGCGGTCAGGGGGCAGGAACAGGTCAGCTCTTGGCGCCTTTATGACTCGACGGCCCGTGAACTGGTGGAGTCCATTGAGAAGGACAAAGCCGCACTGAAGCAGCTAATCGAACCTGCCCAGACCCCTACCGCAGAATCCTTTCACGGCTTCCAACTTCAACCTTCACCTACAGCCAAACCCAAGAATGCCGCTCGGATCCGCTTTGAATTTCCAGAAAAAGTCAAAATCGATGCGGTCGCCATCTACCCCGTCGTTCGCCCGGGCCTGGGCGGTCCTCGCTCACTTGGGATGCCTAAACAGTTTCGCCTACTGTTCGACTTCAACCGAAAACCCGGCCAGATAAAAATCAATCTGGCCGCCAGCGCCGAAGACGCGCCTCCCCCCTACGAAATCCATAACAATGATACCCCTTCCTCCCCCCTGCCAGTGTGGATTGAATTCGAAACCCGGACAGTCAAATCCCTGACTCTGGAAATCCCCAAACTGGCCCTGATCAGCAACAACCCCCGCAACGACTCATCCCTGTATGGCTGCATGTTTGCCGAAATCGAAATTTATCAGGGAGAGGTCAACGTAGCACGCATCGCCAAACTCACTGCATCCGATTCACTGGAACGTGAATCCTGGGGCCTGCGATTGTTAAACGATGATCGAACTCCATTGGGACAAGCGGAGAACAGCGACCCTCCCCCGGACTACCGTGGCTATCACTCCAAAATGCTTGATAGCAAATCGACAGAAGTATCTATCGAATACCGGTGGAAAGAAGATAAAATAATGGATGCCATACGCCTGCACCCGGCCAAACCGGACTACTGGAACGATGTCGGCGGATATGGCTTTCCACAAAAATTCACCCTCAGCATCCTGCCAACAGTCCGCCCCACCGGATCCCACTCGGAATGGTCGATAGTCGTGGATCGGAGTAAAGAAAATTACCCGAACCCGGATAATAACGACATCACTTTCCAACTCCCCAGTCCCGCCCCTGTCGGCGGATTGAAACTAACTGCCACCCTCCTTTCCGCGGAACCCGCAGACCTTCAAAAAAATCCCCGGCACCCGAAATTTTTCCTCGCTCTCGCAGAAATGAGAGGCTTGCATCAAGGGCGCGTGCTACCACAGCCCGACTCCATAATACTGTCCTCAAAACCTACGGAGCCACATTGGGCCGGTGACGGATTAGTTGATGCTTACACCAGCACCGGCAAGATCATCTCAGGTCGACGCTGGGCCTCCGACTTGTCGCAACGCAGAATCCTCACCGGGAAAATTTTCCAGCAAGAAGAAATCCTGGGCGAACGTATTCGTCAGCAGAATGTCTCCCTTTCCATCACCGCTACGGTGGTGATCGCAACGCTGCTGTTGGCAGTCATCTTCAATTGGGCTTCATCCAACCGAAGACGAATACGTGCCGTGATGATTGATCGTGAGCGGATCGCCAACGACCTGCATGACGAAGTGGGGGGAGCACTTGGCAGCATCTCGCTGTTATCCCAGAAACTTCTCAGCATGAATGATGATGCGGCACAGAAAAGCCTGCTGAAAAAAGTTCACGATGCCGCTTCGGAAGCGCAAGCTGGCGTCCGCGAGGCCGTGTGGGCCACCAGTGCCTCTTCGGTGGACAACAAAACTTTCGAAAGCCATCTGCGCACCATCACCGACCGCATGCTGCCGGATTGTGAAATCCTATGGCAAAGCAATGGCAGTGCGATCACCCCAACCTTTGCCGCGCGCAAGCAGCATCACTTCGGCATGTTCTTTCGTGAAGCTATCCACAATATTCAGAAACACGCCAAAGCCACCACCATCTCCCTGCGCTTTCAATGGAACCCGCGCAATATGACCTTCACTCTGTCGGACAATGGCGAGGGCCTGGATAACCTGCCCGCATCCAGTGAAAACTTCCGTACCCTGCGTTACCGTGCCGAGCAGTTGCCCGCGAAGCTTGAAATCGATTCCAATCCTGACGGAGGCACCCAATTCACCCTCACTACTCCCCTGACATGACAACAAGCCCGCCCGTAAAAAACATCGATGTCTGGTTGATCGAAGACAACCGACATTTTTCCGAAGCCATCGAGTGCATCCTCGAATCCGAATCCGGCATCAAATTGAAAGAAAGTTTTCGCAGTGCGGAAGCTGCACTCAAAGCGCTGCCGAAAAAAGCTTCGCCACAAGTCATCATTCTCGATCTTGGACTGCCCGGCATGAGCGGTATCGAGGCTATCCCCGAAATCCTGCAGCACACCCCGAACTGCCATGTGCTCGTACTCACCACTGACGATGGTCGCAGCAAGGTTCTGGCCGCCATTGCCAACGGAGCCGCTGGTTACCTGCTCAAAGGTGATGATCTCGACGCCATCGTATCCGGCATCCGCGATGTAGTGGACGGACGCGCCGCGATCAATTCACGCGTCTCGCGAATGATCCTCGATGTCTTCCGCAAAATCCCCAAACCCCCTCCGGAAGCCAAACTGACCGAACGGGAATCTGAAATCCTCTGCATGCTCGCCGATGGCAAAATAAAGAAGGAGGTCGCCGGCCTATTGGGCATCAGCTATTACACCGTCGATACCCATGTGAAGCGAATTTACAAAAAACTCCAAGTGAACAACCTTTCCGGAGCGATTGCGAGAATGACACAAACGGGTGGGACCTGAATTGGAAAATCTCATCAAAACAGCCTATTTTGCCCTCTGTTGGAGGGTGAAATTTTTCCAGTGACAAAAAATAATAATCTTGGCACACTGTTAGCTACTGGAGTAGTAGGCAGTTGAAACTGCAACTGGCCTTAGCGGGAAAAATTTAAGCAAAGACACCAAAAACATGAAGAAGATCGAAGCAATTATCAAACCCTTTAAACTGGAGGATGTGAAGGATGCCCTTTCAGAAGTCGGCATTCAAGGGCTTACCGTTACTGAAGTCAAAGGCTTCGGACGGCAAAAGGGGCACACAGAAATATATCGTGGCAGTGAATACACGGTGGATTTCCTACCCAAAGTGAAACTTGAGATCGTCGTCGATGATGATGAAGTCGAAACCGTGAGCAAAGCCATCGTCGATACGGCTAACACTGGGAAAATCGGTGACGGCAAAGTGTTCGTGCTGCCTGTAGAAGAAGCGATCCGCATTCGAACCGGAGAAACTGGAATCGAAGCAATTGAAGCTTCCCAGGCTTAAATTGAGTTCCTTCGCCTGCCAGAATCGAAATGGACGGTGCGATCTATTAAATTAATTGATCTTCGTTCGCCAAGTCAGGCAAACGGGGGAATACGGTGATTTCGATTACCGTTTCACTATCAATTTTCTGACCGGCCCAGGCGCAAGCCTGGGCCGCTTTGCTGGCCGGACCAGCCGCCTCGTCTGTCTCGCTGTCCGCAGCATGCCCAAAACCCCAGCCTCCAAGGGCAAAGCGAATCTCAACTTCCTGTGGCAGGGACTCGCTGTAGATACCCAAATGCCGAGCGCCATAGAACTCCTCATTGCTGCCGTTAAAACCAGTGATGCGGTCGCCTCCATCTTCCTTCAGCTCCCTGAGCTGCATAGAAATAACGACCCCCTGACTGCTATCGAGCCGTCTCAATCGGAGAAAGGCCACATCATCCGGGACTTCGTCCAACGATGCGGCAAAATGATCTTCCGTTTCATTCACGTTCTGGTTCCAGATCGAGGGATCCCGTGAGCGGAATAAAAGCAGCTCATCCCAATCAACTGCTGTTTTGCTATCCACTCTCGCCGGGTGTGTCTCAAAATTGGGCTGCGAAGAAGCCTCCTGCCGCAAATTATTACGAAAATCCACAGCCGCCCGAGCCACTTGCTCGGAAGCCAGCGCAAAGTCCTGTAAGTCTTCCCGCATTTCGATTGCTGCACCGGACTTGGCTGCTGCACCGGACTTGGCTGCTGCTTCCACTTCGACGGCAGGTGATTTGTCCCCACTTGCTGCAAGCGACTTTGCTGCCGCCAACTCTGATCCCAGTTCCTCTAGTTGCTGATTTTTCACATCCAGAGCCCGCTTTGCTGACTCAATCTGCTCTTTCTGTCGCTGGTTTTTCTGCAGAGTCAGTTTCAATTCATTCTGCAATAAAGGCAGTTTGTCATCAGGTTGAGGCTCAGGAGGGGTAGGGAGTTTCGACGGCTCATCCATCTCTTCGCTCGCAGGCGGAGCTTCCGATTTCCTTTTCCACAGCAAAATCAGAATCAACCCCAACAAAAAAGCACTACAGATCGGCAAAAAACGCAGTACGGTCGCCCACGGCTCAGGCTGGGCATCTGCCCATTCGGACAAAGCCGTGCCCTGCGACTGTATCGAGGCCATCAGTTCGGAATGTAACAAGTCACCCATCAGTTTTATCAGCGCTCAGTGTAGGCGCGAGACCTCAGGGCTTCAATACTTTGATTCTGCTCACTTGCCTTTCAGCACAGCTGCAATAGCCCGCTTCAATGGTTTTTCCACACCGGGGGCTACCCAGCACCAGCCATGCAAGTTACCGTCCTTCTCTTGCCAATGGCTTTCAAGAGGGATGTATCCCGGAGCACACTGCCCATAACCCGCCGTCATCACAAATGAATCGGGACGCAGCTGTTGGGCAAAAAGTTGGTACTCCACATAGATTTCCGCAGGCAATAGCAGCAGCCCCGCTTGTCCCTCATTAAAATCAAACAAGGGCAGATTGATGATGCCTGCCCCACCCTCCCTTTCCGCCCTCTCCAGCCAACTGAGACCAATCGCTGCCATACCATGTTGACGTGCATCCCCTTCCTGCGACAGGATTTTCACCAGGGCTTCCCGGGTAAGACCGGGACTTTGATTCGGCGGAAATTTCACTGTGCCCGATCGAAAAGAGACTGATTTTAAAGGCTCTCTCTCGGTATTTTTCCAGGCTTCGATCATGCCCTGATAGAGGCGCCCGGCAAGCACTGCACGATTTTCAGGACTGCCCTCATTGTATTTTCCAGCCGTCACATTACCAGCAGCGCCATTGGCAAAAATTTGAAATACTCCGGCATCATCCTCCTGCCGTCGGGCCCGAGCCAGCCCTGGGAAATCCGGGTTGACCTTTTTTGTCCTATAATAGCTCATCGGGTGAGTAGCATAGATACTAAGCGCGCACACCGCCTGTTCGCCATTCCAAAAGCTGAGCGTTTTCAAATAGGGATCGATATTGCCCTCGGGTGCAGCTTTAGCTTCAGGAATCTTGCAGGCACTGCCACGATCGTATTTCACCGTGCCGTCTCCGAGCAGGTAGCGTCGATTCGAGGCGATTTTTTCCACCTTCCCTTTCCCCGTGCCCAGGTGAGTGATTATTTTTGACTTGGTCAAACCCGTCCGCAGCGCCTTGGCTGTCGCCTGCACACTGCGTTCATGAAAATCCAGATCGATCACTTGATGCGGCGACTGGTGGCGCTCGAGAATTTTCTGTGCGGCCAGATCGGCAAGCGGTGTGTCATGTTGATGAATCGCACAAATCATCACCCGGCCCGGGTCCGTCCCCGCCGCTTGCGCCAACACTTCCCGCCAACGTTGGTGCGCGTCATTGCGAATCTCCGCCCAATCAATCGAACAAAACACCAGCGGTTTGCCCTCGGGTGGCAACAACACAAAACCACGTGCCTCGAGCGGAGCCTGAATGGACTCCGCTTTCATCCATCCGCCGGTGAACAGGGTATGCCCCAGCGGAGGAGTAACATCGGCAGAAAAAGTAGCTAAACGGAATTTTTTATCCTCGGCCGAACCCGGAAAAGCTATCAAACAGCAGGCCAGAATCAGGATAATTCTAAAAGCATGACAGGGGGTTGCACGGAAGGGACGAGGAGGGCTGGGGGTTTTCATCTTGAGTATCTATAATCTTGACCGCAAAAAGCGTCCATTCAAAATACCACTGACACCATTTTGCCTGCTGACAAGGCTGAAAAATCATTCGTCTCCCATGCTTTCTCGGTTTACAGATACATCCTTGTGAATTCGGACAAACAGCCACCAGAGCAGGACCAAGCCATCATTGTAGCGGAGGATGTGTATCGCACATTTGAAATCGGCTCTAGTCGGATCGAAGTGCTGCGAGGGGTGAGCCTCGAGGTGCAGGCAGGAGAAAAACTTTTTCTATGCGGAGCTTCGGGCGCCGGTAAGACCTCATTGCTTTATACTCTCGCCGGCCTGGAAAAGCCGAATCAAGGTAAAGTCCTCATTAGTGGGGAATCCCTTTACGAAATGAACCGTTCCCGCCAAGCCCGATGCCGCAATCGACGCATGGGTTACGTGTTTCAAAGCTATGCCCTGCTTCCCGAATTGACCGCCTGCGAAAATGTTTGTCTTCCAGCGATGATCGGCGGAAAAAACAGCCTGCAACGAGCGGGTGAATTGCTTGACCGCGTGGGTCTGGGTGACCGTCTGCACCACTTGCCTCCGGAGCTGTCGGGTGGAGAGCAGCAACGAGTTGCCATTGCCCGGTCTTTGATGAATGATCCAGAAATTCTTTTTGCCGATGAACCCACCGGCAACCTCGACTCTAAAACCGGTGCCGAGGTCATGGATCTGTTGCTCTCTTTGGTGGACGAACAGAACAAAACGCTGTTGGTTGTGACCCATGATTCATCTCTAGCACAATCCGGTGACCGCAAGCTGGAGCTGGTAGATGGACTAATGAACAATTAGCCCGCATAGTTGAAACAAAATAGATTTAAACCCGACAGACAACAGGAATGAGTAAAGTGCTACAAATACACATCGATGGGAAACTGTGCGACGAAGCCGACGCCAAGGTGTCCGTGTTCGATCACGGACTGCTATACGGTGACGGAGTGTTTGAAGGTATCCGTTTTTACCGTGGGCGGGTTTTCAAACTCCGGGCCCACATTGACCGTCTTTTTGATTCCGCCAAAGCCATCCAGCTGGAGGTGCCTTTGAGCCATGCAAAAATGACCGAGGCCGTGATGGAGACCATTCGTGCCAATGAACTGCAGGATGGTTATGTGCGCTTGCTGGTAACCCGGGGCGTAGGCAGCCTTGGTTTGAATCCTTTTCAATGCAAACAGGCTTCAGTCATCATCATCGCTTCTAAAATCGCACTCTATGACGAAGAGAAATACCAGCAAGGTCTGACAGTGGTGACTTGTGGAACCCGCCGCCCTGCACCGGCAGCGCTGAGCCCTTCAGTAAAGTCGCTCAATTACCTCAACAATATCATGGCAAAGATTGAGGCGATCAATGCCGGGGCAGAAGAAGGCGTCATGCTCAATGAGCAGGGATTCGTGGCGGAGTGTACCGGTGACAATATCTTTGTCGTCAAAGAAGGAAAAATCTACACCCCTCCAGTGACTGCCGGCGGCCTTAACGGAATCACCCGGCGGGTGGTCATGGAACTTGCCGAGGAGAAGGGATTCGAACTGCTTGAACAAGACTTGACTCGTTATGAATTATACACCGCTGATGAATTTTTTCTTAGCGGTACAGCGGCAGAAGTTGTGCCTGTCGCTTCTTACGACGGACGCACGATAGGCAATGGCCAGCCCGGCCCCATAACACTTCGCTTGATGGAATTCTTCCGTGAATTGACTCAAACGACAGGTGTTCCTATTTACGAATGAATGCCTGAATGCCTGAATGCCTGAATGCCGTATTTTGAACAGCCAAACGGCCACTGTGGCGCTTTCTTTTTAGAACGATGAATTGTGATTCCTGCCAGAACAAAAATGCGACAGTCTACCTGACGCAATTGGTGGAGGGCAAAATGCAGAAAGTGAGCCTCTGCGAGCAATGCGCAGAAGACAAGGGGGTCACTGATCCAACAGGCTTTGCCCTGGCTGATTTATTAGAAGGAAGCGGCACACAATCTGTCAGCCAATCGGCAGCCGCTGCCCAGGATGACGAAAAATGCGAGCTCTGCGGGTTCACACAATCCGATTTCAAAAAAACCGGCCGCTTTGGATGCAGTCAGTGTTACCAGGTCTTTCACAGCGGGCTGGACAACCTTTTGGAAGCGATGCATCGCCACAGCGAGCATCACGGTAAAAAACCCGCACACTTTATTGACACAAGGTCAAGCCAAACCAAGGCGATCGAAGCGCTTGCCGACATTGCAAAGCTGAACCTCCTCCTGGATGAGGCCGTCATAGTTGAAGACTATGAAGAGGCCGCCCGTTTAAGAGATTCTATCGCCCAGCTACAAAATAAAACACTCGAAGCAGAACCCGACCCGAATGATTCTGCCAACCCGGATGCTTAAGCCCTCCCACTTGTTACAAATATGATGCGTTTCTCCACATTGCTGCGAAAGCCGGCTGAGTGGATGCGGACCGACGGCCCGCATAACGATATTGTTGTGTCTAGTCGCGTGAGACTTGCCAGGAATTTAATCGGACATTCTTTCCCTGGATGGGCACGCTCGGAAGAGCGCTTGAAATTATTGGAGATCGTCCGCCCGGCTGTCGAAGAACTGCCTGAGATGAGGGATGCCTTCTCTCAAGAGATGACCAAACTGTCAGCTATCGAAAAACAAGTGCTGGTGGAGCGGCATCTGGTCAGTCGCGAGCATGCGGCAAAAAGTGGCGGCTGTGCTACGGTGATGAACCGCAACCAAAGCATCAGCATCATGATCAATGAAGAGGATCATTTGCGGATCCAATCCCTGCGCCCCGGCTTGCAACTGATGAAAGCCTATCAGGTGCTTGACAAAATCGATGACGAGTTGGAGTCCCACCTATCCTATGCCTTTGACCGCAAATACGGATACCTCACGGCCTGCCCAACCAATCTGGGCACTGGCTTGCGAGCTTCAGCCATGCTGCACCTGCCCGGTCTGGTGCTCAGCGACCAGATCAATCAGACCATCCAGGCAGCCAATAAAATAGGTCTGGCAGTACGGGGGCTTTATGGAGAAGGCACCGAAGCTTTGGCCAACTTATTCCAGATCTCCAATCAAACGACTCTTGGCCAGGATGAAAAATCCATCATCGAGCACTTGGACAAGGTGATCATGCGTATCATTGAGAATGAAGAGAATGCTCGCCATAAGCTGGTCGAAGACCAGCCCACCATGCTGCAGGACCAGATTGGACGAGCTTATGCCACCCTTCGGTTCGCCTACGTCATCCCTTCCAAGGAAGCAATGAACTTTCTTTCCATGGTCCGCTTGGGCATTGACCTCGGAGCTTTCAGTGACGAAGAGCGGGATGTGATCAATGTTTTGCTGACAGAAATCCAGCCCGCTCACCTGCAAATCGAGGCCAAGCGTAAGCTCAATGCGGCCGAGCGGGATGTGCTGAGAGCAGAAATCATACGTCGCCACCTAAAAAACCTGACTGAACCCCGCTTTGATGATATACTGAACGAGAACCCAGATGATGAATAATTTCACACCCAGAGCGCAACAGGTGCTGGCTCTCGCACGAAAAGAGGCTGATCGTTTTAATCACAACTACGTGGGTACGGAGCATTTACTGCTCGGCTTGATCAAATTAGGTCAGGGAGTTGCTGTAAATGTATTGCAAAAAATGAGTCTCGACCTCGAGACTGTCCGGCTGGAAGTTGAAAAACAAGTCGGCAATGGGCCCGAGACCAAAATGGCCGGCAACATCCCCTACACCCCACGAGTCAAAAAAGTGCTGGCCCTGGCAGGCAAAGAGGCCAACGCCCTGAATCACTCCTATGTCGGTACCGAGCACATCTTGCTCGGCCTGCTACGTGAAGGCGAGGGAGTGGCGGCACGTGTGCTCAAGAATCTAGAAGTCGATATCGAGCGCACCCGCAATGAGATCCTGCAGGAACTCGATCCAAATTTCACCCCGGAAGAAGGTGAAGATGGTGAATTTGAAGAAGGAGTGCACCCGGGCGGGAAAAAAGATTCCAAAACGCCTGCCCTGCGCGCTTTTGGTCGTGACCTGACAGAATTGGCGCAGGAAGGAGAGCTCGATCCCGTCATTGGTCGGCAGGAAGAGATCGAACGTGTCATCCAGATTCTTTGCCGCCGCACCAAGAACAACCCGGTTCTCATCGGTGAAGCCGGAGTGGGCAAGACTGCCATTGTTGAAGGACTCGCTCAGGAGATCACTTCGGGCAACGTACCTGAGCTTTTGCGTGATCGCAAAGTTATCACTCTGGATCTCGCCTTGATGGTTGCCGGCACCAAATACCGTGGCCAGTTCGAGGAACGCATCAAAGCCGTGATGGACGAAATCCGACGGGCCAAAAACGTGATCCTTTTCATCGACGAACTACACACCATCGTCGGAGCAGGGTCAGCCGAGGGTGCCATGGACGCCTCCAACATCATCAAACCAGCGCTCAGCCGCGGAGAACTCCAATGCATCGGCGCCACCACCCTGAACGAATATCGCAAGTACATCGAGAAAGACGCCGCTCTGGAACGCCGCTTCCAGACGGTGAAAGTGGAAGAACCCAATGTTGAGGACGCGATCCGGATCCTGCAAGGCCTGCGTGGCAAATACGAAGCCCACCACAAAGCCCATTACACGGATGATGCTATTGAGTCGTGTGTGAAACTTTCCGAGCGTTATCTGACCGGACGCTTTTTGCCTGACAAGGCAATCGACATCATGGATGAAGCCGGCTCGAAAGCCCGCATCGGTGCGATGACTCGCCCCCCTGAATTCAAGGACATCGAAATTCGAATCGAAGAAATTGTCACTGAAAAAGAAGCGGCGATTAAAGACCAGGACTTCGAAAAAGCCGCTGCCCTGCGAGATCAGGAAAAAAACACACGTACCGAGCTTGAAAAAAATCTTGAGGAGTGGCTGGGGGAAAACGAGGAGAACATCGTCGAGGTGATCGAGGACGACATCATGTCGGTGGTATCCAAATGGACCGGAGTGCCGCTGCAGCGAATGGAGCAGAAAGAAGCCACACGCCTGCTCAAAATGGAGGATGAACTGAAGGAAAAAGTCATCGGACAAGATGAAGCCGTCACCGCCATCAGCAAAGCCCTGCGCCGAAGTCGGGCAGACCTGAAGGACCCACGCCGCCCGATTGGTTCATTCATTTTTCTCGGGCCAACAGGAGTCGGCAAAACTTTCCTCGCTAGAAATCTGGCTGAATTCATGTTTGGGGATCCGGATTCACTGATCCAGATCGACATGTCCGAGTACATGGAGAAATTCACCACCAGCCGATTGGTCGGATCGCCTCCGGGATATGTCGGTTATGAAGAAGGCGGCCAGCTGTCCGAGGCAGTGCGGCGACGTCCCTATTCAGTTGTCCTGTTTGACGAAGTTGAGAAAGCCCACCCCGATGTCATGCACCTTTTGCTGCAGATACTCGAAGAAGGCACCGTGACGGATTCAATGGGCCGCAAGATCGATTTCCGTAATACCATCATCATCCTGACTTCCAATGCAGGAGCCCAATTGGTCAAAAAACAGACTTCCCTCGGCTTTGGAGCCATGTCGAAAGAGAACGACGACTATGAAGGCATGAAGGAAAAAATCCTCGAAGAAGCAAAAACTATCTTCAAACCGGAATTTCTCAACCGCCTCGATGATCAAATCGTTTTTCACATGCTGGGCAAAGATGAGCTTGTCAAAATCATCGATCTCGAGATCTCGGCCGTGCTCAAACGTCTGGCCGAAAAATCAATCACTCTCGAACTCAAGGATAGTGCCAAGGATTTTCTTATCGAAGAAGGATATGACCCCGACTACGGAGCCCGCCCAATGAGACGTGCGGTGGAGAAACATCTGGAAGACCCTCTCGCCGAGCTTCTTTTGCGTGGAGACATCCACGAGGGTGATACGCTCGAAGTGATCCGTGACCCGGACGAAGAAAGCAAGGTTCTTAAATTCAGCACCGCCGATCTTAAGGATCCAGGCCGTGAGGAGCCTGAGCCAGCCCAATCGGAAGGTTGAGGTGAACGTAGAAATGTTCCTGTTTCCATCCGGGAGAGGAAGACGATGCTTGGCCATAGGCCGGTTGTCCCTTGCCCTCCTTGAGCGTTCAGTAAAAACAGTGCGGAAAGCATAGGTGGAATGAGGTATCACTGATGGCTTATTCGACATAATTTGAAAGAATTTCACCTTTTGGCCAGTAGGACGTATAAGATGAAAACATTCACTTTGCTCCTTTTTTACACCCTGGTTTCGTCATCTCTCCTAGTGAGTGAAAACGATTCAGCTTCACTGAAAATCGTCCGTGCAGCTCAATCACAAATCGGCGTGACACTGGCTTATGACGGCAGCTACCAAAGCCTTGCTTATCCTAATGGAGATGTACCGCTTGAATCTGGAGTTTGCACTGATGTGGTGATACGCGCGCTGCGTTCCGCTTTGCAACTGGATCTACAGAAATTGCTCCATGAAGACATGAAAGCCAATTTTTCCCGCTACCCGAAAAACTGGGGGCTCAGCCATCCAGATAAAAATATCGATCATCGCCGGGTTCCTAATTTGAAGACTTATTTCAAGCGCAAAGGCTACCAATTGCCTGTCTCAAAAAATCCAGCTGATTACCACGCCGGGGACATCATCACCTGCACCGTGCCTCCCCATCTTCCACACATCATGATTGTCAGTGACAAAAATAATCACCAGGGACAACCCCTGGTGATTCACAATATCGGTACCGGCACCCGGGAAGAAAACCGTTTGTTTGAATTTAAAATTACGGGGCATTACCGCTTGCCAGCGAAGTGAATACCTGGCTGAAGCGAAGGGCAAGCTAAGGCAAAAGCCTGGACAAGCAAAGTTGCTATGATGTTTTAATCAGCGATGCTTGCCTGACGATTGGTTACCTATGCGATTGCAAACACGCCAGCACATCTCCCGCTTATCGCGGGACAAATCTTTTTTATTCCGCACGAGTATGGCCATCATGGCCGCAGCCTGTGCCATGGGGTGGGCGGTTTCACTTTTGACCACGACCCACGGACTGAAATCCATGCTTCATGCTGCGCACGGAGATTCAGAAAAATTAGCTGAGCTTATTAACCAGAAAGAGGATCTCGATGCCGAGCAAGCTGCCCACTGGATTCGACAGGCAGATCAAATCATGATGTTGATGGCGATGCAGCAGTCCCAAACGACTATCGATGAATTGACCGAAAACCAAGCTGCAGCTGAAGAGTATGATGACAAAGAGCTGAAAACTCCTTTGCCCATGCTGGAAAAATTAATCTCCGAAGCGGGGAAGGTAGACGCCTCGGAGCGAATGTTATTACTCAACCTTACCCGGGGTTTTTACGCTGATGAAGCTGGTGCAGCGGAAGCTTTGAAGAATTTGCAGCAATCCTCAGCCATGGATCCGCCAGTTCGTTTTGCCAATGAATTCTATGCTGACGTCCTGGTTCATTCCCCGCAAGACAAACAAGCCGAAGCATTGCAGCACTATCTGCGGGAAAGCGAATTTTTTGACCAGGCTGCCTATGCCCGACAACAGGCCATGCAGATAATGATTGTGAATAAAGATCGCCAGGGATTAGAAAAAATCAGTGACCAATCACAATACATGGACAACCTGGATGCACACAGCCGAATGGAAATTGCCACAATTCTTAACGACTGGCTTAGTTTGGCCAGGGCCGTGATCCAACTCGACTACGAACGCAGTACTGCTGTTCGCTACTTGATCAGCTTGTTTGCCGGCGCCATCTGGCTAATCATCATCGGCCAATTTGCCGGTTTCGGAAAGCGCCAGTTGATCCTCTACAGTGCCGCCCTGTTACTTGGGATCATGAGTGCCAGCACCACCCTGTTTGTCGTGGTGATCCAGGATAACGTTCGTGGCTTTACTCTGGAAGGCGATATGTGGCATCAACTCACCTATTGCATCGCCGGTATCGGCTTGCGTGAAGAAAGCATCAAACTGTTGTTTTTTGTCCCTCTGATTCCCTTTTTGAAACGACGACCCGAGATTGAAGGCCTGGTGGTCGCAAGCTTCGTTGGACTCGGTTTCGCCATTCAGGAAAACGTAGGCTATTTTTTGGGAGAAAGCTTTTCTCCATGGTCACGGTTTTTCTCGGCAAATTTCTTTCATATGGCCATAACGGGAATACTGGGTTTAGCTCTGCTCCAATTTGCCCGCTGGCCACGCACCCGTTGGGAAGAATTGCTGGCCACCTTTCTAGCTGCCGTGGTCATTCACGGCCTCTATGATGCCTTGCTTATGATCCCTGAATTGTCATCTGATTTCGGGATTTTCACCCTGCTGATCCTGTCGGTGATCGCCTACCGTTATTTTGATCTGGCAGAACATCTGGCAAATACGGGCAGAAGCCGCATCCTGTCACCGCTGGGGGTCTTTGTGCTCGGGGCGGCTTTACTTGGTGGCGTCGTGATGGTTTTTTCCTGTTGGGGTATGCCTTTCCGTTTAGCCTTGATGGGTTTTCTTGGGTCAGGACTGACGGTTTTTCCTGTGGTATTCATCTTCATCAATCGCTTTCGTGATGCCTGATCGAACAAATGCCTGAATTTTTAGGCAAACAGCCAGAGCTTGCGGAGCTTTCACTACGAACCCTGGCTTCTAGTTTTTACTATTATAAAATTCACTTAATTTTCTCATGCCTTAGAGCTCTGCTTTTGCTTACCTTATCTCTATCATGAACTCTGAACTTCCTTCAAAACTGCCCCAGCCAACAATAGCCGCCGGCAGCGATAGCCCTCTCATCGCTGGATCGGGAAGCCCTAACCGCAATCTTTTTAAGACCATCGCCCTGGTTTTTCTGGCTCTGCTCATTATTGCTATTAGCGCAGGCACTGGCTGGTACTGGTATTATTTTCATGCCCGTGCTTTTTCTCCGGTCGAACTGTCGAACAAAGAACAACTGGTCATCAATGATAAAATCGAGCTCGCCGGGGGTGACGCCGTATTTGTCGGGCCGGAAGTCCTGGAACCCAACGACAAAGCTATCATTATTCGCGACGGGAAAAGTGCCCCGCCTCCATCTGAAGAAGATCGCAAAACCATCATCTTCACTGAAAAAGAGATCAACGGCGTACTTCACCACAATACAGATCTCGCCGACAAGTTATACATTGATCTGAAACGGGATGCCATCGTCGCCAAGGTGGTCTGCCCTGTCGCTGAGGACGTTGCCGTGGTGGGAGGCAAAACCCTGCGAGCCAACATCACAATACAAATTTTTCTTGATGAAAATGGTCAACTCCAGCTTACTCTGGATGATGTTACCGTGGGCGGCATTCCGCTTCCGAACGCCTGGCTGTTTGATTTGAAACATAAAAATCTGATCGAGCTTGATGGCAGTCCGGAGGGCACCGGATTACTTAAACGTATGGCCGACGGTATCGCCGATTTTGAAGTAGAAAACGGACAGATACGAATACGTCTGAACGAGTAGTTTTTAATACCAAAAAGCCCGGCAAAGGGCACAAGATCTTAGAGGATATTTTTTATGAGCGACAATAACGAAGAAATTACAGCAGCGGCCAAGAACCCCGAAAGCGAAAAACCACAAAATACCTCACCCAGCCCCAGCAAGGAAAAACCGACTTCCCCGCGACGGGCAAGCAATCAAAAAAAACGAAGCCCCTCAAAAAGAAAAAAACCTGCCGAGGTATTGGATTCTGAAAATCCCGGGAAAGCGAAAGAGCAGGCAAACGAAAAACCTGATCAAAAAGACCAGCAAGCAGCAAAAGAGGGACAGCAAGTTTTAGAGACATCAGACTCAGACAGTCACAAACAGCCTGCCAGACGGCCGGCAAAAAGAAAATCCGACTCCAATCGCCGCCGTTCAAATCGCAAAAGAGACGAGGAAGGGCTCGGCGAGGCACCGGATGCCCAGGAGCAAGATACTTCTGAAACCCCGGATGCACCCGAACGCCGATCTTCAAATCAGCGGCCTGCAAAGAGGAAGTCCGACTCCAATCGACGCCGTTCTAGTTCCTCTTCGCGATCTTCTTCACGATCCTCTTCTTCGAGAGGCAGACGCCCGGAACGCCCCAAGCCTTCCTTGCGACTGCCTCCCGTCAATCCCGAAGAGCTTCAGCTGAAAGCCTGGGAACTGTACAAGGCCGATGTCAACGAAGAGAGCACAGCCATGTTCAATGAGGAGGAGGCCTATGACTTGGTTCGTCGCAGTTTCATCCTCGCCGATATTTTCCTCCGTTTCCGGGATGATTTGTACACTAATAAATCAACAAAGGAACAAAACAATCCGCCGGCGCCAAGCGAAGAGCCAAAGCCAATAGAAGCTCCCGAAGAGACCACCGGCGCCGAAGAAGGTGAGTCTGCCGAATAAATCGAACGTTTACCAGCAGCAGGCTAATATTTAAACAAAAAAACCACAATTCACTCTCCGGTCACCTCGTAAGTTCCACTTCCTTTGCCAGAAAAGGTCACCTGTTGCGGTGTGATATTTTTCAAATCAACACTTAATCCCTGCCCTTGGAAAATCACTTGGGGCCGGGCTTTGAAAGGCGGGGAAAAAGTAATCGTTTCTCCACCCGCCACCTGCCCGCTCAAACGGCGCTCAGCGCTGCGATTGCTTCTTGAGTCATAAGTAAAAACTCCCAATACCGCAACCGGCTTGCCCACGGCTTCAATGCGAATATGGTGCCAACCATAAGGGAAGCGGGAGATACCTTTCCGATTCTCAAGA
Organism: Verrucomicrobiota bacterium; assembly: GCA_030625775.1. Taxonomy (GTDB): domain Bacteria; phylum Verrucomicrobiota; class Verrucomicrobiia; order Verrucomicrobiales; family DEV007; genus JAADHD01. The sequence continues at coordinate 71,053 of DAOUQC010000011.1, forward strand.
AAATATTTCTTTTTCTTTTGATCGATAAAAGGGACATCGGTCATCTGCTCCAAGCGTCGGGCCCCATCCACAGAAACCCGTAATTTTCCGCCACTCGCTTGATCCACAAAAGCGACGGAAAGATCTGTCAGCATCGCATCTATTTCAATCACCTGCCCGGGCTGCAACTTGATCTGCTGTTCTCCGTAGGGTGCACCCCATTTAGAAACAAAAGGTTCAACTTTGCCACCCTTACGATTCCAAAGATTACTGCCCACTCCAATAAAACGGCGATTTGGACACAGCTTTGAATCCACCGCTGTGAAGCGGGTATTCTTGCCGCTCAACTCCAGAATATGACGATCTCCGAGCCGTGTCCGGCCGTAGCGGAAAGTGGCATTACGCACATTTCGCCTGGGAGTCCGTTTTCCCTCCCCCACGTATTCACCATCAATATAAACTTTGGTGTAAGAACGAATGGCTTTAGGATCTTCCACTTCAAAATCCCCCCAGCAAATGACTGCCGTGTCTTCTAGTAAAAACAAGTTTTTCTGCTGCAAGCGTGGACTCTTTTCATCAAAAGACAGTACCTCTCCCTCCCATCCATAGGCATTGGCATGCACTCGTTCCGGCAAGGACAATTGCGCCTGCCCCGCTACCACCGGATTCCAGCACTCAAAGGCTTTCTCCAATTGCTTGAACCACAAATAGTGTGCTGCAGCCTGAGGGTGACCATCGGAGGGAACCAGCGCATAGCGGTTGCACCAGCGAGTTACATCGTCACCAATCTTGCCGTAGTCGAAGCTTGGGATTTGATAGCGTAAACCAAGTGCCTGCAGGTCAACAGGATTCGAAGTGTAGCCTCCCAAATTCTGAAATTGGCAAAACAAAAACTCGGTACCTGGATAGTGTTGCTGAATCCATCGAATAGCCCCCTCAAACACCGCCACTTCGTCAGGCGAATCGGTTTTTTCATTTGCTCCGCTCCCAAATATGATAAGATCCGGCCTTGCCCCTTCCGGACGTGCAAACAATTCGGGATAAAGTTGCTGCCAGGAAGCACCTGACTTATGACCGTTATCATTCTCCCCTGGCGGAATGGACAATGAACAATAGTCTGCCAGGCCCGAATGAGCCTCGCCAACACTGGAACCATCACAAGCCATGAAATTCAGGCAAATCATGTTTGCCGGCAGATTAAATTTACGCATCAATTCCAGCTTCAACCGCCCGGCATAATCAAAATAGTGCTGCCACCAGCCAAAATAAGGGTTTAGCTCTGGTCGGCCAAGCAACTCACCATCAAATTCCCGCTCCGACAGGGGTTGTTTGAATTTCGGAGACTTCGGATCCTCGTCATAAAGAACCATTCTTGGATTGGCGCTGCCCCGGTCAATGCTCGAACCCATCACGATGATATGAAGCGCTTCCCCCTTCCATAACTTCTGCATCGTCCGCGGCAGATGACGGTAGCGGGCTTGTTCCGGGCGGGACGATGCCACCAGCCCCGGACGCACGCTTTTCCCTTTCTGCAAATTCGGCGCATAAACCCAGACGGCACCATCCCTCGAAACATTGGCCAACTCCACCCGAATCCCTATCGTATTGATATCCGTGGAACTCGATTGGTTCCCACTTTGAAACTTGCCAACAATTTCCGCAGCCTTGATCATCAAATCCACCCTTCCCGCTTCGTCCGAACGGGCAAGCCAGGATTTTGCCACCACCAACTCCCCGCGTGAGTGACGAGGAAACACCCGCTTGTCACTGGCACCAAAATCGACCGGACTCCAGGTTCCGTCTTCGCTGTCCAACTTCATCAACTGCAAGCGAACCTCTATCGCCCTGGCTTGAGATTGATTGCCCTGAACCGACAAACTCAAGAATTCACCGTGAGCCAGACTCGCTTCAGGCAGGGTGAAAAACTGCCACATCTTTTTACCGGGTTCAATTTTCACCAGATTGTGAGTCGAAAAGGCAGGGCGCACTTTGGCATCCACATGGGATTCCCGGATCACTTTGATATCCCCCCACTCCCCCGTATTCCAAAAAGCTACATTATGAGAACTGAAACTCTCCGGCTTGCCATCACGATGCGGGGTGAAGGCATGAAACTCAAAGCTTGGGTTTAACAACAAATTCGAAGCCCCTGCCCCATCTCCGGAAGCCACCGCCAATCCGCAAAACATTAATGCCAATCCAAATATCCATGCTTTCATTTTTATAAAAATAGGTGTTGGAATTTCGCAAGGTAATCTTAATCCAAATCCACAATCGATCCAAATCCAGGATCAAAAAGCCGTTGATACATTCGTGCGGCACGGCCATCGGTCATTCGTGCAATCACATCGCAAACCAATCGCGCTCGCCCCCTTTCATCCGCTTGAGAAAAAATCTTCTTCTCATCCCGTTCAGACAATAAGCGAAAATGATCTTTACCCGGCTCCTCTGGCGTAATGTAATAGTCCGCCAACATCCCGAACAAACGACGAACAATAAAGTCAGCTTTTTTGTCGAGTTGTTGAAGCTGATTGGACTTGAATACAACTTTCATTGCCAGCTTTTTATAAAACTTTGATTCTGCTGCCATCGCCGGATCAATCTGCAAAGCATACTGATACCGGCAACTTGCCTCGCTCATGAAGTTTTCATCCCTGCACAAAGACGCCGCCTCGATGAATTGTGCAATCTTGCGCCCCATCAACACTTCGGCACTCTGATTTCTAATCGCCTCGGCCAGCGCTTGAATATGAAGGACTTCATCCTTACTGAGATCCTGTGACCCGGCCCACTTTTCCAGATTTTCCAGTGTGATAAACCCCGCATTGATCCCATCCACCAAGTCATTGAGAGAATAAGCCGTGTCATCAGCCCAGTCCATGATCTGGCACTCAATCGAGTGAAAGCCGTTTCTCACTTTTCCCGGTTCCAGATCCTTGGGAAAATCCCGCCCGTCAAAAACAAAATCCAACTCTTGCTTTTGCTCATCGTAGAGAAAATGATTATCTGCATTCTCATCTGCAGAGAACAATGTTTTGTATTTCAGCACCCCGTCCATCAGTGCCCTGCTGGGATTCATTCCACGATTGCGATGGGAAAAAATCGTTTTTGTTAAAATACGCAAAGTCTGGGCATTGCCCTCGAATCCACCGTAGGGCCGCATCAAACGATGCAGGGTGCGTTCCCCGGTGTGCCCAAAGGGAGGGTGCCCGATGTCGTGCGCCAAACAGATGGCCTCCACCAAATCAGGATCAATAAAATACTCGCCGCCCAATAAATCACTCGTCCGCTTGAGACGGGTGCAAATTGACCGGCCGATCTGCGCCACTTCGATGGAGTGAGTCAAGCGCGTGCGATAGAAGTCATACTCTCCCGACAAAAAAACCTGCGTCTTGCTCTGCAATCGCCGGAAAGCAGAAGTATGAATAATGCGATCTCGGTCAAGTTCAAAGGGACTTCGGTATTCTCCTGGGCGCGAGCTTGCCGTCTCTGCGCCGGCAAAATCAAACTCACTGTAAAAAATATTTTTATCCATGATCTCCAATCAAAACCGCTCACCTCAATTCAAACCACGCATTTTGATTTTTGACCATGCCCCCCATCCTTCCAGTTTGGTGATCGTCGGCACTTTGCTGCCCGGGTCCTTGTCGCCACTCACCCACTCAAGCTCAACCTGTCCAATTTTCATCTTGCCATTTCCCAGCTCGCCAAGTATGCCTAATTTTTCTGCTGCTGATTTTTTGAGCAGAATCGCTTCCCCCCCCGAACTCGCCAAGGGAAGTTGGAGATAAACTTTAACAGCCTCTTCATCCCAGGGGCTGTCGATGGCAGAAATCGTGTCGCCCAGTTTCATAAGGAAACGGAACTTCTTTGCCGAAGCCTGGCTCTTAGCCAGATACGCTATTAATGTCGAAGCCTCCAGTTGCTCGTAAAGTCCCCAATCCAACGCATATTGCCCCGGTTCAATTTCCACCACGCACCAGCGATGCGACTCCTCATTCTCTTTCTCATGCACATCAAACACCCCGAAACGAAACCCGCTGGTAGGGTCTGACACCTTGCCCTTGAACTCAACGTATCTCAGGGTCGGCAGTTGATCTGGTTTTTTGTAAAATGCACGCATCGATTGAACGGCTCCATCAGGCTCCAATACAAAAGCAGACCGCTCCTCGATACTGCCTGCCTTATAAAATCTGCGTATCGCTCGCTCGCCCTCCTGGTGCATCCGCAAAGCCACATCGTCATGAATCTCTGCCCGGGCCGTTGCCATTTCCGGCTTGGGTTCAACCTCGGCATCCTTTTTGCCGTCTACTAAAGAAACTTTTTTCGCATCCTGCCCTTCCGGCCTCTCAACCGCTTTGGGCTCTTCTCTAGCCACTTTTATTTTTTCAGCCTTGGAAGGTTTTGTCTTACTGGAGTCCTCAGCTGAGCCTTTTGTTTCCTTTTCAGAACCCAGTTTCTCTTTCGACTTTGCAAGCGCCAACTTGTCAGCTTTGTTTTTATCAGCCGACTTGACCTGCTTTTCGACAATTACCTTGCTCTTGGAAGAAGATTTACCTCCAATCAAATCAGGCTTGAGAACAAGCGCTGTGGCGCCACCTCCAACCACAAGGATAATCACTGCAGCAATGACCAAGCTGAGTCGTGATTCTTTTTGTTCCTCCAGTAGCAGTGCCTCCTCATCCTCGTCGGCGGCCTCGTTGTCACCCTCTCCTCTTTCTGCCGCATCCTCTCCATCGCTATCGTATTCGCCGCCATCAGAACCTAATGACTCTTCGTCCTCATCGTCCTCATCGTCCTCATCCTCCAGATCCCCATCATCCCCATCATCCTCACCCTCATTTTCAGCACTTTCCTGTTCATCATCCTCATCCTCTGGATCTTCCGGGTCTTCACCAGGTTTCTGTTCGCTCAAGCCCAGCGCATCCCAGGGATTGCCTCCTTTGGCCCACGATGGACCTGCGTCGGCGTCGGCATCAGCACCCGCATCTTTATCTCCCTCACTTTCCTCATCTTCCTCTGTTTCCATGTCCGGCTCATCACCCTCCTTCTCCCCGGTCTCTTCTTCACTTTCAAGCTTCTCCTCCTCTGCCTCCCCTGCGGCACTTTCCTGATCCTCCTCGGTCTGCAGATCTTTTTTCATCCACGACGGCACGGGAATCTCTTCCGGCTGTGACTCTTCACCTGCTTCGCCCTCGTCATCGGGTGCATCCCCAACAGCATCACCCTCACTTTCCTCTGTTTCCATGTCAGGCTCATCACCTTCCTGCTCCCCTGCCCCTTCTTCACTTTCAAACTCATCCTCCTCCTCTGCCTCCCCTTCCTCCTCAGCAGCACTTTCCTGATCCTCCTCAGTCTGCAGACTTTTTTTCATCCACGACGGCACGGGAATCCCTTCCAACGGTGACTCTTCATCTGCTTCTCCCTCGTCATCGGATGCATCCCCAAGGGCATCGCCATAATTTTCCCCTTCGGTCAACAAAGGGTCCACCCCTTCCCCCAAAACTGCACCAGCGACCGACCAAACCGAAACATTCGATTCCGGTGACTCCGACTCCTCTTCGGATGGGGACTCAACCGACTCATCCCCGATAACCTCCTCTTCATTCGACTCGCTCAATTCCTGGTCTTCTTCCTCTGAAACAAGCAGTGCCCCACCCTCCTCGTTTTCTCCACTTACTTCTAGAAGATCCAATTCAAGAACTTCAGCAGGAGATTCATCTTCAGTGCTCGACTCTTCCTCTAAAAACACCCGCCTTGCATGCACACGCATACTTCCGCTCTCATCCGGACGCATGCTGGCCACAATCGGCAAGCTGCAGTTCAGGCAAACGCCCTGCATCCCAAGATGCTCCCGCAAAATATTCAACTCCTGCCCACAGTCCGGGCACCAGATCGTCAAGGCCTCTAGCTCTACTTCCGACGCAGACATTTTCACTTCGTCCTGCGACAGGACAATTTCTTCTTCCTCAGTCTCCACTTCTTCTACTGCCTGCCCCGGCAGGCACCATGGCACACCTGCGCCGTCGACATCGCTGCCGCCATTTTCCTCGTCTACAGATTCAGGGTCTTCAGGTTCGATCATCACAGGCTAAAGCCAAATTACTAAAAACCCTGTATTTAAGCTGATTTTAGCGGCTGTGCCAATAAAATACCCGCAACAAGTTCCTCCCTCACAAAGCTACTAAGAAGAAGGATCCCCTTAGTATCAGTATTTCCTCTCTTCTCCTTTCCGTGTAATAAGAAAGCTAACGTTAAATTTTGTGGAAGCAGTCATTTACGAATTCAGCCATACTGGGGACTTTATTATAGCAAAAATATTCTCCAGATTCCGCATTTGGTATTTTCAGAGTAGTCCCCAAGTCCAAACATTCAACACCCGTAGTCCAATCAAAACTATCAAGTTGGTCGGCGAAGCACATCTTTTTGCAAATCACGCAAGGCCCTCAACTCTCCCCACTGCGCCCCTCTCATTCGCCGCCCGCCATCCTTTCTGCTCGCACCAAAGCACTCCCTCTTGCGATCAAAAAACTCATCCACGTAACGCTGCCCGCCCAACACCGCCCCGTCAGTAAAATATCTCACCCGGCAGCGCAAGGCTGCCGCCAAAGGCAACCTGCCGCCCACCTGCCACACTTGCTCGATCTCCTCCTGAGTGAAGCCTCCCTTCTTTCGCGCACTCCCATCCACCGTTTCCCCTCCCAAGCGCTCCTCACCCGAGCCATACAGTAAACAACGATACTCAGCCTCCACCTTCTTCCACGCCACACGCTGCTTGCCCATCACCGCAAAAGTCAGTGCCTGACGCGCGCCCTTCACCCCCGCTACCGCCGCAGCATAACTACACCAACGGTAGTCCGCAGGATCCTCCGCCAAACCTGCCCGAATCGGATTCAGATCAATATAAGCCGCCACCGTGCGCACCGCATCACCGCTCTCTAGCAACACACTCTTGAAACGCCCCTCCCACAAAGCCCCCACTCTCCCGTGTTTTTTATTATAGGCCAACGTCATTTTCAGTTTTAGCTCTTTCATGAACTTCGACAAATCAAACATCCGCCCCTTCACCTGCTCAACAATTTCGCGAACCCCGTCCGCATGGCCATTCTCTTGATACATCGCCAAATCTCCTAGCAACTGGTGACTGCTCCACTCCTTCCTCAACACCCCAAGTTGTTTGATATAATCCTCGTCCGTCCAGCCCTTCAAAGCCGCCGCCTTATCCGGCACCTCCAACAGCAAATGAAAATGATTGCCCATAAAACACCAAGCCAAAGCCCGTAATCCAGTGAATTGCAATTGCTTGAGCAAAAGGATCCGAAAAACCTCCTTATCCTCGTTCCCAAACAACAATTCCCGCCCCGCCACCCGGCTCACCACATGATAAAAATTCGTCTCCCCCTCCGGCCCAAGTAAAAAACCACGTGTCTTCCTCATGGTTTCAAAAATACCAACTTCCCTAACACGAGTCAAGATCTTTTATAATTTTAGAACTGTCCCCTTAAACTTTAAACTTAAAACTCGAGGCTTTTGCCGTCGAGGCGCTCAAGGTTGGTAGTGACATAAAAAAGACCTGCAGCTTATTGCGGCTTCATTGGGAAAGTGCCCATCAGATCATGGAGCGGGCGGTGGAGAGGGGGCTGGCCCGACGGGAGACTGAGG
>DAOUQC010000057.1 GCA_030625775.1 Verrucomicrobiota bacterium
CCCAACTCGCTGAGATGGGGCCGCCAGTCAGGACTGACAAAAGCGAACACCACCGTGGGGTCAGTTTCCAAGTCCTCACGGCACTCGATCACGAGACTCTCGATGCGATCTGCATCAAAAGTTCCACTGAACAATCTTGAACTGGCACGGTTGGATTCCACGGTCATAACTGCATGCTTTCCCTCTACAGCGTCCTCAAAACCATTTTTTCACAAAAAAACAAGCTGAATCCAATATCCAAAGGTTTCCCTGCCACGCATTTTCTGCCTGACAGTCAGAGATAACGCTTCATCGACCTCAACAAACCCGCTGCCAGAGTCGGCGAATTACGCAGGACCTGATCGTGCAAATCACGCTCTTCCATCACCAGGATGCGGCAGCCCTCCATCGATGCCAAAACCGTTGCCGACGATTCCATGCCCGATATCACTCCGATTTCACCAAACAAATCTCCTGCTTTCAACGTAGCCACATCTCGACTCGTTTTGCCGCCTTCCTCGCTATCATCCTTTTCGCTAATCTGCACCAACAACTCCCCCTCAACCACAATGCAAAGCTCGGTGCCATGCGCACCCTGGCAAATCACAACCTCTCCCGGATGACAGGGACGCTCGTGAAAAGCGGCCCCCAGTTTGTCGAGCGTTCCCTCCGAAACTCCCGAAAACGCATCGATATCACTCAAAAAACGGCGTAATTGCTCCTCATTCAACATAGCTGGAACGAAATTAGCCGATAGAAACGAAAACGCCTACCCTTTTACAAAAAAAATATTCCGTGAGGCTGCTGCCGCGTTTCCATTTGTCCCCCATCCAGACAAATGCTAGTCTTTCAAAAGCACCACACACTCAAATCGAACCACACATATCAATGGAAATCGACTACGGCCCACTCGCAGGATTAATCGGAACATGGCAGGGCAACCGGGGGCTGGATGTCTCTCCGGAACCCAACGACGGCACGGAAATCAATCCCTACTATGAAACCATCACCTTTGAAGTCGCCGGTGATGTCGACAATGCCGAAACACAGAAGCTGGTGGTGATACGCTATCACCAGGTCGTACAGAGAAAATCAAATGACGAAGTGTTCCACGACCAGGTCGGCCACTGGATGTGGGATGCCAAAGCCGGCGTCGTCATGCAAAGTCTCGCCATCCCCCGTGGAGTTTGTCTCGTCGCTGGAGGTAAAGCAGAGACTGTCAAAGATGAAATCGGCAGCATTGTTTTATCAGTAGCAGCCAAACTGGGTGACCCCGACTGGGGCATCGTAGAGTCCCCCTTCATGCGCGACAACGCCAGTACGCTCGAATACCGCCATGAAATGATCATCAGTCCCGATCGCCTGAGCTACGATCAAACCACTGTGCTCGACATCTACGGCAGACGATTTGATCACACTGATGAAAGCGTTTTGACCAGAGCATGAGTAAGCACACAAGACGAGGCTAGAAATGTCATCTGAAGATGAGCCTTTTTCACTGGTGCTGAACGAGCAGACCTGTGAGCAGGTATTAAATTCAGCCGTGCCGCTGGCAGAAAAATTCCTCTGGATTGCCACCGCTGACTTGAAAGATCTGCATGTGGCACGCCCGGGTAAAAAATTCGGTCCCTTTCTAGGAGTGTTGGCCGATCTGGTCAGAGACGGCGTGGACGTCCGCCTTATTCACGCCAAAGAACCCGGCCCTCGATTCCGCAAGGATTTCGACCGCTACCCCGAGCTAATCGAATCAGACCGCTTCGAACGCCTGCTCTGCCCCCGCATGCACATGAAGTGTGTCATCATTGACGGCAGTTTTGCCTATATTGGTTCGGCAAACCTGACCGGTGCCGGCATGGGTGCAAAATCTCCCTTGCGGAGAAATTTTGAGGCCGGCTTCATTACCCGTGACAAAACGACCATCGCAGAACTAATGGATTTTCTGGACTCGTTATGGATCGGTGATTGCTGCATCAAATGCCAACGCCGGGATCTATGCCCGGATCCGGTTTGCTAATAATCGAGCATCGCCGTGTTGGCTCAAAATGACGGAATTCCATATTCCGGATCAAAAAAGTAAGCGGCATTTGCAAGCCTCCCTGCTCTTAACAACAGGGCAAATTACCCTCTGCCAGCACTTCACCTGCGGACCTCTTCGAAAAATGACCATGCGATGATGTCATCCCCCGGCTTCGGTTTGCGGGCGGTCTCACTGAACTTATTATTGCTGGTCAGTTCGGCGATAACCGTCTTGTCATTAACCTCTTTTACTTTCACATAGCCCACAATGGAAGTCCCCCGCCTGACCGCAAATTTCGTGCCTGCAGCAATGTTGCTGTTTTTGCTTGCATCAAACTCGACAAATCCCCAATCAGGATTGAAGGTCACCACCTTGCCCGCCACCGGGGCATTCACGATCTGCCTTTCAAACTCTGACCTTGCTCCAGCCTGTCCGCCAGCAGCAGATGCGCCCTGTGGAAAAAGCGCCGGTGATGCGCCTGCCGCTCCACCCTCTTGATTCATCACCTCGCGCAAGGACGCTGACTCGGACGGATTTGCCACGGGCGCAGCGCCTCCTCCCAGTGACTGCTTCATTTTCTGCTGATACAGCATGCTTTCCTGTTCGACCGCCCTCAATCTCTCCTGCAAGCGGGCTATTTCCGGATCGGCCACGGGAACAGGAGCTGAAGCCTGTCCTCGAACAGATGAATCGGTGCGATATGCCGCTTGAGCCTGGGTAGCTGGCGGCTGGCCTGCAGAAGCTGCCGGAGTCCCTTGCCCTTGCTCCATAGCTGGCAGGGAACCCACGGGATCCAGGGTGCTCGCCACTGTATTTGCTGCCACAGGCTGAGAAACGCCTGTGACCGGGCCTGCCGGATTGGCCGCCACGGGTTTACGGTGTTTTTCCAACACTCCATATTCCCTCTCATACTGTGCCTTGAGATAATTGCTGTAGCTGTTGCCTCCAACAACCACCAATACCAATCCCGCCACAATCAGGGCTATCATGCTTGCCGTATTCCCCTTCATATCTTCTCTTAGTAAAAATTTACTCAAAAACGCATCAACTTGCGCATTCAAGGGAACTTACACGATTTTGCACCTTCATGAAAGCCTCTAATTTGCTATCCCCGACGCTCTAGCAAAACCCGGCATTCACCAATCCTGATACAAAATTTGGATTTCCAGGCTCCTGACAGTATGACAGTGAAAAATATTCCTGTTTCCAAATCCCTCGCTTACAGTAAAAATCCAAAACTATGAGTCAGAACAAAATCGAGGCCACCCACACCCAATTTTACACCACCCCCGAAGGTTCCGGGGGCTTTCAGTTTATTGATGGCGGATCGATCCCCGAATTGACGCTTGCTTATGAAACTTATGGCGAGCTCAATGCGGCCAAGGATAATGCCGTTCTGCTTTTTCATGCTTTGTCAGGCAACCAGCATGCTGCGGGATACAATCCTGCCATACCTGAGATCGGTGATCGCTGGACCGAAGAATGCCACCACGGATGGTGGGAGGATTTTATCGGCCCCGGCAAAGCCATCGATACCGAACGCTATTTTGTCATTTGCATCAATTATGTTGGCGGCTGTTACGGCTCCACCGGTCCCTCGTCGATCAATCCGGAAACCGGCAAACCTTATGGAGCCACCTTTCCCCACATCAACGCCCAGGATATCATCAACAGCCAACTGCTGCTGCTGGATGCGCTTGGTATTGGTCAGTTGCACGCGGTGATCGGCACCTCCACTGGCGGCCTGCTGTGCATCAACCTGGCCACCACTCATCCGGAACGCACCCGGATTGTCATCCCCATCGCCACAGGTATTCGGACTACCGTTCTCAACCGCATTTTCCTGCTCGAACAAATTCTGGCAATTGAGAACGACCCCAATTTCAATTGCGGCAACTACTACGACGGCGAGCGACCCGACCGCGGCTTGATGCTAGCCAGAATGATCAGCCATAAATGTTTCGTTCACCTCGACGCCATCGAACGCCGCTCCAGACGTGACGTTGTTCAGACCAATGATCATTTCGACTGGTACAGTGTCTACGATCAAGTCGAATCCTACATGCTGCACCAGGGTAAAAAATTCGTCCATCGCTTCGACGCCAACACCTACCTTAGGATTTGTGAAATGTGGTCACGTTTTGACCCGGTGGCGGATGGGAATGCGGAAAATGCACTCGAGCTGTTCGGCCGCTCCAAAACCCACAATCACACCTATCTGGTATTCAGCATTGATGAGGATTATTGTTTTTACCCGGAAGAACAAGCCGCCCTGGTCTCCTGTTTGAAAGAAGCGGATGTTTCAACCATTCACATCACCGTGCATTCGGACAAAGGCCACGATTCCTTCCTGCTGGAGCCCGAGCTCTACACCCCGCACATTGCCCACACCCTGAACGCCTGACAAGGGTATTTTCCTTTGCTAACCCTGAGCCGCCTTCAAATAGGACCGATTCCTCTCGCCACTTGCCTTGCCATGCGTTCTCGCCTACTCGTTACTCTATGGTAAGACACAGCGTTTATTTCTGGTTGGATGAATCCCTTTCGTCGGAACAAAAACAAGAATTCGAAAACGGCATGCGTGCCCTCTTCGCTATCGACGTTATCAAACACGGATCCTGCGGTACCGCGGCGAACACCCCGGAGCGACCAGTAACCAACAATGATTTTGACTATGCCTTGTTCCTCGAATTTGACAATGTAGAGGATCACAACACCTACCAGACCCATCCTGACCATCAGGTATTCATCGATAGTTTTGCCAAGTGGTTCAAGACGGTCAAAATTTTCGACACTGAAATGGCATGAATCAAGCCATTCGAAACTCTCAGGGAGAAAAACTGGACTACGCTTTTCATGGAAATACCCATGACCTCAGCCGCATTGTTCTGATCGGCCATGGCGTGACCGGAGACAAGGATCGCCCCTGGGCAGTGTCGCTCGCCGAAGCCCTGGCCGCTGAGGGAATCAACGCTTTGCGTTTTTCGTTTTCGGGCAATGGCAATTCTGAAGGCGACTTTCGAGATTCAACCATCAGCAAAGAAGTCAATGATCTGGGTGCCGTTCTGGATGCGGTTAAGGACGCAGGGTTTAACAACATCGGTTACGCCGGACACAGCATGGGCGGAGCCGTGGGAGTGAAACGAGCGGCCATGGATCCGCGCCTCGAATTTCTCATTTCCCTCTCGGGCATGGTCCACACCGCCAAATTCACTCAGGTGGAGTTTGGAGACCAGACCCCGGACGAAGGCTTCATGTGGGACGAAAAAGAATCCCCTCTCTCCAGCACTTACGTCGACGACTTGACCCACATCGATTCCGTGCTCCCCCTCGGCTCGCAGATCCTGATTCCCTGGCTCTTTGTTCACGGCAGCGAGGATGATGTCGTACCCATCGAGGAAAGCCGGGAAATGTATGCTCAAGCTCCCGATACCGCCGCCCCTGCAAACAGGAAACTCGTCGAACTGCCCGGAGCAAATCATGTATTTGCCGATGATGCGCTGCAGCCGATGATCAGCGCAGTGATCGACTGGATGAAAAAACTATAAGCTTGCTCCGCTGAATCAGACTTGTTTAGCTGAACCCTACCCGCCCTCGTGAAACTGCTGACCCCATCTCTCAATTGGCTGCTCATTTTTGTGCCTGCCGCCATTGTCTCGAAGTTCTTCTTTGAAGATGCCGCCACCTTCACCTTCATCACCTCCTGCCTGGCAATCATCCCGCTTGCGGGCTGGATGGGCAAGGCTACTGAACATCTGGCTGAAAGAACAGGCGACGGAATCGGAGGACTGCTCAATGCAACCTTCGGCAACGCCGCCGAATTGATCATCGCCATCGTCGCCCTGTCCAAGGGCATGACGGATATCGTCAAAGCATCGCTCACTGGATCGATCATCGGCAACATCCTGCTCGTGCTCGGGGCATCGATGATCGCCGGTGGACTCAAACACTCCGAACAAAAATTCAACGCCACCGGCGCCCGCATGCAATCGACCCTGCTCACCCTTGCTGCCATCGGACTGGTTGCTCCCGCCGCCTTCCATCACTCGGTGGGCACCCAGGGACAACTGCAGGAATCCCATGTCAGTCTGGCGATAGCGATCATCCTGCTCGTGACCTATGCGCTGGGTCTGTGGTTTTCCCTGCGCACCCACCGTCATCTTTTTTCCGGTCACGGGCACAGCACTGAAAACAACCTTGCCGGGGAAGTTGATCACCCCACTTCCTCCACCTGGCCTCTCAGTGTCGCCATCACCGTATTAGTCATTGCCACCACCTTCGTTGCCTGGATCAGTGAAATTCTCGTCGGCACCGTCGAACACGCTGCCGAAGCTTTTGGCATGAATGCCATTTTTGTCGGTGTCATCATCGTCGCCGTGATCGGCAACGCCGCCGAACACAGCACCGCCATTTTGATGGCCTTGAAAAACCGTATGAATTTGAGTCTCGGCATTGCCATCGGAAGCAGCATTCAAGTGGCCCTTTTCATCGCCCCGGCACTGGTGATCCTCAGTTTTTTCATTGCCCCGGTTCCGATGGATCTCGTCTTCACCTTGCCCGAAGTAATCGCCGTCGTAGTCGCTGTCGCCATCACCAGTCAGATCTCCAGTGATGGACGCTCCAACTGGCTCGAAGGTGCTTTGTTACTTTCCGTTTATGCCATCTTTGCAGTGGTTTTTTACTATCTGCCGGAAACCCCACATCCCTAGGATGCCCGAGTGCTGATAGCAGCAAAAGTTTTCTCAAATGAACACCCCGCCGCCCCGAACCCTATATTGGTGGCTGATACTACTGACGAGCAGCCTGCTGATCTCTACCAAAGCCACCGCTCAACCTTTCCCCAGGGTTCCGGTAGCAAACGGCGATCAAATTCTCTTCCTCGGAGACAGCATCACGCAGGCTGGTTTGTATTCCGCATTCATTCAAACCTGGTTGTGGGCAGAATACCCCGACTTGAAACTCGACATCATCAACCTCGGACTCAATGGCGAAACTGCCAGTGGCAACAGTGAAAAAGACCACCCTTACCCGCGCGCTCATATTCACGAACGCATCGGCCGGATTTTGCAAGCAACCAATCCTGATCTCGTCTTCATCTGCTACGGCATGAACGACGGCATCTATCATCCCTTTTCTGAACAGCGATTCTCCGACTACCAAAACGGCATCAAGCGACTGCTGGACAAACTCGAAAAACCCGGTCGGAAAATCGTAATCATGGGACCACCCCCCTTTGACCTGTTCACTTTCCGCCAACATCATCCCATCGCCCCTAAAGATGCTGACGAAAACTTCCCTTTCAGCTACAAAACTCCCGCCCGGGATTACGATCAGGTATTGGAAAAATACGGGCAATGGATCGTTGCGCAGAATAGCCGGAGCGCCGCCACCGTTGATCTTCACACACCACTCACTCGACTCATTAAAAGCCGCCGGGCCACCAATCCCGATTACCTATTTGGTGATGGCATTCACCCGCCCGTAGAAGGACATCTGGAAATGGCGCTCACCATTCTCGACACCTTGGGAGCCGACCGGGAAAAGGCTGATTTGCAGCTCAAGCACCTGACCCGCATCAACACTTCCCAATCACCGTCCCCTCTATGGCAGGTCATTCAAAAACGCCACCGCCTGCTCACCGTCGCCTGGATCGAAGAAGTCGGGCACATGAAACCCAACAAAGCCAAAACCCCTTCTCTACAAGAGGCTCAAAAACAAGCCGCCATCATGGAAGTGGATATTCGCCAAAAGCTGTCCGAAAGTAAGGGGAAATAAAACGCTGAACCCATGATCTCTCAAGTCCCCTTGTCACCCGACGGCCCAAGTGTCTCACAAATTGTTTTTGGCACCTGGCGACTGCTGGATGACGACAGCCGGCACACAAGCAAAGACACCATCGAGCGACTCGAGCTCTGCCTCGAACTCGGCATCACCACCATCGACACCGCCGAAATCTACGGACTCTACACCGTGGAGTCCGCCATCGGCGCCGCTTTCAAAGAACAGCCCGGACTGCGGGATCAATTTCAGCTCATCAGCAAATGTGGTATCGACGTGCCTTCTGATGAAAAAAAAGCGGCAGCTCTACCTCATTACAACGCATCTGCCAGCAACCTGATTCACTGCACCGAAAAATCCCTCCAGCTGCTGAATACCGATCACCTCGACCTTTTACTCGTCCACCGACCCGATTGGTTCGCCACTGCCGACGACACTGCCCGCGGCCTCAACCAGCTGATCTCCGAAGGTAAAATTCTTCATGCCGGAGTTTCCAATTATAGCCCGCGACAGTTCGATCTACTCAACCAGCGGGTCGATCATAAGCTCGTCACCAACCAGATCGAATTCAGCTTGATGAGTCCCGGAGCGCTCGACGACGGGTCCCTGACTCAATGCGAGCAGCTCCGCATCCGCCCCATGGCCTGGTCACCTCTCGGAGGTGGTCGATTATTTGACAAGAATGACGAAGCCGGTCAACGCATTCGCAGTTGCATGGCTGGCATGCGCAGCAAATACAACGACGCAGCCGATGACGCTCTGGCCTTCGCCTGGGTTATGGCCCACCCTTCAGGTCCGCTTACTATTTTAGGAAGTAACCGTCCCGAGCGAATCCGCTCAACAGCTCAAGCCGCATCCATCAAATTAGATCGTCAGGACTGTTACTCACTGTGGCAAGCAGCTCACGGCCACCCCGTTCCTTGAAATTTATCCTTCCTCTCACCAAAGCCCTCTTGAATCATGAAGCACTCCTCAACAAGATTTGTCCTGACGACCTTACTAAGTGTCATTTTCCTGACAATCAATGGGCAGGCAGCCCCCCCATCCAAAAAAGTGGAAACTTTAAAAGTCGGCAGCCCCGCCCCCGACTTCACTCTGCCTGGAGTGGATGGAAAAAACCATTCACTCGCAGACTACACCAAGGCAGACGTTCTAGCCATACTGTTCACCAGTAATCACTGCCCTTCTGCCCAGGCCGTGGAAGGCCGGGTCAAAAAAATAGTCGAAGACTATCAGGACAAAAGTTTCCAACTCGTCGCCATTTCGCCCAACCATGCAGAATCCCTGAGACTCAACGAACTCGGCTACTCGGTTTACGGTGATACCCTGGAAGAAATGAAACATCACGCCGGTGAGCAAAAATTCAATTTCCCCTATCTCTTCGATGGCAAAACCCAAACCGTCGCCCGGGCCTACGGCGCACAAGCCACGCCTCACATTTTCATTTTTGACCGTGAGCGCAAATTGCAATACGTCGGCCGGATTGATGACTCCCGCTACGGCGACCCGGCATTGGTAAAATCCCATGATGCCAAAAACGCCATCGATGCCCTGCTCGTTGGCAAAACTCCCCCTGTAAGCAAAACCCGCGCCCACGGATGCTCCACCAAATGGGCTCACAAACAGGATCTTGTCCGCCAATACAATGAAGAATTTGAAAAAAAGCCCGTCAGCCTCGAAGCCATCAATATCGCCGGGATAAAAAATCTTGTTGCCAACAAAACCGACAAGTTGCGCCTGATCAACGTCTGGGCAACCTGGTGCCCTCCCTGTATCGCCGAGTTTCCCGAGCTTGTAAAAATCGGACGGCAATTTGAAACCCGGGGTTTTGATTTCATCTCCCTCAGTGTGGACGCCGAGGGAATGAAAAAGGAAGTTTTAGAATTTTTGACGAGCGAACATGCCGCCCTGCCTCGCCTGACGGAAAAATCCCTCACCAAGGAAGGCCGCAAAACTAACAATTACATCTACGCTGGCTACGATGCAGACGAACTGGCCGAAGCACTTGACCCTGAATGGGAAGGCCCTGTCCCTTACTCAATCCTGGTTGCCCCCGGAGGAAAAATCATCTTCCGCCAAGCCGGCGAGATCGATCCCATTGAATTGAGAACAGAGATTCTCAAACACTTGGGCCGTTTTTATACCCCTCCTCCCGAGTCCAAACCTGCTGTCCCCTCGAAAAAAGCCCCCTAAAGCCCCCTCGTTTTGACTTCCATTTTCTAATAAACTCCCTATACTACTGCGACAAACCCAGCATTTTCATTTTGACATGACTGGCGATTGGGGCTTTTAGGATACGATGCCAATTACTATGAAACTACTTTCCGGAACACTTACCCTGCTGGCTGCAGCTTTAATGCTGCTGGGAAGCAGCTCATGCGCCACCTCTGACCGCAGTGCTTCTGCCGTCACCAAGGTCAAATATTATCATCTCGATCCGGCCAACCGGGTGCGTACTTACGACCGGATGATCAGCTTTGATGAGCGCTACCATCGCTATGGTGCTGTCGACAACCAACAGTTACTCAAAAAAACCGGGCATTATTACAGTGTCTTTTGGAGAACCGATGATCGCGACGCCGACATCAAACTGCGGCTGGACTATCGCCACCAGGCTACTGGCCCGAAAGAATACTCCTTTGAAGTCGAGGTCGATGAAGTCCGCAAACGCAATGTGACCAAGTTTGCAGTCATCGGAGACGAATATCAAAAGCTTGGCGCAGTAACTGCATGGAAAGTCTCACTGATTATTAACGGTGAAGTTGCTGGTGAGGATAAATCTTTCCTCTGGGAATAAAATTTGGACAACTGTGAATCTAGCGTGGACGGGATCCCTACTCGGCCCCTTGAAAGCGATTCTGCCTGTTTGATCAGACCGAATCGGGAGAGGCATTATGCCTGCACTGAACGACCATACCCCAAGCCACTGATTCGAGTAGCTCAAACCAGTGGCTTGGTCTTTTCTGTTCCCGGATGACGATGCCTCAACCCCCTGCCAATTTTTGCGAATAAAATGACCCCGGTGAATAGTAGCGATGGAGACATACTCGTCAGTTGCTTCGACAACGTGGACTGGATCCGTGTTGAAGGTAAGGGGTCTTTCCAAAACAGCAGCAAGGTGAAAGAATTTACCCGGCGCAGCTTTGAAAAAGGGCATCGCAACTTTGTCGTTGATCTGGAAAACTGCCCCGCCGTCGACTCGACCTTCATGGGCACCCTCGCATCAATGGCACTGAAGCTCCGCTATGAACCCGATGGCCGGGTTGATGTCATCAATGCCACAGGACGTACCCGCGATGCCATGACGAGTCTCGGTCTGCACTGCCTGCTTGAAATGGACGATGACGGAAGCGCATGGAAAGATGAGCGTGAACTGGTCGCACAAAATCTTGGCAAACCACTGGCTTCTGGTCCCGACCTGAGTAAAAGAGAAAACACTGCCAATGTTCTGGCCGCCCACGAAGCCTTGGTGGAAGCTAATAATGATAATTTTTCTCGCTTCAAAGATGTGCTGGAGTATTTGAAAGATGATCTGAACGGTGATGAAAACTCATGACGAGCCTATTCTTAGCCCGTGCTCACTTTTTTGAGATCGATCAGTGATGAACAGTCTCATTTACCTCACCATCATCGCCATCCTTTCGGTGGCAGTTGTCATACTCTACCGGCGACTGAATAAAAAAATTGAACAGCTGTGCGGTGAAAAAGAAGCGATCGAAATCGAAGAACACCGCATGTTCGATTTTTTGCATGGACTTGGTGCGTCCCTGCAAGAAGACAGTTCCCCTCCCAACATGCACCGTTATATCGTCAACGGCGTCATTCAAGTGATCAAGGCTGATGCAGGCGTTCTCTACTTACTCGACCCGGCTGCCGGGCAATTGATCCCCGTCTGCCTCAGCAAACAATTGGCACCCGTCATCCCCTTGCCAAAGGAGTTGGTCGAAAAAGCCAGTAAAAATGCCAATTCGCTGCGAAGCTATCTGAATCTGGCCACAGCAAAAATGGATTCAGGACTGCTCGGCCAAACCCTTCGCGAAGAAAACCCTGTTTTTGCCCCGGCTTTGACCGAGCACCCGCTGTTCGAAGGCAGCTCTAATCCCTTTCAAGAAAATCTCGCTGTCATGATGGCACCGCTTATCTACGGTGAAAAAAAAATCGGCGTCCTTGCTGTCACCAAACATCACTCCGAGCAATCAGACTCTCAAGGTTTCAGCCCCAATGATGTCGATGTCTTTGCCTCCGTCGCCGAGCAAAGTTCTTTCGCTCTGGGCAGTGCCATCATTCACTCCGATGCCCACGAAAAACGCCAACTCGAACAGGAATTGCGCAATGCCAGTGAAATCCAGCGCATCCTCCTGCCCCGCTCCTCTCCAGGGCTTGAAAACTACCATCTGGCAGCCACCTTCACCGCAGCAAAACTCGTCAGCGGCGACTACTATGATTATGTCCCCGTAGACGACCATCACTGCGGCGTAGTGATCGGTGATGTCTGTGGGAAAGGCATCCCTGCTTCGCTCATCATGGCGATGTGCCGCAGCGTGCTTAGAAGCAGGGCCGGCGGCCAATTTTCACCCGCCCTTGTCTTGCATGCGCTCAATCGTGTCATCTTCCCCGATATCCGTGAAGACATGTTCATCAGCCTGCTCTATCTCATTATCAAAGATGACAGCGACGAAGCCGTCATGGCACGTGCCGGACACGACCCTCCGCTGCTCTGCCATCATGACCAAGGCGGGGAAATCGAAACCCTCAACCCCGCAGGTATGGCCGCGGGAATCGATATGGGGGATGTTTTTGACCGTATTGTACAAGACTATCACTTCACCATGAAAACAGGTGACATCCTGCTGCTCTACACTGACGGAGTCACCGAAACCCTGAACCCTGATGGGGAAGAATTTGGCATCCAGGGCCTGTCTGAAGTACTCAAATCCTCTTATGAGGAGGGAGCCGATGCCGTTATTGAAAAAATCTCAGCGGCTTTGAAAGCATTCAGCGGCCATGACCAGCAAATCGACGACATCACCTTGATTGCTGTCGAAAAGCGTTGAATAGTCCCGTCCCTTGGCTGGATACTGATGGAACCGAACGGTTCAAGCCAGATAAAGATAATAACGTGTATACGGATGCTATGACTGACGATCCTAAAAAAAAGACCAATCCCGATGATGCGCCAGAAAATCTGGACATCGACGAAATATTGGAAGCTGCAGAAAATGCTCGGGAACAAAGCGATGCCGAAGTACCTGAGACTCAAGAAAACGAGGCCGAAAAGTGGCGCAATCTGGCTCATCGTAATCAAGCCGAGCTTGAAAATTTCCGCAAACGCATGGCACGCGACAAGATGGATGCGATTCAATACAGCAATCTCGGCCTACTTGAAGAACTGCTGCCTATTATTGATAATTTTGAAATGGGCCTGGTAGCTGCCAAGGATGTTTCCACAGAATCGATCATCTACCAGGGCATGAGCATGGTGCACAAACAAATGCAGAATTTTCTCACCGACCACGGAGTGGAAGCCATTGAAGCCACCAATCAAAAATTCGACCCCAACCTGCACGAAGCATTGGAACAACGCTTCAGCGATGAGGTTGCCGAAGGCGACGTCATCCAAACGACCCGCCAGGGATACAAATGTAAGGATCGTCTGCTGAGAGCTTCTAATGTAGTGGTCTCGAAAGGTTCCGATCCTGGGTCGGAATAATTATTTTTAATCTTAACTTTATACCATGGCGACTATGGCCAAACGATGTTACTACGAAGTTCTCAGCGTCAGCCGGGAAGAAACCAAGGACGGAATCAAAAAATCCTACCGCAAGCTCGCGGTAAAATTCCATCCAGATAAAAATCCTGACGACGACACCGCCGAGGACAAGTTTAAAGAAATCGGTGAAGCTTACGAAGTGCTCAGCGATGAGCAAAAGCGGGCAGCCTACGACCGCTACGGACACGGCGCCTTCGGCAGCGGTGGCCCTTCTGCTGGCGGGGGCGGCGGAGCTGGTGGATTCCACGATCCCTTTGATATTTTCCGTGATGCCTTCGGCTCACAAGGAGGTGGCGGCAGTATCTTTGATGAAATTTTCGGGAATGCCGGAGGCCGCAGACGCCAAAAACAGGGTCTGAAACGTGCAGGTTCCGATCTGCGTTACGATCTGCAAATCAGCCTCGAAGAGGCCGCTTTTGGAATCGAAAAAGAACTCGAGCTCGAAAAAATGGGGCTCTGTGATAAATGCGAAGGTTCCGGTTCGACTAAGAGTGGGGAAGTCCGTTCCTGTGGCACTTGTGGCGGCGTCGGCCAGGTCGTTGCTTCCCGGGGATTTTTCCAGGTCCAGCAAGCTTGTCCCACTTGCCACGGTGCGGGCGAAATCATCGCTAACCCCTGCACCTCGTGCAGCGGCGAAGGCCGTATCCGCAAGACCAGTCGCATCAAGCTGAAAATCCCTGCCGGCATCAGTCAGGCTTCCCGCCTGCGTTCATCCGGCAATGGTGATGCGGGAATCTGCAAAGGCCCCTCGGGCGATCTCTATGTTGTGATTCATCTGCGTGAGCATGAAGTCTTCGATCGGGAAGAAGATGACCTCTATTGCGAGATGCCCATCTCATTTGCCCACGCTACCCTTGGGGGTGAATTGGTCGTGCCAACCTTGGAAGGGAAAGCTTCGATTAAAATCTCTGCGGGCACTCAGACTGGCACAGTTTTCAGACTCAGAGCCAAAGGCATGCCTATTCTGGGATCCAATAATAAAGGTGACTTGCTGGTCAATACACAAGTCGAGGTGCCCACCAAGCTGAACAAGGAGCAGAAGGAAAAGCTTCAGACCTTTGCCGAAAGCATCGGTGAAGAAAACTCCCCCATCCACGAATCTTTCTTTGAAAAAGCCAAGAACTTTTTCAAATAGCGGCTCCTATCTCCCTCCCCGATGTCCCAACATAGATTCTACATCCCCGCCGACATCTGGAATCCCGAATCGCTTTCCCTCGATGGCAGTGAAGCCAGGCACTGTGCCGAAGTGCTTCGCTGCAAGGAGGGTGAGCGCATCACTGTATTTAACGGCCAAGGCACCGAGGCCATCGCAGAGGTTTCTTCGCTCGAATCCAGAGGACGTGACATCAAGCTGAAGCTCATTGCCCTCAACAAAACCAATCGCCCGCCTGCTTTCATCACTCTGGGACAAGCCATCCCCAAAGGCAAAAATATGGACCTCATTGTCCAGAAAGCCACTGAACTCGGAGCTTCGCAGATCACTCCTCTGCTGTCGGAGCGCACGGTAGTAAAACTGGATGGTGCCGAAGCAGAAAAAAAACGAGCAAAATGGCAAAAAGTTGCTCTGGAAGCCTGCAAGCAGTGTGGTCAGAACTGGTTGCCTCAAATCTTGCCGATCCAGTCCGTCGAGCAATTCCTCTCTTCCCAGTCTGGAAAAAAAACGCCTGCTGACGAACTGCTCCTCATCGCAGCCCTGCACCCCGACGCACAACCCTTGAAGACCATCCTCGAAAGCGACGAATCCAATCCTGCAGCCCGCCCTCAGGCAAGCACCATCCTGATTGGGCCGGAAGGCGACTTCACTCCCGCTGAACTCTCGACCGCCATGACCGCCGGCTTCCGGCCGCTATCACTGGGACCGATCGTCCTGCGCAGCGAGACTGCTGCCATCTATGCACTCAGCGTACTCGGCCACGAATTAATGCGCTGAACACTCCGGAGGCTCTCTCAGAACAGGCCTTCCGGACAGCAATCATCGGCGCTTGCTGGCACCGCCTACTGCTTTGCGAAAGCTGACAATAGCATCGGCGACCGTACTCGCCAATTTCTCCCGATACTCCGCAGTATTGATCCGGCGGGCATCACCGGAATGAGTCACAAAACCGCCTTCGAATAAAATCGCCGGTTTATTGATTCCCGTCAGCACATTAAAACGCGCACGCTTCACTCCACGGTCCTCTACTCCCATCCGGTGCATGGCCATGGCATGCACCGCCGTTGCCAGTGCTATATTTTCTCCGTCTCGATTGTTCCCCTTCCTGAAGCCCGAAGCTCTCCCTCCATTCGTCGATGTAGTGCCCTGTGGGGCCAGTGCGTAGGTCTCGATCCCATTCGCCAGACGATTGTCAGACGAGTTGAAATGCACACTGATGAAAATTGCATTCTTGACCGAGTTGGCCACCTGCACCCGCTGGCCCAATGTCAAAAACTTGTCCGCGCTGCGGGTCATGCGTGTTTTGAAGCCTCGTTTCTTCAAAGCTTTTTCCAATCTCAAAGCCGTATCGAGACAATAATTTTTTTCGTATCCCAATACTCCTACAGCTCCCGAGTCATGCGCTCCATGCCCGGCATCGATCACCACCGTGTCAAATTTGCCGACATGTTTAATATAACTCGGCCGCAAAACCGGATCGATCAGCTTCGCCAGATCCACCACCGACACAATCGATCGATACGTCGGCTTTATGACTGGAAAACTCAGCACAAATTTTACTTTGTTAATGAAAATAGCCTGGGAATTGATCTCCCACTCCATCACCAGATTCGGACTCTTGAAGATCAATTTTTTGCCTTTTTCTTCAAGCTCCGTAAAACGATAAAAGCTTTTCACATTTGCCGCTGACACATATTTCAAACCGCCGTAGGGAATCAACTTCCACTCGTCAGCCGCGTCTGCCTTATCCCCAATGCTCGCGAGCCCGACCAGCCAAAAAGACAACAGCAAGCACCTTCGAAGCATTACTCTCCGATTTCTGGCTACTGGCATCTGATTTCTGATCACTGGCATCTGATTGCAGGGCGCCGAATCTAGCGGAAAGGCCCACAGGGTGCAAACAGCTTCTCTGCCAAGCTACAGCGCCCCGGTAGCATAGGATTTGTCTAGCTTCTTCCTCACTCCTCCTAAAATAATCTCCTCGCCCAAGCAGGGATCCTCCCTTCTATTTTTTCAACCAACTTCCCCCGATGAAATTCCGCAATCAGACGATAGGGATCATCAAAACTGCTGTTATCATAAACAGTCACTCGAGGCAGCAAAGGAGTCGCCCGCTCTAGATTTGCCAATGTTCTTTCATATCGAACCTTGAGCTTCTCCACAGGCACATCATGTCCGCCAGCTCTCACTCGAGCTTGCACTCGTTCCATGGACATCTCCACATTGGCGATTCCGATATAGATCAAACGCACATCAAATCCATCTGCCACCGCGTTGCATAAAAACTCGACCTTTATCTCCCACAGGCTCGGATAACACCGTCTCCATCACAAAGCCCATCCGACGTTTGACCAACACACGCCTGATTCCCGCTATTTGATCAGCCGCCTCATAAACTCCCATTTTAATCTCTAATGCCAGTGCATCGGCATTCAAAAAAGGAAGCCCCAAATCAGACAGATAAGCCTCATAAAAAGTGCTTTTACCTGCCTCCCTAATCCTCCTCCACCCCCTGCAGGGCGATCCACGAACGATTCAGGTAAGAGCACGAGCAACGAGCCGAGGCATCGGGCATCAATACCAGACCTCCAGCTGGAATGGCATTGATCCAGCAACCGGGTCGAATGCCGCCGTAACTGGACAACTCATAAGAGCCGGTGAGATCGTAATAACCCAGCGTGCCCGAACGAAATAACATCAAATTGGGAGAACCGGTCAACTGCCCACAACCATAGGAGCGTTTGAAGTCGAAGGGCTGCTCAATGCCGGACACTAGATCCCAGGCTCCTCCCTGAACGTAAAGTTTCGAGTCGATGATCATGGGGCGGGTTTTGTATTTCAGCCCCTGCGCCGCCCAGAGTTTTTTTCCCGTAGAAGCCCGGTAAACCTCGATTTGGTCTCCCAGCTCCGTCGGTAATCGGAAACTACCGGGCTGATAGGCCATCACCAGCGCATCGTGATCGGTGCTGAGCGCCAACACTGTGCCCCAGATATTGTCATCGGATTTCCAGATCACTTTTCCACTTTCAGCATCGAGACAATAAAGAGTTCCTGTATCATGCGCCAGCGTGGACTTGGCCCCGCGCCTTTTGTCCATTTCATCTTTTTCAGAAGTCGGACGGTCGATGAAATACACCTTCCCATCACCAATGGCGATGGTGTTATGCTTGATCGAATGTTTCACTTTGTATTGCCACTTGGGTTTCCCATCTTCGGCATCCATGGCAAACAGTAGCTTTGACTGGGTAAACTGCGTATTCATGTCCGACTTGCCATAGCGGAAACCGACCACAAAGCCGGTGTTGGCCACCGACCCAAACAGGATGCCGTCTTCACAGGCGATATGAGCCCAGACATCAGACGAATCCGGATCCTTGCCGCCCCTGGGTGCGGTGAACTCCATCAGCTTTTTGCCCGTCGCCGCATCGATGCGCACGCAGTGATCCCCTTTGCGCAGATAAACACTGCCATCACTGACGCAGAAATTACTCCCGGTTCCCGAAGTTCCCATCAAATGCTCAGCATCAAATGCAGTAAGAATTTTCGGCAGGGAATAGGACCACAACACCTGACCATTGTAGGCACTGACCGCGCGCAACTCGTCGATTCCCTCAACAATCAACCGCCCTTCATAAAACAGCGGCGCGGGACCACGACCATGCCTGCTTGGCATTTCGACATCCACATCACGAAACCACAACATGCTCAAAGGACCTTTGACCAGAGTGTCCTTCGATGCACCGGTATTGGCAGCATTGGAGTATTGATGAGTCCAGTCACCAGCGCCTTTCAGCGAGCCACGTTTGTCCAGTTTCAAAGCACCTGACTTGCCCAGCATTGCCATGCCCCCATAGGGACGCTGCAGGCGGACAGTTTCTTTCTGATTGAGAATGCCGGCCCCTTCCTGCAAAGCTCGCGAGGATACGATCAGGTCGGCAAAATATTTCGGGTAAAGGGTTTTATCGAGTTCCCCTTGATGAATCACCACCCGATTTCCATACACTCCCGCCGCCGCCAGTTTTTTGCGAGCGAGGGCCACCTTGGCCGGATCACTCTCGATGCCACAAATATAAAAGTCACTGCGCTTGGTGAGTTCATAAGCCAAAGCTCCATCATCGCTACCAAGATCAAGACAGTAACCACGACTCACGCCGGACTTTCGAATGATCTCCTCAGCCACCTTGGTTATAGCCGGGTCCTCGGGATACGGCTCCGCTTTTGCAGCAATAACCGTCGGCTTCGCAGATGATTTTTTGCCAAAACAATAAATCGTGCCCAAGTCTGTGCTGACAAACAATTGCCCCTCCGCTGCGGCCAAGCCATACACCTCTCCATCAACATAATGGCGCCAGAGCTGCTTCTGCGTTTTGCTGTCCAAGCCGACGATGGCCTTGGTTCCCCCTCCTCCTACTACGGTATCTCCGGCTGTGATCAGCACCCGTGATTCCCGAACTTTGGGAATCGACCACAGGGCTTGCAGTTCATTCTCCCTGGTGGCAACTCCCTTGCGATCTGTTTTTTCTGCTTCCCCCCATTGGTAGGCCGTGAGCTTTTCTCGATAGATTTGCACCAGTGATCCATCTGCCAGGCGAGTCAGCTCCCCCGGAATTTTTTTCTTTGGCGGCAAGCGTGAATCTCCGGTTTTGACCTCAAAAGGCAGACCGCCATTGTAAAATAAATCACCAAGCGCCATGATCTCCGCCCCTCCGCTTTTGGTATTTGCCTGCAGATGGAAATATTCCAGCTCGGCCGTCTTGCGATCAAACACCGCCGGCACTGCGCGCCCTGTCGGCACGAACAATTGATCACCTGCCGCCATCAAATAACCCTGGGCCGAAGTTCCGCTATTGGCATCGGCTCCCGGATGCGGTTGAGGCATGTAGATGGATCCCGTTTTATCATTTTCCCACAACACCTTCCCGTCGACGGGATCCAACGCATAAAGATAAATGCCGTCCGTCGGCCAGATGCCGGCAGCAAAATACAACACATCATCAAAAATCACCGGAGCTCCACGCACAGGCCAGGAGGAAACCATGCGTTCATTACCCAGGATTTTTCTATCATCCGGACCACCACGACGTTTCCAAAGCAGTTTTCCACTCGCTGCCTCCAGACAATAGAGATAACCATCATCACTCACCGCATAGACTTTTTCTTTCCACACAGTGGGAGCAAAACGAACCGGCCCACCAGTAAAAAAAGTCCACAAGCTTTCACCGGTTTTGGCATCGAGCGCATGAATCTGATGGTCAGCAGAACTGCCAAAAAACACCCGACCGCCTGCAATCACAGTATGGAAAGCACGATCAAAAGCCATGCGCTGCGAACGCGGCCAGGCCGAATGCGGAAGATGTGGGGATTTCCAAGTCCAACGCAAAGAAAGATCCGCCGGCAGGGCATCAGGTGTGTAACCATCACGAGAAGCGTTGGCCCGGTAAGTCGGCCAATCGCTGGCTGCTACTGAAAAAACCACCGTCAGACTCAGAAAGGTGATTGATAAACGATATATGGGGGTCATGCCTACCAATTAAACACGGTGTGATTTTTCTGTCTTGAAGTTTTTAATACTCTTAACACCCTCTTTATTCCCTCATATCCGTGTCATTTGACTCCATCTGTCTTCGCTGCGCTTCGCGCTGTGCCATTTGCCTCCGACTGTCTCTCCCGCTCCGCGGGCCCGGCTGTGGTTTCTTCCCCCTTTCGATTTCAGTTTTACAAAAGGCCCTCATAGTCGAATAGTGGCATTTCATGTCAGAGATATCCAAAGCCTATCAACCCGGAGACGTCGAAGCCAAGTGGTACACCCGCTGGCTCGACAACCATTGTTTTCGTGGAGATGAAAACTCCAGTGATGAGGCATTCTCAATCGTCATCCCTCCCCCCAACGTGACAGGCATCCTGCATTTGGGCCATGTGCTCAACAATACCATCCAGGACATTCTCGCCCGCCGTGCCCGCATGGAAGGCAAAGACGTGCTGTGGCTGCCGGGCACCGACCACGCCGGCATCGCCACCCAAAGCAAAGTCGAACAGCAATTGCGCAAGGAGGAAGGCACCACCCGCCGCGACCTGGGACGCGAGAAATTCCTCGAACGGGTGTGGGACTGGAAAGAAAAGCACGGCGGCATCATCATCAAACAACTGAAACGTCTCGGCTGTTCCTGTGACTGGGAACGCGAACGTTTCACCATGGACGAGGACTACTCACGCTGGGTCTCCAAGGTCTTCGTCGACCTTTTCAACGCTGGCCTGATCTATCGCGGCAAACGCATCGTCAACTGGTGCCCGGCTTCTCTCACCGCGCTGTCGGATGAAGAAGTCATCATGAAACCGCAGAAGAGCAAACTCTACTACATCAAGTATGAGCTGGCTGGCGAACGCGGAACTTTTCTGGAAATCGCAACCACCCGTCCCGAAACCCTGATGGGTGACAGCGCGGTAGCCGTTAATCCCAACGACAAACGCTACGGTCACCTGATCGGGCAAAAAGCCATCCGGCCTTTCCCTGAAAAAGAAATACCCATCATCGCCGATGACCACATCGATCCCGAATTCGGAACCGGCGTGTTGAAAGTGACCCCGGCTCACGACAAAGCTGACTTCGAGATCGGACTGAAACACGATCTGGAAATCATCGACGTGCTCAATCCCGACGGCACGATGAACGAATTGGCGGGCGAAGACTTCGCCGGCATGGATCGCTTTGAAGCCCGTGACAAGGCTGCCGAAAAACTCGATGAAATGGGGCTTTTGATCCGCATCGAAGAATACGAAAACAATGTCGGATTCAGCGAACGCGCCGATGTGCCAGTCGAACCGCGCGTATCGATGCAGTGGTTCCTGAAATACCCGAAAATCGAAGAAGCCACTCAAGCAGTAGCTAACGAAGAAATCCGCTTTCGCCCCGAACGTTGGAAAAAAACCTACCTTCACTGGTTGGAAAATATCCAGGACTGGTGCATCAGTCGCCAGTTGTGGTGGGGACATCAGATCCCCGTCTGGTACCGCAAGGACAAAGCCGCAGAGCTTCAAAATGCAGAATCACTCGATTCCAGCATGGAAGGAGCAGATATTCATGTCGGAATCCATCCTCCGGACGATGAGGAAAACTGGGTGCGTGACGAAGACGTGCTCGACACCTGGTTCAGCTCCTGGCTGTGGCCTTTTGCCACCATGACCAATTCGGATGGCGATCCGACTGCGACGGTGAAAAAATTCTATCCCACCAGTGATCTGGTCACCGGTCCGGATATCATTTTTTTCTGGGTTGCCCGCATGATCATGGCCGGTTATCAATTTGCCGACGGCCTGCCGTTTAAAAACGTATTTTTCACCAGCCTCATCCGTGATGCCAAGGGGCGGAAACTTTCCAAATCCCTGGGCAACTCTCCCGATCCACTGGATTTGATCGACAAATACGGAGCAGACGGCGTACGCTTCGGCCTGATGCGCATCGCTCCAATGGGCACTGACATCCGTTACGACGAAGATCAAATTGTCGAAGGACGCAACTTCGCCACCAAACTCTGGAACGCCGCGCGCTATCGTCAGATGCAAGTGAGCGATGCCAGCGTCACAGCTGCGGAGAAGTCCATCTACGCCATCGACATCCTCGCCAAACTGGATGCCCTGGAAAGCAACATCGAGCAGGCATACTCTGACTACCAGTTCAATGAAATTGCCCACTTGCTCTATCAGTTTTTCTGGAGTGAATACTGTGACTGGTATCTGGAGTCATGCAAAGGCGACTTTTTCGAAGACGCCGACCCTGCCGCCAAAGCCGCGACCCTGGAAACCATGGACAGCGTATTCCGCCGTTTCCTCGCTTTGCTGCATCCCTTCATGCCGCACATCACCGAAGAACTTTGGGAGAACTTTGCTTTCAATGAAGACGGCATCTTCCTGATGAATCGCAAACTATCCTCCGAACCCGTGTTCGAAGGACTCCGCGAAGAGCGTGCCGTCGCTGCCAGGGAGCAAACTCTGGCCATCTATGAAGCCGTCGGCCGCGCCCGAAATCTCAAAGCAGAATACAACCTCGCCGCCAATCGCAATGTACGCCTCATCCTCGACCCGACTGTTGAATGGATCGAAGCCGAACTGCCCGTGCTCGCCCGCCTTTGCGGAGCAGCTGAGGTCAGCCTCGACAAGGACCACCAGACCGAACAAGGTGTTCCCGTTGCATTGACCGCAATTGGGAAAATCTACATGCCTCTCGAAGGGTTGATTGACATCGATGCTGAGAAAAAACGCCTCAGCAAAGAACTCGGCAAAGCCGAAGCCGAACTGGTCAAAGTGAACAGCAAGCTGGCCAACGAAAAATTTGTCTCCCGCGCCCCCGAAGCAGTCATCGAAGAAAACCGCGAACGCCAGCAACACTGGAAAGCGCGTGCCGCAGAGCTTCAACAAATGATAGGCAACCTGGAGGGCTGAAGACCCATCAAACAAAGGAAACCGCAGCCGACGCCGCATTTGCGAAGGAAACAGCCGGAGATTATTACTCAAAGGCAAATTGCGCAGGTTTTCGCAGATGCGAAAACCTTAAAACTAAGGGCCACCGATGTTACTCGCACGCGCCTATTGAGCATTTGAAATAGTAGATCCCTACATTGACTGGGGAATGTTATTGTTTGGGCTCTGCTTCCTTTTAAACCCAGAGATACTCATCGACAAAAAAATAGCTGAAGAAGAACGTCTCAAGGCAATTAAGAAAATGAGAACCTGTGGCAACATACTCATTCCAATTTCTGCAATTCGTTTTGCCATACGGCTTACTGCCTAATCCACTCTCCCTCTCCCCTATTTCTTATTCGTGTTTCTTCGTGTCCATTCGTGGTTCCTCCCCCTCTTCAACTCACTCCCGCCTCCTCGAATCCATACTGATCGTCACCGGCCCGTCATTGATCAGGCTAACCTGCATCATCGCTCCGAACATGCCGCTTTCAACACTCCTCTCTCCCAGCTCGCCTTTCAGCTTGTTAATGAACGATTCATACAGGGGGATCGCCTGTTCCGGCCTGGCGGCTTTAATAAACGAAGGCCGGTTTCCTTTTTTCACCTGCGCGTGCAGAGTGAATTGACTCACCACCAGTGCACTGCCAGCCACGTCGAGTAGCGATAAATTCATCTTGCCCTCATTGTCCTCAAACAAACGCATTTGGCAAATCTTGCGCACCAGCCACTCCACGTCACTTTCATCATCAGCGGTTTCAATCCCCAGCAGAATCAGTAGACCCTTGCCAATCTCGCCTGACGTTCCGCCTTCCACCTTCACTGCAGCTTCGCTCACTCGTTGTAAAAGAACTCTCATCGCAAGGCACCATAGCTCTCACAGTTGTAATTGCCAAAACTCTGCTTTGAAAATCTGACGGCTTGTGACAGGCTGTGCTTATTCTCATGTCACCCCATCTTTACAGATTCACCTATACCTGCCTCATCGCCGCACTCTGTGTGGCGACCGCCTATGGCAAAGAAGCTTCACCCGCTAAAACCAAGATCGAAAAAAAGCCTCCGATCATTCACTCAGCCACTGAAATCGAAGACTCCATTGATCGTGGAGTGGCCTTCCTACTGGAAGACCAAAACAAAAACGGCTCGTGGGGCTCCCCGCACAATACCAAGGGGCTCAACATCTACGCACCGAATCCCATCGCTTCACACAAGGCCTACCGGGGAGCGGTCACTGCCATGTGCGTCACCGCCTTGATCGAATCCGGCCACCCTGACAAATCGCCCGAAGCCCTGAAGGCCCTTCAACGCGGTGAAAACTGGCTGATGGAAGAGCTGCCTAAAGTCCGGCGCGCGACCGCTGATGTCATGTACAATGTCTGGGCTCACGGCTACGGTATTCAAGCTCTCGTTCGCCTGCATCAACGAGCAAAAGCTGCCGCAGACACTGACAAGGTCAAAAACATCGAAGCCCTCATTCGAGATCAAATCGACCGACTACAGCGCTACGAATCGGTTGACGGCGGCTGGGGTTATTACGACTTCCGTGCCGGCACCAAAAGACCAGCCTCCAGCAGTATCAGCTTCACCACCGCCACCGTCCTCGTCGCTTTTCATGAAGCCAGGCAAATCGGGATCGACGTTCCCGACAAGGTGGTCAAACGAGCCATCGCCTCCATCGAACGCCAGCGTAAAAGTGACAACTCCTACATGTATGGTGAGTATTTAAAAATGCGCCCTCTATACGGCATCAATCGACCTGGAGGCAGCCTCGGTCGCTCCCAGGCCTGCAACATCGCCCTCCGCTACTGGGGCGACAAAACCATCGACGATGAAGTGCTCGTCACCTGGCTCGAACGCTTGCGTGATCGCAATGGCTGGTTGTCGATCGGACGCAAACGACCTATCCCCCATGAATCCTGGTTCAAAGTCGCCGGTTATTTTTTCTACTATGGCCACTATTATGCCAGCCTGTGCGTGGAGGATTTACCAGCGGAAAAGTCAACTGGCTTGAAAAATGATCTTGCCCACATCATACTGTCGCTGCAGGAAAAAGACGGGGACTGGTGGGACTTTCCGCTCTACAACTACCACCGCCAATACGGCACCGCCTTTTCCATCATGACCCTATCGCGTTGCCGACCGTGAGCCCGTTTAACTTTCATCCTGCCACGAGCAATTTCACCCCTTCTTTTTCTGCAGCTCGATTCAAAGCTTTGTCACTGCTTGCCAGGGGCACTTTGTTGTCTATCGCCACTCTCAGATATTCCGCATCATAGGCCGAAAGCTGATGCTTGGTAGCCAACTGCTCTAAAATCTCCAGCGAAGCAATTGATAAACCAGCAGCTAAACGTAATGGTAATTTGCGAATTTGCTCTAAAGCACTCAGACGAACAACACGGGTAATCTGCTTACGGCGCTCCATCACTAACAAAGTATTGGTGATTTCTAGCAACCACAAAGAGGGCACCAACATAACTTTTCCACTATCCAAACTATCGAGAACCTTTTCGGCATAAACATCCTGCTCATTCAAAAACCAGGCTGCCGCTACTGAATTATCAACGACGATCACCTTCGCCCTTCCAATTTGGCAGATTGAATATCTTCAAATTTTATATTAAGAGCCCCTACCTGATGCCGTTGACGGAAATCCGCAAAACTGGCTTGTAAACCTCCATTGACGACAGGAGCCGAATACTGGGAAAGCACCGCAACGGGATGGCCCCGCCGCTTGATCACAATCGACTCTCCCTCACTCACCCGATCCAATAATTTAGCAAAGTGTGTCTTTGCCTCGTAAGATCCAACCGCCTCCATACGACCAGTCTACACCCAAACCGACTAGTTTCAAGATTTTAACACATCCTTCACCACTCGAATCAAATCCTGCGGCGGATAGGGTTTAGGCAGCACGGCGACAAAACCATACTCTTCTGGCTTCGCCATCGCGGGGGCATCGGAATAGCCACTTGATACGATCGCCCGCACTTTTGGATCGATCACCTGCAAGGACTCCATCATTTCAACACCGCCCACACCACCTTCAATCGTCAAGTCACTCAAGACCAAATCAAACGGCCGTCCAATCTCCATCGCCTCTTGATACAAACGAATCGTCTCCTTGCCTTCGATGCTTTCCACCACTTCATAACCCTGTTTGCACAAACAGCGCACGATCAATTGACGGATCAAATGTTCGTCTTCCAGAATCAAAATGCGCGGTGCTCCCTCTCGAACAGGGCCGTTTTCCACATAAATTCCTGGCCGGACATCTACCAGTACCTCCTCTTCATCAAGCTCCACCCCGACTTTATCCGTGCTCAACTCCAAGGGCAAAAACAGATTCACTTGCGTGCCCCTGCCCGGCTCGGAGCTCAAGTCCAAATGCCCGCGGTGGGCTTTGGCAATCGATTCGCAAACTGTCAGCCCGATGCCACTGGCATTATCCTCTTTACGGGTGGTAAAATAAGGCTCAAACACTCTGGTGGAAATTGATTCATCCATACCGTGACCGCTGTCGATGATCTTTATCACCACATAGGATTCGGCTTTTTCATCACCACCCTCGTAATCCACAGCATCCAGCCATGCGTCCTCCATACTCAGCTCACACACCGCCTCCAAACGGCCTCCGTTCGGCATCGCTTCTTCAGCATTCTTGATCAGGTTTTCCAACAGCAGGGCAATTTGCTCAGGATCGATCCGCACCCTCAAAGAGGGATCCTCGCAAGTCATCTGGTAGCGAATCTTCGTATGGCTTTTACGGTGTTCCTCAAGCACCCTGCGCAGCACCCCCGCCACTTTGGTTTCCGTCAAAATGGGAACCCCGCCCTTGGTAAAAGTCATCAACTGCTGCACCAGACGCCGCGCCTGGTCTGCCGCCAGCGAAGACGCCGTCACCTCACTCTGAAAACCCCTGTCATCGAGATAACGATCCTTAATCAGTGAAAGGTTTCCGATCAACACCGTCAACAGATTGTTAAAATCATGAGTGAACCCACGAGCCAATAAACTCAAGCCTTCCAAACGGTGAGCACGAAGTTCCAGTTGCGATTCCTGCTTGCGGGCCGTCGCATCCCGCAACAGAATCAGCCAGCCCTTGGCACGAGGGTACACATTCAGTTCGAACCAGCGCTCACTTTCCTCATCGTGAATTTCAAAACATTGCCGTCGGCCGCTTTCCCGGACCTCTTTCAATTTAGCCCCACATTGATCCCCTGCTGATTGCGAAAACAATTGGCGAAAGCCCTGCCCAATCAGTAAACCTTCACCATTACTCAAACAGGCACTGGCTTCCGGATTTGCATAACTTACAATCTCACCTTCATCAAGAGTCAATAAAGGATCCGTAATACCCTCAATCAAACGCGACGACCGCTCCCGTTCAACTCCCACTCGCTCACCCGGCCCAAGCTCCTCACGACTTTCACCCTCCGTGTATTCAAACAGCTCGCAAAACGGGACATAAGGGGCTTCTTCATCTGTCCCGCCCTCTGGATCGACCGCCAATCCTTCCTCCCATAGGCGAAACAAAGTCAGCAAACCTATCACTTCTCCCTTTTCGTCTCTCAGGGGTGCGGATCGTTCTATGATTTTGATCTCATGACCTTCTGCTGCCGTCAAAATCAATACTCGCCCGGCCCCACCCTTCATCGACGACGATGCAGCTTCTGCTCCATGATCCCTGACATTCAACACCCGGGACAAAGCTTGCCCTATCACCTGCTCGGCCTTGCAAGCCGTCAGACTTTCGGCAGCTGAATTGAAAAACGTAATCCGCCCTTCTAGATCGGAGGCAATCACCGCCTCATTCAAGCCCTTCAGAGTATTTAAAAATCGATCACCTCGCTCTTCGAGATCACGCTGCAATTGATTGTGCTCAACCGCCCCCTCGACAGCTGCCTGCAGTTCCCAGGCACTGAAAGGCTTACGCAAAAATCCTGCCGGATGCACCGCCCTGGCCCGGTTAAAACTCTCCTCATTGGAAAATCCCGTCATGAAAACCACCGGTGCTGCACACACTTCGCACAGGCGTTTGGCCGCTTCAATTCCATCATCCCCTCTGCCAAGACGCAAATCCACCAACAACAAGTCAGGTTGGCGCCCGCGCAGCAATTCCAAAGCCCGTTCAACACTATCCGCCAAACCCAGCACGCCATAACCACGGCGAGCCAGAGTATCACTCAGATCACTACCGACGATGGCATCGCTCTCTAATATCAGGATCTGGAGTGCCTCACTCATTCATTCCTGCTTCCATAATTTTACCTGAGCGGGAAACGAATTAAAAATTCTGTATTCTCCCCAGGTCTGATTTCCAAACGCCCTCCCAGTTGGGCCGCCAGACTTTTCACGACCCGAAAACCCAGGCTATCCACCCGGGCCAAATCGAAGCCGGACGGCAAACCCTCGCCGTTATCACCCACCAACAAAACCGCCTCACGCTCACTGCGACGAAGCCGGACATACACCTGCCCCCCCGGCAGTTTCGCCAAACCATGCTCGATTGCGTTGCTGACCAACTCCGTCACGTACAGCCCCAATGCAAAAGCCTTGCGCACTGATAGCCCCAGGCTCACGCAGTCCACCTCCGCCTCGAGATCCAGCTCGGCAGCCAGAGGCGAACTCTGCAGCAGTTCTTCAATTAAAACCTGCAAATATGCTGGCACTGACACCTGCATACTTCCCCCATTGATCGACTCCAGCCTTGCCTCCCGCAAACAGGCAACCGCCCGAATCCGGCCCTGGTGCTTTTGCAATACGCTGCGATGCTCCTTTTCTGTCCCCGCCGGCATAGCGTCAATTTCCAGATTCAACAAACTGGTCAGAGTCTGCAGTTGGTCAGACCATTCACACGAGGCCAGGTCTTCATGTTCCTCATACCTGGTCAGGCCTTCTTGCTCCTCATTTTCCTCCGCTGCCAGAGATTCACCTTTCTGACAAATCACCGCCAGATATTTTCCCTGTCCACATCCCGCCACATGGGCACACGCCTGCTCTCCCCTCTCATCTGAAAATTTGAGTACCAAACCTTCATTGCAATGAAATTCCAACTCATTCAACCCCGCCCTCTCACAAGCTTGCCAGAATGCAGGTACCACCGCCTTTAAAAAGCTACCCTTTAAATTGGACAACTGCAGGCCAAATGCCCCCCCCCCATCAGCTGGACTCACATCCTCCACCTTGCCTGTGTGATCGAACAGCAAAACCAGATCAGGCACCGCCTCCAGCAAAGCCCGGTTTTGCAGCATGCTTTCCTTCAATGCAGCTGCAGACGCCCCACCACCCTGTCCTCTATCCTCCCTTACCAAATAAGCTGTGAAAGGCCCGCCCGCTTCATCCATGAATGAAATCCCCAGAAACACCGACAGCATTTTCCCTCCATTTTTTCGCAAGCGCAAACGCAACTCCTCAGCCGCCAGTTGTGTTTCTTTCCTGGCCAGATCTTCAAACTCCCATTTATCGGCACAATCCTCCGCCAGGACAAAATCATCAAAGGCCATCGCCCGCAACTCAGTCGCCGTGTATTCCAGCATCTGCTGCAAAGCGGGGTTCACCGAACAAATCCTTCCTGTGCGATCAACCAAAGCCATGCC
Source organism: Verrucomicrobiota bacterium (assembly GCA_030625775.1). GTDB lineage: Bacteria > Verrucomicrobiota > Verrucomicrobiia > Verrucomicrobiales > DEV007 > JAADHD01. The sequence goes on from DAOUQC010000057.1 coordinate 29,748, forward strand.
GACGCTTTTACTGCCAAACAGTGTCTTGAATTTCACATCACTCAATAACCACGCCTCTTCCGAGCGACAACGATCCGACACATCGCTCATCGTCAGCAACAGCCCCCCATCGCTCATCAACTTCGGACGGAACTCGATGTGCGCAAGCACTCCCGTGGCTGTACGCAAAACATAAGTACGCACCAATTGTTTCTGCCACACATGTTTGCGCCATGAAGCGATTATCTCCCGACAATGCTCCTCCCCCGGACAAACCCTCCGTAACCAGGACTCCATGCAATCCGCCTCATCAATGCCGACACCCAACAGGTCGGCATGACGCGCATTACCATAAATAAATTTTTCATCCCGGCCCAATACCACCAGGCCATAGGGAACACTCTCCATCATTTCATACAACAAATCAGCCCCGGGCAAGTTACTCACCGCAATATTTTTACCCGCCATTTCACTCAACGCCTCGATTCGCCCAGGTGAAAGTTCGGCTGTGATTCCTTCCACGTCCCCTGACGAGCGTTGAGGAAAATTTTCCTCCTTGCCTCCCTCGTCATCCAACTCGAAGGGACTCACCAGTTCAAGGCTGGCTGGTGCTCCCTCCAGTTTCTCAAAGTGCGCGCCAATTTTCTCAAAACGATCACACAAATGATCAATCTCATCCGGCATCAGCAAAAACTCATCCCAGAGCAACCGATCAGGATGCTGCTGCCAATCGATTTCGGAACCGAAAGCAAGAGCGATCACATGGGGACTCGCACAACCGGAAGGGGCTGCCGCTTGTTTGATCCAGGTCAAAAAATCCCGCATCTCATCCTTGATCGAGCGTACATCCACTACCACCAGCGATTCGCCCTCATATTCATCCGGCCCGAACAAAGGCGAATCGCACTCATTCACCCCATAACCGCAACGCCGCAAAGTCTGGCACACCAGGCGCCTGACCTGCGCATCGCGATTGATAACAAAAGCGCGCTTAATTGCCGTATGACCGTAACTCTGAGATACCACCTGAGAATCAAATTTGAGAAAATTCTAAAACTTGATATTTAAGATGTCCGAACCACTTCATCAAGCATAAAACTGTCTCAACTCGATAAAAAGCTGATTCTGACTCAAACATTTGTGCCTCTTTCACTCCTGAAGCCTCTCTCTCACCAAAAAGCATCTTCTCAGGCCCTGCTGTCGTAAATTATGCTTATACAGAACATGACTATGGAAAAACACGACCTGATCCACGAATTCCCTGAACTGAAAGAAAAAATCCACCAGCTCAAAGTGGCTAACCATCACTTTCGCAAGCTGTTTGACGAATATCACGAAGTTGACCATGGCGTCCACCGAATCGAAACCGGAGCTGAAAACACCTCGGATGAAGTTCTCAACGGGCTCCGTAAAAACCGCCTCCACCTGAAAGACAAGCTTTTCCAAATTCTCCATCAGCCGTAGGCTTCTCTCTCCTTACTACTAAGCCTCTTGTTCAAATTGCGTATTTGATATATAGTGGCTGTGAATCAACGTGGCCATATGCTTATGGCCCGGTGATCCCAATGATCCTCCAATGATCCATTTCCCAGGGGTCAGTCACATTTCCAACTGCCGCATGTTATATCCAAATACAGAATTGCTGTCGCCAGCGGGATGTTACCCTTCCTTGAGGGCTGCAATCAGTAATGGGGCTGATTCGGTGTATTTTGGACTCGCCCAGCTGAACATGCGTGCCAAGGCGCGGCGAAGTTTTCACCTCGAAGACCTGCCCGAAATCATTCGCATCTGCAAAGAGAGTAAGGTGAAAAGCTGCCTGACGCTCAACACCCTGCTCTATGAACACGACTTGAAGCTTGCTCGCAACCTTCTCGAAACCGCTCGTGATCACGACGTGACAGCCGTGATCGCCTCCGACATGGCGGCGATTCAAATTGCCAATGAGATCGGACTCGAAGTCCACATCTCCACCCAACTATCCATTTCCAATTACGAGTCGCTCAAATTTTACTCCCAGTTCTGTGACCGCATCGTGCTCGCCCGTGAGCTTAACCTGAAGATGATCCGCAGCATCTTCGACAAAATGCAGCAGAATGATCTACGAGGAAAATCAGGTCGACCAATGGAACTCGAAGCTTTCGCCCACGGCGCTCTTTGCATTGCCGTATCCGGACGCTGCGGCATGTCACTCTACACCGACAATTCCTCCGCCAACCGCGGAGCCTGCATCCAGAACTGCCGTAAGGAATACATCGTCAAGGATACTGAGTCGGGCAAGGAACTCAAGGTGGACAACAATCTCATCATGTCGCCCAACGATATCAAGACGATTGAGTTCCTCGACGAAGTATTGGGCGCCGGAATCCGCATTCTAAAAATCGAAGGGCGTGGGCGTGCACCGGAATACGTCGGTGCCGTCACCAAAGCCTACCGCCTGGCCATGGATGCGGTACAAGACGGCACTTACTCACAGGAACTTGTCGCCTCGCTGATGCCCGAGGTGGAAAAAGTTTACAATCGCGGATTCTCCGACGGTTATTACCTTGGCCGTCAGCAAGGTTGGTCCGGCACCGCCGGCAGCAAAGCCAGTCACCGCAAAACTTTTGTCGGCACCATCCAGAACCATTACAAAAAAGCCGGAGTGATCGAACTCCTGACCGAAGCCACTGGGCTGGAAATCGGTGATGAATACCTCATCATCGGCGATACCACTGGTGTGGTGGAGGGAAAAATCGAATCCATGCGTGTGCTGGATGGCGAAGAAATGCTAGAGCAAAATTCTGCACCCAGAGGTGCTACCGTTACCCTGAAACAATCCGGCAAGGTTCGCCACGGTGATAAATTTTACAAACTCGAAGCCGTCCCTGCTCCACAAACCGCCAAAGCCTGATCGTGCGATGAGAATCCGGCACAAAAAAAACGAGTGCATCGGCTGCGCCCTCTGTGAACAGGAAGCTCCCGAATATTTCACCATGGATGAAGAAGGCATGGCCACCCTGCTAGACTTTGTGCAACAAGGTGTTTTCCAGCAGGGTCAAGGACTGGAAGTCGACCGCGCCAAACTCACCCGTGCCACCGAAGGCTGCCCGGTGAACATCATCCACGTGGATTGAGGCCACCCTAAGGTAGGTATTCCCTGACGGATTCCCTACAACGCTTCTTCCTAGTCCTGTGAAAGATGATGAAAAGTATCAGCGAGCTATATAGAAGCGGTTTCATTTATCGTCGAACGTGTGAGTCATCCGAATGCCTGACCGAGGGCGACCTTTGACTTCTGGTTTAATAATTGAATGATCATAAAAATTTAACTGGAGGCGGGTCAGGTGTTCGGTTCGACGTTTTGTTCTCTCCTTTTAGCTTTTGAACCGCCTCATACCAAAAGACGGCTTCTGACTGTCGTGCCTGAGAACCCAAACCCGAACTCCACTGTCCCGAACATCATAGAGAAAATGATACGGGAAACGATATAGATTGCATCGGCGTAGTCCGCTGGCATCAAAATGGAAAATCTGCGGATTCTCTACAGCCTTTCGTAGCCCACTAATAAACTCCTCGTAAAAATCGTCACCCAACTTATCAGAAATGAAAAAATACTTCTCCAAAATCTCGTTAAGGTCCGATTGAACCCGCCTGTGAAATCTAGCTTCCACTGCGCTTAATGCCACTCACGAATTCGTCAAAAGAGATCATTACGCTTGGATCCTTTTCGGCCTCGCAGACACGTTCAGCGACTTCCTCATCGCTGACCCAATGATGGGGGCTCTCAAGGCTATGAAGAAGCTGAGAAGCTAACGAGGCTCTCTGTTCCTCGGAAAGCTTGGATGCTTCCGTTACTATTTCCTCAAGTTGCA
>DAOUQC010000133.1 GCA_030625775.1 Verrucomicrobiota bacterium
GAAATCAGGCCCTTTGATGTATTGCATCAAGCCCTCATCACTGATCTTCGGATCATCAATCGTCGCACATATCCCGTCGATCACTTCCCCTAGATTGTGTGGTGGCAGATTAGTCGCCATACCCACAGCAATCCCTGTTCCGCCATTAACCAATAAGTTAGGCATCGCTGCCGGAAATACGGTGGGCTCGATCTGGGTTTCGTCGTAGTTGGGAACAAAGTCGACGGTATCCTTGTCCATGTCCGTCATCAGACACATGCCCAGATGGGTCAGACGCGCTTCCGTATAACGCATGGCGGCAGGTGGATCCCCTTCCACCGAACCAAAGTTCCCCTGCCCGTCGATCAAAGTATCCCGCATCGACCATGGCTGGGCCATGTTGACCAGAGTAGGATAAATCGTTGCCTCACCATGGGGGTGATAGTTACCCGAAGTATCACCACAAATCTTGGCACACTTACGATAATGTTTGCCAGGTGCCAGCCCCAGGTCATTCATCGCATTCAAAATGCGTCGCTGGGAAGGTTTCAACCCATCCCTGACATCTGGTAATGCTCGTGAGATAATCACCGACATCGAATAGTCCAGAAAGGACTTCGACATTTCATCGGCGACATTGATTTTCTCAATGAACTCTTCAGGAGGCGAATTATTTTCAGTTTCGTCGGCCACAATAAAAAAATTTCAGTTATATAAAATTGGTAAAACTCAGCTCACTTCAAACGGACTTAGATATCCAGGTTTTGCACATTCAGAGCGTTATCTTCGATAAATTGGCGCCGTGGTTCCACCACATCTCCCATTAGAATCGTAAACATACGATCCGCTTCAACCGCGTTTTCATCATCGAACTGTACCTGCAAAAGCTTGCGAGCCGATGGATCCATGGTGGTTAGATACAACTCCTTGGCGTTCATTTCCCCCAGCCCTTTGAATCGTTGCACCTGCATTCCGCGTCGTCCGATATCAATAACGGTTTCGAGAATCTCCGGCACTGAGAATACCGGGGTCACTTTTTCAGAATCCCCCTCTCCCTCCAGAATTTCAAACAAAGGGATATCCTGTGCTGAGAAATGATCGACATGCAAACCGTGGCCTTCCAATTCCACTAGTACTTTGCCAATGGCTCTGGCCTCAGGCACTTCGATCAAACGAGCCCGGCGGGTCACACCTTCTTCACTGGATTTTTTCGGAGCTGCTGCAGCCTGCTCTCCTTCATCTCCTTCGCCAACCTGTTCATCTTCAGTCTCGTCCGCATTTTCTTCAACTACTGGAGTGCCAAACAATAACAAGTCTGGATTTTCATCAGAAAAAGTTTTCAAGGCTTCTTCGTCGAGGAAAAATTCAAGCTGCACTTCATTGCCCTCTCTCAACTGCACCATGTATTCAGGCAACTTACCTGCCTTGGGATTCCCCGCAGACAGGTAGTCTTCAAACTCCCCGCCGTTTCGAGCGATCACATCGCTGAACCGGGACAGACGACCGATCAGGGTCAAAATATCACTCAAATGGCTCGATTCCAAAACCGTTTCATCCGACTTGTTGCGCAAGCGCACATCCCCCGCTCCCAATTCGACCAGAATACGATTCAATTCCGCATCATCCTGCACGTACTGCTCTTTTTTCCGGCGGGTGATTTTGTAAAGTGGTGGCTGGGCAATATACAAATAACCTGCCCGCACTAGATCCAGCATTTGACGGCAGAAAAAAGTCAGTAATAAAGTCCGGATGTGAGATCCATCCACGTCCGCATCCGTCATGATGATGATCTTGTGGTAACGGGCTTTTTCAAGATTAAACGAACCCTCCATTTCTCCGCTACCGATCCCGGTTCCAATCGCCGTGATCATCGTTTGGATTTCCTTATTCTGCAGCGCTTTGTCCAGACGAGCTTTTTCCACGTTGATCACTTTACCCCGCAGCGGCAAAATCGCCTGCGTGCGTCGATCCCTGCCTTGTTTGGCAGAGCCGCCAGCGGAATCACCCTCCACTATATACAGTTCACTCTCTTCTGGATTGCGACTGGAGCAATCAGCTAGCTTCCCAGGAAGGCCGCCGCCGGTAAGCGCCGACTTGCGAACTGTCTCGCGCGCCTTACGCGCTGCTTCACGCGCTCTCGATGCCGTCATCGCTTTGCCGATGACATCCTTGGCGATGCCAGGGTTCTCTTCAAAATAAGCCGACAAACCTTCGTAGGCAAAAGAGTTCACCAAACCCTCAATTTCGCGGTTGACCAATTTATCCTTGGTCTGCGAACTGAAACTCGGATTCGGCAGTTTTACACTCAAAACACAAACGATGCCCTCGCGACAATCATCCCCGTTGATCGGAGGATCCTTTTCCTTCTGCAGTTTATTCGCCTTGGCGTAAGTATTAATCGCCCGGGTCAAAGCCGTCCGCAATCCAGTCAAGTGAGTGCCACCGTCCCCATTGGGAATCGAGTTGGCATAACACATGATCTGTTCATTATAACTGTCGTTGTATTGGATCACCAGATCGACATAGACCTCGTCCACGCCGTCCTTGGTTTCGACTTCGCGTTTTCCACCCAGACAAATGGGCTCGATATGAACCAGTTCTTTGTTTTCGCCAATCTGACGCACAAACTCAGAAATTCCCTTTTCATAAAGAAAGGTCTCTTTTCGCGGTGACTCGGCCCGTTCATCCGTCAGCACGATCTCCAGACCAGCATTCAAGAAAGCCAGCTCCCTCAAGCGCGTAGCGAGACGTTCGAATTTAAAATCCGTGGAGGTAGTGAAAATCGTTGGATCGGGCAAAAAGGTAACCAGTGTTCCGGTTTTGCTGCCCTCGGGCAGCTCCCCGATCACATGCAATTTCTTGGTCGTGGCTCCGCGCTCGAAGGATATGGAATGCACCTTCCTGTCACGATAAACTTCAGCAGTGAACCATTCGGACAAAGCGTTCACACACTTCGCGCCCACCCCGTGCAAACCACCCGAGTATTTGTAAGCACCCTGGCCAAACTTACCTCCGGCATGCAGGTTGGTGAGCACCAGCTCAATAGCCGGCATGTTAAATTTTTCATGATGATCAACGGGAATTCCCCGGCCATCGTCCTTGACCGAAACCGAACCATCCATGTGAATGGTCACGTCAATGTGATCGCAAAAGCCAGCTAGATGTTCGTCGATCGAGTTATCCAGAACTTCGAATACACAATGGTGCAAACCCTGCTCGGTTTTCGGATCGCCAATATACATTCCCGGCCGTTTGCGAACCGCTTCCAAACCCTCGAGTTTGTCAATCTGTGCCGCACCGTATTCCTCGGACCCCTTGGCATCGACATCTCCCTCCACGCTCTTTGAAGTGTCTTCCGGAACATTTTCCGGAGTGTCCTCAGGGATCCCCTCTGGGGCGTTTTTGTTCGATTCAGATTCAGCCATATAAATTGGTTTTACTCGACCGAAGTCTCTCACCTTCTACAAGTGGAAACCCGGTCTTGGTTCAGCCTATTATTTAAGAGAAAAAGTGCTCTTTTGCAATCACTCAGACAAGGAAATATCAAGTAAATCCACTGTTTTAGCCCCCGTCAGGGAAGAAACACGGATTTCACTGAAAATAATGGAAATCCAAGGGTTAAAATTGCTAATTCCCAAGAGATCTCGCTCCAGCCTTTGTGAGCCTGAAATTAAAAAACTCCATATTTTTATTCAGGACAAAGCCAGTAAAAGCACGGAAACCAGAATGCCGTTGTGCAAGCTGTGGGCCGTCATGGATGCGATCAAGGTGCCTCTCCATTCGCGGATCAAGGCAAAACCAAAACCCATGGCCGTGAGTGCGGGAATCGCCAGAAACCCCTGCGGATGCACTGCCGCGAAAATCACTCCACTTGCCAAGCCAGAGACCACAAAGCCCCAGCGTTTGCGAAACACTCCATAAAGGGCCCCTCGAAACATGGTTTCTTCAAATAAGGGTGCCAGGCCCGAAGCGAGAAAAAGAACAGCCAGCTTAACTTTCCAGTCCCCATCGGCCACCCATGCGATCACAGGGTGAGTAACCGGGCGAGGCGTCACACCAAGCTCCTCGGGATCTGCTCCCTGACTGGCCAGCCATCCGGAAATCAAAGTCAGAATCAAGGTCGCACAAAGTCCCAGGGCAAATACCGGAGCCATCGCCACATAACCCACCACCCCGGCAGCCATCTCGTGAAGAACCCCCTTGCCCCGACGCCAGCCGTATCCCCGCAAACAATCTCTCCATCCCAGCCCCCGGATCCGGGGCCAGAAAAAAGCAATGCCAACCGAAACAAACATTCCCGCTATGGCAATCAGGGGGTGAAGGGTAATACTGAGAAAATCGGCGAGTACCATCAGAGCCAGATACAAGGCAAAAGCACCCAGATAAGGTTGGGCCGGAATTTCAGTGGCAACGCCACGCAGCTCAAGCTTGCCGTTTTTCAAGGCAATCAATCCGGCCACCAATAATCCCAAGCCCAGCAAGGCCCCCAAAAACACCACCAGGGCAAGAATGCCGGTGATGAATACCGTCGTGATGGCTTGCATCCTCAAAGCGGCCGCTTCTTCAGCGCCAGGTTCTCCCTCGGCCACCCCTGCAGACAATAAGACTTTTCCAAACCACCCCATCTGGGAGCGAATCTGCTCCCGCCCCGCCTCATTCAATGGCTCTGTCCCACTCAAAGCTTTACGCACCTGCTGCAACAGCGCAGTGCTTTCATCCGGCTCCTTCCCCGTTGCTTTCCCTGGTGCTTTGTCACTATCCTTCAACCGGGCGTTCACCAGAGCCAGGGCTCGCCATTTGCCATTGCCCTCGGGATCGATGAAAAAACGAACCGCAGCCACCGCCGCTGCGGTGTGATCCGTCACCGCCATTCCCTCCATCTCGGTGAGCTGTCTTTCCAGGTCTTCAGGTTTGGTCTGAGCTGCTCCAAGCAAAAACCGGCCCTGCAATTCCAGCACCGCCAGACTGACCCGTTCATCGCCTGTGGCCGCTTTTTCAGGAAGCCAGGCCTGCCACGGCGACTTGATGATCAGGGCAATACTGACAAAGATCAGGCACCACCAGACCGCTGCCATTGTTTTGCCGCCTGATCCTGCCACGGGTCAGGGAGTTAAGGAGAAACGTCGTAACAGTGAATCAATTCCTGATCACGCAGGTAGAGCTTTCCATTCAAAACAACCGGATGAGTCCAGATGCGGCCTTTAGGATTACGGTTCTCACTTTGTGGTTCCAGCTTGAAGCTGCCGTGTGATTCAAAACCTTTTGATGTGGCATCCACCAAAGTCACCGTTCCGTCGCCTTCATTCACACAGATCAACTTATCTCCCGCCGCAGTGATTGCCCCCTTCATCAATTGACGGTCTTTCTGTGCCCACACCTCTTCACCTGTTTTCCAATCCTGACAGATCAATCCTTTGTTTGAGAATCCATAAACATAATCGCCAATCTTAATCACGCCACCATGGTGATTTTGCATTACCTTGTTATCCCACACATCGCTCACTGAGTTATCAGATCCAATCTTGAACATTTTGCCCCCTGCTCCATAGCCTGAAGAAATATAAACTTCCTGATTGTTATAAATGGGTGTCGGAATCACCGCAGTTTTTCCACGCGGCCATTCGGATTCCCACAAAACTTTGCCGTTGGTGGAATCCACCCCAACCACTTTCGTCTGAAAGAATTTAATATACTGCCTGCCCCCATTGAGATCCGCCGGCACAATCGATGCGTATTCAGCCAGACCTGATTCCAAGGAGGATTTCCATTTTGTCGCCCCGGTTTTTTTATTCAACGCAACGATAGCTGATTCTGCCATTTCGGCTTTCTTCTCCTTGACCGAACCTCCAGGAGCCACAATGACAAGATCCCCATCGACAAAAGGAGACTCAGAATAACCCCAGCCTCCTGCTTTACCTCCAAAGTCAGTGCTCAAATTTTTGTCCCATATTTTTTTACCATCTTCCGCATTCAGGCAGGCCAGAGTTCCTTTCGGCCCCAAGGCATAAACATGTCCGTCGTTCCAAGTGGGTGTACTTCTCGAACCACCCCCCCAACCGGCGTTGTAGCCTTTTTCGTCATCTTCACCGATTTCCGAAGCCCATATTTCCTCACCTGAATCCGCATTAAGCGCTATCACCATCAGTTTTCCGTCCCGCGACCCCATTGTATACAGGGTTCCATTGACGATCGACGGCCCTGAGTAACCTTGTCCGCCATCTTTATAAACCCACAAGAGTTTCGGGCCACCTTCCGGCCAACTTTTCGAAATCGCCTTGTCAGGTGAGATATTGGATCCATTTGCCCCTCTCCATTGCGGCCACTCATTGCTGCCGCCAGAGCTTTCGCCAGCCCCCTGGCTTTTAATAAAATCCTGATCCGCCTGGCTCAATCGCTCAAGGTTCAGTTCAGCAGTCCTGCCATTTGCCAACTTCAGGGTGACCTTGCCGCCCTCGGCTTTGACCAGGTCTGCTTCAATTTTTTTACCGGACTTGGCGTCAGTCCAGGTTCTAGCCTCCAAAAGAGAAAGCGTTCCAATTCCTGTAAACAATGCCGCTATCGTTACCGCCGCATAAAATGGGGATTTTTTCATAGCGCTAATCTGGCAAAGAAAATCAAGTTTGGCAACTGGAAGCATTGCCTGGAGCCAGGAAAACTGCCCATGTCAGGAAAACTGCATTTTTTTAGGGCATTTTTCCATCGAGTGGGAGTATATTTATGAGAGCTTCTTCACGGGCTCACCTTCCCCCTGCTGTCCACACCATGATGAATCCTGACAATCAGAACGATTCTTACGAGCAATTCGTCACTCGCTTCACGCGCAGCGAGCCCGCACTCCGTGCATTCATCCGCTCTCTGCTGCCCTCCTGGGAAGATACGAT
>DAOUQC010000113.1 GCA_030625775.1 Verrucomicrobiota bacterium
CAGATTTTCGATTCCCGTGGTTATCCCACGATCGAAACAGAAATCGAGCTGGAGAACAGCGTGCGCGCGAGCGGCATCGTGCCTTCCGGAGCCTCTACCGGTCAATACGAAGCTCTGGAACTTCGCGATGGTGATCCGGCAAACTGGCGTGGCAAGTCGGTTTTCAAAGCCATTGAACATGTGGAAGGTGAAATTGCAGACCTTGTCTGCGGCCGTGACATTGAGGACCAATGCGGCATCGACAAGGCCATGATCGCTCTCGACGGAACTCCCAATAAATCCCGCCTGGGCGCCAACGCCATCCTTTCTGTATCCATGGCTGCTGCCAGTGCCGCAGCCAAAGCAAAAGACAAAGCTCTCTATGCCAATCTGGGAGATGGTGAGGGCATGTTGCTTCCACTGCCGGAAATCCAAATCATCGGTGGGGGGGCACATGCCAACTGGCGTACTGACGTGCAGGATTTCATGATCATCGCCAATGGGGCAAAAACTTATGCGGAAACCCTGGAAATCACCTTCAATGTTTATCACGCCGCCGGCGATATTCTTCACGAACAGGGACGACGTTTCGGGCTTGCCGATGAAGGGGGGTTCTGGCCTGAATTATCCAGCAATGAAGAAGCTTTTGAACTTGTTGTCAGTGCAATCGAGCGTGCAGGCTACACTCCCGGTATCGACGCTTCACTCTCACTCGACATAGCCGCCAGCGATCTCTACGATCCCGACACGGATAGCTATCACTTCCGTTCGGAAAACCGCAGCTTCAGCTCGGAAAAATTTGCCGACCTCATGATCGACTGGTGCCAGCGCTATCCGGTGATTTCCATTGAGGATCCTGCCGCCGATACCGACTGGAAGGCCTGGCAAAAAATCAAGGCTACCATTGGTCAAAAAGTCCAGATCATCGGTGACGACCTTTTCACCACCAACTTGGATCGCATTCGTGAGGGCATCGACAAAAATGCTGCCAACGCCGTACTTATCAAACTCAACCAGATCGGGACAGTCAGCGAAACCCTCGACGCCATCCGCCTGACCCAGGACGCTGGATGGCTACCAGTAGTATCTGCCCGATCCGGCGAAACCGAAGATACTTTCATCGCCCACCTTGCCGTTGCCACCAACGCGGGGCAGTTAAAAGTCGGCTCCTTCGCTCGCAGCGAACGTCTGGCAAAATGGAATGAAGTGCTGCGTATTGAACGTCACCTTGGAGACCGGGCCGCATTCATTGGTGCAGAAATCTATCAAAATATCCAGTAAGAAAAAATATGAATCAGGAAGCCAAGCCCACCTCACTATCTCCCGTCATCGAGACACTGAGCAAATTGATCAGCATCAACAGCATGAACCCGGCTTTCGGCGGACCGGGTGAACGGGAAATTGCCACCTGGATCCGTGAATATTTTGAACAAGCCGGTATCGAGGTGTGGGAAAGTGAAGTGACTGCCAATCGGCCGAACATCACTGCACGACTGCCGGGGAGAGATTGCAAACGACGCATCATTTTCGAAGCACACACGGATGTCGTATCCACCAATGGCATGACCATCGAGCCCTTCGAGCCCCGTATTGAAGGCAACCTGCTCTATGGCCGGGGCTCTGTTGACAACAAGGGCGGAGTCGCCGCCATGATGGAAGCCCTGCGCACCTTGAAAGAAGAAAATTTCACTCCTGCCTGTGATGTCTGGCTTTGTGCCACGGTAGATGAGGAATACGCCCACACCGGCGTTGATCATCTGGTTATAGAACAAAAAGAAGGTCCCGCCACTGTCGCTTCGGTAGTAGCGGAGCCCACCGAGGTGCGCAACATCCGGGCTAATAAAGGCCTCGTTCGTTGGACCATCGTCACCCACGGCAAAGCCGCACACAGCGCCAAGCCGCATCTCGGCGTTAACGCCATCACAGCCATGGCAAAAGTCATTCTGGCAATGGAAAAGGACGGCGAAGCACTCGCTGCCTCCGCCCCTCACCCACTCGTAGGACCAGCGACCTGCAGCATCGGTCTCATCAACGGCGGTGTTCAGGTTAATTTTGTGCCCGAGCGATGCGAAATCCAAATTGATCGCCGGATGATCCCTGGAGAAAAAGCGGATGAGGTCCTCGCACACTACGAAAGCCTCATGGACACCGTGAGGGCTGAATACCCCGACATCGATGTAGAAATGCTTCCACCTCGCCTGACCGACGAAGCGATGGAGACTCCGGCAGACGCCGAGGTCGTAACCACCGCTTCACGAGCCTTGGAAAAACTCGGCCTTGATCCTGAACCCGCCGGGGTTCCTTATGGCTGCGACTGCACCAAACTTTCCCGCGCCGGCATCCCCAGCATCATTTTCGGCCCTGGCTCTATCGATCGCGCCCACGGTGCCATAGAGTATGTCGAGATTGATCAGGTAGAAACCGCGACTGAGTTTTACCGTGAGTTTATCAAAAGTTATAAGTAAGAATGCATCTTACCGGTATGGCGATGTTCTAACATCGTTTCTCTGGTGCGCCCTCCATTAAACGAAGTTGGAACTTCGTTATACGTCAGAATGACAATCCAGAATCACGGATTCATTCATCTCCCCTTCAAATACGCGATCACCTCACTCGGGGTCAAAGCCGCCGTAGCCGGGCCGGTCCGCACATAAAAATACTCGTCATTGTCACGACGGAAAAATACCGGCTGCGAAGAGTTCAAACATTGCACCACCATTACGCGCTGACCATTCACCGGGTGAATCGATGCACGAATCAGTTGGGCAAACTCCCCTCCCAGGTGATTCATGATCAATGTATTGAGATGCAGCAACAACTTATCTTCATTGGGAAACCTATCGCTTTCCAAACCCAGTGCCAGCCCCTCGTCATCCACCCCCACCATCAACACACCCCCTCCCGAATTCAGGTAAGCTGCCAGGGTTTTCAAACAGGCATTTTCCATCCGTTTATCGGACTTATCAGTATGTAAATTCCACCGTAAAGTGGATTTGAATTCCAGTCGATCACCTTCTCCCTCTTTGATCAAAGCCTCCGCATCATTGCCCGACAAACTACGAAAACCCTCTCCCAGGCGAGCTTCCAGCTCTTCGTTCTCATGTTCCAACTGCCGTTCCCTCTCGTGGATCTGCAAATGTTTCCGCACCCTTGCCACCACTTCCTCAAACTGGAAAGGCTTGTCAATATAGTCCACCGCCCCGATCTCCAGGCCACGCACCTTGTCCTCCATATCACCCCTCGCTGACAAAAAAATAATAACCGAGCCCCTGGTCGCCTCATCCGCCTTCAACCGGATACAGGTCTCGTAACCATCGATACCCGGCATGTTGATGTCCAAAAGAATCAAACCCGGACGAGCCTCTCTGGCAATTTCAAGGGCCTCCTCTCCCGACTGGGCCACAAGCAGTTCATAACCTTCCTGCTCTAATGCCTGGAAAAGCACCTCCAGGTTCGTCAGGTTATCATCCACCAGCAGCACCCGGGCTTTGCCTTCGACCGACATATCGCAAGAGTCATTCATATCACTTCATCTTTTGTGCTAATCCTATCAATCCATTAAAATCAAAAGCTGCCGACAATTTTAATATCTCTGCTCCCAGGGCAGAGTGCTCATCGCCTTCTTCCAATTCCTTCGCAAGTTCCTTAATAGCAGTCAAATTGCGAATTTTTATAGCAGCTTTCAATTTTTCCACGGCCTGCTCTGACACCCCTGTCAGCTCAGCCTCTCCCAATTCCTTTTCCTCTTCGCTGCGGGTGGACTCCGAGTCATCACTTTCAAACTCCAGATCCAGATGTTTTTGCAAAATACGCATCAACTCTCCGACCCAAAAAGGCTTGCCCATAAAATCATCGAAGCCCACCTCTTTAGCCTTTTGCCGGAACTCAACCGAAACACTTGCAGTGACGGCAACAACCTTAAGGTCTTTCAATTTTTCATCCCGACGGATAATTTCCACCGCCTCCATGCCACTCATTCTCGGCATGCAAACATCCATCAGAATGAGATCCACCTCCCCTTTTCTGGCCTCTTCCACAGCCACATCCCCATCATCAACCATCACCACCTCAAAACCAGCGCTGAGCAACAGGCTGTTCAAAATTTCCCGATTCTCAAAACGATCATCTGCAACCAAAATCTTCACTTTCTGACCCGGTGCCAACCTCGAAACCTTCCGGTTCCTGCCCTCCTCCGCCTCAAGCTGGGACAACTCTTCAGCGGGAGCCTCTTCCAAAGGGATCACCACAGAGAAAGTGCTGCCCTCTCCTGCTTTGCTGATCACTGAGACCTCCCCCCCCAACAGAGCGGTCAGCTTTTCAGTGATTGCCAAACCCAAGCCCGTTCCCCCGGCCGCCTTACCAGCTTCCACCTGTTTGAATGGATCAAAAATATGCTCGATTTCCTCCTCCGCCATGCCCACCCCGGTGTCGATTATATCAAACTGCAGCAAACCCTGTGGGGATTTCACAATCCTTAGCTGCACGCTCCCTTGAGAGGTAAATTTCACTGCGTTTCCTAACAGGTTAACCAGTATTTGCCTTATTTTTGGTGCATCTGAAATAATCGTTCGGGGAACTTCAGGTGAAAGTTCTACCGCAAATTCAATCTGCTTACTGCGCGCCCTCTGCCCGACGATGTCACCCACTTCTCTGGTCAGCTTTTGCAGATCACAGGGAGCCAGATCAAGTTCGAGGTGACCCGCTCTGCTTTTCGACAAGTCGAGCACATCATTGATCAAGGACAAGAGATGGTCTCCACAATTAATAATCGAATCGACACTGCCTCGCTGTCTTACCGGAAGCTCTTTGTCCCGTTGCAAAATTTGAGCATAACCAAGGATACCATTCAACGGCGTCCTTAGCTCATGACTCATATGGGATAAAAAATCGCTGTTCGCCCTGCTTTCTTCTTCCGCTTTCTCGCGACCTGCTTCCTCACGGGCCAGCTTCAACACCTGCCCCTTCAAATCAGCCGTCATACGATTAAAATCCCTCCCCAGATCACCAATCTCGTCAGCGGAAAATTTCCCATCTACCCTGGCTTCCAAATTTCCATCCGCCACCTGTAACACGGTATCACGAAGCTTGATGATTGGCTGGGTCAAGCGTTTGGAAACCAGCCAAATTGCCGCCAGAATAAGGATCAAAGCTGCCACAAATGCACTCACCACGTAAGTCATACGCCCTTTCCACTCAGCCAGAGCTTCAGATTCAGGCATGATGGCCACAAAGGTCCAACCCGTCGAAGCAATCGGCGCAAAAGCGTACATATGCCTTTCTTCTTCAAATAATCCACCAAGTGTCACCACCCCACTTTTCCCAGCCAGCATTTCCCGGACCTCATCAGTCAGATCCTCTCTGTCATCACGTTTTAACACATCAAAAACGCTCTGCTTCATAATCAGCTCAGTATCGGGCGAATACATAAAGTGACCGTCAGCGGATAAAATATAAAATTCTTTGTCTCCGATGATTTTCTGCCCTGCGTCCTCATGCAAAGTTTCCAGATCAATGTCAACAGTTGCTACTCCTGAAAATTTCCCCTCTTTAGTGAAAGGGGTCGAGTAAGTCATCATCAGCACATTACCCGCCCCCTCATCGAAATAAGGTTTTGTCCATCCTCCCTTACCTAGCTTTTTAGGCAGGTGCCACCACTGCCACCTTTCATCTCCATACCAATCATATACCTCCCGGTTGATATCCTTGGTCACGACCTTTCCATCGGAACGATAAGCATAAGGACAGAAAAGTATGCCTGCAGGTTTGAAAGTCCCCGGTTCAAACGCCAGGGCCGTACCGTAAATCCGACTATTCTCCTTAACCAAATCCTCCACAATCCCAAAAACCTGCTCTTCCTTGAGATCTGGCACCCGGGAGATAAATCCCGAGCTCATTTCCCCCACTCTGGCTGCCTTGGATATATAATCATCAAACCGGGCTGCGGCTGTTTCTGCCTGATCCTGCATTTCCTGACGATGAAAGCGGTGGGCCTGCAGTTTTGAAAATGCCAAAATCCACACCATGACACCGATATAAATCGCGACCGTCGGGGCCCCGATGAAAATCATCATCTTGTTGCGAATAGATTGCGTCATTTTAAATTTCTCTCTTCACATTTTTTTATTCAGCAAAAAATAGGTCTCCATCTCACCCTTCCCTTTAATACTCACACCACCACGCTTTTCAAACGTATAAGCTTCACCCAATAGCTCCCGGGTAGCTTGACTGACATGAATCTGGTTTTCAGCTCCACTCGATTCCATTCGGCTCGCCGTATTCACCGTGTCTCCCCATAAATCATAGGCAAACTTTTTTTCGCCGATCACTCCCGCCACCACCGGCCCGCTGTGTATTCCTATCCTCAGCTTAACTGGCTGAGCCATCTGATCGGATAAACGGGGCAACTGCCTCACCAGATCCAGGGAAAAATCCGCCACCGCGCAAGCATGATCCACATGGTGATCCGGCACCCCTCCCGCTACCATGTAGGCATCCCCGATGGTTTTAATTTTTTCCAGACCATACTTTTCCACCAGTTGATCCATTTTTGAAAAAATACCATTCAAAAAATCCACTAATTCTGCCGGGGTTGTTTGTGCCGCCAAAGGAGTAAAACCCACCAGATCACAAAACAAAATCGTCGCCTCTGGAAAACTATCAACAATATTGCGCTCATTCTCTTTCAGTCGCTCAGCAATGGATCGAGGTAAAATATTGAGCAACAGCGAATCTGCCTTCTGGTGCATGATGCGCAGTTCTTCCCGGGCACGTTTTAACTCAAGCTGTGTATTGACCCGTGCGACCACTTCTTCGAATTGAAAAGGCTTGCTGACATAATCCACCGCCCCCAATTGCAACCCCCTCACCTTGTCTTGAACCTGGTCCCGTGCCGACAAAAATATAATCACAATTTCCCGCGTCGCCTCGTCTTCCTTCAATCTCGCGCAAGTTTCGAAACCATCCATCCCCGGCATGTTGATATCGAGCAGTATCAGGGCCGGTTTTGCCGCAACGGCAATCTCCAGAGCTTCCTCCCCACTCTGGGCAATCAGCAATTCATAACCCTGTTGTTCCAAGGCCTGATACAAAACCTGCAAGTTGACCGGATTATCATCCACCAGCAAAACCCGATTCAAGTTCAGTGCCGCCGATGCACCCGCCTGCTCTTCACTCATGTTGCTTTCACCACCCATCCTTGTGAATATAAACACGAAACGACAATATTCATGCCGCTAATCCAGCAAATTTTATGACAAACATTTCTGGACAATAGATCCACAAACAAGACACTAGCAGCATGAGCGCATCTGAACCTGAACCCTCACAAGAATTACCCCAAGCTGTAAAAAAGGGAGCCAGCTGGATCGTTGGCCTCGGCATACTGACAATTCTTCTCGGTATGTTTGCCATCAGCTCTCCACTCTTTGCCGGAGTGGCCATTCAATATTTTGTCGGGGCAACGATATTAGTCGGCGGTATTTTCCAACTCCTACATGCCTTTCAAGGCAATGGCCAACGCAAGCCTGTATTTGCTTTTCTCAGCGGCCTGCTGGCAGTTATCTGTGGCGGCCTGATGTTTGCCAAGCCGCTACTCGGGCTCAGCATTCTCACTCTGATCCTCATCGGCTACTTTGTCGCCGACGGCTTGGTGAAAATCATGTTTGCCTTCAAACACAAACCCGAATCCGGATGGGGCTGGATTCTCATCAGCGGAATCATCACACTGTTACTCGGCCTTATGCTCTGGAGAGACTGGCCCCTCTCAGGTGCCTGGGCCATCGGCGTCTTATTCGGCATCAACCTCATCTTTGATGGCTGGGCCATGATCTTCACCGGCTCCGCTGTTCGTGGAGTAATGAAAAACATGGAACCATAAGTAACGCATCCCCCGTAGCACGAGCTTCCTGCCCGTGACACCTCGCCAAGCTCTCGAATTAAAATCCCAATGCTCCGATCTTTCTCCATTTTGCTAGGTGCAATCACACTCAGCTTGCTGCCAGCCTGTGATTCCCAATCTGACCGCCCCAAATCCACGCCCCCCAAAGAATCAAAAGTCTTTGCCTCCACCTACCCTCTCGCTTTTTTCGCCCAACGGATCAGTGGAAATCCCGATCTTGTTTATTTTCCAAAAATTGACGGCGACCCTGCCTTCTGGTCTCCTGATCCCACAAGTATCTCCAAAATCCAGCAATGCAACCCTCTGTTCCTCAATGGTGCAGGTTATGAAAAGTGGCTCGGAACCGTCACCCTTCCTGAAAGCCGGATTACTGCTACCAGTATATCCTTCCAAAATCAGTTCATCGAAATCACCAGCGAAATCACTCATCAACATGGCCCTGAAGGTGATCACAGCCACCAAGGAACCGCTTTCACCACCTGGATCGATTTCTCACAGGCTGTGCAACAAGCTCAGTCGATTGGCAAGGCCCTCATCGTAACAAACCCTGAGCGCTCCGCTGACTTGGAGAATAATCTCAAAAGCCTGACAGATGAGCTCCAGGCATTGGATCAAGACTTGAAAAAACTCACCTCTTCGAAACCCAAATTACCGCTCGTCGCCTCCCACCCCATTTATCAATACTTCGCCCGCGCCTACGATCTGGAAATCAGTCCGATGCTTTGGGAGCCTGATGTTTTTCCAGATGAAAAACAATGGCAGTCACTTGAGCAAGTCATCGCCCGGCACCCTGCCAAATGGATGGTGTGGGAAAGCCAACCTCTGGAAAAAAGTGTGCAACGATTGAAAACCATGGGCATTGGCAGTGTGGTGTTTGATCCTTGCTCCAACACACCCGCAACGGGAGACTTCCTCAGTATCATGAAACAAAACATCGAGAACCTGCGCCCTGTTTTCTCTCCGTGATCCAACTCTCTTCAGTCGAATTTCATTATGGCGAAGGAAATTTTAAAATTGCCTCCGCCGACCTGAATATCGCTGCTCAAAACAGCACTGCCCTGATTGGTCCCAGTGGATGCGGCAAGACCACCTTACTACACCTCATTGCCGGCATCCTGCCTTCCCGAAGCGGCCGAATCCAAGTGAACGACACTGTGGTGAATGAACTCAATGATCGCCAACGCCGCCTCTTCCGCATCAGCCAGATTGGTTTTGTTTTTCAGGACTTTGCCCTGCTGGACTACCTCGACCTCTTTGACAATATCCTCCACCCGTACCGAATCAACGCATCTCTCAAGCTCGACAGTGAGGTGAAAGACCGTGCCCGCTCTCTGGCCGGACAAATGGGTATATCCGCAAAGCTTAGCCGTTACCCCGCCCAGACTTCCCAGGGAGAACAACAGCGGGCTGCGATTTGTCGTGCCCTCATCACCCAACCCTCGATCATCCTCGCCGACGAACCTACAGGCAACCTCGACCCCTCGAATAAATCGGCGATTCTCGATATTCTTCTCGATCAAGCCAAGGCAAACCAGGCCACCCTGATTGTCGCCACTCACGATCATGATCTACTGCCTTCCTTTGACCAGGTCATCGATTTCCAAAAACTCATCGCTTCATGATCAGGGCCATCAGTAACAGCTTTTTCATCGCCGGTCGCTACCTGATGTATCACCGGGTGCGCAGCTTGATTCTGATCACAGCCCTGGCCGTAATTCTATTTGTCCCGGTATTTCTCAATATCATCGTCGGTCAAAGTCGTGAGCAGCTCACCTCCCGGGCCGATGACACCCCCCTCATCCTCGGATCTCCCGGCAGTTCGCTTGACCTGGCAATGAGCTCTCTCTATTTCATCAAAAAACAACCGCAAAACATCCTCTATCAGGATGCCCTGGACATCAACAAAACCGGTCTGGCTCGAGCCATTCCGCTGCACACAAGCTTCCGGGTCGGTGACTTCCGTATTGTTGGAACCACCCTTGACTACTTTGACCACCGTCGCCTGACCCTCAAAAGCGGACGCCAAATGACCGTGCTGGGTGAAGCTGTGATAGGCTCGACTACGGCTGAAAAACTCAAGTGTGCCGCCGGTGACTCATTGGTATCCACCCCGGAAAACTTCATCAATATCGCCGGACAGTACCCCATTAAGATGAAAGTCACCGGAGTGCTTGCCCCTACCGGAACTGCTGATGATGAAGCCGTATTTGTCGATCTACGCACCTCCTGGATCATCGCCGGACTCGGCCACGGTCATCAGGACCTCACCAAAACAGCAGATGCCAGCGTCATCCTGAAATCCGAAAAGGGTGCAGTGACAGCCAACGCCAAACTGATCACTTACATCGAGATCACTCCCGAGAATGTCGGCAGTTTTCATTTCCATGGTGCCAACAGCACCTTCCCCATCACTTCGGCCATCGTTGCCCCAAAAAACGAAAAAGCCAAAACCC
>DAOUQC010000044.1 GCA_030625775.1 Verrucomicrobiota bacterium
AAGTGAAACCCGTCGCACAAACCGCGCGCGATCAATACCCCGCCCTGCATTATTTCACCCAGCGATTCCGCACCCGCGCGCTCGGTGATTTCATGGCCACCCAGCGCGGCACCATCGAAGAAGCCTACGGCCGATCCTTTCCCACCCTGGTCAATTTCAGCGACGGCGCGACTTACACCGCCAACTTCTACGGTCAGGGGGTCGACTACTTCGAACTGCTCGATGACGACGGCCAGAACGCCATCTGGGGCGAAGACTGGGCCAACGGATCTTCGAGCTATCAGTGCGGCGCTTTTAATGTCGACCTCATGCGTGCCGCCGCCCGCCAACGCGGACAGACCATCGGTCATTACCTCATTGCCCATGCTGGCCGCAAACCCTGGGACATCAAAACGAAAGCTGCCAGTGAAGTCGCCCGCGGAGTGAAAATCATGAAAAATTTTTCCTACGGTGTCAGTTGGGGCAGTCACGAAGGTGGTCCCTTCTGGAAAAGCCACACTTGGTATGCCCACCCTCACACCTGGCGTGCCAACGCCGAAGTCGTGCGCGAAATCGGTGGAGCGGAAGATCTGCTGCTGCCTGCCATGCCCAAGCCGGCCGAAGTCGCCATTCTTTATTCATCATCCACAGACGCCTGGATGTTGAAACGCAACTCCGCCTACGGCTTCAACCGCATGCACACCTGGATGGCACTCGCCCACGCCCAGATCCCCGTCGATTTTCTTTCCGAGCAACAAGTCGACGATGACCTGCTGAAAGACTACAAAGTCTGTTACCTGTCCGGCCCCAACCTCACCCGCAGCGCAGCCGAAAAACTGAAAGACTGGGTCGAAAAAGGCGGCACGCTTTTTCTCTCCGCCGGAGCGGCCAGTCGTGACGAATACAATCGCCCCTTGAGCACTCTCGATTCGCTCTTGCCTGCCAAACGCGGAGACATCAAAACTCTGGAAACCTTTCTCTCCTCCGGCAGCTACCTGAAAAACCTGAAGCCGCAGGGCAGCGCAAAGGTCGGCAATACCTCCATGGAAACCCTCTCTGTTCGTCAGACACTCAGTGCCAATGAAGGCGCGGCGGTCATGGGCAAATTTGAAGACGGCTCTCCCGCCATCGTTTCGGGCAGCGCGGGAAAGGGCACCGTCTACTGCACCGGTTTTCTGCCCGCCCTGGACTACATCAAAAAAGCCGAAGCTGCCAGGCTCAAACTTGAGGGCCCAAAAAAGAAAACCACAACACCCTCATCCCATCCCGCACCGCCGGTCATCATCTCGACTGAAGACCTGGCTGCAGTCCAACCCAAAACCCGCCTCGAACGATCGCGCAATCCCTGGGACTACCCCGCCGGTGTTCGCCAGTTTATTCTCACACCTGTGCACAGCGCGAAGATCATTCCTCCCCTGACCTGTTCGGTTCCTCTCGTTGATGCCGTTCCGATGCATTGCGACAAAGGCATTGTCATTCCGCTCTCCAATTACACCTTGGAAAAAATTGACAAAGTAGACTTCACGATGAAAATCGATCGCCCGGTCAAGCGTGTTGAAAGCATCTACCAGGGAGAAATCAAGTTTCAGCAAAGCGAAAAAAGCATCGCCTTCTCCCTGCCTCTCGCCGCCAGCGATTATATTAAAATTTATTATCAGAACTAAACCTGAAGAATGAAATTTTCCATCTCACTGCATAGTTGTATTGCCCTGTTGATCCTTCAAGCACACGTAAGCCTGTTCGCCGCTCCGGCGAAAGACGATCCGATTTTCCAACTCTCCTTTGACAACGACAATGCCGACGCTGTTGTCCGGGGACAAAAAAACCAGGCTCCCCTGGAGCAGAAAAACCTGCGCTTTGTCAAAGGCATAAAGGGATCAGCCCTCTACCTTGGCAAAGACAAAAGTGCCGGGAACAAGGTAAGCGCTTTGCTTAAATATTCTGCCGATCACCTCTTTGCTTCAGAAGCGGGCACGGTCTCTTTCTGGGTCCAGCCTGACTGGGACGGACTCGCTGCAGCAGGATCTGACAAGCGTCTGGACTACCGGTTTTTTTCAGCTTATGCACAAGATGAAGCCGACGAAAAAAATAAGGATCAGCGGAGAATATGGTTATGGATGTGGAACTGGCTGCGTTGTGATCTCACGGCAGCGGACGGCAAAACAGCTCCCAATCTGCAATGGAAATGCCGCAACACCTGGATGAAGGGAGACTGGTGGCATGTGGCAGTGAGCTGGGACAAGGAGGAAGGCCGTAAGCTCTATGTGAACGGGGTTCCGGTCTACCGAACAGGTCAGGTAGACCTCGATGACATCAACTATTTTTTTATCGGAGCAGAATCCCCGACCCAGTTGACTGAAGCCGCCTTTGACGAATTTAAGATCTACTCACACCGCTTGAGCCACACTGAAATCGAATCCCAGTTCAGGGAATTTGCTCCGCTTGACTTCACCCTCGAACGCCGCTTTCTGCGCGCCGGAAAAAAAGAACAAATCAGTATCGATGTTTCGTCCCGGTTTCTCCAGACCGACAAACAATCACTCGCCATAACGCTCAGCTCCGACAAAGACCAACAAGTCCTCGCCCGCTGGGACGGAAACATTACCGCCAAGAGCACACAAAACATCCAAATACCACTACCTGCTCTGCCGGTCGGAGACTACCGCCTGCAATGTGTGATGGAAAGCGAACAGGGAAGCTGGCAGCGCAGTTTTCCTATCACCCTTTACCAACAAAACAAAGCCCCCGAAGTATCAAGCAAAGCACTCGAGTTAGGAGAACTCCTTATCGACATCGACTTGACCCGAAAAGAGAATGATTTCAGGGAGAACGTGCCCTCCCATGTAAAACAACTCAAAGGTCACGGCCCTTACCTTGAGGCGGGCGCCAAAAAATGGGACCGCATCGCAGTGGAGCTTCCGGAAATCAATGCCCCGAGCTCTCCTCTGGTGGTCGAAATCGAGTGGCCGGATGACAAAGAGCGCTCGATGTCCTTTTACCTCTTTGTAGCGTCCGAAAGAAAACAACACCGCGACCGCCTCTCCGGCGGCGTCCATTCCGGCGGCGAGTATCCCCTTAGCGGATCCATGCAGAAAACCCGTTACCTGTTTTATCCGGAATCCAAAAACTACCTGTTTGAAGTCCGCACCCTGACCGACGGATTACCCGCGGCCGTATCGAGACTGAAGATCTACACCCTGGCAAATCGCCTGCCCAAACTTTCCGTGGAAACACCAGAAAATCTTCCCACAAGAAATATCGGGCATCTGGATGAAGACCAGAGTTTCGAAATCAACATGCCTCCCCATTCTACGTCCCCGCATCGTTTTGGCTACGCCATTTCGATAATGGAAAACCTGCTCGACCACAACGACTACACCGGACAGAACACCCTTTCCTACCCGGTTCTCCGATACAGCTGGAGCCATCTCGACACTTACCCGGTTAATAACATAGGTAGCAAAATGAGGGTGACCGGTTGGATTGAGCTGCTGATGGACATGATGGAGCAAAGACAGCAAAACTTCTTCCCATCCATCAATCTCTACACGATCGCCGGGGACATTGAGATGTCGCCGGCGGAACAGCAGGCTCTGGTCAAACAAGGGCAGTTCCTGTATGACAACACCGGGAAAGCCATCGTCTATGGATCGCCCAAGGCCATCGGCAACAACCCTGTTCATCCTGCCGTAAAGAAAAGATTCCTGTCACAGATTGACGCCCTGCTACACCGCTTCGGTGATCACGCAGCTTTCAAGGGAATCAACCTGTGGATGCACACGCCTGTCTTCTTCACCTCGTTGAAGCGCGGATACGGTGATTACACCATTGCCTTATTTGAAAAAGAAAGCGGGCTCAAAGTCCCCGTTTCCTCCAAGGGGCCGGAACGTTATGCCAAGCGCCATGAACATCTGACCGGGCCCGGAAAAAAAGAGTGGCTGGCCTGGCGGGAGCAAGTCAATCTGAAGATGATCAATGAAATCAGCACACGATTACAGCGAACCAAAAAGGGCTCCCGGTTGTATGTCAGCCTCAATCGTGACTGGCAACAGCCAAGATTCAGCAAGGAGAAAAGCGTCGAAAGCTTTGATCTGAAAGCCCACTGTTACGAACACTTTGCTCTGGATCTCGATGCCATCAACCGCATCGACTCGGTCAGTGTCACCCCTATGACAACTCCGACCGCCTCCCGATCCAACAAACATTGGAATCACAACGCCCCGAATCTGAATTACGAATTGATGACCGATGTCGATCTTTACCGTCCGTTCCGCAATGACGGCCAGGGAGCGGCCTCCCTCTATTATGTCTACTTTGAGTCCTTCATGGATTCCCTGAGCCCGGAAAAATACGCTTCCTACTTCCAGAATTCCGACCCCAAAGCAACAGGGCGAAATTTTCTCGCCGACTTTTCGATCGCGATGGCAGCGCAAAATCCCGAAACCATTTTTGCCGGGGCACAACCTCTGGGAACAACGGGACGAGAAGACGTGGCGCGGGAATTCGCCCGCAACTTCCGCGCTTTGCCCGCCGGCCGCTATGAAGACGTTCCATCGATGACGGATCCCGTCACGGCAAGGTTCCTGATCACCCCGCAGGGAACGTATCTATACCAGGTCAATTTGTTGCCCTGGCCAGTGGATACCGAGATCTCATTTTCGCAGCAAATCGATGGAATTCGACATCTCGGAAAAACTTCAGGGCTTGCCTTGTCCCATGGCAACCTCAGGCAAATTCTTGAGCCCTTCCAGTTGCGTTCTTATTTCATCAAGGGCCATCAGGTCAAGGCGACGGCAGTCCAAGTGACTTTAGAGCCAAAAAACCAGCAGTGGCTGCTCGACCAACAGCATTCGATTGCCAAGTCGGTTACCTACCTGGAAAAATGGAACGGCGAATTTAAACTCGCCAAACAAATGCTGCAAAAAATCGAAGCGCAATACAAAGCGGGACATTTTGCGAATGCCTACCGGAGAATTAATTCCCGGGCGATCCGTGTGATCCCTCAGCTCATAAAGGAAGCGGTAAAAACCAAACCCGAATTCACCGATAATTTTGATGATCCAAAACTGAGCGCTGAGAATTGGAAACTCCCCGCTGAGAATAACGTTTTCAAAGACGGCATGATGGTTCTCGACAGCAAAGGAACCAGCAGCGTGGCACTGCAAAGGAACCTCGAAGGAGACATGATTGTCGAAGCAATCATATCTCCACAAGGCGAAACCGCGGGTGGCTGGGGCGGAATTCTTTTTCGCGGTGCGAAACTGCTGCTGCGAAATGACGGCTTCTGGGCAATTTACAAGGTGAACGGAAGCGACAAGTCCAAAGGACAGCTGCACAAAGAGAAAGTGGTAGCCGGCAAGGAATACCATCTCAAGATCATGCGGCGGGGCAACATGAGCATCTTCTACGTAAACGGAGAAAAACTACTGGTAGCCAACGAGAAAGAAGGCCTCCAGGGAAACGATGAAGGGCTCAGCCTCGCCAGCACAAAATACCCGGTAACATTCAAGCAAGTGAAACTCTCACGAATCATCGAAGACAGCGAAACCGGGGAAAAGAAAAAGTAGCAACCATGTAGGACAAATTTCCATATTTGTCTTCCTATGTGCCACTTTCTCTCAAGACGACAAATTCCCATATTTGTCCTACCCTAGGCGCGATCCCAAGTCGCAGGATCGAGGCCGTAGTAACCCTTGAGTTCATCGTACAATTCCTCGTGTTTTTTGCGCAGCCTCCGTGGCTTTTCAAAAAACGTCTCCGTTGCCACCGCAAAAAATTCAGCGGGATTGGTCGCCCCATAAGCATCGATCAATTCGCGCTTCCCCGCCTCGGTTTCCTCGACCAGCTTTTCATAATCGTGACCCAGAATGCGTGCCCAGTCCTTGTAATCGGCAGGGCTATTTAGAATCGGAGCCCCATCAGCTATCCCATCCACCTGATCCAGTTGATGCGCAAACTCATGGATCACCACATTCTCACCATCGTCTTCATTCAAGGCCCCTCTTAGGGCACTTTTCCAAGCGATGATGACCGAACCACTTCCCCACGACTCTCCCAGGCGAATCGGATCCACTTCCCCTGAACTGTCTGCCTCCGGCAAAGAAAACAAACTGCGCCGTCCCTGATGAAAGGCTCCAGGATAAACAAGTACCGAGCGCAAGTTGCAGAAATAATTATGCTTTTTCAAGCCGATGAGCAGCAAACAGGCCTGGGCTGCTATGACCACCCGCATCTCGTCGTCCACTTCCTCCAGCTCTCCGCAGGCTTCGAATCGTTTCTCGGCGAGAAACACCTGCACGTGTTTTTGCAGCCTTTGCTGCAAGGGCGGTGGCAAATGCTTATAGAATTTGCAGCGCCGCTCAATAATTGCCGTCCATTTTTGCGGCAAGGGCTGCGAGAGAAGCTTTTTCCGCTGTGATCGCTGCATGGGTCGCCTGAAAAGCAGCATCAAACCATAAATGCAGGCAATACTGAACAGCAAGCCGGTTGGAATCCATAACAATGTCATGGTGAGTTCCTATAAGAGAATTTGTGAAATAATACGACAGAAAAGGAACAGATTCGTGGCTTGACGAAAAGCAGAGTCCCTCTAAGTTGCGCTCCGCTCGCGATTTCCGCCCCAGCGCCCATGAATATTCACGAATACCAAGCCAAAGAACTCTTCGACAAATACGGAGTTGCCACTCCTGCCGGAGGTGTCGCAGAAACTGTAAACCAAGTAATCGAGGTGGCCAGGGAGCTCGGAACAGACACGGTAGTCGTCAAAGCTCAAATCCATGCAGGCGGTCGCGGCAAAGGCACTTTCAAAAGCGGTTTTCAGGGCGGAGTGCATTTGTGTGACTCTCCTGAGAAAGCGGGTGAAATCGCTGGCAAAATGCTCGGCGAGGTGCTCGTAACGCACCAATCCGGTGAAGAAGGCAAACTAGTGAACAAAGTATTGGTCGCCGCTTCAGTAGATATCGACAAAGAATTTTACTTTGCCATCCTGATGGATCGTGAAACTGAACGCGCCGTGATCGTTGCCAGTAGCGAAGGTGGTGTGGACATCGAGGATGTGGCCGAAAACACACCCGAAAAACTCATTCGTGTGCCAATCCACCCCACTCTGGGTTTGCAAGGTTATCAGGCGAGAACCATCGCCAAGCAGATCGGCTTCACTAGCGAGCAAATGCGCCCTGCGGCAAAATTGTTCGCCGCTGCTTACAAGCTGTTCATGGCCACCGATTGCTCGATGGTGGAAATCAACCCACTGGTGCTGACAACTGACGGCGAAGTGCAGGCCTTGGATGCCAAATTTGGTTTTGATGACAACGCTCTCTTCCGTCACCCTGAAATCGCCGCTCTGCGCGATACGGATGAAGAAGACCCACGCGAAGTCGCTGCCTCAAAATTTGATCTCAACTATATCGGTCTCGATGGCAACATCGCTTGTATGGTCAATGGGGCAGGTCTGGCCATGGCAACCATGGACATCATCAAACATTACGGTGGAGATCCCGCCAACTTTCTTGACGTCGGTGGTGGTGCTACGGAAGAACAAGTACGCGAAGCTTTCCGCATTCTGGCTGGTGACCCTAAAGTCGAAGCCATTCTGGTGAACATCTTCGGTGGCATCATGCAGTGCGATGTGATCGCCCAGGGCATCATCAACGCAGCCGAGGAAATCGAAATGAATCTGCCTCTCATCGTTCGCCTTGAAGGCACCAACGTCGCCGAAGGGCGCAAGTTGCTCGAAGAATCCGGCATCAATCTTATCACTGCGAGCGACCTCGGAGATGCTGCTAAAAAAGCAGTCGAATCAGTAGCCTAATCCTTAAATAGTTTTTATATCATGTCAGTTTTGGTTAATAACGATACACGGCTCCTGGTTCAAGGGATCACAGGAAATTCTGGTGCGACCCACGCAAGAGGCTGCCTCGAATATGGCACCAATGTAGTTTCCGGAGTCACTCCCGGCCGCGGCGGCCAGGTCTTTGATGACAAAGTGCCGGTCTTTGACACCGTTGTGGAAGCCCGCGAAGAAAGCGGCTGCAACGCAACGATGATTTTTGTTCCACCCGCTTTTGCTGCGGATTCGATCATGGAAGCCGTCGACGCAGGCATCGAGTTGGTCGTCGCCATCACGGAAGGCATTCCTGTCGCTGACATGATGCGGGTGAAAACCAAACTTGCCCACAGCAAAAGCGTTTTGATCGGCCCTAATTGCCCGGGTATCATCACTCCCGGACAGTGCAAAATCGGCATCATGCCCGGATACATTCACAAGCCCGGCGACATCGGCGTGATTTCCCGCTCAGGCACCCTGACCTACGAAGCTGTTTGGCAGTTGACTGAAGCCGGCTACGGCCAGAGCACCTGTATCGGTATCGGTGGCGACCCCATCCACGGCATGACACACCTGCAAGCCGCTCAACTATTTACTGAAGACCCAGACACCCGTGCTTTCATCCTGATCGGAGAGATCGGAGGAAGTGAAGAAGAGGAAGCCGCAGCCTGGATCAAGGAGAACTGCGACAAACCGGTAGCTGCATTTATTGCTGGTGCCACCGCTCCTCCCGGACGGCGTATGGGACACGCAGGTGCCATTATATCCGGAGGAAAAGGCACGGCTTCAGCAAAACAGGAAGCCTTACGCGATGCCGGCATCGTATTGGCCGACACCCCGGCCGAAATGGGTGCTGCCCTGATCAAAGCACTGGGCTAAAGCCCTCATCAAAAAACACCCCACATCAATATTTTACTAATAACGTAATGCCAGACACACCAGCAGAATACGCAAAAGGACTCGCAGGGGTCATCGCTAACGAATCTAAACTCAGCGATGTTCAGGGACAGGCCGGCATCCTGCGTTATCTGGGTTACAATATCAACGACCTCGTTGAACACACCACTTTCGAAGAAGTTGTTCACTTGCTTCATCGCGGCAAACTACCGAACGAAGCTGAACTGGCTGATCTGACCAATACCCTGCGCTCTCTGCGCTCTCTGCCTCAAGGTATCATTGATTTCATCAAATCTGCGCCAAAGGATGCTGGCCCGATGGACGTGGTTAGAACTGGTGTCAGCATGCTCGGCTTGTATGACACGCGTGGAGAATACCAGGACCGCCCCTTGAACGAAGAGCGCTCACTGGCCATCATCGCCAAAATCCCCCTGATCGTAGCTTATTACCACCGCGCAAGACAGGGCCTGGATTTCCCTGAAACCCGCACTGATCTGTCCGAAGCCGGACATTTCCTCTACCTCATCACTGGTGAAGAGCCTGGCGTAGAAGCGACCAGAACCCTCGATGTGGCTTATATCATTCATGCCGACCACGGAATGAATGCCTCGACCTTTTCAGCTCGTGTGACCATCGCTACTCTCAGCGATATCTACTCAGCCATCACTTCCGCCATTGGCACCCTCAAGGGACCACTGCACGGAGGAGCGAACGAAGGAGTGATCACCATGCTTCAGGAAATAGGCGAAGCAGACAAAGTTGATGCCTGGGTGCAGGACAAGCTGGATAAAAAAGAGAAAATCATGGGCATCGGGCACCGCATCTACAAAGTACTCGACCCACGCGCACCGCACTTGCGTAAAATGGCGGCCAAACTCACCGAAGAACTCGGCGAAAGCAAATGGCTCATCATGTCGGAACGCATCGCGGAAATCATGCGTGATGAAAAAGGGCTCGAAGCCAATGTCGATTTTTATTCAGCAACGGTTTATTATTCGCTGGGAATTCCAACTGATTTATTCACCCCGATTTTTGCCATTTCGCGTGCGGCAGGCTGGACCGCCCAGGTACTCGAGCAACTGGATGACAACCGCCTCTATCGCCCACTGACCCTTTACACCGGCCCAACGGAAGATGTTCCGATCCCTCCAATGAGCGAGCGCTAAGCCCTCGTTGATTGTTCAAATTACCCCAGGCTCTGGGTAGCAGACTCCAGCGCTTGACCAAGGGGTGCAGTAATGGAAACTTGTCGGAATCTACTTTCCGTGCTTTTCTTAACCCTCCAACCCACCTTTTCCTGTTATGATGTCTGAATGGTTGCCCAATCCCGAAACGGAATCATGGACCCTGCTTTCCGCCGCAACCATATTTTTTGCTTTGATGATCGGCCACGCTCTGGCTGATTTTCCCCTACAAGGTGAATTCCTCTCCATCACCAAAAACCGCAGGTTCCAGCCGCCGGCAAATGGAAAGTACCCGGTCACCCCGAGATTGTGGATTTACACCCTGACTGTCCACTGCTTGATCCAAGCCGGTGCAGTCTGGATCGTCACCACCAGCCCACTGCTCGCTTTTATTGAACTTGTCGTTCACTGGCTGATTGATTTTGTGAAATGTGAAGGAGGTACTGGATTCGAGTTTGACCAGTGGTTACACATCGGCACCAAGGTGGTTTATGTCATTCTGATCTGGCAGGGCCTGATAGCCTTCAGTTAGAAGGACTTCGAAATTCATTGCCACCGCCCCTTGTAATTTGGCCTGGCCTGACCGATTAGTTTTGCCATGAAACGGTCGAACGCCTGCAGGACTAGGATGACGAAGACAACAATTTCTTTTGCCCTGGCTCTCGCCTTGGTCAACATCTCCATTCCTCTCAAGGGATTTGGCCAGGTGCCTCCGGTAAAAACACCTGCCAAAGACACACCAGCGAAACCTAAACCTGCGAAACCCGCTGCCCAGGAAAAGCCTGCTAAAGCTCCGGGAACGGATAAACCGGATGAGCCTAAGAAGAAACTTGTAAAACCAGAGGTCAAAGCAACGCCCCCCAAAGCTGGAAAAAAACTCCCGGCGGCCCCTCTTCCCGATGAACGCGATGCCTTCAAGCAAATTGAATTGTTCACCCAGGTTTTGGAGCTGGTGCGACAATCCTATGTTGATCCAGACAAAACCTCTTATAAAAAACTGATTGGCAGTGCTCTGGAAGGCATGCTGGCGGATTTGGATCCGCATAGCCAGTTCATGCACGCCAAGGTGTTCGAGCAACTCAAAAAAAATACCGGCAGCACTTATGAAGGAGTAGGTATCACCATTTCATTTCGCAACAAGGTGCTGTCCATCGTCACCGTTCGCGAAGATGGCCCCGCGGCTCGGGCCGATGTCCTTCCCGGCGACCAGATCCTCAAGATCAATTCCTTTCTCATCAAAGACGTCGGCCTGTCAGAAGCTGTCGCCCTGCTGAAAGGCAAACCGGGAGAAAGCCTCAAGCTTACCCTTCGCCGCCCGACCACAAAAAAAGTCTTCGAAGTCGAAATGGTTCGTGAAATCATCAAGCAGGACACCGTAAAAGACGTCAAATTGATCGACAAAAAATTAACCGGTTCCCATAAAGTTGGTTATGCCCGGATCCTCCAATTCAATGAACCCACCGCTGAAGAATTTTCTGTTGCCCTGGACAAGCTGGAAAACCAGGGCATGGATGCCTTCATCCTCGACCTGAGAAACAATCCCGGCGGCCTGCTCCACAGTGCCATTTCAGTGTGTGGAGAGTTTGTTCCACCAGGCACTCTGGTGCTCACCACCGAGGGCCGTAAAGGCTTGGGAATCATAAAACCCTATCGCACACCGGGCAGTAAACGCCGCCAGCGCAAATACCCGGTCGCTATTCTGGTTAACCATTCAAGCGCCAGCGGATCCGAGGTAGTCGCCGGAGCTTTACAGGATCTGAACCGTGCTATCATTGTAGGTGAAACCAGCTTCGGCAAAGGGTCCGTTCAGTCTATTATGCCGGTCGGCCCCGGCACCGCGGTTCGCCTCACCACAGCCAAATACTACACCCCGAGTCGACGAACGATTCATGAAAACGGCGTCCATCCAAACATTGTCTCCACGCTTACCTCTGAAGAAGAGCGACAACTCATGCGATGGTGGCAGCGAGATTCGCTTTCACCTGAAGAACGCAAAAAAGCTGAAAAATTTCACGACCGGCAATTGGACCGAGCCGTCGATGCGATGAAAGGTGCCTTGGTTTATGCCAAGCGAGAGAAAAAAACGCAGAGTCCCGTTACTCCTAAACAAAAGGGGGAAAGCACCCCGGAAAAACCTGCTACGCCAAAACCCGCCAAAAAAAATGCAGTGGAGCCTGCACCAAACAAACCTGCCGCCACCCCAGCCAAACCGAAACCTTCTGCTCCCGCTAAAGCCAGTCCTAATAACAAAAAAGGTGACAGCAAAGCAAAGTGAGCAGAAGGGGGGGGGCCTGCCGATAGTTCTGGCCATCGAGACGTCATGTGATGAAACTGCTGTAGCGATCGCCCGCGGCACAGAACAAATCCTGGCGAGTGAAGTGGCCTCGCAGATAGAACTGCACAAACCCTATGGAGGAGTGGTTCCGGAAGTCGCATCACGAAATCACAACCTGACCCTGCCTCCGCTCATCGAAGCAGCATTGAAGTCAGCTGATTTGAACTTTGATGACATTGACGCCGTAGCCGCAACCGCCGGCCCCGGCTTGGCAAGTTCTCTGCTGATTGGCAATACCACCGGCAAGGCCTTGGCCCTGGCGCTGAAGCGCCCGTTTTATTCCATCAATCATCTCGAAGGCCACCTGCTCTCCCCCTTCATCGACAGCGACTCCGGCATCCGTAGCTGTGTGGCCCTGATCGTCAGTGGGGGGCATACCATGCTCGTTCATGTGCGCGGTATCGGCGATTACGAACTACTCGGGCAGACGCGGGATGATGCCGCCGGGGAAGCTTTTGACAAGGTGGGCAAAATGCTGGGACTGCCCTATCCGGGTGGCCCTGAAATTGATCGCCTGGCAGAACACGGCAATTCCCAGGCTTTCGATTTTCCCCGCAGCATGCTTGGCAGCGGTGATTTTGCTTTCAGCTTCAGCGGACTGAAAACTTCCGTGCGTTACCTTTTGCCAAAATTGTCCGAACCCCTGGAACAGCATCTTACTGATATTTGTGCCTCCTTTCAAAAAGCGGTCACCGATGTGCTGGTAAAAAAAGCCCTCAAAGCGGCTGCCCATAGTGGAGAGCATTTAATCTGTGTCAGTGGTGGTGTGAGCTGTAATCGAGGATTGCGTGACGCCTTCCAGAATGCTTGCTCAGACGAGGGCTACGAATTGCAATTGGCACAAGGCAGTTTGTGCACCGACAACGCCGCCATGATCGCCTATGCCGCTTGCGCCAAACTGGCAAACGGTGAGTCTCCCTCCGTGTTGGATGAAGATATTGACCCCAATCTTTCACTGGCTTCGTGAAAACATTGTCAAATACCCCTGCTGAAAATTACCCTCATAGATCCGGCAAATGATTCTCTAGCATACAAGGCAATGTAGCTGCTTGCGCATAAGGGATATTTGAATGATGTTTTAGGAAAGCAACTGGTATCTTATGTTTTTCCGCGCCTTCCTGATTTTATGTTTTTCTGCATCCCTTGCTGAGCACTGCACTGCCAGCGAGCACGTAATACTTTTGCACGGCCTGTGCCGAACTCCCCGTTCGATGAAAACCATGGAACGCACCCTTACTGCAGCAGGCTACCAAGTTTGGAATGTAAGCTATCCTTCCAGAAGTGCTTCGGTGAAACAGCTGAGTGATGACTATGTTGGCGAGGCCGTAGAGCACTGCAAAGCGCAAGGAGCCACCACGGTGCATTTTGTGACCCATTCAATGGGAGGGATTTTGCTCCGCTCATATCTGAAATGTCACAAAATACCACAGCTTGGCAAGGTGGTCATGTTGGCACCACCAAATGGGGGCAGCGAAGTAGTTAGTCGTCTGGGCCATCTGCCGCTCTTTCAATTCATCCATGGGCCTGCCGGAGGCGAATTGGGGACCAGTGAGGATTCTACTCCAAACTTACTGGGAAACGTAGATTTTCCCTTGGGAGTGATTGCTGGTAACCGCTCCCTCAATTGGATCAACAGCATGATAATCCAGGGGAAAGATGATGGCAAAGTGTCGATCAAGCGCACCAGGATCCAGGGAATGGACGATCATATTGTGATCAAGACGACCCATCCTTTCATCATGAAAAACGGTGATGTCTGCCAGCAGACGGTGGCATTCCTGCGCGATGGACATTTCGCTTCAGCTCCACAAAAAACAATCACCTGTAGAAAGCACAGGGCATTGCCCTACCATTGACCTTGAAGCTCCGTTTTTGCAGCGCGGGATATTTTCTCAGGGTATTCTGACGAAAGAGACCAAACACCTGCCATTTCAGCTGCCGACAAGCCTCTGCGGGATGCGGGCAGACCGGTTCTCATGGTAAAAATAATATCGCTGCTGATCCAGGGATGACGGTACCAGTAATGATGCCCCACAATGTCAAAACCTCGTTGCTCCTTGCCCGCTGACACATCAATGATTTCAATATTTTCCAACCGGTTGTTGATGATAAATGAATCTTCTTCGCTGAGAGCTTCTTCAACACCCATTCGGAAATTTCCGCCCATATATTTTTTTGCGAAGCGCAAAACATTGTCGTCATCACTCACCGTAAGCACAACATGGGTGGCGAGTTCACTAATCGCTTTAGCTTTTTCTAAAAAAACATCCACCTCCACATCGGCTGCAGCAAACACCGCCGTACCTATACGAATTTTTTTCTTCAATGAATTGGCATCCAGACTGGAATGCTCTTCACGCAATTCAAACAAAGCCTTGGAAACCACTTTCCCTCCGGCACTGTAGGTGAGGATATTTATTCTCTCTGCCGTCGTATGCTCTGCAAGCAATGAGATCAACTGTTTCAAAGCTCCGCTTGAATTGATAGCTCGCCGGACATCCGTACCGGAAACATATTTGAGAATGTTTTGGTGAGAAGGCCAGGCAAAACCAATCCCCACAAAATCCCTTCCTGCAAAGTGATCAATTTCAGAAGTTAAAAGCACTGAGTTGGCAAAATCCACTTTGGTGCCATGCACATAAATCATAATCTCCGGGTCGAGTGCTATGGCCAGTTCCTCATTGATGGCCTTCACAAAAGTTTTCAGCTCAGGTGACAGTTTTTTAGCTGAAGAGGATACTCCCACTGGCATAGTCGCCAGTTCTTCTACCTGCTCAAGAGCGACCGGAATCGGCTGATTCTGATTGTCTGCGAGAGATGATTTCTTGAGATCCTCCCAGCGATCACCGGAATTTCCCATTCGGACCGTCGCTATTCCCAGGTGTAAATCCGAATCGACGCGATTTCCATAAGCCAGCTTGCCGGCGACTTTGCTTTGGGCCCGTGTGGTAGCATAAAACACTGTAGGCGTAGTGGTTCGATGGGAGGGGTTCAGGTGGGTGAAAGGGTCGAGCCCGGAATGATGGTATAGAACCGGTGTGGGCATCAAAGTGAATGTTTTTTTTGATGCACAAGCTGAAAAAGTGAGTGGAATGGCAAGCACCCCTACCCGGATCAGCTGACTTATACAATTGGCTTTTTGTGATTTCATTACAAAACAATTTTGATAGAAAACAATCTTGGAACAAGTTTAACGATTTGTGATCGCTTGACTGATTTGCAGGCTATATCCGCATCATAAGAATGCTGCCATCTGAGCTGGCCGGATTCCTTGGACAGGTTTGGTGACGAGTTAAAGTGTAATCCAGAGCCTCGCTAGCAGCAAGGCCGGAGCGAAGCTGCGATTTGGGTGAAATTGACATGACTTAGGCTGCATTTTGAAGCATTAGGTTTTCACGGTATTTTTGTTCAGGGCCCATGCCCAGTGTCTGGTGTTTGTGCTTGTTGTATTTGGCAAAGAAGGCTTCAAGCCCACGATAGAGCTCAACCATGGTTTCATAGCCCCTGATGTAGATGTCGTCATACTTCACTGTGCGCCAAAGCCGCTCGATCATGACGTTGTCCAGCGCCCGCCCCTTGCCGTCCATGCTGATCTTTATCTTATTGGACTTGAGCACGTCCGTGAAGGCTTCGCTGGTAAACTGGCTGCCCTGGTCGGGAGATTGTGGGGGGGCATTTGGGCGATTTGAAATTGACCCGGGCCAACGAAGAAGTGACACTGCCAACTGCTTGAGATCACCCAGCTGACAGAAAAAATCGCTCTTGCACAATATTAATCTTTGCATCCGAAGCGGGATGCTGTTTTCTAAGGAAATCCTGACAACATAAATGCAAAGACAGTTCAAACGTGTGGTTCTGAAACTGAGTGGTGAAGCCTTACGAGAGGAGGGCAGTCGGGATAATATTTCTCCGGAAATTGTCGAAGGTATCGCCGAGCAGATCAAGGTCGCCCAGCAGACAGGTTTGGAGATCGCCCTGGTAGTTGGCGGAGGAAATTTTTGGCGTGGAATCAGTGCAAGCAACCGCGGCATGGAGCGCGCCACTGCCGACTACATGGGAATGCTGGCCACGGTGATGAACGCCCTCGCCCTGCAAAGCATGCTTGAAGCGCTGGGGGTACCCACCCGGGTACAATCAGCAATCGAAATGAAAAATGTCGCCGAGACTTTTATTCGCCGGGAAGCCATTCGCCATCTGGAACTCGGGCGCATTATCATTTTTGCTGCCGGCACAGGCAATCCTTTTTTCTCGACTGACACCACTGCCGCTCTCCGGGCCAATGAAATCGGTGCTGATGTGATTCTCAAAGCCACTAAAGTAGACGGCATCTACGACAAAGATCCCAATAAACATACGGATGCCAAACGTTACGACAAAATCACCTTCACCGAAGCCTTGTCCCAGGGACTTCAAGTGATGGATTCCACCGCCTTCTCCCTGTGCAGAGATAACAATAAACCAGTCATCATTTTTGATATGACCAAAGCGGGAAATATCCAGCAGGCGTTGACCGGTGAAGCAATGGGGTCGTTAGTGTATGCGGATAATGATAATGCCTCTGGCTAGTGAGGCCGGGCTTTTGATAATAATAATAATAATTTAATCCTGATTGAACAATGGAAGCTGACGAAATCCTACTCGAAACCGAAGACGCGATGCAAAAAGGCGTCGATTACGTACTGCATGAAATGTCAACCGTGCGAACCGGCAAAGCCAATCCCAGTTTGGTCGAAGGCATCGACGTCCATGTGGCAAGCTACGGCTCATCTATGAAACTCAAACAGCTGGCGATGATCTCGACCCCCGACCCCCGGATGATCACGGTCAACCCTTTCGATCCCAGCACACTCCAGGAGATTGAAAAGGCCTTGTCCGAATCAAAACTCGGCATCAACCCTTCTGTGGACGGCAAAATAATCCGCTTGCCCATTCCCGAACTGTCCCAAGAGAGACGCCAGGATCTGGTGAAGGTAGTCAAAGACATGGCCGAGCAAGGACGTGTCAGGGTTCGTGCATCGAGACATGACGGCATGGACAAACTGAAAACCGGACACAAAGCCGGTGATATTACGGAGGATAATTTTCACGACCTGGAGAAGCAGGTGCAAGACCTGACTGACAAATATGTGAAGTCGATCAACGACCATTTCGATCACAAAGAAAAAGAAATACTGACTGTCTAAGGAATAATAAAGAGACCTCTCGCAAAGGCGCAAAAAAACGCGAAGTTTTTTAACAAGAGAAATGAGTTCAATGTAGCGCAAATCATATATCTCCTCATTTTTCTCACTATCCACATTCCGATTTCACCTTCTTGGTGATTATTTGTGCCTTTGCGAGATAACTTCCCCCTGAATTCTACATAGCTTTCCGGATAATGGATTCAAATTTTTCCCCCAGCCAATTTCTTGATCTGGAATACACCAGACACGGAAGCCTGTTCTCGGATGATCAACCGGTTTGGTCGGCGATTCCTAAAATCAAAGATTACCTGCAGACAGCTCTCGCCGCCGTAGAGGGAGAACACCTGAACGGTGAAATTCACGAACGTGCGATCATCGGAGCGGATGTTTATATAGGCCCCGGAACCGTCGTGGAAGCCAATGCCATCATCAAAGGCCCTGCCTGGATCGGCAGCAATTGCACTGTGCGCAGTGGGGCTTATTTACGTGAAAATGTCATCACTGGTGATGGAGTGATGATGGGTAATTCATCGGAATTTAAAAACTGCCTCTTGTTTGATGAATGCGCAGTGCCTCATTTCAATTATGTGGGAGATTCGATCCTTGGTTACAAAGCCCATCTGGGGGCCGGGGTGGTTTTATCAAACGTGCGTTTGGACCGCAGCGAGGTTGGAATCCGCTTGCCTGAAGGTGGACAACAAAACACTCATTTAAAAAAGTTCGGCGCCATCATCGGCGACCGGACTGAGATCGGCTGCAATTCCGTTTTGAGTCCCGGAACCTTACTCGGAAAAAATTGTGTGGTATATCCCTGCACCCACTGGGTCGGCGTCCTGGCCGACGGACAGACGATAAAAAACTCCTAAGCCCCCCTGAACCGTGTCAGATCCGGTCATCTCTTTCCTCACCGATTTGTTCAAGCAATACGGAGGCCGGATATCATTCGAACGCTTCATGCAGGAAGCACTCTATCATCCTGACTTTGGCTATTACACCGCCAACATTAACGCCGTCGGTGGCCTGCGAAGTGATTTCACCACCGCACCCGAACTCTCAGCCCTACCGGCAAAGGCCATTGCTACATGGATACTGGAAGAAGCTTCCCTCTCGCCCTTTTTGAATAATTCGAAACCCTTGCATGTCATCGAGGTGGGCGGTGGGGACGGATCGATGGCCCGCAGCATTTTTCAATCGTGGAATTGGTGGCAGCGGCGGAAAATCCGTTACCATCTGGTCGAAATTTCCCCATGCTTGCGTCAACGCCAGCAAGAGAACCTGCAAGCTTATCGCAATCGCTGCCAATGGCACAGTGCTATCAACTCTGCCCTCAAGGTAGCCAATGGCTGTGCTGTGGTATTTTCCAATGAATTGATCGATGCTTTCCCTGCCCTGGCACTTCGCTGGAATGGGGACCCGCAACAATGGGAAGAGATTCACCTGACATTTGCTCGGGAATCCGGACTACAGGAAGTTTTTGTTCCTCTGGGAAAAAGCCTTACCCGCGAACTTCGGTGCTGGCATTCCGTGCTGAAGGAAGACAAACAAAGCTCCCTGCAAAACGGCGTTCGCAGAGAGTTACACCGCAGTGCCCACAGCTGGATGAAAGGCTGGATCGAGCAATTGCACCACGGCTCAATGTTGACCATCGACTACGGCAACCATTTGAGTCCACTCTATCACCGTCGGCCCGGAGGAACTCTGAGAGCCTACTATCAACACCAGCGATTGAACGGAGCAGCACTCTACCAACGCTTCGGACGACAAGATCTCACCGCCGATGTAAACTTTACCGATCTGGAAAATTGGGGAGAACATTTCGGGTTTGAGCCGATTCGATTTGAATCCCTGAAGTCCTTCACCCATCGCTACGCGCCTCAAACCGATACAACTCCGCCTGCTGATCATTTTTCCAGCTCAAGCTTCGTAACTGACCCCTCTGGCAGCGGTGAAGCTTTTCAAACTCTTCTGCAACGCAAAGTGTAAATTGACTTGCCTCTCTTAGCCTGCATGAACAAGTATAACGACCTTGCCACTGACCATTGTGACCTCTTCAAACTATCACCTTAATTCTCTGCCACCCGTGCCCGGAGCAACTCCCCCATCTCAGCCAGCACCAGGGCTAATAACAGATCGGCGGACACCTCGCACAGCAGTGATGAGCCTGCTTTGTGGCTTGATGGCCTTTTTCACAATCTTGATTTTTGTGGGGGCTTTTTTTGCTATCATTGCGATCGTATCCGGCCATGTGGCCATCAACCGCATCCGCCATTCCTCCGGTCGCCTCGGTGGCGATGGATTGGCAATGTCTGGAATCGTATTGGGTTATGTCGCTTTGGTGGGCACCTCCATTCTGATGCTACTGCTTG
The DNA here is from genome assembly GCA_030625775.1 of Verrucomicrobiota bacterium. Taxonomy (GTDB): domain Bacteria; phylum Verrucomicrobiota; class Verrucomicrobiia; order Verrucomicrobiales; family DEV007; genus JAADHD01. Next base: position 19,770 of record DAOUQC010000044.1, read on the forward strand.
TGATTTCCTATCAACCGGCGGGTCGCTATCTGGTTCAATACCGCCAACAACAAAGCATGCGTCATGCCACACATCTTTATCTGGCAGCAGAATCCTATGCCCGCGATCATCGGGGGGCTTATCCAAAACAATGGGAACACTTGACAGGGCGATACATTAATTCCCTCGAACTGGAAGATAATCTGCACAGTGTTTACTCTTTCAGTAAATCAAAACAACCCGCCTTCAAGTTGGTTCCGCACCAGAGACCCGTTCTGCCAGCAGTCTCAGCACAAGTTGTCGTCATTCAGGAAGTCGCTCCACCCCACATCGACTCCATCACCGTCGTCTATGCCAATGGGAACACTGAATTAATCGCTAACCCGAACCGGAACTTCAATCCCTGATTTTTAATTGATAAATGATAGTTGGTAATTGATAATTGCTCCCCATGCATTCATTTCACTATAACAATGGCAGCCTGCACTGTGAGGGTGTCGATCTTCAAGAACTCGCCAAACAGCACGGCACACCGCTGTATGTTTACAGCCAGGCAACCATCGTCGACCATTTCACCCGGCTCGATTCTGCGCTAAGCGAAGTGGATCATCTCGTTTGTTATGCTACCAAAGCAAATTCAAATCTTGCGGTATTGAATCTGCTCGCCAAGCGCGGCGCTGGTTTTGACATCGTATCCGGCGGCGAACTATTCCGCATCATCCAAGCGGGCGGTGACCCATCAAAATGCACCTTTGCCGGAGTGGGCAAAGCTCGTGCTGAAATCCAATACGCCTTGGAGCAAGGTATTGGTTGTTTCAATGCCGAATCGGAGGCCGAAGTCCAACGGCTCAATGACATCGCCGGCGAAATGGGAAAAAAAGCCCCTGTCGCCCTGCGAGTGAACCCTAATGTGGACGCCAAAACTCACAAATACATTTCCACTGGCAAAAGTGACAACAAATTTGGCATCAACTTCGAAAATATCCCCGACGCTTATGCTCGTGCGGCAGAACTGCCCAACATCACCCTGCGCGGAGTACAAATGCACATTGGATCACAACTCACTTCCGTTGATCCTTTTGTCGAAGCCGTCAAAAAAGTCACCCCCTTAGTCGAAGATCTAAAAAACAACTATGGCATCGAGTTTTTCTCCATCGGGGGTGGCATCGGCATCGTCTATGAAGACAGTCTCGCCAGCAACGAGCCTTCTTGGTGGTCACCGGATTCAGCGAGTGACGAGCAAGCCACACCCATCACCATCGAAGCTTACGCCGAAGCACTGGTGCCTTTACTCAAACCGTTAGGTCTGACCATCTTCCTCGAACCCGGACGTTTGATCGCCGGCAACGCGGGTGTCCTACTGACTGAAGTGCTCTACGAAAAAAAGGGCAGCAGCAAAACTTTCGAAATCATCGATGCCGGCATGAACGATTTGATCCGCCCTGCTCTGTATCAGGGGCACCACGACATCGTACCTGTGAAAGAACCCACCTCTGCAGAAACAACCCCCGTCGACATCGTCGGACCGGTTTGCGAAAGCGGTGATTTTTTTGCACAGGACAGAGAACTGCCCAAGCTAAGCGAAGGTGATGTGATCGCCGTGCTCAGTGCCGGAGCTTACGGTTTTGTCATGGCCTCCAATTACAACTCTCGCCCCTTCCCCGCAGAGATCCTCGTCGACGGGACAGAGTCACACGTGATCCGCAAACGCCAGACTTACGACGACCTGATCGCAGGGGAACTTATTCCTGGCTCTTAGTTCCTGGCGCTTTGTTTATTCTCCCACCCTCACTTGCAGGTGATAGTTGGCGGTCTGGCCATTGGAATATTTGCGCTTCACCGTGACCACATAATGGCCGGGTTTTTCAAAACGATGCTGGGTGATTGCATAACCATCCTCGGCGAGCTTGTTCTGATTTCCGTCTGAGTGCACACTGACTTTTCCCGAGCCATCAGCAAAGTCCCAAATTTCATCACTCTCATCATCAGGAGCGGCTCCAAACGAACGAACTTTGAAAGTGACGGGGTCGCCCGGCTTGATTCCAAGGCTCGGCCAGTACGCAGCATGAAGGCCAATGGGGTATTTGTCAGGCTGCTCCTTTGAGATCACTTTGATTACTACAAAATCATAGTCGGTATTGCCTTCTTCATCGGTGACTTTCAAAGTCTCGTGAAAGAATCCCGGCCGTGGGTAGGTGTGCTCAACCCGAGCCCCCTGGGCATGGGTACCGTCTGAAAAGACCCATTCATATTTTGCAATTTTCCCCTTGGCAATCCAGCTCTGCGATCCATCCAACACGGTAGATTCCCTCTCCATCAGCAACATCCCAGGCCGGGCATTGGCGAGTAGACCGGGATGGTATTGGTTGATGTATGCCTGATGGAGAAAACCATAACCCGCTTGGGTGCCCCATTTGCCCGAAGGTTGGTGCGCCTTGATTTCAAAATGCAGATGCGACCAGCCTCCACTGGCGCCCTTCTTGCCGAGCAAACCTATAGGATCACCTTGTTTGATACGGTCGCCGAGCTTGATCGTGTCTGCGATTTCATGGAGGTGGCTGTAACGATAATACCAACCACGTGAATCAAGCAGATAGACAACATCCCCTCGCTCCGCGACGGGACTGTTGCCATCCGCTTTCTCATGACCAGCAAGAACTTTTCCAGCAGTGGACACCACCAGCCCATCGGTCGCCGCGATCACCTGCGTCATTGCCTCCGTGCCGCCGATGTCGAGCCCGCTGTGGTAATAGATTTTCGGAAGAATCGACAAGCCGCCATCTACCGTTTCATTATCATACCAGGTTCCGGTAGCGAACCATCGCTGTTTAGCAGGATAGATGAAACTTCCCGGTTTGATCAGTGGAGATCCAGCAGGCCATAGACGAATTCGCGCCGTTTTATCGAGACCCCAGAAGGAAGGCGTTCCGTTACTGTTCAAGCCACTCGTCACCGAGCAATCAACTTGCACCCTGCCAATCGTCTTCGGAAGGTTATACAGGCCGGATTGCACCGTTACGGGGCGGCCGTTGATCAGCAGAGAGACCTCTGCCATCCTCACCGCCTGGCGGATTGGATCACGACTTTCTTTCAATCCGATCATTTTAACTATAGCTTGGGACTTGTCGGACAGAGTAACAGCTTTCTCTTCATTTAAATCCAGGTCCACCACCGTGACGAGTGCTCTGGCAGGTAGGGTTGCGGCTCCTGCCCATGACACCAGAACAGCAAACAACCATAATAAAAATACATATGGAGGTTTCATGAGGAGGAATGTTCACCGCCCCGAAGATATCCGCAAGTGGGATGAATTGTGTAACTAAACCTTTGCCCTATGGCATCACAGCTGTACATTTCTTAACTGTGCTGCTCACACGATCTGGAAAACCCTCACTTTAAAACAAGTAGTGAACACAGTTAATCAATCAGCAGAAAAAATCGAAGCGCTCTTGCTGGAATTGCTTGAACCTCTGCGCTGCAATGACGACACCCTGCTGTACTTTGAAATTGACTGTCGAACGCTCGCCGAACCCATCTGGGAAAATTTTGTCGCTTCCCTCTCCCGGACAGAATTACGCGAATTAAAAAACTGGCCCATCATTGAAAAGACACTTTCGACTTTGGTCAGAAAGACCCTGGCCAGAGGGAACTCTTTCACGGAAGCTTCAGAGACAGATAGCAAACCTATACAAAACACCGACAAATCCCCACCGCAATCCCTTGGAATCTGGCTTGAACGACTTGTCGAAATGATGCAGGGAATCGACCAGCGCGCCCTCCAGATTCTGGCTTTACGCCTGGAAAGTTTCGAAAACCGGGATATTTCCGAACAGCTCGAAACCGGGCTGCGTTGTGTGCAACAGATCAGTCAGGAAATGAAAATCGCCTGGAACAGCCCTGCTCCGCAAACTACTTGATGCCATGCTCGCCTCATTAATCGTAAAGTTTCAAGAAAAAGGAGAACGGGATGTCGATCGCTATGAAGCATGGACCGCCAGCCTGCTTCGTCTCCGGGAGGCTTTCAAACAGGGCAAAAACATCGGGATCGAAAAACTACGCGACTTCCTTCAATACATTTCAGAAGACCAGCGTTCCGGCACCTTACAGGATCTGACCGCCGAACACCTGAAGCTCACCTGGCAGGAAAAACAGGGAAAGCTTTTGGAAGCATATTTCGAAGAATACGGTGAAGAATTCGAAGAACTGAATTCACCAGCCACAGTGCCTGTGGATTTGGTTGAAGACGAATTCCTGGCTCGCTACCAACAAGCTCACGGCGACTTTCCCTCGGTCGAAGAATACCAGCAACGCTTTCCCGGACGCAACGACATCATCGAACACCTTGAGAAGCGATGTTTAGACAGAGGTCGCTACGTTAAGCTGAATATTATTGGGCGTGGAGCCATGGGAGATATATGGAGAGTTTATGATTGCCGCTCAAAAAATTTAATTGCCGTCAAGGAGAGCGATAGCAACGACAATCACCTGGGACTGGCCGAAGAATCAAGCATCACCTCTGAACTGGACCATCCCAGCATCATCACTTTACAAACACTTCAGCAGGAAGACAGCACCGCCCCACCCTTGTATGGCATGACCTTAGTGGATGGACGGTCCCTGGCCCAGGAAATCGGAAAATACCACACACCCTCGGAGCATCTAAGCAAGGCTGACCGGCGGCAGCTCATGCAACAACTTCTGCAGATCCTGGTCGAAGTCTGTGAATCTCTCGAATACGCCCACAGCAAAGGCATTTTGCACTGTGATTTGAAACCTGGAAACATCTTGCTTAGTGAAGACAATAAAGTAGCAATTATCGATTGGGGAATGGCAAAAATTATCACCAATAACACGCCCTCTCCTGTTTCACATCACACCGTGATCGCTGGCACTCCGGAATACATGCCCCCGGAACAGGCCGATGGTTTTGCCGATACCAGAAGCGAAGTCTTTGGCCTTGGTGCAATCCTTTACCAAATCCTGACCGGTTCTCCACCGCACAAGTGGGACAATAGAGTTCCCCCGCCGGATTGGGCTCATCGCGTGAGACAATCACAAATTGAGCAAGCCTCTGAAACCACCCGATCAACTCCCGCAGCTTTAAATGCTATTTGCAACAAAGCCCTGACTCAGAATCCGGAAATGCGCTACCAAACAGCGGCCGCGCTCGCCCAAGACATTAAAAACTACCTCAATGGCCAGGCAGTTTCAGTTTGGTCCGAAGCAATTCCCGCCAAAATATGGCGTAAATTGAGACGGCGATAACTATCCCACGTCGATCTCTCCGGCCGGGATTCCTGCATAGGCAGGCGCTCTTATTTTGTTTATTTTGTGCCGTATTTTGCCAAGGCCTTGACCCTGGGCATGATTTGTGAAATTATCCGCTAAACCACAACATATTGTATCTTATATTAAACTCAAACCACTATATATTGTAGAAGCTTAATATAAATTAACTATTCTCAGGCTTTTGTTTGATCAATAATCAGGAAGCCGGGCACAAACCCCAAACCCTGCCAGATGATCAAACACCATATTAATTTCTCGGGTGCAGTGAGACCAGTCTCACTGCAAAACTGCCACTTCCCGGGAGCTGTTTGCTTAGTAAATAATCCAATAAAAATAGACCCGAATGAACAGAGCAGTATTAGAATCAAGCAAAACTACGGCCAGCTCGCTACCCCTCGCCGTGATCAAACGTAACGGCTTGGAAGTCCGTTTTGACCCAAAGAAAATTTTTCGGGCAATTTGTCAGGCCGGGGAGGCAACCGCAGAATTTGCAGAAGATGAAGCACAGCTACTTTCCAGCCAGGTGATCAAAGTCCTGGGACATCGCTTCAACGAACTGGCTCCAACAATTGAAAATATTCAGGACATAGTTGAGCAGGTTCTGATCACGGCCAACCATTTCCAGACAGCACGTGCCTACATTGTTTACAGGGAACAACACAAAACATTACGCCAGGACCACAAGACCGTAGTGGATGTAGCCAGCTCGGTGAATGAATACCTCGACCGACTCGACTGGAGGGTAAATGCTAATGCTAACCAGGGTTACTCCCTCGGTGGAATGATACTGAATGTATCCGGCAAAGTAATAGCCAACTATTGGCTCAGTCATGTTTATCCACCGGAAATCGGCAGCGCTCACCGGGAGGGAGACCTCCATATTCACGATCTCGATATGCTGGCTGGTTATTGTGCCGGCTGGTCACTTCGCACCTTGCTGAATGAAGGACTCAATGGTGTTCCTGGAAAAGTGGAATCAGGCCCACCCAAGCATCTCAGCAGCGCGGTGGCACAGATCGTCAATTTTCTTGGCACCCTGCAAAATGAGTGGGCAGGGGCTCAGGCTTTCAGCTCTTTTGACACCTACCTTGCACCCTATGTCAGAAATGATTCCCTTACTTTCAAAGAGGTAAAACAGAACATTCAGGAACTTGTCTATAACCTAAATGTGCCCTCGCGTTGGGGAACCCAGACACCTTTCACCAATATCACTTTCGACTGGGTGTGCCCGGAAGATCTCCGTAACGATACCCCTCTCATCAACGGGGTAGAAATGCCCTTCACTTACGGTGAACTTCAGATGGAAATGGAAATGATCAACAGGGCTTATATTGAAGTCATGACTGCGGGAGATGCCAAAGGCAGAGTCTTCACTTTCCCTATCCCAACCTACAACATCACCGAAGACTTCCCCTGGGAGAGTGAAAATGCCAAACTGCTCTTTGATATGACCGCGAAGTATGGCCTGCCCTACTTCCAGAATTTTATCAACTCTGAACTCAAACCCAATATGGTTCGTTCAATGTGCTGCCGTTTGCAGTTGGATCTGACAGAACTGCTCAAAAGAGGCAACGGGCTATTCGGGTCAGCCGAGCAAACAGGTTCACTGGGGGTGGTGACTATTTCCTGTGCCCGACTGGGCTATATTTATCAGGGTGACGAAAAGGGACTGCTTGAGAGGCTGGATCATTTAATGCTGCTTGCAAAAAATAGCCTGGAAATCAAGCGCAAGGAAATTCAACGCCACATGGATGCCGGTCTATTCCCCTACACCAAACGTTACCTCGGCACCCTGCGTAACCATTTTTCTACTATTGGAATCAATGGCGTAAACGAGATGATCCGCAACTTCACTGGCGATGAACATGACATCACCAGTGAATGGGGACACGAATTCGCCTGCCGTCTGCTTGACCATATACGTAAAAACATGGTTCACTTCCAGGAGGAAACCGGTAACATGTATAATCTGGAGGCAACCCCTGCTGAAGGTACCACCTACCGCTTTGCCAAGGAGGACAGAAAAAAATTCCCAGACATTCTTCAGGCAGGGACGGAAGAAAACCCCTATTACACCAATTCCTCCCAGCTTCCCGTCGGTTTCACCGATGACCCTTTCGAAGCCTTGACCCGCCAGGATGAACTTCAGTGCAAATACACCGGCGGCACGGTTTTGCACCTCTATATGAGCGAGCGCATATCAAGTGCCGATGCCTGCCGAAAGCTGGTGCAACGGTCCCTGCAGCGTTTTCACCTGCCTTACATCACCATTACTCCCACTTTTTCCATCTGCCCGACCCACGGGTATCTGCCTGGCGAGCATGAATATTGCCCTAAGTGCGATGAAGAAATTTTGACTAAAAAAACACAACAAGCGGAGTCCAACATCCTTGCGTAAATAAATACTCACCTAAAGGAAAATATAATGAATACAAAAAATAAAATCGAACTCAAACAAGAAGAAAGGCAGCCTTGCGAAATCTGGACCCGGGTCATGGGTTATCACCGTCCCGTATCTGCGTTCAACCGGGGGAAAAAGGGAGAACACGCGGAACGTGTGCATTTCAGGGAGACGCTGGCCCAGCTAAATGGCTGACTCATCTCCTGTCGAAGACCCATCAACTAAAACCTCGCCATGTCTGAGCTCAAAATTGGCGGGCTGACTGGTCTGACGACGATCGATTTCCCAGGGCAGCTGGCAGCAGTTATTTTCTGCCAGGGCTGCCCTTGGCGTTGCCCTTACTGCCACAACCCCCACCTCCTGAATAGCGGAGGCCCGGAGCATTTGCAGTGGAGCCAGGTCAGCTCTTTCATGGAACAACGCAGAGGGTTCCTGGACGGCGTAGTTTTCAGTGGAGGCGAACCAACGACGCAGAGACCTTTGCTACAAGCTGTGCAGGAGATGAAACAAATGGGCTTCTCGGTAGGTTTGCATACAGCAGGTCCCTACCCCGATCGTTTAGACTCTTTACTGGCCCATCTCGACTGGATTGCACTGGATATCAAGGCCCCTTTTGATGCCTACGACAAGATAACAGGAGTTTCTAACAGCGGTAAAAAAGCAAAACAAAGTGCCCTGCTGGTATTGCAATCTGGTTTGCCCTACGAATTTCGTACCACGGTTTATCCCGACCTGATTGACGATGCCTCCCTGATAGAAATGGCCGGAAATTTGCATTCAATGGGAGTTCAGAATTACGCCCTTCAGAACTACCGCCCCCCGAACCACCCGCCAACTGCCGCATCTGTAATTAATCCTACCACCATCGATACTGTCAGCAGTTTGTTCCCCTCATTCGAAATCAGATAGGGGATAGATTCTTATCAACCTGCTTTGAACCACCAGCCCTACTCAGGGCATTTCTGAAGTCCCAATAAACTTCCGTCTATCCACCCTTGACTATTAGTAAGTAAATGCTTACTTACTGGTCTAATGGCAATTACCCGACAGCGCAAAAGCACAGCCGTGAGACGTGAAGAGATCGCGAAAGCGGCACTTCATGTGATTGCGCAGAGCGGGGTCAAGTCCTTGACGACCGCAGCCCTAGCCGAAGAAGTCGGAGTGACATCAGGTGCTCTCTTCCGCCATTTTGCATCACTCGACGAGATGTTATTGGAAACCGTCCAGTATGCGCTCGCAAGAATCGAGCAAACCTTTCCCGAACCAACGCTGCCACCGATGGATCGTCTCACCCAGCTTGCCTCCAATCGAATCCAATTAATCGGGTCGGAACCAGGCTTGTCATGGATTCTAAGATCCAACGAAGCCTATCACGTCCTTCCCGCAGAAGGAGTAGTAATGTTGGAGGATATGGTGAAACGGTCACGCCGCTTCCTGCTGTTGGCGATCCACGAAGGGGCTAGCCAAGGCATTATCCGTAGTGACATCAAAGCCGAAATCCTTTTGGTGATCGTTACCGGCACGATCCAAGCCCTGATAGGTATGCCTGGACCAGCTGGCCGGGCCTCAAAACCACAAAATCAAAGCCCCAAATCCGTGATGGACGCGCTGACAAGCGTAATCAAACCCTCCTTACCAGAGGCTGTGACCGGCTAAACACAAATCTACAAACCCACAAAAACACAAACACACAAACACACACAACAAAATGAACATTGAAGCACAAACACACGTTGGAGAAATCGCCACACTCTATCCTCTGGCCACCAGAGTCCTCGCCCGGCACCAGATAGGCTACTGCTGCGAAGGTGGCACAACTCTGGAAGAGGCATGCCAGAAACGTAGCCTCGACTCCGCCACCATCATTGAGGAAATGCGTGGAGAAGTCGAAAAAACCAACGACTCTGAAACACGTTGGGATCAAGCTCCCCTGGATGAACTGATAAATCACATTCTGGTTACCTATCATGAGCCCTTACGTGAGGAACTTCCCCGACTGGAAGCCATGGCTCTTAGAGTAGAGCATGTTCATGGAGATAAAATGCCGGCCATTCTGCCCGAACTGGCCAGAGTCGTTACAGCACTCAAAGCCGAACTCGAACAGCACATGATGAAAGAAGAACAAATTCTTTTCCCCTTAGTGCTGCAAGGAGAAAGCGTTATGATCGATTGCCCGATCAAGGTGATGGAACAGGAACATGATTCAGCTAGCCAGGCTCTGCAAAAATTACGCTCATTGACCAATGAATACACAGTTCCCGAAGGAGCTTGCAATACCTGGCGGGCACTGTGGCACGGACTGGCTGCTCTTGAGACTGATTTGCATCACCACATACACCTGGAAAACAACATCCTTTTCCCTCGCGCATTGAATCCCGGTGCTGCATAGTTCTCCACCTCCCCTGCCTCCCACAGATTTGGCATCTGTGGGGGTAGAGGAAAAAACTGCCGCCATCAACTTCTCTAAGTCTGTCATGAAATCACAACTCATACCCCTTCTAGCGATCCTCCTTGCTGTCCTACCTTCCCACGCTGCAGGGCCCAAGTATATTGGCGTCGAACCACAGCTGATCTGCGAAGCAACAACCATTGTGCCGGGACAAACCTTCACCGTGGCTCTGTCCATGAAACATCAGGCAACTTTCCACACCTACTGGCTCAACCCAGGCATGGTGGGTGTCGCTACCTCGTTACGCTGGGACCTGCCCGAAGGCTTCACCGCAGGAGATATCCAATGGCAGACTCCCGAGCAGTGCACCATGGTCATTTACAATGCCCATGGATACAAAAAAGACGCCCTTCTGCTGGTTGACATCACCGCCCCTGACACCCTGCCGTCTGGCCCTGTTAGCCTCAAAGCCAGAGCCGTGTGGATGGCATGTGCCCAGAAACAATGCTGCAATGTGGGCTTCGAAGATCTTGAGGTGAAGGTAAATACAGGCACAAGTAAGGAATGGAATGATCAGCCACGCACCCAGATCGAGGAGGCGCGCCGTAAGCTTCCCAAAACCGTCGATGGATGGAAATCATCTGCATCCAGAAAAGGGGATAAAATAACACTCAAACTAACCAATACCAATGATAAACCCGTGATTGATCCAAGAGGGATCTATTTTTATTCTGAAACCAAAGGTATTGATACCCTGGTTAAGCAGAAACCCATTGCTCTCGGCAATGAAATCACCACAGTAATTTCACTATCGGAATTTGCCTCTGAAAAAATGACAACCCTCACCGGATTATTATACCGGCCGGGCGGCTGGCCCGGCACCAAGGGCCAACAGTATATGCCTCTTACGGTAACGCTGGATTGATTCCGGATTACAAAACCCCTTTCTTTCAGCCAATGTCACTGGAACTACGCAAGACCTTTCAATTCGAAGCAGCTCATCTGCTGCCAAAATTGCCGCAGCACCACAAATGTCGACGCCTCCACGGCCACAGCTTCCAGGTGGAGCTTGTGATCCAGGGTGAGTGCGATCCTGATCTCGGTTGGGTGATGGATTACGCCGACCTCAGTGCAGCCTTCAAGCCACTGCTGAAGCAACTGGATCACTATTACCTCAATGACATCGAAGGACTCGAAAACCCTACCAGTGAAAATATCGCCATTTGGATCTGGGATCGCATCATGCCAGAACTCCCGCTTCTGACAGAAATCGTAGTGGCCGAGACTTGCACCGCCCGGGCTATCTACAGGGGCGCTTCCCCTGCAAACTACCAGGATTGAGCTGACAGATTATAGTGATACAGAAGCACTGGGCCATCTAGGCAAAAAAGCCAAGCTTCTCAAATTCCCCACCCACCACCGGCTTGGCGCTTCCTCCCATCCAATCCTCGATCATGGTGGAATAAACACTGCGGAAATCGACCTTGAATTTCAAGTCCCCCTTATCAAGATCGGTGAGGCTTGGATACTCACCATAGAGGCCTCCCTTCACCGATTTGCCTGCCACAAACAAGCACGAGCCCTTGCCGTGATCCGTCCCTGCACTGGCATTTTCTCCCACCCGGCGACCAAACTCCGAGAAAGTCATCAGCGTCACCCGGTCGCTGTTTCCCTGCTCTTTCAAGTCGGTAAAAAATGATTTCAGAGAAGCATCAAGTTGTGAAAGAAGCTGGTCGTGACGCCCCGATTGTCCCTGGTGGGTATCGAACCCGCCATGACTCACATAGTACACCCGCGTAGGCAACCCCCCGGCGATCATGCGTGCCACCAAGTTTAAACTGCGGGAAATCGGAGTGCCTTCATAGGACACCTTCGACTTGTACTTTGAGGCCAGACTGAGGATCTTTTCCGAACTGACCCGGGCATCCATCGCTACACGCTCCAGAAAGGCAAGATTACTTTCACCCACCAAACCTCCCGTCTTGCCGACCTCCTCGATCGAGCTGCCGGTCGCATCATGAGGTGAGTTCAGCTCGGCAAAAAATTCCTCTGCCAGAGCATCATCCCCGCCACCATGCATCCAGCGGTACAGTTCCGGCGTGGACAAGCTGATACCTGGATTCTTCAGTGCACCAAAGGCCTCCGGTTGGGTTTTCTTCAGGCTCACCCCTACCGTAGGGTCAGCTCCGTCACAGTTATTGTCGAAGTAACGCCCCAGCCATCCGGTATTCGAACGGTTCAGAGTGTCAGCCGTCTCCCAGATCGAAGTCGAAACAAAATGCGAGCGATTCGGGTTGGGGTAACCCACCCCCTGAACGGTTGCGAGCTGGCCCTCTTCATGCAGGCTGTGCAGAAATGGCAGTTGATCATTCAAAGCAATCTGATCGTTCAGCTTCAGAATATTCTTGGTGGATTTTTTCAACTTCGGACGCGCCTTGTGGTAGGCGTCATCACCGTAGGGAATCAAGGTGTTCAAGCCATCATTTCCTCCTGCCATCTGCAGTACCACCAGAATCTTTCCGTCCTTGCCCGTATCAGTTTGCACCTCCGAGCCGCTTGCCTCTTTATCGAGTTCCGCAAAGGTCTTCCCTAAAAACAGGGGAGCCGTCCCAAGTGCCGAAGCTCCCAATGCAGAGCTGCGTATAAAATCGCGCCGTGTCCTCAAAAATTTATTCATTTCCATCTCCTTATTTTTATAAAAATCAAATACTAATCATTTAACTAAGCTGATAATATGGAGTGCTCATCATCAGGTGAATTAATTCGGCCACTTCCTTGTCGCTAAAACCCTCACTCTCCTTGGCTTTGGCGTAGGCTTCAAAAGTCTCCCGCTGTAGAGGTTTGAGCTCGTCCTGAAAAATACGCTTTGTCAAAACCCGCACCAGCTTCTCGGGCTCCTGACGTAATTTCGGTGGAGCTATACTTTTATAATCAGGCCCCTTCCAGAAGTTTCCTTTTTGTTTTGCCTTACGATTTTTCTTGCCACGACTACCACTCATCATCGGCCCCTTATTGCCGGACCCCTTGGTCACAAACCCCGCCACGTTGTAGCGTGTCAGAAGGCTGTTGGTATTGATCCAGGCCTTGCCCCAATCCCAGCCTGCCACATTGGGCGGCATCAAAAGCTGTTGCCCAAGTTGAATCTGTACCAGCACCAGATAACGCGAGGGCACCGTTTGCTTGATCTCAAGTTGCCTGAACATCTGAACCAGAAACTCCACCGGACTCTTGATCCGGGTTCGAATCGTCTTCGGCGAATAAAATTCTTCGGAAAGAAAAATCTGCCGCAGTACCGGAGCGATCTCGAATTTGTGTTCTTTCAATGTGGTTGCCAAAGCCTCCACTATTTCCTCCGAGGGGTTTCCATAAGCAAAAAACTCCCAAAGCTTCTTTGGCAAATAGTGTGCACAAGCCGGCTGCTTGAAAACAATGTTGATGATATCCCTGCCCTTATAGTTTCCTGTCTGGCCCATGAATGTCTTCTCGCCTTCATCCCAGTTTTTTTGTACGTGACTCACTTTTCCTGTTCGACGGTCGAGCCCGTAACCCGTGAAAGCCCGTGCCGCTTCCTTGATATCCTGCTCGGTGTAGTTCCCTTCACTCAAGGTGAAAAGCTCCAACAGCTCCCGGGCGAAATTTTCATTGGGTTTGCCCTTTTTCGATTGAGGAGTATCCAGATAGCGCATCATGGCCGGATCAAGGGCAATTCGCTGGGTGAGCTTTTTGAAATTTCCCGTCGCAAACTCACGGAACAAGGCATTTTGTCGATAGAGCAGACGAGGGTCGCGGACCTTCTGGAGGCTGCTGGGAAAATGATCGTGCCAGAAAAGCGTCATCTTCTCCTGCAAGGGGGCATTGGCATTTAACATCCGGGCAAACCACCACGCTTGCAGTTCGCCACCTGCCTGCCGCTGAAGTTTCTGCATCTGCTGTCTGAGCTTCCTTCGCTTTTTGTCGACCTCTTCAGCACTCATGTCACCGCGGTTCTGGCGCAGTTCCTTGATCTGCTTGAGATATTCCTCCCCCTTTTGATTACTCGTCTCCGTAGCCCACTCCGGCGGATTCAGCGGATCGATGCCTTCTGGTGGATTCAAGAGCAATTCCACGGCCTCTCCCCTTCCAAGAGCATGAAATTCAATAATCTGTTTCGGTGAACCGCCGAATCCGGCGCGGTTCAGAAGATGCGCTGCGTCGCGCTCGGTCCATTCGTTTTGTGCGGGTAAAAGCATGGCTAAGTGGTTGATGACAGATAATAAAACTCCCTGTATTTGGAAAAGTTGCTCTTTTTTTGATATTTTAAAATAAAGGGAAATATACGGCTGGAATGCCCTTCAAGATTGATCACCTCAAACTTCACCCATGCGGTAGGCCCCTTCGAATACCTGGGGGATAAACAGGGTTTACCTTTTTATAATATTCTTAGTAAATTTAAGGGTCCAACAGACACTTACTATGCATCGCTTGGAAATTGACCCGCAAATTTTAGCTTTTAGCGCCCGACAGTAGAAATCTGGCAGCGAAAATCCGTTTACATCTCTGCCATCTGACCCCTTGTTACATACACGCAAAATCTGGAATATAAATTTCCAAATCCTTTGTAAACTGTCATCATTATGGACTCGATAAAATACCTCCTGCCCGATAACGAAATTCCCCAGACGTGGTACAACATCGCTGCGGATTTACCCGAGCCCTTACCTCCCTTCCTTCATCCGGGAACAGGGGAACCCATTAGTCCGGAGGATCTGTCCCCTCTTTTCCCCAAGGCTTTGATCGAGCAGGAAGTGTCCACAGAACGGTGGATAGCAATACCGGAAGAGATTCGACAAATTTTGGCACAATGGCGATGCACTCCACTTTACCGAGCTCGCCGATTGGAAAAAGCACTTAATACTCCCGCACGGATCTATTACAAATACGAAGGAGTTTCTCCAAGCGGCTCACACAAACCAAACACAGCAGTTCCCCAGGCTTATTATAATAAGCAGGAAGGTGTTAAAAAAATATCGACTGAGACCGGGGCCGGACAATGGGGCTCATCGATGGGAATGGCCTGCCAGATGTTTGGGCTCGAGTGCCTGGTGCACATGGTCAAGGTCAGCTATAATCAAAAACCCTATCGCAGAGCGTTGATGGAAGCTTACAATGCAACCTGCATCGCCAGCCCAAGTGATACCACCGAAGCCGGTCGTGCAATCCTTGAAAAAGACCCGGATTGCCCGGGCTCGCTCGGGATCGCTATTTCTGAAGCCGTCGAGGTCGCGGCAAAAAACGATGATACCAAATACTGTCTTGGCAGTGTCTTGAATCACGTGCTCCTGCATCAAACCGTGATAGGATTGGAGTCACAGAAGCAGATGGAGATGGCCGGCGACTCACCGGATGTAGTGATTGGCTGTGCTGGTGGAGGCTCCAATTTTGCCGGTATCGCCTTCCCTTTCATTGGAGAAAAACTTCGTGGAGGAAAAAATGTTCGTGCCATTGCTGTCGAACCCACAGCCTGCCCTACCTTGACCCAAGGGCCTTTGAAATACGATTTCGGGGATACCGCACACCTGACACCTCTAGTAAAAATGAACACCCTGGGCAGCAGCTTTGTGCCTCCAAGTTTTCATAGCGGCGGGCTGCGTTATCATGGAATGGCACCGCTTGTCAGTCACGCCATGAGCCTCGGCTTGATGGAAGCACAAGCTTACAACCAGATTGAGGCATTCACCGCAGGAGTCGAATTTGCCAAGGCGGAAGGAATCATTCCCGCCCCTGAATCAACCCACGCTGTGGTCGGTGCAATCAGGGAGGCAGAACGCTGCCGGGAGGAAGGCAAGGATGAAACAATTTTGTTCTGCCTCTCGGGGCACGGGCATTTCGACATGCAGGCTTACATCGACTTTCACGAAGGAAAGCTACAGGATTACGAATTTCCGGAAGAAGAAATAGGCATGGCCCTGTCCGGCCTGCCCTCTTTTGGAAATGAGTGAACCCCGTTCCCGTGGAGGGTTAACACAAAAAGGCTGCCTTTAAAAAAGCTTCACTCTTTTTTGAGAACCATGCACCACTGCCCTTTCTTGGTTTCAAAGCTGGTCGGACGGGGTTTGCCAGGATCTCCTACACACCAAACCAGTGTGCCGCCTTTCACAGTAACGATCCCCTCATAAGCTTTCTTGGCTCCTTTCTTGATGCCATTCAGTTGATATGGCTCTATTGATGTATCCAAGGTAAGGCTGCCTCCACCAGCCTTGTTGCTGTCCACTTTCTTCCCTTTTATGGTAATAGATATCTGCGGCCCATCTTCGGGTTTATCCATTCCTCCTGCAAGTCGGTGCCCCGACCAGGTTCCTGCCAATTTACCTAACACCACTGCCTCCTCATCCTTGGCATATGAAAATGTAAGCGCAGAGAGGGTGCAGAAAACAATTATTAAAGTCAGGTGTTTTTTCATAGGGGTAATTTTAATTTGTAAGCAAAATGGCGTCAAGCAATTCGCCACATACAAGAAATCCTGTCTATGCAGACTACCACCCACGCAAACCCCATCGCTAAAGGCTTTCCCACTACAAACCCCCTTCACCCCGGTTATTGACACAGATAGTTTACAGCAATTTAAACACAACAAATATCAAGATCCGAGTAGTAAGGGCGGCTTTATTCGCGCGAAGGTGTCCAAACCCCACCATCGTAATCCAATATTACTAAACCATAACTCTATACGCGCCCTCCATCACCTAAGCTCCCATCCCTGGTACCTTTGCCCGCCTGGCCGTTAAACTCAGTTCCACTTTCAAAAACTCCCGATGATGACATACAAAAAATTACTGCTTACACACACTCTGGTTTTTACCTGTATCCCCTACCTGCTGGCATCTGATCCAGACGGCTTGATTCAATTGAATGACGACGGGGCGTGGTGCTGGTTTCAGGATGAACGGGCACTGATCCATCAAGGCAAACTCATCGTTGGCTCGGTAGCTTGTGGGACAAAGGATGAAACCCGGCGTGGGGACATCGACCTGACCATACTGGATCTTAATTCCAAAAAAGTCGAGCGGGTTGAACTCCATGACCAATTGCAGCCGGACGATCACAATGTAGCGGGATTACTGGCTCGTCCCGACGGTCGTTTACTGGCGGTTTACTCAAAACACGGACCGGAGAACAAGTTTTATTACAGGATCAGTCAGGCCGACAGCCTGACAAACTGGGGAACAGTCAATGAATTTGCGCCCTCGAAAAAATCGCGTATTACTTATTCAAACCTTCATTTGCTAAAAAATGAACGAGGCGGCGAAGGGCGGGTCTATAATTTTTTCCGGGGCTTGAATGGAAGCAACAAACCGTCCTACGCATTCTCCGATGACCTGGGACAGAGCTGGACAACCGGAAACATAGCCATTGAATTTCCCTCTTCATTCAAGCACCGCCCCTATGTCAAATATGCCTCCAACGGCAAGGACACAATTCACCTGCTCTATACCGACGCCCATCCCCGCAATTTTAATAACAACATTTACCACATCTATTATCGCAACGGTTTTCTGCATAGATCTGACGGCTCTAAAATAGCTTCTCTCAAAGAAGGGCTCAAAATCCCCGGTGAAGGCACTCTTATTTTCCGTGGAGATTCCAATAATATCGGCTGGACGAGCGACTTGCACCTCAGTGACGACGGAAGACCTTATGCCGTCTGCACAGTCAGAAAAAACTCTACAGGTCAATCTCCAGAACAATTCGGCAATGACCTGCGCTATCGCTACGCCTGGTGGGATGGACAGAACTGGCACGATCAGGAAATCGCCCATGCGGGAAGCCGGCTCTACGAGCGTGAATTTGACTACACCGGCAACATCTGCCTCGATCCGGATGACTTGAACCAGGTTTACATATCAACTGACGCCAACCCTGTGACAGGGAAAGCCCTCATCAGCAAAACAGATGGCAAACGTCATTATGAAATTTTCCACGGCACTACCGGCGACAAGGGAAAGACTTTTCAGTGGGAGGCAATCACCAGGGATTCGTCGGCCGACAACCTCCGGCCCATCATGCCAAAGTGGAATGACAAACAAAGCATGTTACTCTGGTATCGCGGAACTTACCGCACCTTCGTTGACTATGACACCGAAGTTGTCGGCTTGATTCTTGAGACGCCCTGAGAGCCTGCTGAAAACCATGGAGTTCAATACCACTGAGTAACAACATTCCCCGCCCCCTTCCTCTATTCCCCTCCGGTATTAGTTGCCAGGCAGCAGGAAATCGATCACATCCGATGATGTATAAATAAGCTCACCCGGTTTCGAAACCCGCTTGATGCCTGACAAGTCGTCACCACAAGTCACCAGAGGTGGTTCCTCATAGGCATTTTTTCGAACCTGTCCCAGCCCGATATTGGCCATCAGTCCGTTGCAAAGGCACTTTTTACCAATACTGTCCTCGATTTTTCCCCCATTTTTAACATAGGCTTCCGGATCTTCCGCCCGGCAACGCCACCCGACACTGCCATCCGGCAGCTCATAGGCCTCACGCAGATATCCTAGATCACACATCCGTGGTCGTTCGGCATAGGGAGCCTCCTCCGAAAGAGTGTCGGGAATAGAGATTACCTTAAAAGGAAAGCCTGTGGGAGAGGCAACCGGATCTGTCTTGATATGGGTTTTTCCTTCCTGACAACTCTTGATAACATCACGTTTTAAATCTTCCCGCAACCCCGACTCTTCACAAAAAGCAAAAATTGTCCCCACCTGAACTCCCTCCGCACCGGAGGCGCAAGCTTTGGCAACTTCCTCCGGGCTGCCGTAGGAGCCTGCTAACCAAAAGGGAAGCCCAAGGGCACGAATCACCTCAAGATTAACTTCATCCCGTGGACCGTAAACCGGTTCACCTTCCGCACTGAGCCCCCCCTTGCCCCGCGGTGGAGCATTGTGACCACCGGCCGTTGGACCTTCAATGATCAGACCATCCACCTTCCCCTTGCACTTTTTCACCATGACCGTAGCCAGGGTAGCCGAGGCCACAATAGGGAAAAATTGAGGCTGCGGCAGGACCTTGCATTGATTCCCGAATATATCTCCCGGATCAAAAGCAAGCTTGTGACTCTGCCCACTCTCAGCATTCTGGACATGAAGATCAAACTCTGCCGCTTCGCCCCGGGCAAGGCTATCAATGATTGTGGGGACTTGCAGAGGGATCCCCGCCCCCACAATAACGACGTCGACACCTGCCAGCATTGCCCCGTAAAGCGACGGCAAAAGAGGCGCCTGGATTTTATGCAAAAAATTGATTCCCACCGGACCGTCATGACCCTCCTTCGCTAGAAATACCTCTACAAAATTAGCTACAATCAACAACTCCTGGAGCATTCGACTTGGCTCGTGCCCCACCAAAGGCTTACCTGCAAAAGGCTGGCCCTCCGCCTTGCCTTCCGGCACATAATAGCGACCAACAATGCGTTGGGCGATATCCGCATCGGGAAAAGCCGCCAGACCACGACGCATATGCCCACCCGGGTCTCCGAGCTGCAGTCGTCTCACAAAAATGAGGTCCAAAGCTGTCCCACTAACTACGCCCAACTGCTTGCGCAGCGATACGGCCCGGGCAAGACGCCAGTCAGAGATGCCCAGACCCATGCCTCCTTGGATAATTTTAAAAGAATTCATAGCTGGATATACCCCCCTCGATCATGACCGGGTAAATTCAATTAAAAAATAGACCTGCCACTAATCAGATTCCGACACCTTCTCCGAAGAAGATGTGTATTCAGGGTGCAGGGTGGAATCACCAAACAGCCCCATGACGGTCGACATCAGCCCTTTGCGCACGGATTTAGGTGGATTCTCACACCACTTGCCCACCTTCACCTCTCCTTTCATCTTCAC
>DAOUQC010000045.1 GCA_030625775.1 Verrucomicrobiota bacterium
CACCGAGTTCTGGACCGATCTGCAAATCCTGCCCGCCGAACTTGGCAATGACGCTGGCATCATCGGCAGCAGCGCCCTGGCTGCAGATGCATTGGGAGAATGAGCACTCATCCTACTCTTCTCAACTGGCATCCCAGAGGAATCCTCACCTCTTCGCCAGACGCCCTAATCATCAAAGCGGATTGACTGGTCAATAAAAATCATGTGCCACAGCTCCAAAATAACCAAAGACATCACCTGCTTTAAGCTGACAAAATCCTGCCCTTGCATGCCATCGACCAGATTCCGGATCACCTTGGGGTCAAAATAACCCCGCTTTTTCACCTGATCTTCATTCAAGGTCAATTCGATCAAGTCCTTGATTTTCGGGTTGGTGAAAAAATACTCCATCGGCAGAAAAAATGGATTTTTGGGACGATTAGCCACTTCAGGCGGCAGCATCTTCGCCGCCAATTGACGCTCGATGATCTTATCCTTGAACCATTTTGCCTTCAGATGTGGTGGCATCTGGAAGGCCAGATCAATCAATTTGTGATCGAGGAAGGGCAACCGGATCTCCAGCGAATGCGCCATGGTATTTTTATCCTGACGGATCAAAGCCCAATCCTGCAGCCATTCGTCATACTGCAACTTGAGCAAGCGATCGAGGAAAGGCCCCTTCTCATCTGGTGTAGCCGCGATCCAATCGCTGCTCGCTCGCAGCTGTTCATTCTCACCATAAACCGCCCGCCGATCGTCTTCACTCCACAGGGTTTTCAGAGCAAAATAATTCTCCCGCATCGGACGTTTGCGATAGGGCCCCATGAATTCAACCAGACGGCGTTTGCCGCTCTCTCCAAGATAAGCAGGGAAATCAAAAAACTTATTCAGCAAACCCACCGGCATCATTTTGAGCGCCGGCATCGCCAGACCCGAGTGCACAAATCCCGGCACCGTTTTTTTATACAGCTCCACCAACTGGGTGATCTTGTGAAAAGAATAACCCGCGAACATTTCATCAGCTCCCTCCCCGCCCAGCACCACTTTAAAATCCTGCGAACAACTGGCTGCCAAACGGTCAAAGGCAATGATCAAAGCATCGCCCACCGGACGGTCCATCTGCCAGATGATCTCCGGTAAACGATCAAAGTCGTCCGGCACCACATCGATTTCATGATGGGTGGTTCCCAGTAATTTGGCAGTCGCCGCCGCATCCTTGGTTTCATCAATCGGCGAGTCAAAACCCAGCGAAAACGTATGCAGGTCGGAATTAAATTCCTTCGCAGCTGCCGTGATGATTGATGAATCCACGCCCGCACTCAAGTAGGCGGCCACCGGCACATCACTGCGCATGGTGAGTTTTACGGCTTCGCGGAACTTGTGATCAAGCTGTTCCAAATACTCACCATCGGATGCGTAGTTATTGTCCTGTTTCAAGGGCGGCTGCCAGTAGCGTTTGATGATCACCTCGCCAGACGACCTCAGGGTCAGCGTGTGCCCAACGGGCAAGGTGTAGATGTCCTTGAACATCGTCTCCGGTTCCGGCACATAACGCAGGGTCAGATAAGGATCGATGGCATTGAGATTGGCCGCCCGCTCAACGTGAGGGCATTCCACAATCGCCTTGACCTCCGAAGCAAAAACAAACTTACCCTTCTGGTTCCAGTAATAAAATGGCTTCTGCCCACAACGGTCACGGGCAAAAAAAGTGTCGCCGGTCTTGCGATTGTGAACCGCAAAAGCAAACATGCCGTTGAGCTTTTGCACCACCTCCTCGCCCCATTCTTCAAAACCGTGCACCAACACCTCGGTGTCCGAATGGGTCTTGAATACATGACCACTGGCGATAAGCTGCTCGCGAAGTTCAAGGTAATTGTAGATCTCTCCATTCTGGACCACCACCAAATCTCCCGTCTCGTTATAGATCGGCTGATCCCCGCCCTCCAGATCGATGATCGAAAGCCGACGATTGCCAAAGGCAAAACGATCCGCTTCAAAAAAACCTTCCCCATCCGGTCCGCGATGACGAAGGATTTTCGCCATGCGGCGCAAGTAGTCTGGATCATTAAAACCGGAAAATCCAAAAATCGCGCACATGAGTCTAAAGGGTTTAACTGCTCAGCCCGGCTTCCTGTTTGAGAATTTCATCTGCCGCATCCGCCCCCATACGCATCGCGCTGTGCATATTTGGATAACAAAAACCTCCCTGACGTCCCACCGATCGAACATTCTCAAGTGAAAGCACAAAATCCTGCACAGCCTGCAAATGAGGCTCAAAACCGAGATCAAATACCGGATACCCATGTTTTGTCCTCAGCACATGCGTCTCGACAATTTCTTCTTTTGTGCAAATCCCCTCGTCCGCGAGATCGGCTGCAATCTTATCAATGAAAGACTGGTCGCCATTCCACTTCTCATCCCCCACTTCACAAGTCGTTTCAACAATCAGGACCGTGTGATCCGCCGGCCGCACCGTCAGGCCCGCATTTTTTGGCTCACCCACACGGTGAAAACAACGACTACGATAATAAATATAAAGCGAGTTGATGGCTTTCTCCTTGTTCACCAACAAACCGTAAACCGCAATTGGCTTGGTTCGCAGTTGATCCGCCGCTTCACGAACTTCATCCGGAGCGAGTTCACCTGAAGCTTTCACAAAATCATGAATCGGGATCGTTGAAATCACCTCGTCACAGCTAATTTCATGTTCCTCTGCCCCCTCTCCTTTCCGAGCATCCCGATAGCTAACCGCTGTGATACGATCCCCCTCCCGGTGAATCCCACATACTTCTGCATTGGTAATCACCCGGCAGCCAAGCTTCTCGATCTCACCCGCCAGGCAGCGGGCCATGCCCTCGGCCCCATTACGTGAATAATGCAAGGTCTCCTCGGAAAGTGCACTTTCCACCGCCCCGCCCTCCTTTTCCTTGACCCCGAATTTGCCGAGAACCTTCTTGATCACGTCCACCGCCGACAGCCGTGGCATTTTGGTGGTAATAAAAGTCGCCGACAACTCAGTAGTCGGAAAACCCCAGTAATTCTCAGTGAAATCTTTAAAGAAAAAACGATACAACGGTTTGCCATACAGTTGGATCAGCGCCTCCTCCGCATTCTGCGGCTCCTTGGGATTGATCTTATTGAGAAACTGATAAAAAAGCAAACCTACCGAACAACGAATGAGCATGATCTTCGGCATACCCTTGACCATGTCACCGAACTGCAACGGGTAACGATAAAAAGCCCCCGCCCACTTGATCGTTGCATTCAAGGGCACCTCAATCCTCTCATCTCCCATGATGCCCTTGATCGTCTCGAAAACCTCCTTGTCAAAAGCATGCAACATATGACAACCGAGATCATAAAAATTCTCGCCACGCTTGTGCCCGCGTGCCAAACCACCGGTCACCTCCTCCTTTTCGAGCAAAATGACTTTTTTCCCCGCCTTGGCCAGTGTCAATGCCGCATACATGCCACAAGGACCTCCGCCCAATACGACAATTTCATCCGATGATGTTTTCTCGACTTCGCTGGGCGACTCCACAGTATTAACTGGATTTCAAATTTCAGCCTGACGCTGAAGCAACCGATGCAACAGGATATCAGGAAACTCTACGTCATCCGCTTTCACTGCTTCATCCTTGGCAATATCCCGCTTCAAGACCGCCTTCTTTCCAGGCTCCCCTTCCAGCAAGGCTATCGCCAAATGATTATCTGCATTGGCCGCTTCACAAGTCCGGATCAGCCCATAACACTCAGCACCACCAATACTGTGCTCAACTTCCTGCCCGGCTTTCAAATCCGTCTTTGCGTAAGCATACACATCGGCCACCTGACCGTGATCCGGAACCAGAATCGCTTTCCTATTCAGACAAACCTTGGCTATGGCCCGAGGTGTTTCAAGGTGGCACAAATGATACGGACGGGAGAACAAATAATACGGACCATCTCCCAACTTATAATATTGCAAATACGGCTTTTGGAATTCCGCATCGCAACGACCCACCACATAAACCCCGCCCCCGGGTTCAGCACCAAGAATGTAGTCGACCCGTCCTTTGCCCTCGTAAGCATCAAAGTCAAACGAGCTCATCACCTCGCTCACCTCGCTACATACGGGGCCCTCCATACCATCCACGAATGGCACCAAACCCGTTGCATTACAGATCAAGGCCATTTCCACATTCAGCTTGGTGCCGTCTGTATAGGCACAACACTGGACCGCACTCAAATTACGTTTGTCCGCCTCATGTCGAATAGAATCGGGAGTGGCATACCGGTCGAGGAAACCTTTGATGTTGCCCGCCTGAACGATATCAAATCCCCACATTTCGATTTCGTCGATCATCGTCATGATGACCCCGTGCTGGTCACCAGCGTCACTGGTCACGATGACATTTTTCTTCGCTGCCTCGGCATTCAACAGCGGGCCATACACAAGGTCGACCTCTGCATTCATCAAAATGACGTGCATACCTCCCTCAATCGCAGCCAGACAATATTCCGCCGCCTCCGCAATCGCGTTGGTAGCTTCCACAAAAGCTTCCAGCTTGAGCTCGTCGTTGCGCTTCAGCAAACTCAAAGCATCAGTCGAAATCAGAACCTGTTTGTCGGTCAAAGCAGGAATGCTCCTCCCATCAAACTCCACCGGTTCCAGATTAATCAGCTCTGCCGCTTTGCGAGCAGCCTCAAGATCAATGTCAGCGATGAAACCAAGCTCCATGCTCGGTGTTGTGCTGACCTGCCAGGCGATGCCTCGCCCCATTGCCCCTGCACCCACCAGTCCAACCCGAATGGGATTACCCTCTCTCTGACGTAATTGTTTAAGCATGATTTGTGATTAAAAATTAAATATTTACACGCATTTACCCAGCACCCTGATACAAGTGCTTGCTGGGTTCTACCTGCTTACCTGCATCCAACAACCATACGACAAACGCCTGATCCCAGATACACCTGCCTATTTATGGTTCTCAGACCGCTAAGTGCAAGAAATAATATGACTTCCGCCCGCTTTCGTCAGGATGCCTGATTTACTGAAAAAAGACTCTTTTCCACCTTTCAACATCTATCTCATGACGAAATAATGTTTGCCAAAGCCTCCTCTCAGACGGAAGAATGGGGGTAAATTGCAGTAAAAACCGCATGCCACGCCTACCCAATTGTTTTTTAATCATCGCCTTGCTCGCAGGCTGGCTGACATTTTCCTCTTCCGCTGTAGCCAGCGAGGCCAAAACCCCGGCAGAAATACTCGCTGCGGACAGGGCGATTTACAAAGGCGTGCCTGATTCCGTCCTCCAGTTGCGCCGCGCAGCCTGCGCCATTTGCCACAGCGTCCCCGATCCCATGGACATGCCACGTGCGGCCTGGGCACGGGTGATCCAGGACATGAGAGGGCACCTGCAAAACCAGAATGTCCCGCTCACTGATCAGCAAAACGCTGAACTGCTGCACTTTTACCAGAGCTTCAGCTTGGAAAGACTGCCTCGACTACCCAATGACTTCCTGCCCCCCAAACTGACTTTTGAAAAACACTCCGTTGGCAATCCTCCCTCAAGCCCACGGCCTCATGTCACCAACGTCAACATCACCGATCTCGATCAGGATGGAAAGGCCGATGTCATCGTCTGTGATGAACTGCTCGGAACCGTATCGTGGCTTCCCTACCAAAAAGGCGGCCCCTCCCCTGAATCACCTACAGAGGAAATCGAACTCGCCATGGTACTGGCACCCGTGCACACCGAAGTGTTTGATTTTGACGGCGACGGCGATCTGGACATTGCCGTCGCTTCGATGGGTTACATGCATCCTAATGACCTGCTCATTGGCGAAGCCGTCCTCCTGATTAATGACGGTCAACAAAACTTTGAAAAGCGAGTGCTTATTTCCGGCACCCCGCGCATCTCCGATATGCAACCCGGAGACATCGATGGCGATGGCGACATCGATTTCGGACTCGCCATGTTTGGTTGGCGCACCACTGGAGCCGTTGGTTGGCTGGAACAAGTCAGCCCCGAAAAATTCGAACTTCATACGATTGCGCAAATCAATGGAGTGATGCACATGGAACTCGTCGATCTGGATCAAGACGGACGACTTGATCTGGTCACCTTGATCAGTCAACAGCATGAAATGCTCCTGCGCTTCATGAACAAGGGGGAGGGCAAATTTGATCCTTTTCCAATTGGCGAAGCCAAGCACCCCACTTTTGGATCCTCTGGTTTTCAAGTCGTCGATCTCGATCAGGACGGCGACCCGGACATCCTCTACTCCAACGGTGACCTGATGGATACCGACCCCTCCCCCAAACCCTATCACGGCATCCAATGGCTCGAAAATACCGGTGATCTCAATTTTGTCTTCCATGACATCACCCGCTACCACAGCTGTTACCGGGCGGTAGCAGCAGATCTGGATGGCGACGGCGACATGGATGTCATCGGCTCCAGCCTCTACTTCGACTGGAAAACCCACGACCTGCCCAGCCTCATCTGGCTCGAAAATGACGGCAAGCAGAACTTCACCCGTCGACGCATCGCCTATTCACCCAGCAATCTCGCCACTATCGATGTCGGTGATCTCGATGGCGACCAACGCCCCGACATCATTGGCGGCGGTATGCATGTGCCCGGCCCTCTGGGCAGGGTGGGACGGATCACTACCTGGCTGAACAAAGGCCGGCCTTAGACAGGGGCTGCTACCAGTCTGCTAATAGTAGCTCGGCCGCCTTTGATCCCGCTGATAATATCCATCTGAAGGGGCGGGCGGTGGTGGCGGATATCCCCGATTGTTTCTTTGATCGTAGTATGGTTGGCGACTTTGATTGTCGTAATACTGCCGCTCACGATCATCGCGGGCGCTTCCTATCAAAGCTCCACCCGCCACACCGGCAGCCGTGCCAATTGCAGCTCCCTCAAGCCCTCGCCCTGACTGATGCCCTATAATGGCTCCAGCTCCAGCTCCAATCAGTCCCCCAATCACCGCTCCATTCTTGGTATTCGGTGCGTATTGGCTGCATGATGTTGAGGAAATTCCAAGGGCCACCACAGCGGCCAGAATAAAAAAATTGCTTCGGTTCATAACTTTATCGATTAGATTTTAGTTTCAGCGTTACCACTTTGACGCATTTGTCTTAACTATTATTCACTTCTCCAAATAAAAAATGCTGGTTTTCCATCAAAACTCCGGGAAAACTCACTGATTCTCTGACCGGTCCCATGTTATATTACCCTCCAGTTGACGCAAGCGACACTTTTGCTAGCTTTCCCCAACCTCTACCCCCGTCTAAATCCATGAAAACCCACCCCGCACTTCTCATTCTCTTTTTCTGTTTATCCGCCATGCTTACCGCACCCGGGGCCTTGGGGAAAGATGAGCAAATCTACGAACTGCGCACCTATCACGCCTCTCCCGGCAAGCTTGACGCCCTGCTGTCCCGTTTTCGAGACCACACCGTCGAACTTTTTAAAAAACACGGCATGAGCAATGTCGCCTACTGGGTACCTGCCAAAAACGACGAACAAATTCTAATTTACCTGATGGCTTATCCCAATCGCAAAAAACGCGATGAGATGTGGAAAGCTTTTGCCAACGATCCGGACTGGAAATCGGCCTACGCCGCTTCAACCAAAAATGGCAAATTGATCACAAAAGTGGATCAGGTTTTCCTCAAACCCACCGACTGGTCACCCTCTTTCAAAATCGACAAACAGACACCCGAACGCCTTTTCGAACTGCGGCGTTACACCACCAATCCCGGAAAACTGCCCAACATTCATGCTCGATTCAGAGATCACACTATTGACCTGTTCAAGCAACACGGCATGGACAACCTGGCTTATTTCCTCCTGCTGCCTGGTCAAGAAGGCGCAGATAATACCCTCGTTTATTTCCTCGCCCACAAAGACGAAACCTCGCGCAAACAATCTTTCTCAGGCTTTGGTAAAGATCCCGCCTGGCAGTCCGCTCGCAAAGCATCGGAAGTCGACGGTAAAATCCTCATCAAAGGAGGAGTAAAATCGATCCTGATGATACCAACCGATTTTTCTCCGACTCAATAAAAAGTGTGGAACAGGCCTTGTAAGCCGGATTCTGTTTTTCCCCGAACCCGGACAAGCCGGATTCAAAAAAGGACGATCATTTATCTAAACCTGCCGGCCCGAAAGCCAGCAGCCTTCTCCACCGAAGTGAAGTGCGACTAATACCCGGACTCATCCTCGTCCACCGAAGTTTCAGAGAGCCGGGCTGGCGGCCCGTTTGTCCTGTTATGTCTTGCACCGCATGGGGTTTGTCGTGCCTCCCCGGTTACCCGAAGGAGCGGTGAGCTCTTACCTCGCCATTTCACCCTTACTCTTTTCTGCCTAAACAAAAAGGAGCGGTTTATTTTCTGCGACACTTTCCGTCAACGGAAGCTTTCGCTACCCGCCTCCCCTGGTTTCTCAGGGCAATGCTGCCTTATGGTGTCCGGACTTTCCTCTGAATCCAACAGCCTAAACTGCGGAAACAGCGATCATCACCGACCTGTTCCACGTGATGACTGTAGTGCCAGGGAAGCAAGAGGTAAAGGGGAAGCCTTCAATTCACAAAAAATGCATCCGCAATATAATAAACAATCATCGCCAGCGAAACCATAGCTTTGGCAATAATCCCTGCTCCCCCCCCAATCAATGTCCCCCAGGTCGACTTGCCCGCTGCGTTGAGTTCTTTTTTGGCAAAAATCATTTCGAAAATAAATGCCCCCAGCAGCGGCCCGATGATAAGACCAATAAAACCAAAAAATATCCCAATAATGCCTCCGGCAATCGCTCCACCTATTCCCCATTTACTGGCTCCGAACCACTTGGCCCCGATGGCTCCGCTCAACCAATCAACGAATACAGACAATCCGAATAACAAGGTTAACACTACAAAACTCAACCAGGTCAAACCACTCTGGCTTTGCCCGAAAAGAAAATAGTGCGCCACTGCACCCAGCAAGATGAAAAATGATCCCGGCAAAATCGGCAAAAAGGTACCCACCAGTCCACCAAACATCAAGGTGCCGACCGTGACCCACTTGATTGCCAGAATGAAAATTTCCATCTACTTCAGATTTTAAACTCAGTTTACTCTTTCCAGATAATTTTTTCTGCCACCGAACCGCGTTTGCCCTTCGGCCACTTATCGTCCTCAGCAGATTCTGCCTTTTCGTCAGACCCGGCCTCCTCCGGCCAACCGAGATAAAAAATTCCCAGACATTGATCGCGCTCCGGATCGAGCTCAATGAATTTGCTCATCTCCGCCGTGTAAACAATCGGTGGTGTCGACCAAAATGCACCCAAACCAATCGCCGATGCAGTCAGGTGCATGTTCTGGACGGCACAAGCCACCGCCTCGATTTCCTCCACTTCGGGAATTTTCTCCGAATCCTGACGCTTCATGCCAATGACGATTGCCACATCAGCACGCAGCGGATTGATCCCCAACTTCTCCAATTTGTCTTCGCGAAAATCTTCCTCTGCTGTTTTGAGCACATAAAGTCGCCGCAAAAATGCCGCCAAATCCTCCCGGGCTTCACCGGTAAAAACAGTGAACCGCCAAGGCTCGGTCAAAGCATGACTCGGTGCCCAATTTGCATTTTCAAGGATTGCCGCGACAAAACGCTTGTCCACCGCACGATTGTCCATCTGCTCCGGCTTGATCGTGCGCCGACGACGAATCAAAGCCGACGCTGCGGCGAGGCGCAGAGAGGTGGGGTCAAGTGGAACATCCGGTGTATCTTCAGGCATAGAGCTAAGTCTTGGCCTTCAGAAGGTCTGCTGTCAAGACGCTGCGCTAATGTCTTTGCTGTTTTGCGGCAAACAAGTCGTGCCATAAATCCTCGGCAGAACCTTCTTTCACAACTTTGGCATCCCACGAAATACCGGGCATGAGCTTCGGTTTGGGCAGGGATTGACTGTAAGCATCCCTTGGCAATGCAGTAGCCCACACCCACGATCCTTCGCGGGTCAGAATAATAACGGTGTTGCCGAATTTGCCAAAACCAATCGGGCCATCGTATCGCCCTGCGCCGAGATTGGGATCTACGGGAATCCAGCCATGACTTGCAAGATACACCTCGGCAATATTGTGATTAGGCTGAGCCGCTGAAATTTGATCCCTGCTACCCATATTAAAAACCCCGAGAAGCCGGGCAGGTATCGCTTGGGTTCGGCAGAGAGCTGAAAACAAACAGGCATATTCGGTGCAATCACCTATCTTTGTCTGAAGCGCCCTTTGTGCACCCAGTGGTTTTGTTTGCTCCTCAAACTTAAGTATTTTGGCCGGAAACTCATAAGCCGCCCGCGCTTTGTCCAACTCGTTTTGTAACCCGCTGAAAACCACAGCAGCCGTCTCCTTGATTTCACCGGAATCAGATTCGATCAAGTGGGATGGTTTTAAATATCGATCGAGCGCATCGCTTGTTGAGCAGCCTCGACCTTGGATGTTTTCAACCAACGAATAATCAATTGGCATCAAAAGAACCAGAAAGGTCACATCTTTCACAACTTCCTCATTTGCAGGAACAGGGAAATCAAATTCAAGATATTCATTTGCACCATTCTTGTGCTGCCTGCGCGAAACGGGCAACACATCACTGACGGCCAGAACCGCTCGTTGCGAATGAAGATCCGGCGGCATAGTCACGCGGAATATGTAACGTGACACAGCCGTGCTGTTTGCATTTTTCACCCGGAGATGCGCAGTAAGTTTTACCAGACGCGACGGCTGATCTGGAATCAGTAATGGTGCAGCCAATTTTGATCTGTCTGCGGCATGCGATACCACGGACAAAGCCAAAACACCGATGACGTATATGAAAACAGTGCGTGTCATTTTACAATTCGGAAGAAGCCCGTCGATGCTGCCCCAGACTCCTATATTTACGAAGCACAGAAAAGAAAAATTTGGAATCAAGCCATCTCACGTCCAGCGCAAGCCACCAATTCCGGCAAAGCTTCAATCTCGTTCAAAGTCGTTCGGAAATTCACAATACAGGCCCGTAAGGCAAAACGTCCGTCAACCACCGCATTCGACAAATACACCTTGCCGTCGGATTGAAGCCTCTTCAGCAATTCTCGATTCAACTCATTCAACCATTCATCCCGATCCTCCACTCCATCGGGAACAGTTTCAGGCACGTAACGAAAAGTAGTGATACTCAAACTCTGGGTGAGCGCCTCCAGATTGGGATGTACGCCAACACGATCATAAAGTGCTTTTGCCAGAGCAATATCATCGCGGATCATGCGAACGTAGCCTTCACGCCCTGCCTGGCGCCACGCCATCCACACCTTCAAAGCGCGGAAGCCGCGTGAATTTTGCAAGCCCAGCTCGTAATAATTGATTGTCGCATTTTCATCCGGATTTTCACCGTCTTCATCCTGATCAAAAAGATAATAGTCCGGATGAAAACTGAAGGCATCAATCAAGTTTTGTGGATTGCGCACTAAAGTGCAACCTGCCTCCAGGGGAGTGTATAGCCACTTGTGTGGATCCAGGGCAATCGAATCCGCCTGTGCCAAAGCGCGGAGATCCACGGACGCTTCGGGCAACATCGCGGCAAAAGCCCCATAAGCTCCATCGACATGAAACCATAAATCGTTAGCTCGGCAAATGCGTCCGATGGCCTCCAGGGGATCAACCGTGCCAGTGCTGACCGTGCCCGCTGATGCCACCACCAGAAAAGGTTGGTGACCGGCCTGGCGATCTTCAGCTATTTTCCCTTCGAGTTCCACCAGATCCATTTTCTGCTCACCATCAACAGCAACCCACGTGATCGCATCCGTGCCCAAACCAAAGAGATCCGCTGCTTTTTGAACCCATGTATGAGTTTCCCTTGAAGCATAGAGACGCATACCCTGCTCTCCACCGCGTGCCCCTTTACCACGAATATCCCACTTGGCCTTCGCTTTTCTGGCAGCAAGAAATCCAACAAAATTAGCCATGTTGCCTCCACTGACCAGCAAACCTCCGTAACCTTCCGCGCAGCCAACAGACTCACGAATCCACTCAATCGTTTGCTTTTCTATCTCGGTGGCAACCGGGGACAAGGCCCAGGCCCCCACATTGGCATTAACAGCTGCAGCCAGTAAATCCCCCAGAGCACCAATCGGCGCAGCTGATGAAGTAACATAAGCCATGAAATTCGGATGACCGTTAAAAAGCGAATGGTCAAAAAGCAAACCCGTTGCCTCATCCAGAATTTCTGTAGCAGGAACACCTTTTTCCGGCAAAGAGCCCCCTCCCAAAACCGACCTGACCTCAGTCACCGTTTCATCGGGGTTTACCGGACGCGAAGGCAAGGATTCCAGGAATCCGGCAATCCGGTCAACCATCTGGTATCCGAGCTTGCGGAACTCATCAGGCCCCATGTCGAGTGCTGCCTCACGCGACCCAAGGCCGCCATCATCTATTTTTTCACTGTCATTCTCCAGGCTCATGTGCCCGGGGTGGCCAGAATCATCCTCACCGAATCCATTCGCAGGACGGCTTCCTGCAAATGTTTTTTCAAGGCATCCCTCTCCTCAACAGCCATGATGATCTCCGACTCCCTGACCGGATGACCCATTTTTTGCAATTTTTTCAGACGATCAATTTCGCCGTCGAGCTGCTTTTCCATTTCAGCAACGGCTTCGCAGCGTACATCGGCCGCATTTTTTTCCGCCAGATCCTTCGCTGCTTCAATCATTTTCGGCAAGGTGCCTTTCAAGGCCTTGGATTTTTTCTGCAGCCAATCAGTAGGCCCCTCTTTCGAACGCCGAATCATCTCAGGCACAAACACCTTTGACCGGTCACGCAACTGGTGATCTACCAGCGCCCTCACCGGCTGCGAAGGAAGAAAACGATCCGCATGAAATTTTTCCGGAGCCACACATTCCAACACACAAACAATATCCAGCAACAACGCTTGCTCGGGCGCCGCTTCGATTCGCCCGAATGACGCATTACCACGTTCAGAGCCCAACAACACATCGATCGCGCTGGTCACCATCGGGTGATCCCAGGTGAACAATACAATATCTTCACGGGCCAACGCCACCTCCCGGTCAAAGGTCAGAGAAATCCCCTCTTCCGGCAAACCTGGAAAAGCCTCCGGCGAAAACAG
Organism: Verrucomicrobiota bacterium; assembly: GCA_030625775.1. Classification (GTDB taxonomy): domain Bacteria; phylum Verrucomicrobiota; class Verrucomicrobiia; order Verrucomicrobiales; family DEV007; genus JAADHD01. The sequence continues at coordinate 13,103 of DAOUQC010000045.1, forward strand.
GTGCTCGGGGGAAATCGTATAAGAATGATCATCCAAATCCTCCACCGTCACTCCAAAATGATCGAACAGGCGCAACATAAAACGCTGCAGCCCACGCTCATCGTCCAAAGCCTCGATTTCCTCCGCCAACTCTTCTCCACGTATCTTGTCAAAGGAACTAATCTCCAAAAGATGATCCCTGCCCAGCTCCAATTCGTGATCGACCTTTTCCTTGAAAGCCTTACCGCGATCAAGCAAATCCGGCAACTTGGCTTTCCAATCCTTGTCAGCCAACAGCTGCTTCAACTCATCCTGATATTCCCTCTGAATGGCACTTGACCCATGCAAGGTGTGTTCAAAGGCTCCCAAACCTTCGTGATACCACCGGGCCAGCATCTCCCCCACGCTATCCGTCAAATAGGGCACGTGAATATGAATATCCGCCTCTTGGCCAATGCGGTCCAAACGACCAATGCGTTGTTCGAGCAATGCGGGATCGTCCGGCAAATCAAACAAAACCAGGTGATGGGCAAACTGGAAATTCCGCCCCTCACTGCCGATCTCCGAGCAAATCAAAATACGTGCGCCATCCTCATCGGCAAACCAGGCCGCATTGCGGTCGCGCTGCAACAAAGTCAGGCCCTCGTGAAATACCGCTGCCATCGCGCTGATATGCTCACGCAGGACTTCTTCGATTTTTTCTGCCATCTGCCGACTGTGACAAATCAGCAGGAATTTTTCATCTGGATTATCACCTAATAAAGTGGACAACCAAAGGATTTTGTCAGCAGTTTCATCGCTGTCAGGTTTTGCAACCAGTGGCCAAAGGTGCGCCTGACGTTCAGGGAACCCCTCCAGAACCTTACGTCGATTGCGGAACATTACTCGTCCCGTTCCGTATAAATCGACCAGAGAAGCGGTCAACTCATTACGAATTTCCCCGCCCTCATCCTCAGCCAGTTTTTCCAGCACCTCCGCACCGAGCATTTTTCCCAACAGTTTCTCTTCCGGTTTTTTCAGCTTTTCACCCGAGCGTAAACTGTCAGCCAACTGTGACACTTCCTGATAGTGATCGGATTCCTCGATAAACTCAGCCAGGTTAGAAAAACGATCTGGATCCAACAGGCGCAACCGCGCAAAGTGCCCCTCGCGCCCCAGTTGTTCCGGCGTTGCCGTCAGCAACAATAATCCCGGGGTTTCCACCGCAATCGCCGCCACCGCTTCATAGGCCGGACTCGCCTCTTCCGGACTCCACTCCAGATGGTGCGCCTCATCCACGATCAGCATATCCCAACTTCCCTCCGCCGCCTGCATGGCCCGCTCTGGATTATCCGCTAGCCACGAAGTGCCGCAAATCACCAGTTGATCATCAAAAAACGGATTATCCGAGTCCTCGCCTGCTTCAATCGACAACGCACGCTCTTCGTCATAGATCGAAAATGACATCTGAAAACGGCGATACAGCTCAACAAACCACTGATTGATCAGCGCATCGGGCACCAGAATCAAAATTCGGCTCGCACGGCCACTCTGGTTCAAACGGTGCAGAATCAGACAAGCTTCGATTGTTTTGCCCAGGCCCACCTCATCCGCCAGCAAGACCCGGGGAGCAAATCGAGAAGCCACTTCATTCGCTATATACAGCTGGTGAGGAATCAAGGAGATACGTCCACCCACCAAACCCCTCACTTTGCGCGAACGAGCTTCGTGTTTGTAACGCCTCGCCGCCTGGCGCAATTTCCAGGTTCTCGGCTCATCCACATGACCGGCCAACAGGCGAGCCTCCGGTTTTTGAAAACTGATTTTATCGGAAAGCTCGCTTTCCGGCAGTTCCTTGCCGTCCGCATCGATGTATATCAAACGCCCCTCGTCATTGCGAACATCGACCACCACGGAAGCTTCATCCGCCTGATTACGAACGGTGTCCCCCACCGAAAACTCCACCCGGCGCAGGGGAGCACTGCGGGCGGCATAAGTCAGGGTCTGGTCACTTGCCGGAAAAATCACCTGCACCCTTTGAGTTCCGGCAGCAATGATCAAGCCCAGCCCCAACTCCGGCTGCATTTCACTGATCCAACGCTGACCGGGTGCAAAATCACTGGGGTTTGATGAAGCAATTTGATGACGGGATGGGCGAGACATTTTGAGCAATAAAGAAAAAATAGGAACGATCAATAGACGCAATCCAACACCAGCTTTGACCGCTAACAGAGAATGCCTCTGCTTCAAGAAAAATCAACCGTTCTTCATCTGTGAATGGTTCTCTGCAGACAATTCACAACAAAAAACGCAGAATCATCCAGCTCGGCTTGAGAGATGCCCAAGGAAACCTTATACTGCATGCATTATGTCAGAGCATCGAGCAAATCTCACTTGGACCCGTGGCGACAACGGGTTCGGTTATAAGGAATTCTCCCGCGATCACCGCTGGGATTTTCCCTCCAACACTCAATTCCTGAATGCATCGGCCGCACCGAAATATCTTGGCAGTGAGGACTGCGTGGATCCGGAAGAGGCCTACGTTGCTGCCCTGGCCAGCTGCCATATGCTCACCTTTCTTGCCGTCGCTTCGATGTCCGGCTATGTGGTGGATTCTTATCAGGACTCCGCTGTAGGTCGGCTCTCTCCCAATGATAATAAAAAAATGGTTATAAGCAGAGTTAGCCTTAGCCCTGTCATCAAATTCTCCGACGAAAAAACTCCTGATGCCGGGCAATTGGAACAGTTACACCAAAAGGCCCACCACGAATGTTTTCTCGCCAACTCGGTGAAAACAGAAATTGTGTGGCAATAGCTGAATACCATGACACCACTAGCCCTCCTCCAAGCCGAATGTGAGTCCAGCGATGACTGGCTGCAGCTGCAAAACCTTCTCTCGCAGCTCGATAGAATTACTCTGGATCCAGCTCTCAAAAAACTTTTCGAACAAGTGGATCAAAGTGATTATTCGCTCTCGGATTGGATTAAAGCACTGCTAATCTTTGATCAATGGCTGGATGATAAGAAAATTCAAGGGCGCCCTGTGGCAAGCATGCTCAGCTATATCCACTGTTGCACGCTCACCTTGTCCGACAATCTCGCCCCACCCGATCTGGCCCGGCTCACCAACGAAATGCTTAAGTTGTATGGCTTTGATGCGGCAAGTGAGAGCACGACATAGCATCACGCAAAGGTGCTGAAAGCTCTTCGCCAATCGCAATCGATTGCGAAAAACGATAGCGATACCGCTGGCAATTGAAAAAATCTGCTACTTTTTCAGCCCTTCCAGCTGCCGTTTGGTCCAATTGACCCCTTCCGTTGCCTGGGCATCTTTGGGATAGGTTGCGGACACCGCCTGCCACTGGGAAAGAGCTGCCGTATAAAGATCAACCGCTCCTTTTTTGTCGCCGGTTTTCTCACGAGCAAAAGCCGCCAGGCCGCCGGCATAGGCATACAAACGTTGGTAAGCAACGTTGCCTGCATCATCTTCCAATAACTTTCCTATCAACTGAATTGCCCGGGTCAGGGCTGGTTTCGATTCAGCAAATTGGCCGACATCACCATACAACTCCGCCATGTGGCAATTACGCTTGGCCAGCGAAAACCGCACACCCACATCCACCCGTTTCGATTCACCTGCTTCCTCAATTACAGTTTCAAGTAGCTTGGCCGCGTCTTTTTCCAGCTTGATCCCTGCCACTGACTCCCCTGCATCGCGCTGCAGCGCGGCCAAAGCTCCCAGACACTCAGCTAATGTTGTGGCATAACGTGGATCCTCGCTATGAGAGGGCATCAATCGTGATAGCAGCCTCATAGCGTCCTGAAGTGATGCTGCATCCCTCTTCAATCCTCCCAACACTACCAAATTGGATGCCAGGCGATATTGGTAATCGTCCACTGCCCCATTCAAGGAAATCGCTTCACTCAACAGTTCCACACTTTTTTTGTACATCTCCAGAGCAGAATCCTGCTGCCCTGATTCCATCAAAATCTCTCCGATCCCTGTAAAAGCGGTTGCCAGGGATGCCAGAATTTCTGCATTCTGGGGACTCTTTTCCTGTAGATTGACCAGAGCATCCGCGGCCGCTTCAAAACCTTCCCCCGCCAGTTTATTTTCACGATTGAGACGACGCCAGCGCGCTTCAGTTAACAGGTTTTTGGCCGCTTCCAGATTTCCTTCTACTGCCTGCTCCGGTGATTTTTCCACCCACGCCTTCCATAAAGCCGACGATTCCTTCAACATTGTGACTGCCTGGGCAGCCTCTCCTTCCAAATCATAAAACACCTCACCTTGACGCTGCCTCACTAACGCCAGATTCCTTACGATCGTCAGGTCATCCGGCTTTTGTTTATTCAGAATTCGCAGTCGTTTTTCTGATTCGTCAAAAGCCCTTGTTGCCTGGCCCAGCTCACCTCGCTCACGATAAATTTCGCCGAGAAAACGATAAGCATCAGAACTAGGACCAATCAGATCCGGACTTTCCCCGTAACGCTTCACCTTCTGCTCATAATATGACTTTGCATCGACAAGTCGCAGTCTCCTCTCCAACTGGAACCCTGGCACATCCGTATCACGATGTTCGAGAATCATCTCGAAAAACCGATCTCCATAGGTCTGCATTGACAATAAAAAGTCTTCAACTTCCTTGGCATTCTGCTGAACTTTCCGTGTTTCATCCTTGGCGCTGGCGACTTCCGAATCCTTGTTTTTTAGTGCTGCCCCCAACTCGCTCTGCACTTTTTCGATCTGGCTTTTACTGACCTTCACCCCTTCATCTGTTTGTGATATAGCCTCTTGCCACTCCTTTTGAGCCTCACTGAATTTCCCGTAAAACATCATCCCCGCAACGATTCCCAAAATTGCCAGAATACTGGCCAGGCCTACTCCCATTCGAGCCTTGTTCAGGCGCCCCTTCATCGCCTGCTCTGCCACCACATAACTGCCCTGCATCTGGCGGATCGCTGCAGAATTTTCCAGCATTTGAAAGTCTGCCAGTACTTCACGCATGTCAGTGTAGCGATCCTGAGGATCCAAACTCAAGCAGCGTTCGATGATCCCCCGCCGTTCCTCCAAAGCCTCTGTCGCCGCCGCGTGAGGCCAGTTGATATCCGGTTGCTTTTCCATCCATTCAACATACTGCCCTGGCTGCTGGAGAATTGTCGCAAACGAAGACATCTGGCTTCCCTTACGCAAGTCATGATCACGAAGGAACTCTTGAAACAAAGCATTCAGCCTGGGCAAATGACCCGTTATCAACTGGTAGGCAACCACTCCAAAAGAATACACATCCCACTGCTGTCCCCGACCATTGGTGAAATCCCCCGTAGTCAGTTGTTCCGGACTGGCATAAAATCCAATATCTCCCATTTCCAGATAGTGCAGACCCCCGACATAACCCTGCCCCCAATCACTCAGGCGAATCTGATATCCCGAACTGACACTTCCACTGAGAAAAATATTACTCGGCTTCAGGCCTACATGAATCACCCCATAACGATGCTCAAAAGCCAAGGCATCTGCCAGCTGACCCACCAAGACTGACGCCTGTTCTTCATCCACAACACCGATCAATCCGGTGATGTCGTCCCCCACCCATTTTCCTGTTTCCGGATCCCTACTGCCGTGAAGTGATGTGATCTGGTAATAGGGATTATCCACTAGATTGTGCCCACACAGATCCACCAGCCCCGGATGAACCGGTGCTCGCGCCAGGCGATCCAGATTTTCCTGTACCAGGGACGGATTGATTGCCAAAGCTTTAAGCACATTGACCACCCGGTCCTCGCCCGTCTCACAAGTGCAACGGTAAACAAAACCGCACCCCCCTTCCCCTACCAGTTCTTCAAACTGATAGCCCTCTATCTCTGGCAAATTCATTCCTCCTTGAGCTCATCGAGCAAACAACGCACACCACTCTACTCACTCCAAATCGCCTGCGGGTAGTAAGTTCTGGATGCTTATCATGTCTTCGGCTTGGCCGGCCTCTCCCACAGCTGCGGGATCGACTGGCTGACTCCGCGCTTCACGCTCCGGCTCTTAATTCTTAATTTTAACTCCCTGGTTCTTAACTCCTAATCAACTACTCCCATCCTCTATCGAAAAATAGCGGCACCTGATCCGTTTTGCGTTCATTTTTTGTTCAAAATGTATTCTACGATGCTTTCCCATTCAGCTTCGATTTGCTCCGGGTCAATCTCTGGGCGGCCAGCACGATTATACCAATAGGCGGCATTACCCATATCTCCCTCGATCGCGTGTAAAAGAGCGTGAATCCATGAGCCCAATGGCGTATCTATATCCTGCGCCACTTCATGAGACTCATGCCAGCGATCCTTTTTAGCCCACCACAAGGCCGACAACTCCAAACCTAGCCCTTCAGGTGGTTCCGCATCACTGACCACCGACGCAAGTAACTCTCCTACTGTTTCCATCGTTCTTCCACTCTATCCCATTCACGCCCTTCGTAAAACAGAACACTAAAAACTTTTTCTATTTTTATGTCTCGAGCACCTTCCAAATTCAACCCTGAACCCTTTGCTTACCACACGGAACTCGAACTCAATATCGAGTCACTCACCAGTCTCGGCCAGGGACTGGGCCGCATTGATGGCTGGGTTATTTTTGTGCCCTTCTCTTTGCCGGGGGAGAAAGTTCGTGCCCGCATTTTTCGTAATCATAAAAACCACAGCGAAGCTGATCTTATCGAGGTCATCACTCCCTCCCCTCACCGTGTGGAGCCGCGATGTGATTTGTTCAGCCTCTGTGGAGGCTGCCAATATCAAAACTACCGTTACGAGCAGCAACTTGAATGGAAACGCGCACAAGTCGCCGAGTTGCTGACCCACATGGCAGGGATCGAAGCCGAGGTATTACCCGTCATCCCCTCACCCCGCGAGTGGACCTACCGGTCAAAAATCACTCCTCACTTCCAAAAACCCAAAGATGGTAAAATTGAAAATATCGGTTTTCTCAAAGCAGGGGTTCGCTCACAACTGATCGACGTTAAACATTGCCCCATCGCCTCTGACGCTATTAACAAAGCTCTTCCCCGGGTAAGAGAACGGGCTCACGCGGAAGCGCTCAGCTACCGCAAGGGCGCTACTCTGCTGTTGCGGGAATCCGCAGAGGAACCCGATCTGGTAATCACTGAGAACAATGAAGTTTGCGAGGAACACCTCGGCGAGTTGCGTTTTCAATTTGCCGCCGGAGAATTTTTCCAGAACAATCCCTCCATCCTGCCGGCTTTCACCGAGCATGCACGCAACGAAGCGCTCAATGCCTCCACCAGCCAACCTGCCAATCGCTACCTCGTCGACACCTACTGTGGCAGCGGCCTTTTCGCCCTGAGCTGTGCCTCACACTTCGAACAAGTCTCCGGCATCGAGATCAGTGATGCCGCCATCGACTGGGCCAAGCGCAACGCCAGGCTCAACGACATTGATAACTGCCAGTTCCAACAGGGAGATGCACTCGCCATTTTTGAAAATATCACCTTCCCCGCCGACCAGACCGCTGTCATCATCGACCCTCCACGTAAGGGATCCAATCCGGGATTCATCGATCAATTACTGACTTTCGCTCCCGCGACCATCGTCTATATTTCCTGCAACCCCGCCACCCAGATCCGCGACCTGGAACTCCTGCTCGCCAACGACAGTTACCAGCTCACCAAAATCCAACCCTTCGACCTCTTCCCCCAAACCCGCCACCTCGAGTGTGTCGTCACCCTGAATAAAAAATCTCCCTGACTCCCCATTCCTATTTCTTTATTCCTTATTCCTTATTCTCAATTAGCCGCCCCCATGAACCGACGCCACTTCCTCCAAACCTCCACCACTCTCACCGCGGCTGCCCTTTCCCCCAATCTGGCCCGGGCAGCTGACAGCCCACTCATCCAATCGATCGAAAAAATCACCCTGCGGAAAAATCGCAGCGGTAAAGGCATCACCTGGTTCCATCCGCGAGCCTGCATGATCCCTTCAACGGCAGGCAGCAAAACTCCGGTCGCTTTCATGACATTACAGGAAATAGCAGGATCGGATTTTTTCGGCCCTGTACACTCAAGTCAGTCACTTGATCTCGGCAAGACCTGGAGTGATCCCGATGGAATCACCCCCCTCGCCCGCTTTCCCGTGGAAGGTCACGAGGGACTCGAACAGGGTGTCTGTGACGTGGTGCCACAATACCACCCTGTCAGCAAAAGCATCCTCGCCCTCGGCCACAATGTTTTTTACCGCGGAAAACATTTCAGTCGCAAAGACCAACTGCCTCGCTTTCCCACTTACACCGTCCGCCGCCCCGACGGCACCTGGACAGACTTAAAAAAACTGGAATGGGACGACCCGCGCGGAGCCTTCATATACACCAACAACTGCGGACAACGTGTGGTGCTACCCAATGGCGACATCATCATGTCCTTCACCTTCGGCCCCACCTCTGCCGCCCGTTCCGTGGCCGGCGTGCGCTGCTCCTTCGATGGAGAAACCTTGAAGATCAAGGAAGTCGGACCCGCCATCACCAGTAATAAAGGCCGCGGATTACTGGAGCCGTCGGTGACTCAATTTGATGGGCATTTTTACATGACCATTCGCGCCGAGGACAATCACGGTTATCTGGCGGTCAGCGATGATGGCTTGAACTACACCGACAAAATCCCCTGGGCCTGGGACGACGGCGAAGCACTCACCATGTCCACTACCCAGCAACACTGGCTCACTCATAGCGACGGTTTGTTTTTAGTTTATACCCGCAAAGCTGAATCCAATAACAAGGTCACCCGCTGGCGTGCTCCGCTGTTTGTTGCCCGGGTCGATCCGGAGAAACGCTGTCTCATTCGCTCCTCTGAGCAAGTCGTACTGCCTCTCGTTGGCGACGGCAACAAAGATCCCGACAACGTCGCCCTGATGGGCAACTTCAATGTCACCAATGCCAGCCCCGACGAATCATGGGTCACCGCCGGTGAATGGATGCCAAAAAAAGATGCACGCGGCGACGTGGTGCTTGGAAAAATTCGCTGGAGCAAACCCAATCGACTGCCTTTGTATTGATCCAATACCATGCTACCTATCGACCTCAGCCCAAAAACGGCGCTCATCACCGGAGCCTCCCAAGGCATCGGCGCGCAAATTGCCCGCACTTTCCACGCTGCAGGCGCCAAGGTCATCCTCAATCATCCGGGTTTTGACCAGACTGAATCTGACGCCAGCGAATTCGCCGCAGAGCTCAACGGCAAACGTGAAAATTCCGCCTATATTTTCGCCGCGGATATTTCCGATGCTGAAGCCGTGGAAAAAATGATGCAGGGCGTGAAAGCCTCTCCCAATCTCGGCAGCATCGACTATCTCATTAACAACGCCGGCATCCTCCGCGACAAAACCGTCGCCAAGATGTCGCTCGATGACTGGAAGGCCGTCATCGACGTCAATCTCAGCGGCACGTTCCATACAGCCAAATACGGTCTCGAAATCATGAACGATGACGGTGCGATTGTCAGCCTCGGCAGTATCGCCGCGCTGCAGGGATTTTACGGACAAGCCAATTACGCCGCCGCCAAAGGAGGCGTTCACGCCATGACCCGTGTGCTCAGTCGTGAATGCGCCCGGCGAAACATTCGTGTCAACGCTATCGCCCCCGGTGTGATCCAAACCGACATGGCCGCAACCATCCCGGAAGAGGTCCGCAAGGAGATGCTGAAAAACGTACCCCTCGGACGCCTCGGACTGCCACAGGAAATTGCCAGTGTTGCCGTTTTCCTCTGCTCGCCTCTGGCATCTTACATCACCGGCCAAACCATCGAAGTCAACGGCGGCTGGCGCGGATGATTGAATTCACCATTCCTAATTCTAAATCCCCCCATGCCCCCTGTCATCTCTAGTGCCACTGAAGCCATCGCCGCCATTCCTGATGGCGCAACGATCGCGGTGAGCGGATTTGTCGGTGCCGGTCATCCCGAACAACTCACAACAGCCCTTGAAAAATGCTTCATGGCATCCGCCTCCCCCCGCGACCTCACTCTGGTTTACGCCGCAGGGCAGGGAGACGGCAAAGACCGGGGACTGAATCATCTGGCTCACGAAGAAATGCTCAAACGAGTGATTGGCGGCCATTGGAATCTTGCGCCCAAACTCGGCACCCTTGCGCTGGAAAACAAAATAGAAGCTTACAATTTTCCCCAGGGGGTGGTGTGCCAGCTGTTCCGCGAAATTGCCGGCAAACGCCCGGGAGTGATCACTAAAGTCGGGCTCAATACTTTCATCGACCCTGACAATGACGGTGGCCGTCTCAACGAAAGCACCACCGAAGCACTGATCGATCGTCTTGAAATCGACGACGAAATCTGGCTTCGGTACCGCAGCTTTCCCATCAACGTCGCTCTCATCCGCGCCACGACTGCCGACAAAAACGGCAATCTCTCAGTCGAACGCGAAGGCATCATCGGGGACATCCTGCCCATCGCTCAGGCCGCGCACAACCATGGAGGAATCGTCATCGCCCAGGTCGAAAAAATTGTCGACCGCATTGCCGATCCCAAAGCCGTACGCGTGCCAGGCATCCTTGTTGATCATCTGGTCGAATCCCCATCCGGCCATGCGGGCCACGAGCAAACCTTCGCAGAATCTTTCAATGAAGCCTATGTGATTTCCCGTGACGACAAGGTTCCGACCACTTTGGAACCACTGGCCTTTTCCTGCCGGAAAATCATCGGGCGGCGGGCCCTTCAGGAAATCCAGAAGGGTGACATTGTCAACCTCGGTATCGGCATGCCGGAGGCGGTTGCCTCGGTAGCAGCCGAATCCGGACGTCTGGAAGAATTCACCCTCACTCTTGAATCCGGACCAATCGGCGGTGTTCCTGCCAGCGGATTGAGTTTTGGTTGCAGCCTCTACCCAGACGCCATCATCGACCAACCTTCCCAATTTGATTTCTATGATGGCGGCGGCATCGATCTCGCAGCACTCGGTGCAATCGAAATTGATCAACAAGGCAGCGTTAACATCACCCAGTTTGGGAAACGATTTGCCGGTGTTGGCGGGTTTGTCAACATCACCCAGAACGCACGCCGCGTTGTTTTCTGTGCACCGTTCCGGGTCAAGGGCCTGGACGTCAAAGTTGATGAAGGGCAGCTAAAAATCACCAATGAAGGCCTCATCCCCAAATTCGTCAAACAAGTGCAACAGGTTGCCTTTCACGGACCTTCCGCAATCGAACGTGGCCAGGAAGTCCTTTACGTCACCGAACGCGCCGTCTTCCAGCTTACCAGCGACGGCCTCGCACTCATTGAAACCGCCCCCGGCATCGATCTGCAAACCCAAATCCTCGACCAGATGGAATTCACCCCTATTGAGGACAATCCCGCGACTATGCCATCACAGTGCTTTGAGCAGTAAGACCATCGTCACCGATCGCCTCTACCGGACATTTTTCCAGTGCAGCTTCTCCTATAAAGACGACTTTGTCATTATCACCCCTCCTGAAAACCCAAAGCAAAGCACTCCTCATCCAAACTACTCATGGCTAGCCCTCCCTGGAAAAGTCATCAAATTTTAAGAGAACCACTGATCCCGCAGCCGCAGGATCAGTGTAAATCAGTGGTTCCAATTTTTCCGCATTGCCCTACAATCTCCCCGTGCCTGACATCGATTCCTTTTCTTTCCAAAGCCTGACCCGTGCCACCGATATCGGAGCCAACTGCTATCTGCTCCAGATGGGCAACAGCCGCATCATCCTCGACGCCGGCACCCACCCCAAACGGGAGGGGGCCGACAATCTGCCCGATTTCGATCAACTCCCCTACGACTCGATCGATGCGATCATCATTTCCCATTCCCATCTCGATCATGCCGGCGCACTTCCTGTATTGATCCGCTGTCAGCCGGGAGCGCAGGTATTCATGACCGAAGAAACCATCGAATTGGTGGACTCCATGCTGCACAACTCGGTCAACGTCATGACCAGCCAACGGGACGAACTGGACATCCCGGAGTTTCCGCTATTCACCCACAAAGAGATCAACACTATCCAGGCCGACTGGCAAGCCCGCCGCACCCGGCAGGCTTTCTCGCTCGGCAAAAACAACGAAATCACCTGTGAGTTCTATCCCGCCGGACACATCCTCGGTTCAATCGGCATACGCTTGGAATGGAATGGCAAATCCGTGTTTTATACCGGTGACGTTCACTTCGAAGACCAGACCTTGAGCAAAGCTGCTGATTTCCCTACTGAGCACATTGATGTGCTGATCACTGAAACCACCCGAGGGGCCGCACCTCGTCGCCCTGATTATACCCGGCAAGGAGAGATCGATCGCCTGGCCGATACCATTCGCACAACTATCAATCGAGGTGGCTCGACACTGATCCCCCTGTTTGCGCTGGGGAAATCCCAGGAGTTGCTGCTCATCCTCCACAAGCTTAAAAAGTCCAGCCAGCTGGATGATAACATCCCCATCTATGTTGGTGGCCTCACCACCAAGATGACGGTCACCCATGACCGGTTTGCAGACACCTCCCACCGCAATCACAACGGCTTTCGTTTCCTGACGGGGGGCATGGATTTGATCATCGCATCCAAGAAGCGAAAAAAGAAAGACGCCAACCGCAGCATCCCCTACGACCGCGGGCGCATTTACGCACTTTCCAGCGGCATGATGACAGAGAACACCGTGTCCCATGGTTTTGCCCGCCACATCCTTCCAGATGAGCGCAACTCCATTCTGTTTGTCGGTTACGCTGCCCCGGATTCTCCAGGCGGACGCCTATTGGAAGCCCGTGGGGATGATGAGTTCCAGCTCGACGAAGAAGGATCACCCATTTCCCTGCGCTGCCAGATCGAAAGATTTGATTTCAGTGGGCATGCCACACGGGGTGAACTGCGCGATTATGCCCGCAAGGTGAAAGCTCCGCATGTGATTCTCGTGCACGGAGATGAACCGGCACGCCAATGGTTTCAGCAAACACTCCGTGCAGATTTGCCAAACTCAAAAATCACCATCCCCGCACCGGGCGAAATGATTTCCATGTGAAAATTGCCCTGCTTGCCTGCCGACAAACCGTCTTTCAATCACTCGGCGCCTCCGCATCCTGTTCAAGTTTTTTCACTCGCTTGAATAGACCTCCAAGCCGCTTGAGGTGCATCTTGATACGCAAATCTTCTTTCATCGGCACTGCCGGATAACCGAAATAAGTTCCCCCACCTTCAAGATCTGAAATTACCTTTGCCCCTCCTCCCAGCACCGCTTTATCTCCAATTTTGATATGCCCGGCAATCCCCACCTGGGCAGCCATCGTTACATAATCACCGATCACTGAACTGCCTGCGATGCCTGACTGGCATACGATGATACAATGTTTACCCACCACGACGTTGTGGGCGATTTGCACCTTGTTATCAATTTTAGTGCCTTCACCAATCACCGTTTCGCCAAAACGGGCACGGTCGATCGTGGTGCTTGCTCCAATTTCCACATCATCCTCAATTCTTACGATACCCAGTTGCTCCACCTTTTCGTGACGGCCATTCACAAACTCAAAACCAAAGCCATCAGCACCGATCACTGTGCATCCATGGATAATCACCCGCTTACCGATAAGGCTACCTTCCCGGATCGATACATTGGCCGCGATCTCACAATCATTTCCGAGCACAGCCTCCTGCCCAATCGTAGTGCAAGCTCCAATTCTGGAGCCATCACCAATGATCGCCCCGCGGGCGATCACCGCATTCGGCCCAACTTCAACCCTGTCTGCGTTAATCTCCACTCCATCACCAATCACCGCTGATGGATGAATACCCGGACAAAACCCGACTACAGGTGCTCCGTATTTCCGCACCACCGCATCAAAGGCCGTCACCGCATTTTCCACCACTACCAGAGCGATGCCTTCCGGCGCTTGGGAGGAATCAAACAAGGCCTGTGTGACCAGTACCGCCCCGGCTTTTGTTTTTGATAAATCGTCAGTGTATTTGGGATCCCCCAAAAAGCTAACGTCACGTGAATCAGCCTTCTTAAGCGATTCAAAACCTCCCAGAACCAAACCCTCCTGACCTGCAAGTAATTTACCGTCAACCAGATCAACCAGCTCTTGCAAGGTCAGTTTCATATGCTTACCGGTGCGTCAGCGCAGCTGGCTGGATTCCGCTCAAACCTGCACTTTCCCTACAGCAAAAAATCGCGCCATTTTCAAGACGCGATGTCATTCACCTATTTCTTTTCCTCAGCTGCTTTTTCTTCAGCTTTTGGCGCTTCAGCGGGAGCATCCTTGTTCAAGGTAGCAATCACTTCCTTGGTCAAATCTGGAACTTTCTCGGTGACCACCACCAAAACTTTGTTGCCACGTGGCAAAAAGGATTTATCGATCACCATATCAAGGCCTGATTTTTTGGAGATATTGTCAACGATGATACGCACTTCCTCCACCAGGGTTTTTTCCATTTGTTGGCGGGCATTGAGCAACTCCCCCTGGGCCTTGCGTTGCGCTTCCTGCAGTTCACGCTCCTTAGCCCGGCCTTCCTGCACCAACTGCTGCATTTCAACAGCTGCCCCCTGGCGCTGCTCCTGACTCAAAGCGGTATCACGCGCTTTTTTATCCAGTTCCGCCAGACGAACCTGGATTCTTTTGAAATCAGCGATTCTCTCATCCAGCTTGGCCCGACTTGCTTTGGCCTGACCCTCCACATCCTTTACCTTGAGCTTGGTTTTGTAATAATTATTCAAGCACTCCTGCATATCGACCACGCCGATTTTTACGCCCTGTGCAGAAGCAGTCGAAGCCCCGGCAATCAGCGCTGCCAGCAATACACTTAAGAAAATTTTCACGTTCATGATCCAGTCAGTTTGTTTGGTTGTTCTATGCAAATTGCCCCCTTACCTCCAGCCGAAAGTCATCGGCGAAGGCGGACGAGCCACCAACGCCCCATAAAGCAAAAAACGCAACCCTAAGATTGCGCCCATTGTAGAAAGTCCGGAGCTGCCACATTCAGAAGCCCCGCTCTATGCTGTTTCCAATTAGAAACGGTATCCGATCGTAAAATTGAAGCGACCACCCGAATCGTTGAATTCATCTGCTTGGATAGGAATACCGTAATCGAGCTGGATTGGTGCTCCACCAAGAATGAAAAGACGCAAGCCGATACCGTAGTTTGAATTGATGTCCCCACCTGTATCCCATGCACTCACGCTCACGGCACCCACATCATAAAACAATGCTCCGCGAATTTTCTCGATCAACGGGAAGGTGTATTCCGCAGTTCCAAACCAAGCGGTGCGTCCCCCAATCGCTTCACCATTGATATCTTTTGGACCCACCTCGCGGTAATCAAAACCACGCAGATTATTCGCACCACCCAGGAATTCCCGTTCGAAGATAGGCACCTCACTCCCTGCATCATCCACCGTATTGAAGGCTCCAACAAAACTTAGAATCGTGTCGAAAGGCAAATCAAAATACTGAGAGCCACTCAACTCAATTCCATAAGTTTTCACATCACCGCCAAGCCCTGAATAATCGCCACCAAAGGTCGCCTTGTGACCGTTTCTCGGCAGGAACAAATTGTCCCGGGTGTCATGAACCACACTGGCCCCCACCATGCTTTGAAAATAAGTGCCAGCCTCGGCCGCAATCTCAGGAGAAGCATCGCCTTCCGGGCTGATCTCTACATTCTGCGCGCGATACTCTCCACGCACATAAGCAAATTCTCCAACCGGTTTACGCAGGAAAATATCACCACCGTATTCACTTTGATCGTAATAATCACTGAGGAAAAACAGATCGCGGTAATAAAGCTCCCCGCCCAGTGCAAGGCGACGCCCCATGAACCAAGGTTCGGTCAATCCGATCAAAAAGTCCCGCCGCTCTGTGCCGTAACGCAAATTCGCGCGAAATTTCTGACCCGCACCCGTCATCGACGGCCAGTTGCCCAAATCGAAGTTGGACTGTGTCACATCAACAAAACCAACCAAGCTGTCAATCGAACTGAAACCGGCACCGAAGTTAACCGTTCCCGTAGGTTTCTCTGCCACCGTGATGTTCAAATCCTTCACATCAATGTAAGAGGTATCTACCGGCAAAACATCCACACTGGAGAAGTAGTTCAGATTCATCAGACGCTGCTGAGTTGCATCAATCCGCACGGTATCGTAAATTTCCCCTGGATTGACCGCCATTTCACGCCGAATCACCCTGTCCTGGGTTTTCTGGTTGCCTGTAATATTGATTTTGCCCAGGTTGAACTTGCGGCCTTCGGTCACTTCATAAGTCACATTGACGACATCCCCTTCTCCACCTGTCAGCTGAGGCTCAACACGAGCGTCCGCATAACCCTGCGAACCGTAGAGATTGCGAATCATCTTAATGTCGTCCTTGAGTTTTTGTCCGGAATAGGTCTCATCCGCTTTCACTCTGATATAAGGCGAAACATCCGTTTCTGTCGACATCACCCGCACCCCGTTCACAGTTACGGAACCAACTGAGAATTTTGTGCCTTCCTCGATAGTGATGACCAGATCGATGTTTTTTTCATCAACCCGCACCCGACGCACATCCGCCACCTGGGCATTCAAATAGCCGAAATCCTGATAATAATCTTCAATCCGACGGACATCATCATCCATCATATCATCATCAATCCGCCCCTTTTTGGAAAACATATTGAACAGGCCCTTCTGCTTCTGCTCCATCTGTTTGCGCAAGATCTTCGCACTGAAAACCTCGTTACCAATAAACTCCACTTTCCGCAACACTCCTTTACCGCCTTCATCCACGTTATAAGACAAAGTGGAAAAACCCTGGGCATTCGGTGCACTGATCTTGTAATCAACCGAAACCTCGGGATAACCCTCCTTACGGTATATCTCCTGGATTTTCGTGCGACCTTCCTGAATCTGGGCAATATCGATCGATTCCCCCACTTCAAGATCCACCTTCTTGCTCAGTTTTCTCGTCTTCACCGCCGAATTGCCACGGAAAACCACCTCACCCAGCATTGCCCGGGTCTGCACCACAACAATCAGCCGCACGCCCGTATCTCCCTGGGGCTCTGCAAGAATACGGATATTCTCCACATCACCACCCGCATACAGTTTCTTGATATCCTCATCCACCTTGGCTTGTGAAAACGGATCCCCCACCCTGGTTGACAATCTTGCAAGAATACGATCCTTGGTCACTGTCTGCGCGCCGACATACTGGACTTCTATTTTGCGAACTGTTTTTGCTACTCCCACTTCCTGGGCCAAAGCCATTCCCGTCACAGCGAGGTGAATGATAAGTCCTGCACAAAGGCAAGCAGCCCCTTTCAGCAGTTGTGAACCAGTCTTTTTAAATTTCATCCTTTTTCGGTATATGGTGTAAAAACAGAACTTTAGAGTACGTCAAATACGCATTCTGCCACTCCTCGTGACGAATGCGTCCCGTCTCTTCTCGGGAAATAATAACCAAAGGTCAAGAATCAAATAATTCAACCTTCGGTTACAATAATTTTAACTTTTATGATTATTAAGTATACTTAAGCAGATTACCAGCATATTTTTTACCAATCCTATAAGCCTTACCAAGCAAATCTTTCAGTCGACTCATCTGGTTTTTAAGATATCTTTATTTTTTGCACTCTTCAGAAATTTTACTTTTTCTATCAATTCACCTGTTTGCCCCAGCCGCTTTCCTTGCCCGTTCCCCTTTCAATTCCAACTGAAATCTGCCCGACATTCGGATAAGACTAACTGAAATATTGTGAGCGAACACTTTTACGCTGAAAATTCCGAAGCGCCGAAGACAGATTACGATCTCAGTCTGCGACCACCGGATTTTTCCGAGTTTGCCGGCCAGGAGAAAGTAAAAGAACGGCTGATCCTCATGGTCGAGGCAGCCAAACAACGCAATGATGCACTGGATCATGTGCTCCTCAGTGGCCCCCCCGGGTTGGGAAAAACCACTCTAGCTTACATTCTGGCACAAGAGTTTGGCAGCGAAATGCACTGCACCAGTGGACCTCAAATTGAAAAAGCGGGAGATCTTGCCGGCATACTGACCAACCTCAAACACGGGGACTTCCTCTTCATCGACGAGATCCACCGCCTGCATCCTGCCATCGAGGAGTATCTCTATCCCGCGATGGAAGACTACCGACTGGACATCATCATCGATCAAGGGCCGAGCGCACGCTCAATCCAACTGACCCTTCCCCGTTTCACCCTGGTGGGTGCCACCACCCGCGCCGGAATGCTCACCGCCCCGCTTCGATCCCGCTTCGGCATGGCAAACCGCCTGGACTACTACCCGGCCGAGGTTCTGCAGAAAATACTTATCCGCTCAGCGGCCCTAATCGATATCACCATCGAAGCCGAAGGAGCTTTGGAAATCGCCCGCCGCTCCCGTGGCACACCACGTATTGCCAATCTCCTGCTGCGCTGGACACGTGACTATGCCCAGGTCAAAGCCGACAACATCATCACCTCTCCGGTGGCCGATGCCGCTCTGAAAATGCGGGAAATTGATGCCGACGGTTTGGACGAAACTGATGTCCGCTTGTTGGAATCCATTATCTACAAATTTGGCGGTGGCCCTGTCGGCCTCAAGTCCCTGGCCGTCGCTGTAGGAGAAGATGAGTCCACCATTGAAGAAGTGTACGAACCCTACCTGATCATGCAGGGATACCTCAACCGCACCCACCGCGGACGAGTTGCCATGCCCGCCGCATACGCAAGACTGGGAGCTGAGCCTCCACAAGAACTGCAGAAAGACCTGCCCTTGTGAAGATTGTCCGATCCCGGTAGCGCCCCTCCTGTTTCATGAGTAATTATTTTCAAGCTTTCGCCAAACTCGGGACAGTTCTCAAGGACAGCGATTACCTCTATCTGTTGCTAGAGCCGGTATTCATTTACGGCATCACCCTTGGCCTTATCGCATTCATCATCGCTTATTTCATCAAAAACACCCCCTTCCAGATTTCGGCCCTCACCCTCATCGCCTTATCCTCGCTGACAATGTTTCCCTACCTTTCAATGCGGGTAAAAGCCCAGGATCGCATCGATCAGGTTTACCATATCGAATCACCCAATCACGCCAAAAATTTTAAAGAGAATACCCAGCAGAGAAAATCCCATCTGTGGTTATATGTGGTAGTCACCGTCACCGCGGGCTTTGCTGCGATGATTGGGCCACGTCGCAACCGCCTCGGCCTTTTGTTTGCAATTATATGCTTAGGCTTCGCCGCCAAAAGCATCCAATTCAGCGTCTGGATGCACTACCAGGACGCCCTGGTTTTTCACCCCCACCTGAAGCATAGTGATTCGCCGGTTCAAAAACGGCTGAAGGAGAAAAAGGCGAAATAGGGATTCAGCTTTTTAGACTGTAGGCATTCAGGGTTTTGAATTGAGAGCAGCAGCAGCTATTTTCGCAATCACTATCGATTCCGAAAAGCTATGGAGATAGCTATTAAAAAATCCACCCTCTTAAAAAGCTAAAGCGCTACCCCTGAGCAAAAACAACCAATACTTATTTTTCCGAAAAACTCTTTTCTCGAATTTATCATGCGACACTTTTATCGGCATGTGTGATCATTTTCCAATTAGTTCTTTCCACCAATGACTCTCCGTCGCTACATTTCCACATGCTTTTTACTACTGTGCACGCTTGTCCCGGCAGTCAATAGCAAAGAACCAGCTGCTTCCACGGAGCCCCTGAGTGTACAACGTGCTTGCGTCTGGAAAATCCAAGGCAGTAGCAACACTGTTTATATCGCCGGATCTGTTCACCTTCTGAGACAAGAAGATTACCCTCTGCCCAGCGCCTACGACATCGCTTACCAAGACAGCGCCCGTCTGTATTTTGAAATCGACATGGCGGAGATGAACGATCCCAAGACCATAAAAAGAATGCAAAAGCTTGGCAGCTATTCCGCCCGGGATTCGCTGAGACGTCATGTGAGCCCCGGCACCTTCAGACTGCTCGCTGCGCATCTCACCAGCCGCGGTCTTCCCACCCTTCTTTTCGAACAAATGAAACCCGGACTGCTGGCCATTAATTTATCATCCATGGAAGCCATGCGCATGGGCGCACGTGCCGATCTCGGTCTCGAAGTCAAATACCACCAACTGGCGATCAAAGACGGTAAACCCTCAAGCGGACTCGAAACCGTGGAATTCCAGGTCACCCTCTTCGACAAACTCAATGACCGCGAACAGGATCGCATGCTGCGCGCAACCCTGGAGAAAATCGATGACATGCAAAAAATTCTAGCAGGACTGATCGACGCATGGAAAGTCGGTGATATCCAGAAAATGGACACACTCTTGAATGAAGAATTCAAGGAAGACCCCAAACTCAAAAGCTTGCTCATCGACAAACGCAACCAATCCTGGGTCCCTAAAATCGAAGAAGCCTTTCTAGGCAGCGAAAATGTGCTCTTCATCGTTGGAACCGGGCACCTGGTAGGTAAAGGCAGTGTCATCGATCTGCTGCAAAAACGCGGCTACTTTCCCCAGCAGATGAACTCACCAGTTGTTAAAGCAGTTAAATAGGGAATGGCTGTTTGGCTTTTAGGCCGGAGCTCTCTGAGCGGCAGCACTTGAGTTGGCAGCACACCAGCTCTGACTGCGACAGTATTCAAAAAGACAGATTGCAAGCAATCCATCTTACGTCCACAAGCTTTCGATCATCAGGTTTCAAGCTCCCACCTCCCGCCCATCACCTCAATGTGAAATGCTTGAGGTCAAATGTATCTGTAAGAAATATCATTCCACTTTCCTCTCCACTAAAATCCCAATCTGCAGAGTAAAGCACCTTGTAGCCACTTTCACTTTGCCTAACAGCTACTAAATCCACCTTCCTGATCGAGTAGGATTGATCAGGATCGTCAGGATAATGAGCAATCATACGAATGATCCAACTTTTACCCGGTGCATCCAAACACAGCAGCGAAGCAGAACCCGGTTCTAATTCGTATACTCTCAATACCACTTGATCAGCTAATATCATCCGCGACGACGCTTTGCCGCTAATATTACCTGCATAAGCCTCCCCGAGAAAAGGCCCTTGCTGAGCCAGCGCTCCCCAATGCCAACCCAGCTCATTAACCACTGCTATTGCAGCGATGATTAAAAGCCCTGACACCATTGCAATAACCCTCTCTTTTTTCATCTTTCATCCGTGCCTTTCCGTGAAATCCGTGGTTCCTCTTTTCTCTCTCAGGTATTAGCCCGAAGCGATCATTAAAACCTATACTTTGCCGCATAAAAACACCTCCAGTGTTCTCAATACAATCGATTCACCTGGCGCCAATTTCACTTTTTGACGAAACAGCTCCCGGCATATGCTTTCGTATGTGGGCAAAGCCTGCCCATCCTGCAGACGACGAGACAGCAACAATCCCACATATCGCACCGCCCGGTCAATCAGCTTGTTATTGGAAGCCGCCACGTAAGTCATCAGGTTGTCTTCGTAACGGCCCAGACGTCCCATGACGAGAGTGGAATGAATATTGAGCACTAACTTCAACAGCAATTGACGTGAGAAGCGGGACAAACTCTCAGTGGGAATAGTGTGATCCTGAAGTCCCCCTAATACCAAGCGCAATCCCAACTCTTCATCGTAGATTTGAAATTTCACAAAATCATCACCTGGCGCAGAAAGTGATCCAGCTCCCTGATCTGAAAAATCAAAACCCAACAAGCGCTCGCGGCCTGCAAGTTGCGCAAGCCCTGCCCACTCGAGTGTCCGGGGCTCACGCCGCAGAAGTTGTCGCCATGCCTGCCCGGCATCAGACGCCCCCTGCAAATGCAAATAACAAAGTGACGGCGGATCACCTGCTTCTAATCGATTCTGAAAAGGCACCAGACTGAAGGTTGGCGCTCGCTCGGTCGTGTCGGTCAGTACCGTGATGGCGTATTCGGGAATCGGCTCATATAATATACACTTCCCTCTTTGATAAGCCAAACTCTCAGCTTCGATGAATCCTTTGAGAAAGGAAAAATCTACCGCCTTCAATTCAGCAATAAATTTTTCCACTTCAGCAGGAAGGGCGGGCGGGTCATCCCGATGAGCTATAGCCCAAGCCACAGCTGCCATCAAAACGGTGCTCGCCTGCATCCGGGTGCTACCAGATAAGGCCATCGGCCCCACTGGAAGTGAAATGCTCCGGATACCCGGCGATTCAATCACCTGCCGGGAACGCTCTGCCACCCGACAGAGAATTTCGTCTGGATTGCAGTAGATGAAATAGGGAGCCCTTGCTGATTCGCCCTCCATAGCTGCAGCGGCTTCCGTGGCCCCTATCACAAAAGGAGTTTCTCCGCCTTCGGTTGTAGAGATCAAGAGATCTCCCGGGACAAAACCCAGATCCATCAATTGACGGGCACCGTATTCCGGAAAGTCTTCAAAGCTCTCAATCGACCGGATCAGTGCAGCATCCCCCCCAGCCATGAATCCAAAAATATCCCCATCCTCTAGGGTTTCTCCCAGTTGCCCGCGACGCGCAAAAATTTCCAGTGACAGTGATAAACGACCTGTTGCCCCACAACCACAAAGAAAGATCCGATGCCCTTCAGTCAGGGTGCGGTGAATTTCTTCAGCCATAGGAATGAGCAAGTGAGAAAGCTCACTCATTTTTTCCAGCGCAGCCAGGTCTACCTGTTTGAGCACATCGATTGCTGCCGGAAGATCATGCCCGGCCAAAGCCGAAAGCTGCAGAGTATCCGGATGCTGACTCTCGGTCATCAGTTCACCCAAATGAAAATCCGCTGCAATCTTCAGAAATGATTCCAGCTCATTGAGAGGTGATGCAGGCACGGGTGCAACTGTCATGACATGCGGTTTCAAAAATTTCAAGCAAGGCAACAAACTCATCATCGACAATTTTTCACCCACCCGTCAATGGCTATTTAGGAACTGGAGTGCTTCTTTTATTATTTTAATTTGCCCTTTTTTTATTTTTGATATATCATTCTATAGACTTCTATAGAATATGCCCTCCAATCGATCTCAACAAGCCTACGACTATATTCGCAGCAAACTCCTGGATTCCTCTCTGCCTCCAGGTTCCCGACTTTCCTATGGCAGCCTGGGCAAAGAAATCGGTATCAGCGCCACCCCGGTTCGAGAAGCCGTCGGGCAACTGGCGAGTGAAGGTTTTGTCGAACTCATCCCGCAACTGGGCGCCGTGGTGCGCTCACTGAGTCGCGATGAAGCCATTGAGCTTTATGAAACCCGCGAAGCACTGGAAGCCTACGCGGCAGGCAAGGCAGCCGAACGTGCTGCCGACTGGCAGATTTGCGATCTAGAGGAAAATCTTGCAGATTTAAAGAAGTGGGTGGCGAAAGTCAAAAGCAGCGGCAAGGCAAGCGCGGGGAAAACAGCCGCGAAAGAGTTTCATCACCTCGATCTCGCTTTTCACATGATGGTCATCGAAGCCTCACGCAATCGGCGCATTATGAAAGTCGTCGGTGACTCCCATATCCTGACCCGCATTTTTGAAGCGGACCGGCATGAGTTCGAGATCGAAGTTTTGAACAACACCTCGGCTGATCATGAACGTATTTTAAAAGCAATCAAAAAACGTGATGCCGAACAGGCTTCGGCTGCCATGCAAAACCATATACACAACAGCCTGCAACAAATCCTCGCCAAAAAAGACCGCGAATCCACGGATCGCTGGTGGCAATAATTCAAATCCAATCACCCCCTTAGCTATGAAATCACTGAAACAAACCCTCCCTCTTCTCTGCGGCGCTTTGACATTGCTCACGCAATCATATTTGCACGCTGATCTTGAGCCACTGAAATACAACAATCCCGGATTAAAAGTCGATTTAGGTGTCGGTCTGTGGGCCTGGCCGATGCCGATGGACTATGATGGCGATGGCGATATGGATCTGCTGGTCGCCTGTCCGGACAGCCCGACCAACGGCGTATATTTTTTCGAGAATCCCAGTCAGGATCCGAAGGTGAAAATGCCGGTATTCAAAGCCGGGGTGCACATTGGAAAAACAACGCATAATTTCCAGGTCAGCTATGTCGACGGGAAACCACACATTTTAAAACCCGGTTACGAATTCCCCCGCGATGCCAAGAGTGGAAAGTTTGATTTCGACAAACCAAAAAAGATCTATAAAAAAACCAACGTCTACAAAAACGGCGTGCGCGGCAACATGTGGCGTTATGTGGATTATGATGGTGACGGCGATCAGGATTTGATCATCGGGGTGGGTGACTGGTCGGATTACGGATGGGATCATGCCTACGACGCGCAGGGGCGCTGGCGTAACGGGCCGTTGCATGGCTATGTTTATTGGCTGAAAAATGAAGGCTCAGATAAAGAACCTGATTATGCGGATGAGCCGACACAAATCAGAGCAGGCGGTGGAGACATTGATGTATATGGCAGGCCTTCCCCAAACTTCGCTGATTGGGATGGCGATGGTGATCTGGATTTGATCTGCGGTGAATTCCTGGATGGCTTCACCTATTTTGAGAATATTGGTGAGCGGAAAAAACCCATTTATGCTTCGGGTCAAAAAATGACCAATTCCGATGAAAAACCGCTGACGATGGATCTGCAAATGATCACCCCGACGGCTTACGATTGGGATGGAGATGGCGATCTGGATTTGATCGTGGGAGATGAAGATGGCCGTGTTGCGCTGGTGGAGAACACAGGAAAAAACAAAGCAGGAATGCCTGTCTTCATACAACCTGTCTATTTCCAACAACAAGCCGATACACTGAAATTTGGCGCTCTGGCAACCCCCTTCGCCTACGACTGGGATGAAGACGGTGACGAAGACATCCTCTGCGGAAATACGGCGGGTTACATCGGAATTTTTAAAAACCTGGGCAAAGGTAAAAACAGCTTACCAAAATGGGATGCCCCCAGATTACTCGAAGTCAAAGGCAAGCCATTCCGGATTATGGCAGGACCCAACGGATCGATCCAGGGACCTTGTGAAGCCAAGTGGGGGTATTCCACGCTATCGGTAGCCGACTGGGATTACGATAAAAAGCCCGATCTTTTGGTGAACGGAATTTGGGGGCAATTACACCGCTTTGAAATCGAAAACCCTAAAAACAAATCGCACTCAGCTGTTCATCGGATTTTTGAAATTTCACCACAATCGAATCCAAGTTGGTTCTGGTGGGACAAAAACGAAAAGATTCCCACCACCCAGTGGCGAACCACCCCCATCGCTATTGACTGGAACAGCGACAAGTCGATGGACATTGTCGCACTCGATAGAGAAGGCTACCTCTCCCTCTTTGAACAAAAAGGATCTCCTCAACGCATCTTCCTCGACGAAGACCTGCAAGCAATCCAACTCAATACCAAGTCTGCCGGCGGCTCCGGTCGTTATAAACTTGCCGTGGTTGACTGGGATGGCGATGGCCGCAAGGACATCCTGGTCAATTCACAAAACGCCACCTGGTATCGTAACTGCAAAGATGCTCCCGACGGAAAGATCATCTTGAAAAAAATCGGCAATCTCGCCGAACGCAATGTTGCCGGTCACACCTCCAGCCCGGCTGTCTGCGATTTCGACAAGGACGGCAAGCCTGACCTGTTGGTCGGCGCGGAGAACGGGCGCATCTACCACATCAAACACGATGACTGCATCACTTACTCCGGCGACCAATTAAAAGCCCGTGATCCCAAACCTATAACAAAACCAAGATTCCCCGGCTTCGTCAGTGAGGACTTTGTTTTCACCAAGGCAAAGTTTCCCCAGTGCCACGCTTCATCAATCTGCCTTACCTCCCGCGGCCTGGTAGCGACCTGGTTCGGCGGAAAAAAAGAAGGTGCCCAGGACGTCGGCATCTGGGTAAGTTATCACGATGGCGCGAACTGGAGCCGCCCCAAGGAAGTCGCAAACGGCATCCAATACGAAGGCAAACAATACCCCTGCTGGAATCCCGTGCTTTACCAACCAGCGGGAGATGCCCCTACCCTGCTGTTTTTTAAAGTCGGGCCATCACCGAGCAAATGGTGGGGAGAAATGATGGTCAGCTATGACCGCGGTCGCACTTGGCGCGAACGGCGACGTTTGCCGGAGGGCATTGATGGGCCAGTGCGCTGCAAACCCGTCATACTGGATGACGGCAAAACACTGCTGTGTGGATCCAGTACTGAATACGACGGTTGGACGGTTCATTTTGAACAGACAGATGACCTCGGCAAAACATGGAAACGAGTCGGCCCGATTAACAAAAAAGAGAAGTTCAGTGCCATCCAGCCCACCATCCTGCAACACAAGAATGGCAAGCTTCAGGTTCTCTGCCGCAGCAAACGCGCCGGCATCACCACCTCATGGTCATCGGATCAGGGCAAAACCTGGAGCAAGATGGAGTCGATCGGCCTGCCAAATCCGAACTCCGGCATTGATGTGGTGACCCTGCACGACGGTCGATTCCTGATGATTTACAATCACCTCGGTTCCGGTAAAACCGGCTGGGGACGGCGCGGCCTGCTCAATCTCGCCATCTCCAAAGACGGCAAGGAGTGGCGCAAGGTCGCCGTATTGGAACAGGAGGAAAAAGCCGAGTTCAGCTACCCGGCCATCATCCAAACA
>DAOUQC010000116.1 GCA_030625775.1 Verrucomicrobiota bacterium
GCATTGATTCCGCCCGGAGAACTGAGGCGCCTTCAAAACAAGGATCCGGTTTTCAAGAAACGCTTCGGAAAGCCCGGCAAATGATGTTCGGGTATTGACTCGCCAGCCCCCGTTCAGTTCCAAGTCATCATTTTGGCTTCCCCCGCTTGCAAAACCCCCAAGATTCATTTAAAAATACCATCTCAGAGCAATGCCTCGCTAGATCAACGGTAGATCAACGGACTCTTAATCCGCAGGTTCTTGGTTCGAATCCAAGGCGGGGTACCACTGGAAAACGCATGGTTCATACCATGCTTTTTTTATGCCCCCGACTTAGGGTTCGAACGCCGTTCGATTACCCCTTGGTGCGATAGCGCTCACAATCTGGCGAAGCCTTACTCGTAAAGATGCGCACCTTCGCATCAATCCAAGGCGGGGTACCACTGGAAAACGCATGGTTCATACCATGCTTTTTTTATGCCCCCGGCTTAGGGTTCGAACGCCGTTCGATTACCCCTTGGCGCGATAGCGCTCACAATCTGGCGAAGCCTTACCCGTAAAGGTTTGTGAACGAGTCCGCGAGTGAATGAACCAATCCAAGGCGGGGTACCACTGGAAAACGCATGGTTCATACCATGCTTTTTTTATGCCCCTGACTTAGGGTTCAAACGCAGTTCGATTACCCCTTGGCGCGATAGCGCTCACAATCTGGCGAAGCCTTACCCGTAAAGGTTTGTGAACGAGTCCGCGAGTGAATGAACTAATCCAAGGCGGGGTACCAGTTCGGCCTTTCACTTAGCCGCCGACTTGACCTTACGGAATACTCCTCGATAAGGTTTCCTCACATTACGCTTCTCGGTCAAAATACCTGCATCCACCAAGGTTTGCAGCTTTTCCTCGGGCGTCATTTGATCAAGGCGTTTTTCTACCTTTGCCCAACCCTGCTCGAGATCGACAAAAGAAGAGATGCTTGATGCTATCTGTCGGTTCCGCGATGCCATGTTTTTATACTGGTTTGAAATAGCCAAGAATGCAAGCCTGATTGCGCACGGCAATTTGAATGTGTGATTTCATTCGAATAGCTGATCCTTCATAGGCCAACTCGGCTTCTTGAAATAATCCCCGCACACTATCAAAACTCCCCTCTTCATTAGAATCATCAAAGCTCTTCATTGCCCAGTTCAGCACAGAACAATCGAGTTTGCGCAAAATGCTGTCATTGTCATTGACTGAAACTGGCTCATTCCCTGGAATCTCATATCCTGATCCTTCCATAGCTTTTTCAAAGCCTATGAATGCCTTGCTAAGCATTTTGGTAGCTTTGCGATCCATCAAGTCAAAGCAACGTCCCAGATGTATGACTGCCCCTATCACGCTTGGCTGCTTTATTTTTCCTGCCTTCTTGCGATATTCCGCCCATTCCAACGCTCTTTCAGGACCGTGCTCCCAAAAGTAGATTCCCGTGCCCAGCCAATCATAGGAATTGTCACTTTCTTCCAAAGACGCCTCTCCCTTGAGCACCTCCTCGGCTACACCTTTATCACAGCCGTGATACCCAAGAATCAGCCTCTGGTATTGGAAAGCCTCATTCATTCAGGCTTATTTATCAAGTTATTATAATTTACACAAGTAATAAATCCAGCAACCCTCTTCTCAAAATTCGTTGTGAAGATTTATAAATCGCTAGGATCGTCCCTACCCAACCGGGCAAGCCCTTCATCGCCCCTGGAGTGTTGCCGCTTCAGCGGCGATGATAAGTCCAAGACGGGGCACCACTGAAAAAATCTAAGATTGCAAAAATATTCTCCTGACCCCTATTCCTCAATCACTGACCCCTCAGATTTCACCTTTGCTTTCCAAGCAGATACTATTTCCATATTATACCACTCTTAATCCTAACTGCTGAAAGTACCCGTAAGTTTCGTCATAAAACCCGGGCGGCCTGGTCGCATCATCAGCATCCCCCTCAGGCACAACAACTACCATCCCCTGCCTAGCCCTTGTCAGCAGTACCCGATACGCGTTCTTCAAATACATCTGCCGCTCTTCTTTGTTTATTCTCTGCCACTTATTTCCACGAAACGACCAATGCTTCCAACCTTCAGGAGTATACCTGAAGTCGGCATCCCAGGCCACACAGGTCCAGTCTAACTCAAGACCCTGCACAGCGAATTCCGTGGCAACATCTTCCAAATAGTACGACGAGCGAATGTCATCCTTGCCGTTCAAAAACCAATTCACTGGATTCATAGGGGCCTTGACGTGAATGGCATAAGGCTTTAAACGCTCCGCTTGCGATGAAACAAGCATACCGTATCGCTCAGAGCCTCGAGCCTGCTCACGTAGCCAATGACGCGCAGTGTCAAAATCCCGCGTCAGCACGATTGGATACTTATCTTGGACCTGCCGCAGAGTTCCTTTTGCCAGATCATGATCCAAATCCAACAACTGCTTCACAAACAGCGATACCTTTTCGCTCCGAAATGATCGCACTGAAGTTTTCAAATGCAACTGCGGCAAAAACTCAACTTTGGGCTTGCCGCGCAGCTCCTTGATCAATTCTCCCCCTCCATACTCACTATCGGTAAGCTGATCCGAGATAAACATCTTCCACTTCGGAAACGATCGCTCCAAGGCTCTCACCCATTCAGCAATACCAGCTTCACCGGTATTAATTTCCTGTCCACCGCCTACAAGACAAACCACTACAGCCCAATCTTTGTGTCTATCCATGCAAGAAATTAAAAACTCCGGCTCAGATTGATCAAAACCAGGCTGCCCTTTTTTGCGCTGCATGAAATCACTGGTCTGCTTTATATTCCAGGCACGCTGAGCTTCGTCGAACAGAACGACATGTTCCACGGGGGGCTTTAATTTGTCGACCAAACCTTCGTCTCGAAAATGATGCACATTTTGGATAAAAGCTTTAACTTCACTTCGCGCAGCCCCCTTTTTAATTTTATTTCCTTTGGCTTTTTCTCTAGCCACCTTATCTCGCGCAAGGGCCTCTTGTAAAATAGCCACTAACGGACCATTGCCCGACAGAAATACACTGTAAAGATCATCGTCTTTGTTGATGTGAGTGGTGGCAATATTCAAACCGACCAAGGTTTTGCCCGCTCCTGGCACTCCTGTCACAAAAACAACAGCCTTTTGAGCCTTATCTCGACTTCCCTTGATAATGTCAGCAACCGAAGCCGAGGTTTCACTCATATTGATAGCACCTGCATCGCTACGCGATATCTCAGACACTAAATGGCCGTTATACAAAGCCAAAGTTGCTTCGATTATCGTGGGAGTGGGCTTGTAACCACTGCTCTCCCAAGCCTTAGCATCCAAACCGGCATCAGGAACCAATTTTAAAACTTCATCTAAAACTTTTCCTAGTTCCGCCGAATTTGTCTTTACTGGCAAAAAAAGATTATCTGCTGGGACCCTATTAGGAACAGTATCCGATTTCTTAGTCTGAGTAGACACAAGCACTGGTGCGATCACAGCCTGATGGCTACCCTCGTGAAAATTTCGTAAATCCAGCGCGTAGTCTGTCACCTGATCCAGGTCGGCAGAGAGAAACTCTTTGGCGCCAACTTTGAATTCTATAACAAAAATCACCGCACCAATGATAACCAAAGCATCGATTCGCTTGCCCATTCTCGGAATTGAAAACTCATAGTAAATGGAGCCCTTGTAGGGTTTCAAAACATTCTGCAAGAGGTCAGTCTGTTCCATCCAGGCATCGCGCTGAGTCCCTTCAAGCGCAAAACTATGGTTTTGAGCCATCGTTCCTAGAATTTTTGCTGGGTGTTCCCTGCAAAAGTTAGCAATAGATTTTGAGTAGTACGCTCTTTTCATCACTAAACACTATTTGAGTCCTTTCATTTGTAATGGGAGTAAGGCACTACTGTCCAAAATAAAAAGCAGGATAAAGCATAAGGATGGAGACCCAATATTCTTTTACCACTTTAACGACAATAACAATCCAAGGCAGATTACCAATATAAGGGGTCAGTATAAGGGGTCAGAGAATATTATTGCAATTTATTCGATCATTTTTTGAAACAACCCCCTTTGTTTCCTACTCTTTTCAGGCCCTCTCTTCGCTTGGCTCGCATATCGACTTACTCCTGTACTGACTCCCATTTTCAAGCGTTACGCACTCTGGTTTCCTGCTTGATCGCAAGTGCCACCAACGCCTTCCGTTGATCCGCTTTTGCAATTTTGTCCAATTCCTTTTCTTCCAAACCAATGAGAAGCAATCCCTTCTTTGCTATTTCCTCAGCCCTCTGCTCCCCATGTCCTTTCAATTCGTCCCCACAGTAGTTGGGGTTTTTCGCTTTCTTCTTGATTACCACTTTTGCCAAAATTAGCATTTTTCACGGAACTCCTGATTCCCGAAATACCAGCCGCGCCTCAAAGTCGCCTGTAAGCCTTGCTCTTCGATCTCAGTCAAACCTGCTTTTTCAGCTTCTTCCAGACCGGCTCGCCATACCAGAGCTTGTAGAAATTTTCGCCGTCCTGCGGCATTGTCTTGCAAGCCATTCACATCAAATCCCAATTTGGCCTCCTGCCAGCTTTTCCTGCGCGAAAGAGATGTTTGGTAAAAGGCAAGACTGCTCCAGGGAAATCGATCCAGGCCGTCCGCCAATTTAACTATTCCTGCCCGCAGCGGGTTGAGATGAATATAATCGAGCAAATTACAAAAATAATCTCCTTTGTCGATTTGCACCAAAACAGCCTTGCATCTACCACTGAAAACATGCCCCCATAATTTGTGCCGGGCATTAAAACGAGCTGTGTAATTACCCTGCAACCAGAACATTTGGACGGAAACGGGCTTTAGGCCCAACTTCTCTGCTAGACTGGATAGACCTTCTTCATCATAGGATTTGCTACCGGGAAGGCACATGCATCCGTCGATCAGAAGAAAGGCGAACCTTCTGTGGCGTTTCATTTTTGAGATATGTCTTATGAATCACGATCCTTTCTTGCCTTCCAATTTTCCTTCCTCCTCAGACACAATATCGGACAAAGACGCATTCAAATCCTCACTCCGGATTCCCGCCTCGCTCAGTCGTATCGACCTCATCTTCCGCGAGATCGCCGAACCACCTGACGATAACCCGGTGCTGCTAAAGAGAACGTTGGATGAATTGCGCGCAGGGATATTCATCCTCCCTGCGGAAGCGATAGCGTCTTGATTTGCTCCGAGAAATAGAAATTCCCAGCTATACTTATCTTGCTGATGTTTAATCATTTTAGAAATTTTCTTGAGCGTGTAATCAGTCGAGGCATTTTCCAGACCGTCGGTGAAGATAGCAATCACCACCTTACTTGGTCTTTCGCCCCCCTTCATTGAAGCAAGGCGTTTACCAATGTTGTCTATAGTGCAACCAATCGCATCAAGCAGAGCTGTCATAGCCCGAGGCACATAGCTACTCGTATCCAGCTCGACCACCTCAGTAATAGGAACTGCGTCGGCGTGTAAAAGATACTCATCATCAAATAATACCAGGGTGAAGGTAACTTCTCCGGCCTCTTTTTTCTGCTCCTTTAAAAATTCGTTGAATGAGGATATAGCAGCTTCGGTGATATGATCCATCGACCCGGAGCGATCGAGGATGTAGGCTATTTCAGTGTGGTTCTTTTTCATATGTCTCACCCTATCACTCGGGGTAGGACACTAATGGGGTGACGCCGATTAATCTTGCCTCGAAATGACAATTCTGGAATTTTGCCGGGGTGGGACAGTTTGTGGGGGAGGAGTAAGACGAAAGAAGGTAATTCACTTTAATTAAATAATTATGACCTCTGCAACCGGTTCGACAACGCGAGAGAGCAATGCACGGGCTCCCATTGGACGCTTCTTTAAGATCCATGATGAAATCCGTCGCGGCAAGTATCCCAACTGCAAGAAACTCGCTGAAAAACTTGAAGTAACCCAGAAGACAATTCAGCGCGACATCACCTACATGCAGAACGAGCTGAAGCTGCCTCTGGTATATGAAGCAAGCCGGCATGGTTATTATTACAACAAGCCGGTGCAGGACTTTCCGATGTTCAAGGCTACCGCCGAGGATGTGGTCGCTCTGTTCCTGGCCAGGAAAGCTCTGGAACCTCTGCAAGGCACTCCCCTGGAAGCAGAGCTTCGCCAGAGTTTCCGACAACTTGCCTCTTCCTTACAAGGACACGTCACCTTTAGGTGGTCGGATCTTGACCAGGCAGTTTCAGTGAAAGAGCCGGGAGCCATGGTTGCCGATGTGCGCCAGTTTGAGAAACTTGCAGATGCCGTATTAAAAAGTTACGAGATCCGCTTCGATTACAAAAAGCTTAACTCCAAGAAAAAGGAAGCACGCCGCCTACAACCCTATCACCTCGCCGAAGTGGACGGAGGATGGTATGTGGTTGGCCATGATCTTGCGCGCAAGGAAAAGCGGACCTTCGCTCTGCAACGCATCACCGGACTCCAGATATCCAGATCGAAAAGGTTTGTCATTCCGGGTGAATTCAAACTTAGCGAGCACCTGGCCGGCTTTGGAATCTGGGAAAACACCCACGCAGACGGATCGAAATACAAAATCTGTATTCGATTTTATGATTGGGCAGCCCAAGTGGTCAGCGAACGACGCTGGCATCCAAGCCAGGACATCAAAGCAATCAAAAAAGACGGCTCGGAAATAGAAATGACCCTTGAATTGGGCGACCTGAAAGAAATCACCCGCTGGATCTTGAGCTGGGGCGGACAGGCCAAAGTGCTGGCACCGAAAGAGCTGAAAGCTGCAGTGAAAAAAGAAGTCTCTCAGATGAGTATAAACTGCCGCTAACTTATGTAGCAAGGGTCCAGAGAACATACTAACAATCTGCAGAAGCCGTTTTTCTCCCGTATGCGATGCCTCCCAATCCTCCCGCTTCCAGAATTACTGCGCTGGTATTATTTTCATACCATATGCCATCCCTCACCCTTCAATCACCACCCGGTATCCCGAGTGGCTTCTCAAATTCAATACCGCTCCTTCTTCGAAAATCAGATACTGGCCTTTGATTCCCATTAACTTTTTTTCGATCACCGGCACTTTATCCAATTTCAAACTGACTACCTTTTCTGGATAAGCGATCACCGGATAATTAATCCGGGTGATTTCATCCTTGTCCGAAATGAATTCGTGATATTCTTCCGGCAGCAGATCCAGCGCTTCGTCTTTTGCTTCTAGCAAATCCACCTCACCGCTGATATTTTTGAGCATGTTCCTCCAATTGGTCCGATCGGACATGTGCTCTTTCATCTCCACTTCGATCAAGCCGGCCAGCTGACGATAAGGAACCTCCGCCAGCAAGATCGCCTCGCTCGCTCCTTGATCAATCCAACGGGTGGGGATCTGGGTATCGCGCGTCACCCCTACTTTTACACCACTGGTCTTGGACAAATAAACCACGTGCGGCTTCAGATGATGCTCACGTTCCCACTCCGCATCCCGCAAAGCGATACCTTCGTGGATGCGGCTTAATTCCGGACGGATGATGCTCGGCACCGCCATCGGCGAATTCATGAATGCATCATAACTCATGCCGTCTCCGAAAGATTTCCTAATCAACTTGCCCGAGACCACACAGTGGATCTGGTTTTGAAATTCGATTCGCACGGTGCGGCCGATCAATTCATTCATCGGCACCTGACAAGCCGGATCGAGTACTTCACACAAAGGCAGGCGGTAGTCGACTTCCCCCTCCTGATTCAGAGAGACTCTCATTTTGCGGATATTGCCTTCGTATTTCATGCTCTTCATGCTGCTGGCCTGACATCTTGCCTGGAGACAAACCGTGATGCCAACACTCTAAGGAAGAAAATCGGCTTTGATGACAAGATACACCACCCCTCCTATACACCAGCCTGCCATTTCTGATCCGCCATATTTACATGCCAATCGAGTTTAATTTCACCAACAACGTCATGGAGCCGTCTTGTCCCAGACGTAATAATCCATATCATTCGTTGCCGATGACTTGATGGTGATGCTTTCGTCATCGTAGGCTGAGAAAGTTAAAATCACTTTCAGTCCTTCTGCCTCAGCTTCAGTGACCACCTCGGTGGGGGATTCTGAAACAATGTGATAAGGAAGTTTTTTTCCTTTAACACTTAAGTTTTTATCATCAACAGTGATGGTGAAACGCTCAATGCGCTGGCTGATACTCTGCTTCACTTGCTCCATTTTTCCGGCATCCATTTTTCCAGCCTTGATGACTTCGAGCGCCGACTTGCCGGCATTGATTTTCCACTCGCCTACGATGTCGAGCTGTGACTGCTTCGAACATCCGGTGAAGGCCAGGGCCACTGCGATAAGAAACGGCATTTTTTTCAGGTTTGTTATTATTTTCATTTTTTGATGACGAACAACAAATCGCGGTTCACTTCTCAGAGCTTACCCGCTTTGAGTTCGATGTTTGGGGTTATTTTCTTTCGAAGTTCAATGCTAATGCATCGATTCCCTTCTTACCGGGTAGCTTATAATCCCTCGGCAGCATGCCCTATTATAAAAAGACTCGCTCTTTGTAATGCTTAGACTCCTGCCCCTTGGCAACTCGACTGCAAGCCCGCTCTCACCTCCTCATTTCGTCATGCATCCGGCGGTGACAATTGGGACAGAGCAATTTTAAATTTGAAAGCTCATTATTACCACCCTCTGAAAGGGGCAAGGTGTGATGAATATCCAAGGTCAGCCCGCCTTCACCACACAGCTCACACCAATCGGTGCTTTTGCCGCCCAGGCGATAAACCTCGAGCAACTTCTTGCGACCGATGCGCCGACTGTCACCCAGGCCGCTTTTGGCCAGCAATTCCTGATAGTCCTTGCGATAGGAGCGATAACTGAACGCATTTAAAATAAAGACGATCAGGAGTCCGAGTGCGGCGGCTGACAGAGGATCCAGGTAGAGCTTTGATCCGAAATACCCAGCCGCACCCATCATGATATAAAAACCAACGCAAAGCGCCCGTCTCCAGAGATAGGTGAGCAGACAAACAAACTCTCTCACTGTGAGAACCACCAGCGCCAATAATAAAAACGCAGCAATGCTGAACAATATCGCGATTAATGGCCCCATGGCATGTGTCGTCGCCTAAGCAGCGCGCCGCTGAAAAAATCCAAAATAAAAAGCTAGCTGATAAGCTTCAACGCAATATAGGGCGTGAGATTAAATACGATCACTAAAATCTTAAAGGTGCCGAGATATTGAAAATATGCCCGGTTCAGATCCTTTTCATCCAGGTCGAACATTTTGGAATGCATTTTAATAGCCACCCCCCTCAATAGAAAAATCATCAGGGTAGAAAACATCAGCAATCCCATGTTGATGACAGTGATCCATCCAAAAAATTCAGTAAGCGTTTCAATAGTCATGATTCCAAGCGGTTAATTTTCAAGCACAGGAAAGCCAGTCTATACCCTGTGTATTATACACTACGAACCGCGATTACGCAGCAAAAACTACCACTCTGCGATGATTAAATTAAAATCGCTAACGTTCATGCTGCCACGTCGTTTTTATTTACCGCCCAGACAAAAAAGATGCTCAACACCCCGAATCAAAAGCTTGTTATTGATGGGGACGGGCGCGGCTGCCACGCGCTCGCCCATTTCATTCTGCGCGAGAACCTCCATGCCGCCGTCGCTCACTCTGACGACCGCTATCACCCCGTCCTCCCTTGCGCAATAGAGCAGGTCTCCTGCAAGGATCGGAGACGAATAATATTTTGAGCTTGCCCGGGGAATGGCCCCCTTCCAGAGATCCTTTCCGGTTCTGGCATCAACGCAGTTGATCTGGCCACGATCGGATAAAATGTAAGCCTTACCCCCATGTGCCACCGGCGTCGGGCAATCAGCTCCCAAATCTTTACGCTCCCAAAGGCGCGCAGTTTTTGTGACATCACCACTGCCGCCGAGTTGCACACCCGCACAGAATTTGGTCCGGCCGAAGGGGATCACCGCAATGCCTTCGGTGAAAGCAGGAGAGGCTATAACACGCCACATGGGCTTGTCTTCCGGATTGAAGCCTTCACCAGTCCATAAAATTTTCCCGTTTTCAAGATCGTGACCGGTCAGGCGATCCGCCCCCCAGATGACAATGGTTTTTTTGCCGTCGATTTCCGTCACATACGGAGTGGTGTAGGACTGCCCGGTTTCTTTCTG
>DAOUQC010000050.1 GCA_030625775.1 Verrucomicrobiota bacterium
CCAAGTGTATAAACCAGATCAGGCAACAAGGATGCCGAGCCGTTACTCGTTCCGTGAGCTTCCAGCCAGTCACTCAATTCCGTTGCCGCCATTTTCAGCGACTCTTCAGAACGGGCCGCAAGCATCAATGGCCATGGGCGATCAAGTTTTGCCGAGCTCTTCTTAACAGCAGCCTTGGCTGGCGGCTCTTCAAGAATAATGTGGGCGTTGGCTCCACCAAAACCGAAGGAGTTCACTCCAACACGGCGAGGGCCACCATTCGTATCCGGGAAATCTTCCACTTCAACCGGCACCCGGAGTTTGCACTCCTCAAAATCAATGTGCTCACTTGGCTTTTCGAAATGCAGGCTCGGTGGAATTTGCCCACGACTGACCACTAGAGCCGCCTTGATCAAGCCAGCAACACCAGCCGCCGTTTCCAAGTGCCCTAAATTCGACTTCACCGAACCAATCGCCAAAGGCGCATCCGATGGACGATCCTCACACAAAGCTCCGGCAAGAGCGTGAGCTTCGATCGGGTCACCTACAGCGGTTCCCGTTCCGTGTGCTTCCACGTAGCCGATGCTGTTTGGCTCAATGCCGGCATCCTTACAGGCATCTTTCACCAGACGTCTCTGCGCATCTTCACCGGGAAGCGAAATCCCATTGGTATGACCATCCTGGTTCGTGGAGGACCCACTGATAACCGCATGAATCGTATCACCATCTGCAATCGCCTTTGACAGCGGCTTCAGCAAAACCATGCCTGCACCTTCACCTCGAACGAAACCACTGGCTTTTGCATCAAAGGCTCGGCATTTGCCTTCAGGGGACAACATTCCCGCTTGCGAGAATCCGATAAATCCATCCGGAGTGATCATCACGGTCACTCCGCCGGCAAGTGCCATTTCACAGCGCCCTGCGAGCAATTGTTCACAAGCGACATGAGCCGCACTCAGAGCCGACGAACAGGCCGTGTCCATGGCGATACTTGGCCCGAGAAGATTAAAACAATAAGAGATCCGGTTAGCGGCGATACTGTGAGCATTGCCAGTTGGCGAATGAGGACTAATCCCGGTACGGTCAGTTGCACTGCCCTGGATACTCTGATAATCCGTGTGCGAGATTCCGGCGAACACACCGATGTCCGTTCCATTCTCCAGATCAAGAATGATGCCAGCATCTTCCATGGCCTCATAGGCCGTCTCCAACAACAAGCGCTGCTGCGGATCAATGTAAGGAGCTTCACGTGGTGAAATCCCGAAAAACTGTGGGTCAAACTGATCAATCCCTTCAATGAATCCACCCCGCTTGGCGACAGATTTTCCTGCCAGACCAGGCTCGGCATCGTAAAAACGCTCTATATTCCAACGATCCTCAGGAACCTCCACTACAGCATCCTTGCCCTCGAGCAAAAAATCCCAGTACGATTCAACGTCATTAAGCTTACCGGGAAAGCGGCAGCCCATTCCAATGATAGCAATTTTTTCCTTGTCCATGTAAACCAAGTATCCCTCATCATGCGTCCATAGACATTCGATGAATGGTAGATAATTTTAATTTTAGAGCATAATTAAGCAGATTTGAACAGCAGAACTACACAAAACTACGCACCTCTCCCTTCCAGCTTCAGACTGTTGCGAGAGAAGTCATGGAATTCGCACAAAATATGGCCTTTTGCAAGTGCTGTTTAAGGAAAAGTAGCCCGCACTGGGGCAAGCTTCACTCCAGCCCTAATTTTTCCAAATGGCAAAGCACTTACCTTGACAGACCCCCCTGTTCTACTACTTTAAAATCTATATTTTATGAAATTTATAAAAACCCGTCCCTGGTTCCGCTTACTTGTGTGCGCTGTAATTTTAGGCGTCTTTTGCACCTCTGCCAAAGCTGGCCATGTCAAAGGCATCCTTCTCCCGGAAATCATTGCCATCAATAAAAACAAAGTCCTTCTCAACGGAACAGCTGTCAGGGCAAAATGGGGCTTCAACGTCTATGTCGTCGCCCTCTATCTGACTGAAAAGACCCGGGATGCTGACACCATAATGCTTAATCGTGACCCGAAACGCATCCACATCACGATGTTGCACAGTGTGAGTGAAAAACGATTCGTATCGACGATCCAAAAAAACATCGTGATTAACTTCACTGAAGAGGAACGGGTGAAGTTTGCCTCTGGACTCACTGATTTCATGGCGTGTTTTCATGGGGGAACATCACTAAAAAAATACAGTACCATTAATATTGATTATATCCCAGGCAAAGGCATGCACGTGGAAGTAGATGGAGAAGATTTTGAAATGATTCCAGGTGATGATTTTTACCATGCGATTATGCGCCTGTGGATAGGTCAACCGCTTCAGAAATCAATCAGGGAAGGACTTGTCGGCAAAACAGACAAGTAGCCCAGGCTTGATAAGCATTTTGTGAGACAGAAAGGTGGGACAGAGCTCCGATTCTGTCATTTTTAACTCGGATCCTTTTTAAACCAAACCTTATCCTCTTACATGTTTTCTCCTTTATAATAAAATACTTATGCGCCTTCTTACACAAATAACACGTCATATTTTATGCTTGCTGGCGATTTTACTTTTGCTCCCCGCCTGCAGCTATTATTCCAAAGCCAGAAAACAATCCGTCTCAGCTGTGGCAGTCACCGCCGGACAAAAGGATTTGTACAAATCGATGAAGCTGCTCAAGAAGCATCCGCTCGCAAAACTGGGACTCTATCTGGATTCAGCTAATACCTCACGATTGCAACTGGCAAAAAATCCGTCCAATGCCTCAGCTCAATCCGATTACAACTTTGCGGTCGCCCGAATTGTTGAGATTATCCATGAGGAAGGACTACGTCCCTGGAACGCTCCACTGACCTGCGTCTCCGGCGATACAAGCAAGTGGAGCCTAAGCCTCAAGCCCGTGAACCAGCGACAGAAAAAGAATCTTTCTTACTATGACATCTCTCCAGCTGACCGCTATGACTTCAAGGGCAAGCTGGTGGGAGAACACAAACTGAAAAAAGGTTTGGGCGCCCCGGTCATCGCCGTTGCCAAAAACGTTGACTTCAAAAAAGTCTCCCGTCCCCCCAAGAACGGAAAACTGAGATTTTATGGCTTGACCGCAGTGATTCGTTTTCAGGGACAAAAGTGCGTAATTCAGTTGATCGATCCACTATCCACAGAAAATACCTCACTCGACAATCACAGCTACCCGCTGGCTGCTGATTTCCAGGCTCCTCTGGCTCTGGCCCTGGCAGAACTCAATTTGAAAAAAGTGGAGCTCGCAGGAATGTTCTCACCCTCCAAAAACAAGGTTACCGCACGTTTGGCACGCCTCCAACCCTACAGTGCCGAAAAAACCCCGGTTCTTTTCATTCATGGCCTGGGCAATTCCCCCGCCACCTGGGCTCCCATGGTTGATTACCTGAGAAATGATGCTGCTATCCGAAAACGTTACCAGTTCTGGTTCTTCAGTTACCCCACAGGCCTGCCTTACCCGATGAATGCCGCCGCCTTGAGAACGCAACTGGGTGAGATGAAAAAACGTTATCCGAAGCACAAGGATATAATCATCGTCGCCCACAGCCTGGGAGGGAACATCACCCGCCTGTTGGTCACAGACACAGGAATGACGGTGTGGGACAAATATTATGCCAAGGATCCTGGAGATATACCCTTCAGCGACAAAACACGGAAACTGATGAGCGAAGCGCTTATTTTCAAAGCCCAACCCAATATTGGCCGGGTCATCTTTGCTTCGGCCTCCCTCCGCGGCAGTAACGATGCGACTAGTTTTACAGGGCGCCTGGGAGTCAAGCTCATTGGCAACCCCTTCTCGAAAGATCAAAACACCGAAGAAGCATTGGCCTACGTGCGGCCGGAAATAAAGCAGCTGGGCAGAAAACACCTGCCCAACAGCGTCGAAATCCTCAATCCTGACAGCATGTTTCTCAATTTGATCAACTCCCTGCCCATCAAAGCCGGAATCCCCTACCACACCCTCATTGGAGACCGCGGCAAAGGAGGAAACCTTGATCACACCAAACCGGTAAGCAGCGACGGCATCGTGCCCTACTGGAGCAGCCACCTGGATGGCGCTGTGAGTGAAAAAATCATCCCCAGTGAACACTGGAGTATTCTCCATCCAATGGGTATGGCTGAAGTGAAGCGTATCCTGCTGAAATACTAACAAAACTATCAGATTGAAGAATCCATCCCAGAAGCATAGTTGATATTTTCGTGGGGCACCCAACTCTGGAAGGTTGATAAACGTCCATCGCTTTCATTCACACCCTAAGGCATCACACCAATCTTGACTAGCGGGCTCTTGTCCCTTAAAAATGGTGTAAGTTATGCGAACAACACGCCATTTTCTAGGCTTGATGAGCGTCTTGATCTTGCTGGTCGGATGCAGCCAATACGCCAAGGTTTCGAAGCGCCCAATTTGGGCGATTACAGATAGCCCGCAGCAAAAAGATCTCTACCGATCGACGCGATCATTCTCCAAACAACCCCTGGCACGATTGGGCCGCTACCTCGACTCAGCAAATGAAGCGCGCTTGAAACTGGCTAAAGACTCAGACGACACCATGGCCCAGTCTGATTATGATTTTGCTGTCGCCCGGATCGTGGAAATCATCGAAGACGACAGTTTGAAGCCCTGGGAAAAACCCCTGTCCTGCCCTTCTAAGGACAAGGGCAATTGGAGCTTCACTCTCACCCCTCCGGATCCACGTCCGGAATACCATCCGTCCAAGTTCCATATGCTGCCGTCGGACCGCTATCGGTTTAAAGGCACACGCGTGGGAGAACGTGTACTACCTGAGGGAATGGGAGCCCCCGTGATTGTGATTGGCAAAGACTTTGATTACACCAAGATTGACCAATTCGCCCAGGGAAAGCGCGTCTACTATGGCATGACCGCAATGCTCCGTTTCAAGGGGCATAAATGTGCGATTGAATTTGTCGATCCGCTGAACAAGGAAACCCTGTCACTCGATGGCCACGACTACCCGCTGGCCACCGATTTCCAAGCACCTTTGGCTTTGTCGATGGCGGAATCAAATCCTAAGAAAACACAACGAGGCATGATGTTTTCACCAAAAAAATACGTAAACTCCGCCCGTTTATCCAGGCTCCAGCCTTACGATCCGAGAAAGGTTCCCGTGATCTTCATTCATGGCCTTGGCGATTCACAGGCCACTTGGATGCCGATGATTAATCACCTGAGAAATAACAAAGGCATTCGGCAAAAATACCAGTTTTGGATCTTCAGCTATCCCACCGGCTTACCCTACCCCTTACCCGCATCCCAACTGCGTATGCAAATGGACCAGATGAATAAAAATTACCCCAATCACAAAGACTTCGTCATCATCGGCCACAGTCTGGGAGGTAATATTACCCGACTGTTGATCAGTAACAGCGGTATGAAAATTTGGAACACCTACTTCCCCAAACCACCTGAGGAAATCCCCTTCCACGACGAATCGCGCTACATCCTGAGCAAGATGCTCATCTTCAAGGCGCGGCCCGACGTCTCCCGGGTCATCTTTGCCAACGCATCCCTCCGTGGCAGCGAAACAGCCATCAGTTTTTGGGGGCGACTCGGGGCCAAGCTGATCGGAAATCCCATCACCATGGACCGGGTCAATAGAGAAGCGCTCGAATATGCTCGCCCGGAGTTTCGCACAGGTAG
Source organism: Verrucomicrobiota bacterium (assembly GCA_030625775.1). GTDB lineage: Bacteria > Verrucomicrobiota > Verrucomicrobiia > Verrucomicrobiales > DEV007 > JAADHD01. Next base: position 5,674 of record DAOUQC010000050.1, read on the forward strand.
GAACCGCCTGCCCAACAGCGTTGAAATTCTCGATCCCGGCACCACTTTTCTAAGCCTGGCCAATAGCCTGCCAATTGATCCCGGCATCCCCTACCATTCGATCATCGGCGACCAGGGCAAGGGCGGAAATCTGGACAAAACCAAACCAGTGAGTAGCGACGGCATTGTGCCCTATTGGAGCAGTCACCTGGACGGCGCCCAAAGCGAAACAATCATACCGAGCGAACATTGGGGCATTCAACACACCGCAGGGATGGCCGCAGTCCAGCACCTCCTGCTCAAACACGCCGATTAATAGGCAATGCCTGATTCGGGCAACGCTCTAGGTAGCAAACCACCTTTATGCCAACACCACCTACAGAATCCGCCCCCAAAGAGACATCCTCCGAGCAGGCCAGCCGCAGGGAAACGAGTGCGGCTTCATTGAAACAAATCGGAGACCCATCCCTGTTGCTCAAACAGCCCGTCACTCCGATGGAGGCGGTGAACCTCTTATATTCACAAGGCAACAGCGAAATCGCTGAAGCCATTATAGCCAGCCTGCGCCGCGCAATTTTTAATAGCACCCCACCCAAACCCGCCCCCTTTTTCAAGCGCTTGCTCGCGGTGGTCTCATTTCATCTACTGAAACGAACCACCAGCACCGAAACCAAAACCGGCCATGATGGCCAGGAGTTCATCAGCTATCAGAATTCCATTCTCGAGCGATCCGACCACCCCTACGCTCAGGCCCTGTTGGAGACTTCAGGTGCCGACAGCGCCTCTTTTGTGGAAGGCGGAGACCCGATGAATGCCCCCTACATGATGATCTCTCCTGAGATCAGCCGCACTTCCTGCATCTGGGACCGGCTTCTGCTCAACTCCGTTCAGGGCAAGGATGTGCAACTTCGTTTTATCTGTGAAGCGCGGGCCACTTTACAAGCTGCAAAACAACGCTTGGATAAAGGGCAAGCCGTTCGTCTGAAAGCTGCTGCTGCCGGCACTGGATTGAGCATGATCCTGGTCTTTGATCGCCTGATTCGCGAAGGGTATGACACCTCCTTGATCACCATGACCATCACTGATCGCTGCCCAACCAACATCACCAAGATCAAACGCCTGCTGGAAAAGCTAACCAGCACCCGGGAACACCTCGCCCCGGATAAAAAATCCTCCGGTATCTCTGCCCAGACTGAAGATTTAGTGGAGTCTGACTCCGAGCCGGATGAACCCTACCAAGTTGTAACGTTGATTGGAATTCTCGAATATTTTCACGGGTTCACCACCACCACCACCGAGGAACATCTCGGCCACCCCAGTTTGAACTTAGAGCCCTGCGCAAAAAAATTAGCTCATTCAATAGGTGCAATGACAGCCGAATCAGGCACCTTGATCGCCAACACCTACCGGGTAGAAACAGGAGCACGCATTCTGGAAATTTTTGGCAAAAAATTCCGCTACCGCAATAGCGAAGACCTGCACGCCCTTGTTGAAATAGCAGGATTTGTTCCCACCAGCACTGCCGGATCAGGACATATCTACGATGTGGAAGTCTACGAGAAAAAAACCGGACACTAAGCAAGAGCAGGAAAAGAAAAAAGGGGGGGAAGCACCTCACAGCTTCACAAAAGGAACAACCAGCCGAAACTTGCCCGTTTTCGCATCGTTCCGTATCTCATCTACTAGTTCGACATCAAAGCGAACACTCTGCTCTAACAACTTCCCCGATAGAATTTCATTCATTTTTTCACGAATTGCTGCCACAACGCTGCTCTTTTCCCCACGGACAATAGCTTTCATAAGCAGGGTATCCGGCGATGACTGAATAAATTGAAAGCGCTCAAGACCCGGAACAAAAAACTCCGCCAGCACGATGGGATGAATGAAGTCTTCTCCCCCTCCATTTTTGGAAAACCAGAGGAACTCCTCTTGCCGTCCGGCCATACTTTCAATCACCGGAAAAGACCATCCACAGGGACAAGCCTTGTCACTCATTACGATCTCATCGCTCATCTGGTAGCGAATCAACGGTTGCGTATAATTGTAAAGATTGGTGACCACTACCTGGCCCGCTTTTGCGGATTTTAAGTCGTCACCAAGCAACTGGACACTGGACCAGTCATTGAACAAATGAAGCCGATGATGACTCTTACACTCTCCTGCAAGCGTCATGGTTTCCGAACTTCCATACATATTAACCGGATTGATGGCAAAGGCCCTTTCGATCCGTTGCCTAAAGGCTGATGTTAGAGGGTCACCGGTGCAAAAAGCCTCCCTGGGATTGATACCGATGCGACCTTCAAGCTGTTCCTCCGCAAGAAGATTCAAACCCGAAGCATAACCCGTTATGACATCCGGTTGAAAGCGATTGATTTGCTCACGAATCTCCTCAATTGAACTGCTGATGGACAAGGGCAGCAGCTTAAACAATGACCGTGGTAGATTATAAAATGAAGCAACCGATGCAAAATGCCCACCGGTTGCTGCAATAAAGGCAATCCGCTTTTTCCGGTGCAGCATTAATTCAGCTCCCGTAACCCTTAGACTCAGAGCCTTACCAAGAGTCCAGTCACTTGGCCCGTAGACAAACAATCCTATGGTTCCGCTTGAACCGGAAGTATGCACCACTGAATATTTGTTTTTGTACTTGGAGCCAGGGTCAGGAGATTCCTTGATAAAGCGCTCCAAGTCAGCTTGTTTCAGAAGCGGGTCCGTCACCAAATCATCATAATTTTCCATCATGATGTTTTTATCGATGATAGGTAAATCCCCCGGCAGAATACCATCGATATCAGCCTCGGTGATGCCGTGATCACTGTAATAACTTTTATAGAACCGGGACTTTTGAAAAGCATGTTTCAGCAACTTTCGAAACCGGTGCGCTTGCAAGCCCAGAACCTGCCGGGTATCGAGGGATTCAGCTTTTTTAACGGCTTGAATTGCCTGCCATATACTCAAAATCGACATGTAATTAATATTTTCCCTACAGGTCAGTAACAAAACTGAATCATGCCGGAAGCAGCTCTCTCTGTTTTCACCACATCAGAGATACTTCGTTCGAACGGCTTCATATAATTAGCTGATGCAGCTGGGAGAATTACCTTGAGGCCCTAGTAAAACCATATTCTTATTCGCACTATACTCTTATCGGGGAATCCTGAAATCATTAAGAGAAGAAGTGGTGAAATCTTTATCCGTAAATTTCACATCGTGGCGGATGTTCGAACCTTCAATTTCAGTCACCGTGCTGCCATCAGGGCGACGAACCACAAGACTTGCCGGGATGTAACGTTTGCCGTCATCCCTGGCCACGCGTGTGGTCTCGATTTCCCGGGCTAACTTGCCGGCGGCATCGTATTTTTCCACCCGAAGGGCAACCAATCGATCCAGGTCAATCCAGCTCTTCACTTTGCTGTAAGGCGTCGAGTCCTTCGTGCCCGGTTTTGATTCCAAAATCAGACACTCAACACGATCAATCGTCTCCTTTCCCGAAAGGCTCTGATTCTCCCAACGGAAAAAATTCTCAACCACATCCTGATAAGCCAGATCACTGCCAAGCAGAGCATCTTTCATCTGCGCTTTGCCCAAGGGGCTCACTTTTTTCTTGGATGCATCGTAAGCAACTCCTTTAGGTGCCCCCCCGCCTTCCTGCTGAATAAGAAAGGCCTGCCCCTTGCGTGTCTTCGGCCAAAGCACCTGGTATAACACATCGGTCTTTTTAGCGCTGCGCCGGGCCTTGACCTGTATTTGAAGAACCACCTTCTCCCCCCCGTCCGTAGGCTTGATATTCAAGCGCAATCGCGTAGCCGATTCCCCGTCTTCAACCACCCCACTGAGACGCGCTGCCAGATCCGCTGCGGAAGGCGAATCCCCCTCAGCTCCTGCAGGCATCACAATGCAAAACACCCCCAGCCCGACCAGACATATCATTCGTTGATAAAAATTCAGCATGAGCAAAAGAAAAGCCTTAGTGCCCTCTAGTCAACCATGAAGAGCTGGCGAAGGAGGGGTAAAACCCTCCTCTTCCAACATGAAAATGCAAGCTCTTGTTCCCGCTGCATTTTTCTGCCAGCCTCTCCTAAAGCACCACCCTGATAATCAAGTGGGCCCACCTGGGATCGAACCAGGGACCAAGGGATTATGAGTCCCCTGCTCTAACCGCTGAGCTATAGGCCCGAAACCTCATCAGCCAGCAGGCGATGATCGTCTCGGCGGCGAATATAGCGGAGCCCTCACGAGTGGCAAGTGCTGTCCCTGCAATACTGAAAATTTTTCTAGTTCTTAAATTTATAGGTCTCTGACAAAAGCAGTTGACCTGAACACAAATTCAGCCTATCCGTGAGCGCCTTTTCCATCAAGCGCTTCATCCAAGATCAACGATCTCGGAAAAACGATGCCCTTGGTGAAGATAGACTTCACAATCATTTTATTTTCCAACCTTGATAGAACCATGCGCACACGCAGAAAATACCTGAAAACGCATTTGACCCGCCCACGCAAAAATGGTGCTGCAAAAACTCGTCGTCGCCTCGAACAGCGTAGACGACTGGTCGCTCTGGGCATGGATGAAGCCGCTGTCAACCGTCTCAATACCCGGGAGGTTCTCGACAAACTCAAACGCCCGGCTAAAATCGTGGCAGAGTTTGCCTAGTCCATTCCTAGTCCAGTCTGTGGTTGCCCCGCGCTGCCTGATGCTGCAAGGAACAGCGATACCCTTGGCGTAATCGCAGCTTCTGCTATAGAACGGAACAACCGGATTACCTATCCGTTTGTTCGTGTACACTGAAAATAGATAGATTGACAGTCCGTCTTACTATCGATTACCGTCACTTCACCGCGGTCGGAATGCCTGCTTCCATCAGACCTGCAGCCTGAAAATATGCCCCCCTGTGCCGGTGGCAATAGGCCCGGCAATAGACCTCCAACAGCCTTCTGCCTTCGATGAAGCCCTCCCGCATGCTTTTACTCAGAAATTACTTAATTTTGTTTAAACTTAATTAGCCTTGAGCCTTCTAAAACCTAATGCTGTCGATTCTGAGTTCTGATTCAGGCAAGTTCTGTAACGGGGTGTCCCGACGGAACTTCCTGCGAATTGGCAGTTTGGGCCTCGGAGGAATGGCTCTACCCGAGCTCCTGCTTACAAGGGTCACAAGGCGGTCATCATGATTTTTCTCCCGGGTGGACCTTCCCATCAGGACATGTGGGACATCAAAACCGATGCACCCTCGAAAGTGCGGGGTGAATTTCATGCTATCGAAACGAAGGTTCCTGGCATTCAGATCGGTGAGTTGTTTCCAAAAAACGCCGCCACTGCCAGCAAAGGAGCAAAAGCTGAACTGGTAAAAAAAGTAGCTGCTGCAAAAACCGCTCTGGATACGGCGACGAAAAACGCCGCCACTGCCACCGCCAGAACCACTGCTGCCACCAAGGCAAAAACCTCTGCCATTGCAGTCACTAAAGCTGCGACCGCCAAGGCCAAGGTCAAGGATCTGAAGTTCGCCGTCTACTCCGCTCCTATCACTATTGAGATCAAGAAGGCGGGAAAAGTTCCAGCAAAAAAATAGAAATTGTCATTCCCCCGGTCTTTTCGACGTTTTTTGAACTTTTCTCCTGAAATGCCCTCTAAAATGGAGGGTATTGAGTCCTGTTTATTTTAAACTCTTGATGGCAATGAATGGCCGTAATTTTCCATTTGATACCGTCCACAGTTGCCTTTTTGTAAAATACCCCAAACACCTGCTGAATATGGAATTACAAAAAACCATTCAAATCGTTGCCGCCATTTTGCTCATCACTTTTCCGCCCCTGGCAGCTGAAGAAAAAAAAGCAACGACACCCCCTCCTGCTCCTACCGCAAGCGCTGCCGCAAAACCTGCAACACCTGCCACCTCAAGCAGCCTTTCCATCACCGCTCGATTGGGAGCCAAGGACATTTTTCTGAACGGCCCTGATTCCCGCCAGCAAATGGTTATCACTTCCACTATCAGTGATAACAGCCGCCCTGTGATCGATGTGACGCCTAAAGCAAAATATACGTCTGCCCCGGCAGGCATCGTTGCAATTGACTCACACGGTTTCATTACCCCGCTTGCAGACGGAAAAGCCACCATCACGGTCAGCCACAAAAACGACCAGACCACCAGCATCCCGGTCACGGTCAATCATTTCAAAAGCCCACCCCCGATCAGTTTTCCCAATGACATCGTGCCGATCTTCACCCGCAACCACTGCAATGCAGGAGCATGCCACGCCAAGTCCGCCGGGCAAAACGGCTTCCGACTTTCCCTCTTTGGATACAGCCCGGAGATGGATCATGAATACATTGTCAACGAATCCCGTGGACGGCGCATCTTCCCCGCTTCGCCGAAACACAGCCTGCTGCTGACCAAATTGACCGGGGAAACCCCTCATGGCGGCGGCGCCCGGATTGACGAGGAATCCGTCGCTTACAAAATGATGTTGCGCTGGATCCAGGAAGGCACCCCTTACACCCCCGACAATGATCCGGTAGTCGAACGCATCGAAATTTTCCCCAGGGAAAGAGTCGTTCAACCCCACAGCAAACAGCAACTGCTGGTCACCGCCTTTTTCAGCAATGGCACAAGCCGCGATATCACCCACTCCGCCCAATTTGAATCCAACCAGGAGGACATGGCTGAAGTCGACGAAACCGGACTGGTTACTTTTGAAGGGGAAACTGGTAGCACCTCGGTGATGGTTCGTTTCCAGGAACAAATCGATGTCTTCATGGCGACCATCCCGCTGGGCATCAAAATGCCGCCCCTGCCCAAGCCCAACAATTTCATCGACGAGCAGATTTTTCACCAACTCACCATTCTCGGACTGCCCCCCTCGGGCAGCAGCGATGATGGCACCTTCCTGCGCCGGGTCTCACTGGACATCGCCGGGCGGCTTCCTTCTATTGAAGATACCCAAAGTTTTCTAAGCTCAAAAGATCCCAACAAACGCACCAAAAAGATCGACGAGCTTCTCGATAGCACGGACTATGCCGACTTTTTCGCAGGCAAGTGGGCGGGACTTTTGCGCAATAAAAGCGGCGGCAGTCTGGACTGGGTTTCGCGAAACACTTATGCCTTTCACTCCTGGCTTCGTTCCAGCTTGCTCAAGAACAAACCCTACGATCAGATAGCCGGCGAACTGATCACCGCCAGCGGCAAAACCAGCGAGAATCCCGCAGTTAGTTGGTACCGGGTGGTCAAGGATCCCAAAGAACAGATGCAGGACATTGCCCAGGTTTTCCTCGGTATTCGCATGCAATGCGCCCAGTGCCATCACCATCCCTACGAAAAATGGAGCATGGACGATTATTATGGTCTGACTGCTTTTTTCACCACCATCGGCCGCAAGGAAATTTATAAATTGCCCGAAGAAGACATCATCTACCACAACCGGAAAATCGCCCAGGCCCAAAACCCGAACAGCAAAAAAACAATCAAACCCACCCCTCTCGGTGGCAAAGCCCTGGACATTCCCGCCGAAGTGGATCCGCGCAGACAACTGGCCGATTGGATCCGCGCCAAGGACAATCCTTATTTTGCCAGAATGCTGGTCAACCGCTACTGGAAACATTTTTTCAGTCGCGGACTGGTCGAACCGGAAGACGATATTCGTCCAACCAACCCGGCCACCCACCCGAAACTGATGAAACAGCTTTCCAAACACTTTGTCGATAGCGGCTTCGATTTGAAAGATCTCATTCGCACCATCTGCAACAGCCGCACCTACCAACTGAGCGCCGAACCCAATGAGCATAACGGGAATGATGCACAGAACTTCGCCCGTTATTACCCCAAACGCCTGCAGGCTGAAGTGCTGCTCGATTCGATCAATGAAGTGGCTGGAACGGAAAACTCGTTCAACAAACAACCCCTGGGAGTCCGGGCCATCGCTCTGCCTGACGACAACGCCAATAAAGAATCCGAATTCTTAACCATGTTCGGTCGTCCGCAAATGGACACCGCCAGTGAAAGCGAGCGAACAGGTGATGCCAACCTCGGACAAAGCCTGCACCTGATTAACTCGGAAAAAATCCAGGCAATCATCGCCAACAGCAAAGGCCGCGCGCATACCCTGGCGAAAGAAAAAGACCGCAGCGACGAAGAGCGTATCACTGAAATCTACCTGCAGGCTATTTCACGCCAGCCTAATCAAAGCGAACTCAGTATCGCCAAAAACCATCTGAAAAAGAAACGTGCCCTGTCGGCTGCCGATCCCAAAAAATTACCGGTGACAAAAGCCGAGCAGGAAGGCTTTGAGGACATTCTCTGGGTACTGGTCAATACCAAGGAGTTCCTCTTCAACCACTGATCTGTCATCAGCTAGCGCTTGCGCTGCACCCTTTCAAAAACCCCTTCCATGAAAAAAGGTTTATTCTATTTGGTCCTGTTGCAAGTCGCTATTCTAGGCGCACCTGACGGGCATGCTCAACTGCCCAACGCCGACCTACTCACAGTCAAGCCGGCTGTCGCCAAAGCCGGATCGGAAGAGCTGGTCACCATAAGCGGATCCAATCTGGATGATGTGAGCACCCTGCGTTTTTCCGATACCCGGATTAAAGCGACACCTGAAATGTTACCGGCCGACGAGTTTTACCCGGTTGCACACCCCAAAACAAACAGCTTCAAAGTCACGATCCCGGCCGGTGTGGCACCCGGCATGTACGAAGTGCGCTCCCTTGGATATTTTGGACTCTCCACGGCACGACCTTTTTTGATACTGCCCAGGGACGCGAGTGAGATCAAGGAGGAGGGCGATCACTCCAACCGCGGGACCGCCATGCCGCTCGCCATTGAGACCGGAGTGTTTGCCAATCTGGATAACCGTAAGATCGACTGGTATAAAATTCCCGGCAAAAAGGGCGAACGCCTGTTGATCCAACTCTGGGCCGAGCGCCTCGACTCCAAAGTGGATGGTATGCTGGCGATCTACGATAGCGCCGGGAGGGAACTTGAAAACAACCGCGAATATTTTGGCCGTGATCCGCTGGTGGATTTCACTCCCCCCGCTGACGGTGATTATTTTATCGCCGTATCAGACATTCTCTATCGTGGCAGCGCGCAGCACTTCTATCGCCTGATCGCCTCTCGTTCTCCCCACATTGACTTCGTTTTTCCTCCCGCTGGTCTGCCGGGAAGCAAAACCCGTTTCACTGTTTTTGGGCGCAATCTGCCTGGTGGCAGCCTCAGCAGCAATACCTCTATTAAGGGCAAAGCTCTGGAAACCTTGGAAATCGATTTGCAAATCCCCCAAAAAAGCGATGCCCCACGAAGCTTCAGTTCTGATACTCCGAGACGTGCACTGCTGCCTGGCTTCGATTATAAAATCGGACAATCCAATGCCATTCGCATTGGCTACGCATCGGCCAGCGTGATCAAAGAAGATCCGAAAATCGAAAAACAAAAAATAAGTATTCCCTGTGAAATAGCCGGCCACTTCGATCAACCCGGTGATGCCGACAGCTTTGTTTTTACCGCAAAAAAAGGCTCTACTTACTGGCTGGAAACCATCAGCGACCAAATGGCCCGCTCTGCCGATCCTTACATCATGATCGAAAAAATCACCCAGGATGGCAAGGGGGTGGAAAGTCTCAAAAAGGTGGCTGACAACGATGATCCTGTCAGTTTTTTCAGTAGGGACAACCGCGATGCCACCAATATTGACACTCTGGATGCGAGCCTCAGTTTTACTGCCGATCAAGATGGGGAATATCAAATCACCCTGATCAACCAGCTCGCCGGAGGCGGCCCCGCCCACCTCTACCGTCTCGCACTTCGTCCCGCCCAGCACGATTTCCAGGTAGTCACCACCACCGAACGCGTGCTCGCCGATGGTCGCAACGGTTACCCCGCCGCCCCCCTGCTCCGGCGCGCAGGATCACTTGCTTATCGAGTTCTGGTTCCTCGGCAGGATGGTTTTGAGGGAGACATTTCGATCACTGCCACCGGCTTGCCAAAAGGAGTATCCGTTCGCCCCCTGATCCTGAGCGGCAAAAGTGATCGCGGCTTGTTGGTGGTCAAAGCCGAAACCAACGCGGCTGCCTGGGCGGGGCCAATCAAAATTATTGGCAGCGCCACTATCAATGGCAAAACCGTCACCCATGAATCCCGCAACGCCTCCCTGGTATGGGGTTATGTTTTTTCTGATAGCATCCGTGTGAGATCCAGGTTGGATCTTGAAACCGTTCTTTCAGTGACTGACAAAGAAACGGCGCCCGCGACTGTGAGTCCGGTAGAAAACAAAAGCTGGACGGTCGAGCTGAACCAGAAACTAGAGATACCGGTAAAGGTCAAAGACCTTGGAAGCCGCAAAGGAAACCTGACGGTACAAGTGGAGGGCTTCCCGGGAATGCACCGGAGTAATCCCAAAATAAGCGTCGCCGAGGAAAAAACCGAGGGCAAACTGACGATTGACTTCAAACCCAATGGCAACTTCAAGATTGAGCCGGGACATTATCAGTTTGTCATGCAGGGAGTCGGCATTGCCAAATACCGCCACAACCCGGCGGCGGCAGACAAAGCTCTGGCTGAAAGCAAACGCCTCGCCGAGCTGGTAAAAAAATTCACCGCGAAAGTAGGAAAACAAAAAACCTTGTTGGCTCAGCAACAGACAACTCTTGAGCAGGCAAAAAAAAGCGCTGCCGCTGCAAGTGACGATGCGGCACGGGCAGAATTGAATAAAAAGAGCACCGAGGCGCAAAATAAACTGGATGCCATCAAAAAAGAATCTGCAGCCGCAGAGGCCCTGGCAAAAAAAGCAGCCCAGCTCAAAACCAGTGCTGAAAAAACAGCTAAAAGCCTGGAAACAAAAGCCAAAGAAAAAAACACGGAATTCGCCAGCCCCTCTTTTCCCGTATCGGTCGAAGTCAAACCCGTCCCCAAACCTGCTGAAAAAAAGAAGTGAACATCAACCCGCCTTGCTCTCATTTTCCAACCAAAATGCGCACCTCAGTTCTCATTGTCATCCTCCTGCTCAACCTGGGAAATTTGTATGCCTTTTTACCGGAAACAGATTTATTGACGGTTTCCCCGGCGATTGCCAAAGCGGGAACTACGGTTGAGGTCAACCTCACTGGAACGAATCTTGAAGAAATTCGTGGACTCTACTTCAGTGATCAACGGATCAAAGCGGAAGCTGCGATGTACCCGGCTGATGACTTTCACCCTGCTGCGAGACCCATTGCCAATCGTTTCAAAATCACCCTGCCTGCCGATCTCCCACCCGGCATTTATGATGTGCGTTCACTAGGTTACTTCGGACTTTCAACCGCCCGGCCTTTCATGGTGATCTCAAAAGGTGCGGATGAAATTTCAGAAACTAAAGACCACTCCAGCCAGGAAACAGCCATGCCTCTGGCCCTGGAAACCGGTGTGGCCGGCACTACCAATAACAAGGGTATCGACTGGTATAAAATTTCCGGCAAAAAAGGCCAACGACTAATGATCCAGCTCTGGGCCGAAAGGCTCGATTCCAAAGTTGATGGCCTGATCTCGGTTTACGATTCATCTGGCCGGGAGCTTGAAAGTAATCGCCGCCATTTCTCCAAGGATCCCTTCATAGATTTCACACCACCGGCTGACGGAGATTATTTCATTACCGTTTCCGATACCCTCTACCAAGGCAGCACCCAGTATTTTTATCGCCTGAAAGCTTCCACAGATCCTCACATCGATTTTGTATTCCCTCCGGCAGGCAGCGCGGGGAAAAAAGAACAGTTCACCCTCTTCGGCCGCAACCTGCCCGGTGCCAGTCTGGGGGAGAACCTTTCCCTCAAGGGCAAAGCCCTGGGAGCATTGGAAACCCAAATCGATCTACCTGCGACCGTTTCCGTTGCTCCTGGTTTCCATTCCGGCACTCCGCGCCAGGCACTGCTTCCCGGCTTTTATTACCGTCATGGAAAATCCAACCAAACGCGCATTGGTTTTGCCACCGCTCCGGTCATCATCGAAAATCCAAAAATTGAAAAACAAAAAATCACCCTTCCTTGTGAAATAGCCGGACGATTCGACCAGCCGGGAGATGCCGACACTTTCCGTTTCAGTGCAAAAAAAGGAGATACTTACTGGGTGGAAACCATTTCCGACCGCATTGAATCAAATACCGATACCTACGTGCTCATCCATAAAATCACCAAAAATGACAAAGGGGTGGAGACTCTAAGCAAGGTCGTGGAAAATGATGACCCTCAAAGTTATTACGCTCCCACCCAATTTGATGATCTCAATGTCGATAGTCTGGATTCAGCCGTCCTGTTCACTGCTGCTCAAGACAGTGAATATCAAATTTCCATCATCAACCAACTCGCCGGTGGCAGCCCGGCGCATCTCTACCGACTTGCGATTCGCAAACCTCAAGCTGATTTCCAACTCATCTCAGGACACGAACGCACCAAAATCATCAACAATGACGCTTTCCCTGCCGCCCCCTTGCTGCGACGTAACGGCTCACTGGTTTACCGTATTATCGCACTGAGAAACGATGGTTATGAAGGAGAGATCACCATCACTGCTTCAGGACTACCAAAAGGAGTCACGGCAAAACCACTGATACTGAGCGATAAATCCCGTGAAGGATTCATCACCCTCAAAGCGGCCCCCAATGCTCCCGCCTGGACCGGAGCTATCAAAATTATCGGCAGCGCCACTATCGCCGACAAAAAAGTTCAACACGAAGCTCGCAGCGCTTCCATTCTATGGGGTCGGCGGGTATTTGCCGGGGCTCACCAGGTTCGCTCGCGACTCGATAAGGAAATCGTTCTTTCAGTAAGCGACAAGGAAATCGCACCCGCCTCCATCGAACCGGTGGAAAACATAACCTGGCAGGTGGAAATGAAGCAAAAACTGGAGATCCCTATCAAGGTTGCTGATACCGCTGTAAGAACAGGAAACCTGGCTGTTGAAGTCCACGGCTTCCCCGGCATGCTGCGGGGCCATCCCAAAATATCGATCCCCGAGGGAAAGACTGAAGGAAAAATCATTATTGATTTCAAACCGAGTGGCAACTTCAAGGTCAAACCGGGCCACTACCAGTTTGTTTTACAAGGCATCGGCAACGCAAAATACAAATACAATCCTGGAGCTGTCGTTAAAGCCAAAACTGAAAGCACCCGGCTCGATGCCTTGGTAAAAAAATTCACTACTGAAGCTGCTGGCCTCAAGAGCCAGATCACCGAGATCACAAAAGAACTCGCGCAGGCGAAAAAAAATGCGGCGGCGGCAGCGGCAGCGGACGATACCGCAAGAAAAAGCCTGACTCAAAAAGTCACCGAAACTCAAAAAAAACTGACATCTCTTACAAAAAAATCAGCTGCTGCTGAAGCTAAAGTCAAAAAAGCAGGGCAACTCAAAACTCGCGCTGACAAAATAGTGAAAGCCGCTGAAACAAAGGCAAAGGAAAAAAACCTTCCCTTTGCCTCTTTTTCATACCCCATCTCTGTCGAAGTCAAACCTGACCCCAAATCAGAAAAAAAGAAATGATCCTGAATCACCAAAACTATCCTACCCGCACAAGGCTATTGCCCATGATGCCCCAAGCCTGTTTGACCTTGCCCCTTGCTCTCGTTTTGAGCGTCAGCGGCCTTTCCCCGGTTTCAGCCGACCCGCTCAAAATAGCAAAAATCAGCGCTGATCGAAAAGTTGATTTTGGTAAGGAAATCTACCCCTTCCTACGCAAGAACTGCCTGGCCTGTCACAATACCACCAAAGCAAAAGCCAAGCTGAACATTGAAACACCTGCTTTGATGATCAAAGGCGGTGACACCGGTTCCTCGGTTGTGCCCGGCAAAGGTGCTGACAGCCTGCTCTTCACCACTTCCGGCCATATGGAAGAACCGACGATGCCGCCGGACAAAAACAAGTCAAAAGCCAGGAACCTGACTTCCGAGCAACTGGCCTTGCTGAAACTGTGGATTGACCAAGGGGCCATTGGTTCCCGCGTCATCGCCGAGGCACCCACCAAGTGGACACCCCTCACCGGCATTCAACCTATCTACGCCTCTGCTCTTTCCAGTGACGGTCGTTTCGCAGCTGTCGGGCGTGGGCATGAAATCCAGCTTTACGACTTGCGTCTCGGCCGCTTGATCAACACGATCAGTGACCCTGCTTTAAAAGACCTTACTCTTTCCTCACGCGGAGCTGCTCATAAGGACTTTGTCAGCACCCTCGCTTTCAGCCCGAACGGAGATCTTGCTTCCGGAGGTTTCCGCATCGCCAAACTCTGGACTTTTACCCCCGGCAAAAAAGAAAGTGAAGTCACCCTGCCTGCCGAAACAAAAACAATAGCCACCAGTCCAGACGGCAAATGGATCGCATCAGGCGGAACCGATGGCTCCATCACCCTTATTAAGACAAACGATGCAAAAGCCAAGCCTGTCACAGTCAAAGATCACACGGCAGCGGTCACCGCGCTGGCCTTCACCGGTGACAATGCCGCTCTCATTTCAGCCTCTGCTGACAAAACCCTGCGCCTGCGAACTTTGACAGATCCTACTAAAAGCAAAAAAATTGATGCCGGCATTGCACAAAATGCCCTTGTTTATCTAAAAACAGGAAATCAGTTAGCCAGTGCCGGCACGGACAGCCATATCCGCCTGTACCCGCTCACCGCCTTTAATTCCCCAGCGGCTCCGAAGCCAGCCGCAAAACCGGTGCCGGCGAAACCCTCCCCCGCTAAATCGGCTCCAGCCAAAACTGCGGCAAGTCAAACGACAGGCACTCCACAAACGATCGCCACCCTTAAGGCCTTTACCGCCATCCTGGTAGCGGCGGAAACGGCAGCCGTAATTACACCCGCCAAGCCCGCTGCGGCTAAAAAACCGGCTACTCCGGCCAAACCTGCTCCGGCGAAAAAGCCAGCGAGCAAACCTGCGCCCGCAAAAGCCGCACCCGCAAAAAAAGCCGTGCCAGCTGCTGCAAAAGCAACAGCCAAAGCACCGGCACCTGCACCGACAAAACCCGTCGCCCCTCTTTACACTGAACTCAAAGGCCACGGTAAGGCAGTTACAGCCCTGGCTCTGCTTGACCCCGAGGGAAAGCAAATCATCTCGGCATCGGAGGACGGAAGCATCCGCATCTGGGATATTGCAGGGGAAAAAGCCATCCGCACAATCAACCATGGCGGTGGCGTGGTCGCTCATCTGGCCGTCAGCGCTAACGGACAATACATTCTCTCTTCAGCCAAAGAAGGGCCCGCCCGTCTCTGGAATGCCAAGGACGGCAAACGCATTGCCGAACTGAAAGGAAACCCTGATCTCGTTGCTGACCGGGATACTGTGCAACGACGGATCGATCTGGCAAAACGCCTGGCCGCTGAATTCACCAAGGCATTGCCAGCAGCAGAGAAAGTCTGGACGGAAGAATCCACCAAAGCGACCGAAGCAGCGACTCAAGCGGTCAGTGCCCGTTTGGAGTCTGAAAAGAAAATGGCTGCCCTCAATGAAATACGACGCAAAATCCCGGCAGCTAAACCTGACGATCTCAAGAAAGCAGAAGAAGCCGCTGCCAAAGCAAAAAACGCGCTTGCGATCGCAGAGCGAAATCGGGATTTGTCCATCCGTCTGACATCCCAGGCAGCTGAAAAACATGTCGCTCTGAAAATCAAAAACCAGACCGCAATCAGTACGGAAAAAAACCTCAGTGAAGAAATCAAAAAACTCAATGAAGGCATCGCCAAAGACGATAAAACAGCCTTACAAGCGCTCGCGTTTGCCCCCGACTCGAGCCAGGCAGCGCTTGCACTAGCCGACGGTTCACTGCGTTTCTGGAATGCAGCGACAGGAAAATACCTGCACTCCATTCGTCAGGCCAGCTCAAGCCTCGCCATCCGCTATACTCCTACGGGACGTTTACTGGACGCACGGAAGGATAAAAAACTAGCTCGCTGGAATCCCGATCCCCAGTGGAACTGGACCGCCAACCTTGGGGATGGAGAAAACGCCGACATCTTCCCTGATCGGGTGACCGCCCTTGCCTACAGTCGGGATGGCAGCATTCTGGCCACAGGTTCGGGAGTGCCCTCCCGAAGCGGCGAACTGAGGCTGTGGGATTCATTGACCCACAAAGCGATCATCGCCAACAACGAAGCCCACGATGATACCATCGCAGCTATCGCTTTTTCACCGGATGACGGAAAAATCGCCACCGCATCCACGGATCGTTTTGTGAAAACCTTCGATGCCAGTACGGTGGAATTCATCCGCGGTTACGAAGGACACACCTCCCACGTACTCGATGTCGATTGGAGTCCGGACGGTCGCCACCTCGCTTCCGGCAGTGCCGACAAACAAGTCAAAATCTGGGACTTCGAAACAGGTTCCCAGACCAAAAAAATCGAAGGTTACGAAAAAGAAGTGACCGCAGTCGCTTACATCTCCAACACTGACCAACTGCTCACCGCTTCCGGAGACAAAAAGGTCAAGCTGAACACTGCTGCCCTTCCCGACACTGACAGTTTCATCTACACCGCAGCGATCAATGCCGACGGATCCCTTATTATTGCCGGCGGTCAAGACGGCAAACTTCGAGTCTGGGACGCCAAGACCAAAAAAATCCTCTATGACTTCCCTTCCCTCAACCAGGCCGACGAGAAAAACAAGACTGCGCAGGTGAAGTAGGGGGGGAATTCAAATTTGAGATCTAAAATTTAAGTTCTCCCTGAAACTACCCCGCCTCGCGGGCAAGCAATCGCTTGCCCCTAATCAATCAAGCGTCTACGGGTTTGAATATTACCATTTGAATGGTATCTTAATACCATGAGTGCTACCATTACTATAGATAAAGCGGGACGGATCGTTTTACCCAAGCCTCTACGAGACCAATTCCGACTCAAGGGCGGTGCTAAATTACGTATTGAATCGGTGGGAGACCACTTGGAATTGACCCCTGAGCTCCCTATCAAAGCACCTCCGCTAGTACAAAAGAATGGCCTGCTCGTCGTCGCCTCGAGTGGCGCTTCCTGCGATGCTGTAGCTGCCCTGCAAGCAGATCGAGAAGAACGAGAAAACGCCAATGTTGGATATTGAATTACACTTGGTATGAAACAATTTTTCGATACCTCGGTTCTCATTTCTGCTTTTGTTGAAGACGAACGGTGCCACGAAGAATGCGCCAATGCTGTTGCCGCGTGTGATAATGGCCTGGTGTATGCCCATGCTCTAGCAGAGTGCTTTTCCATCCTCACCAGTGGTCGCCTTTCAGTCCAACTTCCTCCACTCGATGCTGCAAAATTGATCGACGCCAACATTTTTTCCCGGATGAAAATCATAAACCTCACAGCAAAGGAACACATGAACGTCCTGTCAGGTTGCCATCGTCTTGGAGTCCGGGGCGGCGGCATATATGATTGCCTTCACATCGCTGCCGCCAGAAAAGCTAAAGCAGATGAGCTCCTGACTTTAAACATCCGTCATTTCTTAACCTTTGCTCCCGACCTGGCATCCAAAATTTCAAGTCCTTGATACCTCTATCTTCCTCCTTCATCTGCGCAGGTGAAGTAGTTCTCCAAATCCCCGCTTGCGTTGATCAGGCGATGCCCACACTTTGCAGGCGTCTATGAGCAACCGTATCGATCAAGTTTTTAGCCAGCTTCGCAGTGAGAACAAAACCGCCTTTGTCGCTTATGTGGCGGCTGGTGATCCCGACATGCCACGCTCGCTCGAAGTCGTCCGGGCTCTCGAACGGGCGGGCGCAGACATCATTGAACTCGGCGTGGCTTTTTCCGATCCCCTGGCCGACGGCCCGGTTAATCAAATGGCTGCGCAACGAGCCCTCGATGCAGGTGCCACTCTGGCAGGCACTCTCGACTTGGTTCGAGAGCTTCGTAAAACCGGATCGGAAACTCCCATCGTTTTTTTCACTTACCTCAACCCGGTTTATGTTTACGGATTTTCCCGCTTTCATCAAGATGCCGCCGCCGCAGGAGTTGACGGTGTTCTTTTCCTCGACCTGCCGCCGGAAGAAAGCCAGTGGAATGAAGAACTCAAGGAAACTGACGAGCTCTGCCATATCCGACTGATCGCCCCCACCTCGCCGGATGAGCGAATCGAAGCTATCGCCAAAACCAGCGAAGGATTCATTTATTATGTCTGCCGTGAAGGTGTGACCGGTGCCCAGACCGATCTCGCTGACGACATTGATGAGCAGGTTGCTAACATTCAAAAACATACTGAAATCCCGGTTGTGGTTGGTTTTGGCATCTCCACCCCGGACCAGGCACAAAGCGTCGCCCAATCCTCTGACGGAGTGGTCGTCGGATCTGCCATAGTGCGCTGTGTAGAACAATACGGTGAGCAGGCCGATTTGGCTGAACAGGTCGAGGCCTTGGTGAAACCGCTTGTGGATGCGGTGAAGTCAGTCTAATTTCCTTTTCTGACAAGACTCCTCGCTATACGGGAGAATTGACCTTCTGACTTATGATCCACTTCTGGAAAATGAACGGTGCCGGCAACGATTTTGTCGTTGTGGATAACCGGGAAAATATGCTCTCGCTAAGCGGCGAGGACATCGCCAGACTGTGCCAGCGTCAAAGAGGCATCGGTGCCGACGGTTTGCTGGCCGTCGAGCCCGCCGAGAACGGTGCAGACTACCGCATGCGCTACTACAATGCCGACGGTGGTGAAGCGGAAATGTGCGGTAATGGAGCCCGTTGTTTTGCCCGCTTCGTCAATCGCTTGAACGACAACACTCTCGAGCAAGTCTCTTTCGAAACCATGGCTGGAGTCATCCACGCCGATTTCCTGGAAGATTCGATCCGTATCAATCTTGGCAGCCCGCATGGGCAACAATTGAACAAACCTCTGGGCGTCAATGGCCTTGAAACCATCGTGCATTCAGTCAATACCGGAGTCCCCCACGCCGTTATCTTCGTCGAGGATCTGGAAAATACCGACGTGCGGAGTCTGGGTGCCGCTATTCGTCACCACGAACATTTTTCCCCGGCGGGCACCAATGTCAATTTCATGCAAGTCAATGCCCCTGATCACATCAGCATTCGCACTTATGAACGCGGTGTCGAAGACGAAACTCTGGCCTGCGGAACCGGCATGGTGGCCTGTGCTCTGATTCACCACCAACTCAATGATTGCCCGCTTCCCGTAAAAATCACCGTCCGCGGTGGCGATACCCTGCTGGTCGATTTTGATCGTATTGCTGAAGGGGGCTTCAAAAATGCCACCCTCACCGGACCAGCTGAATTCACCTTCGAAGGAACTTTTCCAAACTAAATTCACCCACTCTTTTAACCACCAAACACCATGTTTGCCGGAGTCCATACCGCCCTAGCCACGCCCTTTATCAATCAAGGGATCGATACCAACGCCTTCTGCGCCTTGATTGATAGACAATTTGAAAACGGAATCTCAGGAGTCGTGCCCGTGGGTACTACCGGAGAGGCCCCGACACTCTCTCACGAAGAGCACATCCGGGTGATAGAACTCGCCGTGGAGCACACCGCCAAACGCGGTCTGGTGATTGCGGGAACGGGATCCAATTCGACTGATGAAGCCATTTCCCTAAGCCAGCAGGCCGAAAGTGCTGGTGCGGATGCCGTCCTGATCGTGGCGCCCTACTACAACAAACCTTCACCGGAAGGCCTGTTCCAGCACTATCAAGCCATTGCCGATTCGACTGAACTGCCAATTATCCTCTATTCCATCCCCGGACGCTGCGGGATCGAAATCGACGTGGATACCGTCGCCCGCCTGGCCGAAAATTGCCCTAATATCGTCGCATTAAAAGAAGCCGGCGGTGCTTCCGAGCGGGTCAATCAACTCAAACAAGCCTTGCCGGAAAAATTTGAGATCCTCTCGGGTGACGACTCACTCACCCTACCTTTCATGAGTGTTGGAGCTGTGGGCGTCATCTCCGTGGCATCCAACATCATCCCCGGTGAAATGAGCCAATTGGTTGCCGCAGCGCTGGACAATCGATTCAAAGAAGCCCTGGTGATCCACCAGAAACATTACCCACTGTTCAATGCCATGTTGAAACTGGCGCCAAATCCAGTGCCCATCAAAACCGCATTGAATCTGGCCGGCCTCTGCTCTAATGACGTGCGCCTTCCCCTGGTGGAAATGAGCGATGCTGACCGCAGCGCGCTGGAAACTATCCTCAGGGATATGGGAATTATTTAAAAATATCAATTAACTCACTTACAATAAAAGAGTTACTCTATTTAAGCCATGACAAAACTTCTCGTAACTGGCGCCAGGGGACGCATGGGACAAGCCGTGGTTTGCTGTGCGGATAAAACTGACGGAATTGAGGTTGCAGCGCAAATTGATCTTGGTGACTCGCTCAACGAAGCCATCGGTAAATGCAATACAGTGATCGATTTCAGCCATCACAGCTTCACCAGCGAACTTCTCGAAGCCTGCATTGAACAGAACGTGAAAATGGTGACAGGAACCACCGGCCACAGCGACAAAGAACTCGACTTCATCCAGCAAGCCTCACAATCCATCGCCATCGTCAAAGCTCCCAATTTCAGTGTCGGCGTCAATACGCTCTTCTACCTGACTCGACGCGCCACGGAGATCCTCGGTGAAAGCTTTGATCTCGAAGTTGTGGAAATGCATCACCGCGACAAAGTGGACTCCCCCAGCGGCACCGCCCGCCGACTGGTTGAGATCCTGGGCGAAACCCGCGAACTTTCCTACAACGACGATACCATGCATGGACGCCATGGCGATGTTGGTCCCCGTAAAAATACTGAAATAGGCCTTCACGCCGTTCGTGGCGGCGATGTAGTGGGAGACCACACCGTTATTTACGCCGGATCCGGCGAACGCGTAGAACTCACCCACAAAGCATCGAGCCGCGACACTTTCGCCTGCGGCGCCGTCAGAGCAGCCCTGTGGCTGCAAGACCAGCCCCATGGCCTGTTCGACATGCAGGACGTGCTTGAGTTGAGATGACTACAAGAGCCAGTATTCAGGAGTCAGAATGAAATACGGCATCGGCCTAGGATCCAATCTCGGCAATCGCCTGCAAAATCTGCACCACGCCCTACAGGCTACCGGCAAACTTCATCAGGGTGAGATCCCGCTACTTTCCTCTCCTGTATACCTAACCCAAGCCGTTGACTGTAAAGAAGGAACACCACCTTTTTACAATATGGCCATCGAACTGGAATGCGACCTGGCTGCACCCGTTTTACTCGCTCGACTGAGAGAAATCGAACTTGATCTCGGCCGCCCCACCCTGCGTCAACGCAATGCTTCCCGCAGGATCGACCTGGACATCCTTTATGCTGGCGACCTGGTGATGGACAGTGAAAATTTAACCCTTCCCCACCCCCGCTTTCACCGGCGCCGCTTTGTGCTCCAGCCTCTGGCTGACATTCGTCCCGAGCTCATCCTACCCGGCCAGAAAAGGGATGTTGCCACCTTGCTGGCCGAACTTGGCTCCGACGAAGCTCCTCTCCGGCAAATTTCCACCCCTCTCCTCCCTGCACCACCAGAACCTGTCTGTTGATATGCCTGCCATCACATTACCCGAAAGCAGCCCCTTCCTACCTCTGTTTGAAAAAATGGCGGCTGGAGAGATCATCTCATCGCTCACCGCCTACGATTACCCTACCGCCCGCCTACTCGACGAAGCCAATATTGACTTCATCCTGGTCGGTGACTCCCTTGGCATGGTTTTTGCCGGCCAGGATGACACCACCGGGGTCACCATGGATCAAATGGTTTATCACACCCAGGTAGTCGCCCGGGGCGTCAAAAAGGCTCTACTGGGAGCAGACCTGCCCTATCATAGCTACCAAAGCGCCGATGAAGCGCTCAAGAATGCTCGACGCCTGATGGAGGCCGGTGCGCACGCCGTCAAACTTGAAGGCGGCACCAGCCAGATTGACAAGGTCAAGCACCTCACCCGGCACGGTATTCCGATGATAGGCCATATCGGCATGCTGCCACAACGTGTCAGGGAGGAAGGCGGATACAAAAAGAAGGGCAAAACCCAGGACGACGCCGATCGCCTGCTGCGCTCCGCACAGGATCTGGAAAAAGCCGGAGCTGGAGCCATCGTGCTGGAAAGCGTGGTGCCTGCAGTCGCGGAAAAGATCACCACCAGCCTCGATATTCCCACCATTGGAATCGGGGCCGGTGTCGACTGTGACGGACAGATCCGCGTCATTCACGACCTGCTCGGTGCCTACCCCTGGTTTCGCCCCCCCTTTGCAACTGCCTATGCCGATGTCGCTGGCGATACAGTGAAAGCTGCGCGCGCCTATATCAAAGAAATCCAATAAGCTTCTTCAAGCGCTGTCGCGCATTGCTGTCGCTTTTTGTCCCCGCAGCGGCACGGGCAACAGGCAACAGGCAAGTGTTACAAAATGACGCCTCATCTGTTTTTTGAAGAACTTGGAGAAAACGGAACAGCCTTCCATTCTACCTTCCGGATCCAGCCCCCTGCCCCCTATTTGCAAAAAAACTTTGCCACAGCTTTGGCATCTTTCAGTTGCGGCAATACGAGTGCTTTTTCCAGCACCTTGCCAATCATCTCTTTACTGCTCACCGAGGATAAATCGAGTTCATGATTTTCAGCCTTTACGATCTGTCCCCGCAAAAGTTCCGGTTTTTTTGCAGTGACTTTTTTCTCCAAAATCCGAATACATTTCCCCTTGGAGAAATAAAACCGCCGCTCACGCAGGCTATCGATCGTTTCTCCCTCTTTTTTCCCACTGAATTGCCACCATGAATCGGCTCGCAAAACAAAAAATACCTGCCCTTCACGGTAATAATACATCTCGTCCGACCCACCGTGATCACTCGCCAGGTAGCCCAAATCCAGTCGAACCACTTTACCCGTATCCCGCCGGGATCGACGCGTCAGAACCCCCTCCATAGAATCACTGGGACAGTTGAACTCAAGATCCTCTTTTTTCAGCTCCCGCAAAGCTTCAACCTCGACATAATACTGGCGAATACGTGCCACCTCCGCTTCGACTGCCGGCTTGTCATCCGCGCACAAACCCACACCTATAAACAGAGCCATTACTAATAAACAGCAAAGGCAGACGGCACCGTAAAAACAATCGAGGGAACGAGCAATCATTTATCCACGAAATTCTCCAAACTTACGAAATTTCTCATAGCGTTTCTGCATCAACTCGTCACTATCCATCTCCCGCAACTCAGCGAGATGTTTGATCAGTGCTGCTTTTACACTTCTGCCCACCGCGATGTGATCGTGGTGAGCTCCACCCAGGGGCTCAGGAATAATTTCATCAATCACCCCCATGCCCTCCAGATCCCGAGCTGTCAATCTCATCGCCGTCGCTGCATCCTCGGCAAATTTTCTATCTTTCCAAAGAATCGCCGCACAGCCTTCCGGACTGATCACCGAGTAATAAGAGTTTTCCAACATCAGCACCCGGTCGGCGATTCCAATCCCCAATGCCCCCCCCGAACCCCCTTCACCAATCACCACCGCAACTATAGGAACCTTGATGCGCATCATCTCACGCAAATTGAAGGCAATTGCCTCGGCAATATTGCGTTCCTCTGCGCCAATGCCCGGGTAAGCTCCAGGAGTATCAATAAAAGTCACAATCGGTTTACCGAATTTGTCAGCCAGACGCATAACCCGAAGCGCTTTGCGATAACCTTCAGGATGAGCGCTGCCAAAATTCCGCAATAAATTTTCCTTGGTGTCCCTACCCTTTTGATGGCCGACCACCACACATCGCCGTCCCTCAAGCCGGGCAAAACCCGCCGGCATTGCATCATCATCCCCAATATGACGATCCCCGTGCAATTCCAAAAAATCATCAAAACAATGATCCAGATAATCGAGCGTGAAAGGCCGCTGGGTGTGACGGGCAATCTGCACCCGCTGCCAGGGTGTCAGCCCCTGGTACACCTCGTATTTCATTTTTGAAATCTTCTCTTCGATTTTCTCGATCTCTTTCTCCGCGCCCACCCCTTGACCAGCGCTGCGGTCTTTTAAGTCGGCCAACTGCCGCTCCAACTCCACAATGGGTTTTTCAAATTCCAAAGGTTCTACTTGCATGGATAGTTATTGCTAAAATTTATTCGACAAAGCGGATCGAGGTAGAAACCCTGAACAGAGTGAACATCTCCTCCAAATCTTCTGGTGCAACGAGAATTCCAAAATCGTCCTTCCCCTTACCAGAACCATCAAATGCCCTGATGATCAATCCCTGACGGCTGGTTTGCAGCCATTTTCTGCTCTTTAGATAATTTTTATCATTAAAAAGTATCCGATTTTCCCCAAACCAGGCCACCCGGTCCTTAATCTCTGTTTTTATCGGAGGTTTCACCAGAGGCGGGAGAGCAAAACTGATAACAGGGTATTCCTTGAAAAACACCCCTTTAAGTTCCATGCGAATCATCTGATCACTCTTGTCGATCACCACATTGAAATCCAAGGGATACACCGTCAGACGATCTCCGGGATGAATCACTGACGAAGTCCGGCCATTGGCACGCATGATATAATCGATTGTCGTTTTGTGCCGTCTGGCAATAGCCGCAAGGGCATCCCCGCTTTTAACAATATATTCTGTCTTATCTTCCAGAGGAATTCTTGAAATCAAAAGATCAGTATTTATCTCCCCTACAATCCGCCGTGCTTCCGGCAGCACCGAAGAATCCGGATAATACTCCATCAGATAATACAGCCGTTCACGGGCAGTCATCGATTCCCCTTTTTTGAGCAGATCGACAACCTGCTCAAATTCCCGGATCCCGAGATCTGGAGCTTCCCGCACTTTCACTTTAACCTCCTTCTTCAGCTCTTTCTCAATCTCCAGATCAGGCTTTACCACATGCTCCCAATAATAAGCCACGAAGATCACCGCTGTCGCGAAAATCAACAACGAGAGGAAAATAAAAACCAGTCTTAAGCGCCCCATAGTCTCAAAACATTGATCCAGCTCAATAAAATAACCCTCCCCCTTACAACAGTCCCTTGCGCTTGAAATCAAACACATTGATCCCCTGTGATTGTTGAATCATTTCCAGACTGAATTTCAACAACGAGATCTCCCAGGTATCGTCCACTCCCTGTATCACTGCTCTATAAGGGTTACCCGATGAACGAATATCTTCGATCACCCGGTCGCAGACTTCATCTACTCCCTCGTGAACGACACTCTCCGTCACGTTGTGCTTGGCAAAATTAAACCCATATTTCAAGAATGCCACATCTCCACCACCGCGTTTGAACCACTCCTTGAAGGCTTCAGCCTGTTCGCCAAAACCTTCAAAGCTAAAGTCTTCGTAACCATCCGGACGGAAAATCCGTGGACGCTCGGCATCAATGGTTCCATTCCTCACCCTGACCTGCGAAACACTGTCCATCAGCTCGGAAACAAGAATAAATTGAAAGCTGGTTGTCCCAAAGGTCTCAATCCTACGATCCGGTTCGTGCAGAATCTTTGTGGTCTCCAAAGCGTATTGAATATCGTCGTCTGAATACATCGTTTACTTCGGCATCCTAGCCTAAAATTCCTGGAATAGCCAGACCCTTTGCCAATAGCCTACTGACAACTGAGTTCGGTTTTTCCTATTTCCCGATTCGGATCTGGTATCCCCCCGGAGTACACAAAAAACGCGCCCCATTCCAGAGGCGCATTAATAAAATTATAATTATCGAATCGAGCCCCGTTTATTCCTTGTGCTCGGTGATGTATTTGGTCACATCTCCAACCGACATCAGTTTTTCAGCATCTTCATCGGGAACTTCAATATCGAATTCCTCTTCAAATGCCATCACTAACTCGACCGTATCGAGCGAATCAGCTCCAAGATCTTCAATGAATTTTGCATCGGCAACAACCTGATCGGCATTCACTCCGAGTTGTTCCACAATAATATTTTTGACTTTTTCTTCTATACTGTCGTCCGCCATGGTAATTTGGATAGTTTATCTGGCAGTAGCAATATCGGTCATCAGCCCTTTTGGCAACTCTTTTTAATGATTTGACGAGGGAATTTTTTCTTACTTTGCAGTAAGCCTGTTCTCATTGCCGTTGAAATTGCTTCCCTCTCTGTTACCATGGGACGATTTTATAATCGATCATGTCCTTCGTCCAGACTTTCAACCAACTCTCCCAGCACAAGAAACGAAGTCCGCTACTCACTCGTTTCGAGTCGCTGCTTGCACCCGCTCGCCCCGAGCAAATTGAGTCTCTGGCCCGGCAATCTGTCGCCCTCACCCGGCAACATTTTGGTAAAACCATGCGGCTTTTTGCCCCGCTTTACCTGTCCAACGAATGCGTCAACAACTGCAGCTATTGCGGATTCTCACGTGACAACCCTATCCTCCGGGTCACTCTGGATGTGGCTCAAGTCGAAAAAGAAGCACGCCATCTGGCCGAACAGGGTTTCCGAAATATTCTTCTGGTCGCTGGGGAACACCCTAAATTTGTCTCTAACGGCTATTTGGAGAATTGCATCGCGGCGCTGCGCTCCTACATCCCGACGGTTGCCCTCGAAGTCGGCCCAATGGAAAGCCCTGAATACCAACGCATGGTCAACAGCGGGGCTGAAGGTCTCGTCGTCTATCAGGAGACCTACAACCGGGAAGTCTACCGTGAACTTCACACCGCCGGCCCCAAACGCCATTTTGACTGGCGCCTCGAATGCCCTGAACGCGCCTACGAAGCCGGCTTCCGCCGCATCGGCATCGGAGCCCTGCTCGGCCTGGCTGACTGGCGAACGGAAGCCCTCGCTCTCGCTGCCCACCTCGAATACCTCTACCGGACCTGCTGGAAAGCCTCGTTCACCGTCAGCTTTCCCAGAATGCGCCCCGCCGCAGGAGAATTTGAACCCAAATACAGCATCTCTGATGCCGAATTGATCCAACTCATCACCGTTTTTCGAATCACCTTCCCCCATCTTGGCATTGTTCTGAGCACCCGGGAGCCCGCCGCTCTACGTGACGCTCTCTTCCCCCTTGGCGTCACCAGCATCAGCGCTGGAAGCCACACTGAACCTGGTGGATACACGGGTGTCGGTGAAGATGACCTGCACCTCACTGTTCGTGGGCGGCGACAAGAATTGGATCAGGACCCTGCTACCGAATCTGCCTGCTCGGCTACAGGTCAGTTCGACATTGCCGACCATCGCTCTGCAGCCGAAATCACAACCGTGCTTAAAAAGCTTTCCCTTGAACCTGTCTGGAAAGACTGGGACAGCTCCATCCTCAGCCCGAATCCACTCGATGCGGCTGAAATCCCAAGCCCTCCCCCCTCTTCACAACTCGCAACCACTCCCACTCCGGTATGAAGGCCACCATCAATGGCGAAGAGCAGCAGTTTCCCGAAAAACAAATGGCTCTGACTGAATTAATCGAACGCCTCAAGCTAAGCGGTCAACCGGTAGTCGTGGAGCACAATGGGCAAGCCTTACTGAGCCGGGAGTTTCCGGGCATCCATATCAGCGATGGCGACCGGATCGAAATCATCCGCATCGTAGCGGGTGGTTAGAGCTCGCTCCCTGCTTATTTCAAGGAACGCTTATCCTCACCGCGCTTCCGGGGACTCTGAATCAGATTGGATTTGGCACGAACTGATTTCAACTTAACGCTGGAGTGGTTTTCACTCAATTCCCGATCAAGTTCAATCCGCACAATCGCCATTCCCAGTTTTCTATAACTCCCCTCCATCAGGTCACTGGTCTGAAAAAGCACCCCGCCGTCATCCACGATTGTAATTGCCACCCTGCCAACCAGCTCGGTCTGACCCATGTGAACGTATACCTCATGAATTTTCGATCCCTTTTTTACCGGGTTGGGATTCAGATAAAACTGAACATATTCACTCAGTTGCTGCCCTGCTTTCAATCTAGGCTTCTGCAATAATATAGCTGGCTCTGCAGCTTGTACTCCCAATGTGAGCCCTCCGATGACCAGTAATAATAATGCCAGTTTTTTCATATCAAAAATCGTTCTACTCTTTCGCTAAGCAACTAAACCCAAAGTTTGAAGCAAAGTCACGCTGGAATCAAGGCTCATTCCATAAATTTAAAATTGCCTCCAGCCTGTTCCTAACTTCTAGTTCCCTATTCACCCCCCATACATCCTCCTTTCAGCCAGGCCATCAATTCGGGATGACTCGCCCCTCACTGATGGAGCCCATCATAACTTCACCACTGCTGAATACCATCCCTAATTCCTAACCCCTACTGACTTTTATGAACCGTCTAGATCGCTGCGCTCTTCTTACTGTCTGCCTTTGTCTGATTCCCCTGTCTCCATTATCAGCCGCCGACTCCTGGCTGCAGTTCAAAGGAGATGCCCGCCATTCTGGAAATGCAGCAGATGTGAAAATCTCAACACCCCTCAAACTGGCTGCTGCCCTGCCTTTGAGCGATGCCGTTTACACCTCTCCCGTCATCAGCGACGGCAAACTGGTCGTACTCGACGGATCGGGACTGCTTTCCTGTTTTGATGCCACTACCTTCAATTTGCTATGGAAATTCCAAAGTAAGGGAGGCAAATCCAACTGCAACAATGTCTCTTCTCCCGCCATCAGTGGCGAATACCTCCACTTCGGCACCACTGCCGGTATTTATTACGTTCTTAAACTTAGCGATGGTTCCGTGATTAAGGAAATCGACTGCGGAGAACCTGTTTTTTCCTCACCGGTAGCAGCCAATGACCGGGTCTATTTTGCCAGTCTCGGCTCCAAAATCCACGCCCTGAAACCCGACGGCACCCTCATCTGGAAATGGGATTACGTCGCCGAAGAAATGGATTTCAAGGGGGATCGATGGAACGGAGCCGACTGGGCCAAACACAAAGAGGGCCGCGTCACCTGGCGTGACACTTTCACCTGCTCGCGCAATATCGCTGTTTATAAAAACAAGGTCATCGTTCCCGTCGGGGGCAAAACCGTCTTCCTTCATGATCAAGGCGATTCCGGAAAATTGCTTGCCGTTGGTCTGGTCGAATCCCTGGCCGGCAAAGAATACCCCGCCACCTTCGGACAAGCCGTTGGTGAAAACGGCGGTGTCTATCGCCAGTGGCATCGCCGTGACAATTATGGCAGGGTCGAAATTCTCCGCCTGATGCCGGACAACAAGGTCGAAACCGCCTTTGTTCCCGATACCGCCACCGGCATCAACATGCCCGGCCTGATGGGATTTTCTTCCGTCAGCCTGCGCGGAACGGATGTTTACCGCACCCGACCGGAAAAGGAATTCGGCCTGACCCGGCACCAGCCCGATAAAGAAAAAGCCGAGCCTTTTGAAGTTTATCCCTCCATCGCTCCTCCGATCCTCACCGCACAACACGCCATCGTTGGAGGACTCGACGGCAAACTCTACATCACGCCACTGGATGGCAAAACCAAAACCTGGACCTTCACCACTCCCTTCGGCAAGGCCATCACCGCCCCGGTTGCGGTCACCGATGAGAAAATCTACTTCGGCGGCGAAGATGCTTATCTCTATGTTCTCAGTCAGGACGGTAATGCCAGGCTGCCCGAACAGTCACTCGACCTCACTCAAATCCGCAGCCCCTTGAGCGGGAAATATGCCGCCCCCGAATACGATTGGTTCACCAACTACGGGGACTTCGGCAATACCAACCACAATGACCATGAAGTGAAAGCCCCTCTCGAAATCAACTGGATCCATCGTTACAAAGGCAGCCAGAAACACGCGCCGGTTTGCGGCGGCGGGCGCCTCTACACCCACACTTCCGAAGGCCAGATTTTTGCCGTCGAGCAAAGCACCGGCCGCATCCTGTGGCGGCGCTACTGGCCCGGCGTACACCTTTCCTTCACCTCCCCCTTATATTATCAGGGAAAACTGCTCGTTCCCCAGGCAGGAATCGAAGGCTCCATGATGCGCTGCCTCGATGCCGCCACCGGCGAGCTTCTTTGGCAGTCCCCCTTCACCGGTTCGCCCAGTTGGAGCCGTCAGGCCCCTCCTGTCATCCACGGCAAACTTGCCATCTATTCTTCCGGATCAGGCAATTATGCCCCGCAGGGCACCGAAAAGGCCTACGTGCAAAAAGGCAAACCGGTTCCCCGTGAAGACAATAAAGAAGTGATGAGTTGGGTTTATACCCACAACAATCCCTACTACCCACGTGACAACAAACCGCTCATCTGGGCCTGGGATCTCAATACTGGAAAACTCGTCTGGCAGAAAGATTTTTCGGACTACGGTTCTGGCGGAAATGACAGCGGACTCTGCCTGATGGATGGCAAACTCTACTATTCCACCTTTTTTGGTTATGCCGCATCCAAACTTCGGCGTCGCGGGCTGGCTTCTCCCTGCAACGGCATCACCGCCGAATTAAATCCAGCAAACGGCGAGACCATCTGGGTCACCCGGGATTACTCGGTCACCGCAGGCTGCACCATCTCAGCCAAAGACGGCCGACTCTACGTTGGCGGGTATAACAAACCCGATGAAAGCACCGATGACCGTTTTGTCTTCTGTCTCGACGCCAAAGATGGATCCCTGGTGTGGAAATCCGATCCGGTAAAATCCTCGGTCAACGTCGTCACCATCGCCGACGATTTTATTTTCTCCAACGCCTCCGGCCGTGACGGTCATGTGTTCGACAAAAAAACCGGCAAAATCACCTCCCGTTTTAACAAAGGATACGCCTGCACCCGCTTCACCTGCTCCGGCACCTACGTGCTCGGTGCCAACATGGACCTGATTGATCTCTCCAAGGAAAACGGCCTTGTCTCCACCGGCCCCGCCATCGATTCAAGGGAATGTGTCGGCTCCACCATCTCCAACGGGCGGCTTTTCTACACTTCACAGGCGAGCGGCCTGCAGGTATCGCAGGTGGCGAAGGGAGCGAAGGGGAAATAAGAAATGATCATGCGGAGACGCGGAGACACAGAGCGAGGGAATGCAAAAGTAACACAAATTTCCAAATTTGTTCTCCTTTCCCCAGCAAAGCACGCACCATTGATTCCATCCCCTTAAGCCCAAAGGGCTGTTCCTATGCCAGCCTAGGGCGCAGCCCTAGGGGAACGACCATACCTGTCCAGCACCATAGGTTCGGCCCTAACCCTAAAGATGGTCAAAAGAGGAATGCCCTTCGCCAATTTTCGTCTATATAGTAGGGCCTTCGTTTTCAAGCCACCCCTAACGTCAGCAATTTTCTCAACCATGCAGCCGCCCAACTAGTGTCTTGTCAGGCTTAAGATGGCGGATTCACCGTGGAACAGAATTGCCTCCAGCAGTCTACGTTACACTCCGGCTCCGATTCTGTCATTTAAGGCCAGCGTAAACCACCCCCGACAAATATGGAAATTTGTCCTACGATCCCCATCATTTTAAGGTGGTCGAAGCACTTAGCTTCAATACCGCGTCGGGATCGAATGGCGCGACCAGAA
>DAOUQC010000145.1 GCA_030625775.1 Verrucomicrobiota bacterium
GGCATTGCGGCGAGATGAGAATGAATGGAAATTTTTTTCCTTGGTCGACTAACATCGGCGGGCCATGCATTTTGACTTTGTTGATGTCGCTGCCGCGTTCACCCGAACCGTGGAGAAAAATGACCAGAGGCCATTTTTTTGTCGGCTCCTTGTCGTAACCCTCGGGCAGGGAAAGCAGATAATTAAGTTGGTCGGTACCACTTTGCTTTTTTTCAAAGGTGACGGTTTTTTGATCCGCGTGAGCGGGCAGGCAGGTGAGCAGAGCCAGCGCTGCGGTGATTGCGGCAGATGTGAGGGACGGTGAAAAAGGCTTCATTAAGGGAAGTTATCATGGACGGGGGCATTGGACAATTGAGAATTGAGAATGAGCAAGGGGTAGGGATGCATTTAGAGATTGATCTGCTTTGCAGCCGCGGTCATGATGTTGGGATATGAATGAAGTGCCACCTGTCATGTCTGCTGCAAGTAATACTCAGGCACAAGTTGTGCCGAAGACCTCGCTGGCGGCGATTTGGAGTTTGGTGTTCGGGGTGTCGAGTTTTTGCCTGTCGATTTTTGGTTTTATTCCCGCATTGATTCTTGGCATCATTGCGCTGGTCAAAATCAACGGCTCACAAGGGCAATTGAAGGGGAATGGACTGGCGATTGCAGGGATGCTGACCGGAGGGATGGGGATTTTTGTGGCGGCGATTTTGGCCGCAATAGCCTTTCCGGCATTCAATGGTGTTGTGCAAAAGGCAAAAATTGTCAAACAAGAGAATGATGTCAGAATACTGCTGGTGGCATGCCAGATGCATGCAGCAGATAATGAAGGGAAATTCCCTGCAAACCTGCAGGATCTCTATCCGGATTATATTGATGATCAATCGATTTTGGAATTCTTGAACAATGAAACCCACGTGATGGAGCCTTATATGTATTTTTCCGGCAAGACGATGGAGAGTGAAGCAAGATCACTTTTGATTGCCTCACCGGTGGTGCAGCGACAGAGGCGCGTGGTAGGGTTTTGTGAAGGCTCTGTGGAGCAGATAATGGAGGAGGAGTTTTACAGGTTGGCTGAATTGGAAAGTGGCGGGCAATGAGTGAGCAGGGACGGCGGGGTGAGGGCGGTCGCTTAAAAAAGAAGCTGGCGATTGTCGGTGGGCTGGTGATTTTGGTAGTGGGGGTGGTGGTAGTTTTAATGGAGCCTCCTTATAAGGGTCTTCGAACAATATGCTGGCCGATAAAAGAGGTGAATCATGTTACTCAGATGGTACAGGCTTGTAGCACTTTTGCTGCTGATAATGACGGGAGATTTCCTGATAAGTTGAAAGATTTGTATCCTGATTATATTGATTATGAGAATTTCTTTAACGCTTATGATGGTGAGGGGCGTAGTTTAGGGGCTCTTGTCTATTTCCCGGGCCAAAGTGATTTGGGTTTTTCTAGGTCAATATTGATTGCCTATCCAGCGGTGATCGATAACTCGCGTGTCGTTGGGTATGTCGGCGGTCATGTAGTTAAAATGAAGGAAAAAGAATATCAAAAGTTGATTGCTGCTAACAAAGATGGAAAATGAAAATCCTGACAATAATATTAACCCTGTTAATAAGCTTATTTTTATTTAACCTTCCGGCTGCAGAGCTTGGGCCGGAGGCATTGATTGCAGGGCTTCAGGGGGACCCGGAAGCTTTTGAAAAAATCCATACGGACAAAGCAGGGGGTATCGTTCCCTTTGAACTTGAGCTAGGTAAGTCCACGGTCACTATTTCAGATGAATTTGTTCTCGATGGTTTTCGTTTTACCGTGCCCGATGATGCACAAAGCAAAGATCTTATCTGGTATTTCAATGCGCCGAAGGCATGGGGGAATTGGTATATTTGTCCGGTGGAGGGAGAAGCGGGCAAGGGCTTTCAGAATTGGTTCTATGGTGATAAGGTCTACCAGCCCTTTGATCTGGACGGTGAAAAAAACAGGCTGCGGGTATTGCAGACCTTGAGCGGAGAGAATCTGGAAGCTGGGCGTTCTTATATTCTCTGGTTCAGGAGAGTGCAGGGGACGAGTGGCGGCAAGCTGAGAGGGTGCATTGGCTTTGCAAAAAACGATGACGACTGGGATCACAATTCGATTGAAAAAGCTTTGGAATTGAAAACAAAGGGGGCGCTGTCTCAGGTAGCCCAGCTTAATTCGCGGGGCGGCAAGATTTTGCTGGATCGCTCATTTTTCCGACCGTCATACGCAGAGGGTCGGATTGATTCGGTTTTTGCCTCCTTGAGGAACACCCGTCAAATGCGAGGCGGCATGTTTTTCACCATGGAAGTTGCTGTTCCTCCCTGTGAAACAGAGCCTGCCTATGAAAAAATACGTCGCAAGTTCGGCGCCGCGGATTTTGTTCAAAGCGGGAAGGAATTAGTGCGGCTGAGGAAATCCTGGACGGATGAAGTGGACGACAGCATCGATCAGGGTGTCACGACTTATTATTATGATTATTTTGGATTCGAGGTTCGTAATGATGATGACAAAGAGGTGGTGGTCCGGGTGGTGTCGCATGCCAATGACTATTCCAAGCTACACGAAAAAAAGAGTGAGAGGTCATTTGGTCAGGTTCCTATGAAAAACCTGACCGCTTTCCATCATAAAGGGAAGGAAGTCGGCAGAATGTATTATTTTCTCGAAGGGGGTAAAGAGCCGTTTATTATCCAGGAGCCACCGGCGGGTAAATACAAACGCGGTGATGAAGTTCTGGAGTATAAGGGGAAGGGAGAGTGGCTCTCGACTTCGTTTTACGATGATGGGCCGGTTTCCCGAAGAATCCCCTATAGTAGAAACCGGATGACGGGTAAGGCGGAAGGTTTTCATCTCAATGGCAAAACAAGTTTTGTTGCGTTCTATAAAAAGGGCGTGCTGGATGGAGAGGTGGTGGAATACTCGGAGGATGGCAAGGTCACCAAGAGGATCGAGTTCAAGGAAGGCAGGCGGGTGGAGGATGAAAATTAGGAGCCGGGGCAGCCAGCCGAGCAAAAGCGAGACAGGTGGCCCGAAGGGGCAAGCGGAGCGTCCAAAGAATGCTGAACGAAGGAAATTAAGAATTGATCTGCCTTATTGGCATGGTCATGATGTTGGCAAATGAATCAACCCCCGCCCATGCCTGCTGGAAAATCCAGGCAACCAGCTATTGATTCAAAAACATCGCAGGCGGCGATCTGGAGTCTGGTATTCGGAGTATTGAGTTTTTGTCTGTGGATTTTGGGATCCATCCCGGCACTGATTCTGGGCACGGTTGCCTTGGTGAAAATCAATGATTCTCAAGGACGCCTACAGGGGAAGGGATTGGCGATAGCGGGGCTGGTGACGGGGGGCTTGGGGCTTTTTGTGGGTTTGATGTTGGTGGGGATGGCTCTACCAGCATTTATGGGTATACAGGCGAGCGCCGAGTCTTCAAGAGAAATGGATGCTGTCAAAAATTTGATTGTGGCGTGCCATTCGTATGCTGCGGATAATGAGAATCAATTGCCGCCAAGCTTGCAGGATTTGTATCCGGATTATATCGATGATCAAACACTGCTGGAAAGGCATAATAAGCAGTCGGGGCAACTTGAGCCGTACACTTATTTTGCCGGTCATTCACTGCGTGATTCTGTATCAGTGCTGGTGGCTTCTCCTGTGTTTGGAAAGGGATTACGCGCCGTGGGGTTTTCTGATGGTCATCTTGAAAGAATGACCGATAAAGAATACCAGCAGCTGTTGGAATTAAAAAAACAAGGAGGCCAGTTGGGCAAACAGAGGAAGATCATTAAACAGTTGGTTCTGGCTTGTTATTCCTATGCGGCTGAGCATGAGGGCAATTTCCCGGAAACTCTTGAGAAATTGTTTCCTGCTTATCTCACTGACATAACTTTTTTTAAAGCTCGTGATGAAAGCGGTGGGAAAATGGAGCCTTACATTTATTTCCCGGGCCTGTGCAATACTAGCTTTTCAAAAGCTCCACTGGTTGTCTCCCCCTTTGTATTTGAGCAGAAGCGGATGGTGGGTTTTGTGGGAGGGCATGTGAAGGGGGTAGCAGAGGATGAATATCAAAAACTGCTTGAAGACTCGCAAGGCAAGCAATGAGCTGGGGGAAATAAATGCAGAGTGTGATTCAAGGGCGCAGTTGGTAACAGGAATTTAAAAATAGAATTGATGAATTGGCGATTATTGGGGCTCTTGTTTTTTGCAGGTTTGTTCACAAAGCCTGTCCAGGCTGACAACTGGCCTCGCTTTCGCGGACCGAACGGCACAGGCATTGCCATGGGTGATACTTCCAGCGTTCCCTTGAAATGGAGCGATACGGAAAACTTGAAGTGGAAAACCACCTTGCCGGGTCCCGGATCTTCATCACCTGTCGTTTGGGGGGAGCGGGTGTATGTGACCTGTTATACCGGATACGGTGATGGATCGAGCGCTGGATCCATCGGGGATTTACGTCGTCATCTGCTGGCCTTGGACCGGAAGGATGGAACGATTCTATGGGATCGACAGGTTGCCGCGGACGGGGCGATCGAGGATCCCTTTGAGAGTTTTGTGACTGAACATGGTTACGCAAGCAACACCCCTGTGACTGACGGTGAACGGGTGTTTTGCTTTTTTGCAAAATCCGGAGTGGTGGCTTTTGACTGGGAAGGGAATCAACTCTGGCACCAGCCGGTTTACAAGCTCAAGTCCAGCAGGCGCTGGGGCTCTGCTTCCAGTCCGGTTCTGTATGAGGGCAAAGTCATTGTCAAAGCGGGGGATGAAGCACTTGCTGTTTATGCTTTTGCGGCAAAGAGTGGCGAGTTGATTTGGAAAATCGAGGATCCGGCCCTGGATCAACATTTTGGAACACCGGTGCTTCACCGGGTGAACAAGATGCGGACAGATCTTATTCTAACGAGCAATCACAAGATATCCGGTATCGATCCGGTGAACGGAAGGCAACGCTGGTTCAGCAAGATAGGACTGACAGGTGGCATGACTTCCAGTCCGGTGATTTTTGGAGATCAAGCGGTTCTGCTGGGAGGTTTCCCAAAAACCCGGGGAGTGGCAGTGAAGTTGGGTATGAAGGGGGATGTGAGTGATCGGGCTGTGTTGTGGGAAAACTCAAAAGTGAAGACCTACCTGACAACCCCGGTTTTTTCCCAGGGTTTGTTGTATTACATCCGCGAGGAGGGGATAGCCTGCTGTGCGGATCCGTTGAGTGGAAAGTTGATCTATGCAAAAAGAATCGAGGGAGCGGCTTCAGGATC
>DAOUQC010000001.1 GCA_030625775.1 Verrucomicrobiota bacterium
TGTTGAAGGGGCGGCGGAATTATGTCTGCCCGACAAGATTGCGGCGGGCGCTTGCCGTTGGGGATGATCTGTTCACTTCTTCGGACCGTGACGATCTCAAAGCAGTGGAAGAATGGTGCAAGACCACTTCCGACGGCAGTCGCAGTGATATGAATTTTTCTGTGCCGGAGCGGGTGTGGGCGCAGGTTTGCAGTGAGCCGCATATCTGCACGCTGAAATCCTGCGGAGGCACGGGCCGCTGTTTTTATCAGGAGATACGCAAAAAAGTGGCGGGTGCTGATCTGGTGGTGATGAACCACACTTTATTTTTCACTTTGCTCGCCGCCCAACCTGAGCTGGTTGAAAAAGGGACGGGCACTTTGTTCCCCAATGATTTTGTAATTTTTGACGAAGCTCACACTTTGGAGTCCATCGCAGCCAAGCAGTTAGGATTGAATATCACCCAGGCGGGCTTGCGTTTTGAATTGCATCGTTTGTATAATCCAAGGAACCGCAAGGGCTTGTTCAAGCTGGCGGGTGATATGCGGGGCATTGAGGAGACGGCGGCGGTATTGGAGGAGATGGACGATTTTTTCATGGGGGTTGAAAGTGTCTGTGGTTTTCATAATAGCAAACCCTGGGAAAGGGAGTTCAGGGTCAGGAATCCGGAACTGGTGGAGAATACTTTGGCAGAGGGACTCAGAAAGGTGCGGGCTTGTGCCTTGGAAGCGGCGGACCGGGATGAGCGGGAGTCGGCCAAGTTGGAGTTGGAAGACCTAGCCCGGCGGATGAGCGAAGCGCGTGAAGCGATCAGTGCTTTTTTGGATCAGAGTGCTGAGGGGCATGTTTATTGGGTGGAGCAGGGCGGAGTGAACAAGGATTCGGTTTCTCTGAATGCGGCTCCGATCAATGTGGCGGAGCGACTCCAGCCAATTTTTTTCGAGAATGGCAAAAGTTGTGTGGTGACCAGCGCCACATTGGGCGTGGGCAACAAGGAGTTGGAATATTTTCAGAAACGCGTGGGAGCGGAGGAGTGCACGGCAGTGCAGATAGGCAGCCCTTTTGATTATCAGAAACAGATGAAAATCCATCTGGTGAAGTCGATGCCGGCGCCGGGTGAAGAGGGGTATGATGAAGCTTTGATCAAATGGATTCGCCATTTTGTGCAGAAATCAGAGGGCCGGGCTTTCATTTTGTTCACCTCCTGGAAGCTGCTCAATACGGTTGCCGAAAATTTGGAGAGTTATTTTTCCCGTCAGGGCTGGGAGATGATTGTACAGGGCCAGGGTGGTTCGCGGCGTCGTTTGCTGGAGAAATTTCGTGAGAACAAAAGCTCTGTGTTGTTGGGGACGGATAGTTTCTGGACCGGGGTTGATGTGCCAGGGGAAGCACTGAGCAATGTGATCATCACTCGATTGCCCTTCGCAGTGCCGAATCACCCTTTGACTGCGGCGCGGATGGAAGCGATTGAAGATGAGGGCGGCAATGCTTTTATGGAGTACTCATTGCCGGAAGCGATTTTGAAACTTCGTCAGGGAGCCGGGCGATTGATTCGCTCGCAGGACGATCGGGGCATGGTGGTGATTTTGGATAACCGAGTATTGAGCAAGAGGTATGGCAATGCGTTCTTGAAGGCGCTGCCCGATGCGCCGGTGGAGGTGGAGGGGTGAGTGCTTTGTTCTTTGTTCTTTGTATTTTCAATCTGCTGCGGACTTGTCGAAACGTAGTTTCAACAGAGCAGTCACTGACATCACATCGACGATTTCGCCACGGTCGACCATGGTGAAGGCTTCAGTGAGCGGAAGTTTTCGAATTGTGATTTTTTCGGTGGGCTCGGGTTGGGCTTCCGTCATGGTGAGTTGGCGTGCGGTGAACAGGAAGGCACGTTCGTCGCTGACCGAATTGGACAGCTGTAAGTGGCTCAGGATGGGTTCGTAGCTATTGGCGATCAGCCCGGTTTCTTCGAGCAGTTCACGTCTGGCTGCTTCGAGCAGTTCTTCATCATCCGCACATCCGCCCTCGGGGATTTCCCACTCGTAGGTCCCGGTGGGGTAGCGGTATTGGCCGACCAACCAGGTGTTGCCTCCGTCATCGATCGGCACCACGCCGACGGCCCGGTTTTTGTAATGCACTACGCCGTAAATGCCTTCGCCTCCGCTGGGATTAGTGACTTGGTTTTCCTGAACGTGGATCCATGCATTGTCGTAGATGTCATGCGTGCTGTGGGTAAGCCAGGGATTCGAAGTGTCGGGGTCGGAGGACGGCATGGTGAATAGTATTGGCTGCACCCATACTTTCATTCCTGTTTTTTTGCCAGAAAAACCGACATGATTGCTATGCACTCTATAAATGTATAAGGAAGTTTCAACTTTGTTATACGGCGCTCAAGCACAGTGGTTTTCAATAAGCACAAAAGGTTTTTCGCGACAATTCGTCTGGCTCGTATTAGAATCTCACTCTTATGAATCGGAAGATGATCAGCATGAGCCTTTGTGGAGCCTTGATGGGTTTATTGCTGATGACGGGGTGCCAGAATGGGAGTGCGGGTAAGGGAGCGGGGGGTGGAAAAGGAAATAAGGGAGCGAGTGCTTCATTTTTAAAATCGGATCATGCGCCTTTGAATGCCTGGCTGGACGAGTCCTTTGAGGTGGAGTATCGCAAAATGACCTTGGACATTGTTTTTGAACAGCAACCGATTGCAGGTATTCGCTACGAATTTCGTCATATCAGTAGGGAATCACCGCTATTCAGCTTGAAGCCGTCAAATATCTCCCGGCGTGAGATTTTAAGGCAGATCGCGCTTTTTTACCACCTCAGGATGAGTGTGGCCCAGATCAATGGCAAGCCTGCGTATGTGCTGGTGGAGGGCAGGGCAAAGACCTCGGAGTTTAATCCGAATGACACAGGAACAAGGAGTGTACCGGTGTTGGAGTTGTGAAAGCAGCTTAAGTGCCGATTAATTCAGCGAGACGTCGTCGGGCTCGTCGGCGAGCAGTGCGTGCCAGGGGCTCATTTTTTTGAGCAGGCGATTCCACAGGGTATCGAGTTCATCCAGATCGAGGATTTGTTTTTCGGGTTTGTGGGTGATCCAGGTGCGTTGCTGGAGTTCTGATTCAAGCTGTCCTTCACCCCACCCTGAATAACCGACAAAAGCGCGGATGGAAAAACCTTCAGTCTGGTGGCGCAGTGCTTGTTTGGCAGAAAGGTGGCTGGTGAACTGAAGGGTTTTCATTCCTTCCGACCAGGCGATGGAGCCAAAGGTGAGATGTTCCGTGCTGACGGGGCCACCAATGAATACAGGCACATCAGCTAATGATTCGAATTCTTCCGCAGGCAGCAGTTCGCCGACAGATTTGCCAAGCGGACGGTTGAGGATGTAACCATGCGCCCCTTCCTCTTCGCTGTGCTCGGTTAGCAGGAGCACGCTGTGGCGGAAAGTGGGTTCCCGCAAACTCGGATCGGCTAGAATGATACTGCCTTTCAAAGAATTGGTGTTTTTTTCCTCGGTGGACGACATGATGATAAATAGGTGATTGATTGAATCTAGCCACGCTGGGGAAATTCGCAATTATGGACTTGCGCGATGGCCAGCTTTGACGAGCATGAGAATTTGGTAAAAACAACGAAGGGTGATCTTGATGAGAGAATTAATACAGCATGTGAAAAACGGGTATGAGCTCAATGGAGATCAGGTAAGTACCGCGGGTGAGTTTCTATTGAATGAAAAAACTTCCCCGGCAGATAAGGCGGATTTTTTGAGTGCGCTGGCGGTGAAGGGAGAGACCCCGGGGGAAATTGTCTCTTTTGTAGAGACTTTTCTCGATCGGGCGGTAGATCCGGGGCTTTCGCCGGAGCAATTGGATGGGCCGGTTCTTGATGTGTGCGGGACGGGAGGGGACAAGTTGGATTTGTTCAATATATCAACAGCAACCATTTTTGTATTGGCCGCAGCGGGGGTGAAGGTGGTGAAACACGGCAATCGTGGCATCACTTCAAAAAGTGGTGGAGCGGACGTATTGGAGGCTTTGGGGATTCGAATTGATATGGCACCGGAAGAATTTGCCGAGTGTGTGAAACAGGTTGGGGTGGGCTTTTTGTTTGCTCCGATGTATCATCCGGCATTTAAAGCGGTGGTTCCGGTGCGCAAGAGGCTGGCGGAGCGGGGACAGCGGACAATTTTTAATATTCTGGGGCCGCTGCTCAACCCAGTTCGGCCGGATTACCAGGTAATCGGGGTTTTTGACGAGAATCTGGCACCGGTTTTTGCCGATATCCTTACTCGTTTGGGTAGGAAACAGGCTTGGGCTGTGCATGGGAAAACGGCAGCGGGTGCGGGCATGGATGAAATGTCGGTTTGTGGGGCAACGGAAATTTGGAAAACCTGCGGTGGTGAAAAATCATCGCAAACGATTGAACCTTCGGACCTGGGTTTGGCGACCAGTGAAGTGGGGGATTTGAAGGGTGGCGATGCGACGGAGAATGCAGAACTGCTAAGGGGGATTTTGGCTGGGGAGTTGAGCGGAGCCAAGCGGGACATGGTGCTGCTGAATGCAGCGGCAGGATTGGTGGTGACGTGCAAGGCCCCGGATTTGAGCGAAGGCTTGGCCTTGGCTGCGGAGCAAGTGGATAGTGGGGCGGCGATGACGGTGCTGGAGAAGTGGCGGGATTTTGGTGTTTAGAATAATGGGGGCATTCGATCAATCACATGCCATGTGATGTGGAACGGATTGCCAATCCGTTTCCTGGCGCACTTGCTGTGAATTGCGTGAACAAGAGTAGTTACGTATGCATGCAATGGCATGGCGTTTTACCTGTCAATGGCACGCAACACAAAAGCACGAAGAATAGGTTGACCGCGAATTTCGAGGATGGGCTCAGGGGGCTAAAAAGATCGGGGTGATTTTTTTCAGGATTGAGTTATAGTGGAGGAGAATCAGGCAAGGGAAATGGCAATAAAAAAGGGCATATTTTTGACCATGAGCAATCAGCTGCAGCCGGTACTTGTGGGCTCTCTGATATCAGTCTTGATGGCTTCCATTTCCTGCCAGAAAGTCAGTGAGTTTTCTAGCCGTATTGCAAAGCGGGTGGCTGAAGCTGAGAAATCCGGTGAGGCGATGGAAGTGGTCGAACCCACTTTAATGGATTTGCTCGCCGATGAGCCTTTCACCGTCATCCCGCCCCCGCCAAAAGAGGTGGTGAAAAAGACTGTGATCAACAAGGACGCTCAGGTATCCATTCTCGGGTATCACGATTTCACCGAGGGGGTGTCGAGCAAGCAGATGGTTCTCAATATCGATAAGTTTCGTGAGCAGTTGCAGATGATCAAAGATTCTGACCTGCCGGTGATCGGCATGCAGGATTTTCTCGCTTGGCGACGAGGTAAAAAAAACATCCCGGACCAGTGTGTGATGATCACCATTGACGATGGTTGGAAGGCTACCCACACTTTGGCTTTGCCGGTATTGAAAGAATTCGGCTATCCCTTCACACTTTTTTTATACAAAAAATATGTAGGCATCGGAGGGCGCTCTTTGACTTATGAGCAAGTGAAAGAAATCATGGCGGCTGGCGGAGTGATCGGCAGTCATAGTGTAAGCCATCAGAGCATGTTGCAGGGAGACCGCAGTGATGAGGATTATGCGGTCTGGCTCGATGTGGAATTCAAAGAGTCCTATGATTTTCTGATGGAAAATTTTGCTGAGCACGGCACGGTGATGAAGGTATTTGCCTACCCTTATGGGATCTACAGCAATCAGGTGGCTGAGAAAGGAAAAGCAGTGGGTTATGATTTGCTGTTCACGGTGAATCAGCAAAAAACCAATTGGGATTCTCCGGCAGCTGAGCTTGGTCGTTATATGGCTTATGGCACAAGCAGTGCTAATTTCACCCAGGCATTGACTTTCAAGGGAGCGACGATGCTTGCTTCGGGACGGCGCCTGATGGTGGCTCCTGGAGGAAAGGAGAAGAATGGAAAAAAGGAGGCCCCTCTAGTGACGACCCGCCCGGCAGACGGGGCGAAAATTGCTGCTCGTCTGCCATTAATCGAAATGAATGTGTCCAGATTAACAGGTGTGGATTCAGAAAGCATACGTATGCGGGTGTCCGGTCTCGGAGAGGTGCCGCATGAATATGACGCCGCTGCCGGCGTGATAAGATATCAGGTGCCGCAACGCTTGAGAAACAAAGATTGTTTGGTGCAAGTGGTGCTCAGTCATGAAGGCAGTGCGAAACCCGAGGTGATTGCGTGGAAGTTCCAGGTGGATCTGGCGGCTGATTATTTGCCGCAAAAGGAGTTGCAGCTGAAGGCAAAACCGGTAAGAGGCATTATTGAGCCGGAGGGTGTAGGGGCGAAGGGGGCAAAAACGGCAGCGGTGTCGAAATAGCGTTGGAGTCAGTGTGTCTTCCCGGGATATAAAATTTAGTGAATAACTGACGTTTTTGCCTTAAAAGCAATGTAGGTAGAGTAGCTGGGTAGGGCGAGGTGACCCTGCCATTTATCGTTTACGTCATCTTGTTTAGGATTTATAGAATACCATGTTTTCACAACTTTCAGACAGTTTACAGGATACCTTTAAAAAGCTGCGTGGTCACGGCAAGCTGAGTGAAAAAAATATCACGGATGCTATGCGCGATGTGCGTCTGGCGTTGCTTGAGGCAGATGTGGAGTTTTCGGTGGCGAAAGAATTTATCGCCAGAGTGAAGGAAAAAGCTCTTGGGGAAAGCGTGCTGCGCAGCGTGACGCCGGGTCAGCAGATGGTGAAGGTTTTCCAGGATGAGCTGAGCGATTTGCTGGGTGGGGATGCGGCCCCCCTGAATCTGAACCCGCCGGCGAGGATTTTGATGGTGGGTTTGAACGGGGCAGGTAAAACGACAACTTCAGCCAAGTTGGCTTTGCATTTGAAAAAACAGGGGCGGCGGCCTTTGCTGGTGGCCTGTGATTTGGCTCGTCCGGCGGCTATTGAGCAGTTGGCGACTCTTGGCCGGGAGATTGACGTGCCGGTATTTTGCCCCGAACCGGGTTCAAAGGATGTGGTGAAGGTTGCCAGGCAGGCCCTGGCCTGGGCAGAGGGGCAGAATGGCACAGCGCTGATTTTTGACACAGCAGGGCGGCAGGAAGTCGAAGCAGATCTGGTTGCTGAATTGAAAAGCTTACGTGATTTCCTCAATCCGGGGGAAGTGCTGTTTATTGCTGATTCGGCAACGGGGCAGCAGGCGGTTAAGGTTGCCGGCAGCTTTGATGAGGCGGTCGGGGTGACGGGCATTGTATTGACCAAGCTGGACGGGGATGCCCGGGGCGGAGCGGCCTTGTCGATGCGCTCAGTGACTCATCAGCCGATCAAGTTTGTCGGGGAAGGGGAAAAACTCGAGCAACTCGAGGTTTTTGTGCCGGATCGCATGGCCGGTCGGATTTTGGGAATGGGGGATGTGGTCGGCTTGGTGGAGAAAGCGGCGGAGGTGATTGATGAGGACGAGGCCAGGAAAATGGCTAAAAAGCTGCAGAAGGGCGGTTTTGATTTTAATGATCTGCTTTCGCAGATGAAAATGATGAACAAAATGGGGGGGATGCAGGGTTTGATGGGCAAAATACCCGGCATGGGCAAAAAAATGGGCAACATGCAGGTCGATGAGCGACGTATGAAGCAGATGGAAGCCATTATTTTGTCAATGACGGCCAAAGAGCGCACCCGGCCGGAAATCATCAAGGGGCGGCGCCGACAGAGGATTGCACGCGGTAGCGGCACCTCGGTGAGCCAGGTCAACGGCTTGCTCAAACAGGTATCGATGATGCGCAAAATGATGAAAAGTAAGGGCAAAATGAAAGCTATGATGGCACAAATGGGTGGAACGGGAGGCGGCAAAGGCATACCTGGTGGATTTGGGATGTGAGACGGGACGGGAGATACTTTTGGCAATCAGCCTAAGTTCTGCTTGATTTTATTGAATAGAGGCTTAAACGGTAGTCCCCAATTTTTGGAAAAGAGACAGGAACGATAGGTAAAGGACGCAAACGATGGCTGTAAAAATTAGACTGAAACGTGAAGGGACCAAAGGTCGCGCACATTATCGAGTAGTGGTTGCGGATGGACGTGCTCCGAAAGAAGGCAAGATAATTGAAGCTGTAGGGATCTATGATCCGCTGGCA
This sequence comes from Verrucomicrobiota bacterium, assembly GCA_030625775.1. Classification (GTDB taxonomy): domain Bacteria; phylum Verrucomicrobiota; class Verrucomicrobiia; order Verrucomicrobiales; family DEV007; genus JAADHD01. The sequence goes on from DAOUQC010000001.1 coordinate 8,123, forward strand.
GAAGGGGATAATTTCAAGATTGACCTTGAGAAAACCGACAATTGGATTTCAAAAGGTGCCCAGCCTTCTGACACCGTGCGCAGCCTGATCAAAAAAGCCCGCAAAACTGCCGCTGCTGCAGAGTAGCCGGACTCACACCCCTTTAGCCCCTCATGGGTAGTTTTTAGGGATGGTTACAATCCCCGCCTCTTTTGTTTAGAGGGCGGTAAGGGGAAGTTTTGGGGGAGTTTATTTTTTTGTTCCCTGTATTTCGTGCTTTCAAAAAAGGCCTCATCGTGATTGGATGTCACGTCACGAGCCAAGCCTCGTTTGAAATATGGAAGCAACTTTAGGAATACAGGAATTTGTCGAATATGTCGTTCTCAAATTGATCGAGCATCCGGAGGATGCCTCCGTGCTGCACGAGCAGAGAGGCGAGAGACATGAATTTCACATTCGGCTCAACCAGACGGATATTGGTCGGGTGATTGGCAGGAATGGGCATACGATCGAGGCAATCCGCAATTTGGTGCGTGTGGCAGCTGAAAGATCCGGGCTGAATGTCTCGGTTGAAGTTGATGAGGTTGAGTAGATGCTAGTCCTGGGAAATACAAATTTTATCCAAATCTATTAGCTCAATCCCTCCATATTTCCTTATTTTTTATACTCTCCCTATTTTGTTGTTGAGACAATTCTAACGGCGGTCGTCACACTGCTGTAGTGTCCCATAGCCAATTTTCCTGCAAGCCATTCAGGGCTCACGTTGTATTTTTTCGCATCAGCCAGCCCAGATTTTTTTTCTATCTGCGATAAAGCGGATGGCTGTTCCAGGGATATTTCCACAAAAAAGGTGTTTTTTTTATAGCTTGTAACAAACAGACTTCCTAGGGTTATATATTGATGACGGAGAGCCTGTTCTGATGTTTTGGAGCGTTTTCCTGCCTGTTTTATTAATCTTCAAAACCTGTCTGCATATGAATTCTCGGTATTTCGGTAAAATTGCCCGCTCTGGGCTGATGGTGGTTCTTTTAACGTGCGTGTTGTCTTCGCTTCAAGCCCGTGTTTGGACGAGTAAGGATGGGAAAAAACTGGATGCGGCTTTTGTTACTTTGGATGGTGATAAAGTGGAGTTGAGGTTGAATAACGGCAAAACGGTCAAAGTGCCTTTGGATCGTTTGGTCAAAGCGGATGCCGAGGCAGCAAGAAGATTTAACGGAGTGGGTGACAATTCGGCGACTAAAGCTTCGGCTCGCCAGATCGACGGGTTACTGGCCAAAAATTTAAAAAAGGCTGGTATCAAAGGATTTAACGAGGCCTTGCCGGATGATTTGTTTGTGCGCCGGGTTTATCTGGATATCATCGGGCGGATTCCGACCCGTGAGGAGTTCATGAAATTTGCGGAGAATTCCCGCCCCGACAAACGCGAAGGTTTGATTGATGAGTTGCTGACCCATCCGGGATACAGCTCGCATATGTTTAACTATTTTGCCGACATGTTTCGTCTGCGTGGCAAAATAGGTGAAGGTGGGGGCAAGCGGGCGGAGCCTTACATCAACTGGTGGCAGGATCAGTTGGAGAACAATACGCCTTATAACGAGATCGTGAACAACATGATCACGGCCACAGGAAACCTCGGTCACAACCCTGCCTCGGGATTTCTTTTGAGGGATGCGGGCATGGAGTTTGATGCATTTGCCAATTTTAGCCAAGTGTTTCTGGGGATTGATATCTCATGCGCCCAGTGTCATGACCATCCTTTCGCGGACTGGACCCAGATGGACTTTTATCGCATGGCGGCATTTTTTGGTAATACCCAACGAATTGCCGGGCGCGGGATGATGGGGGGAATGATGGCAAAAAATGGAGGAAACAGAACCAAGGAGTTGGTGGCCTTTGCCAAAAAGAATGGGGTGCCAACGGATAATCCTCAAAGGGCTTACAATTTCTATCGCTACCTGGATTTTCTGGGCTGGGATGTCGAGGACCGGGAAAATCTGGAAACCCAGTTGCCCCATGATTTCCGTGGCAGCGGGGGAAAGCCAGGTGCTGTGGTGAAACCGCGAACCCTGTTGGGAGGTGCTGCGAAAAAAGGTGGCAAAACCAGACGTGAAGCTTTGGCTGACTGGATGACCTCGCCCGACAATCCTCGTTTTGCGATGGTGATCGCCAATCGCATGTGGGATCGCGCTTTTGGCAAACCTTTGATTGGGCCGGTAACTGATTTTGAAAAAGATTCCGTTTGTGGACAGCCCCAGGTATTGGCCTTCGTTACCAGTGAGATGAAACGGGTGAATTACGATTTGCGCGAATTTATGCGTATTCTTTACAATACGCGTGCATACCAGGGACTGGCATCTGCAGAAGAGCCTGCTTCGACCAAGGCTTATTTGTTTGCCGGCCCGGTTTTACGTCGAATGAAACCTGAGCAGGCTTGGGATTCCCTGATGCTACTCGCATCCGGTCCGAAAATTGACGAAGTGAAGGGCCGCGACGGGTCATTTCTTATGTCGGTATTGAATGTCGATTTCGAGAATGAAAGCATTGAGGATATTTTTGCGAAATACCAAGCTTGGGATACAAACTTCAGACGTTTGGGAGACGTAGTGGTTTCGGAGCCAGGAGAGTTGCAGGGCTCGACTCCATCGGTTCCAAAAATGGGGCGCATCGAAATGATCCGGGCATCAGAAATGGCTCAACCGGCACCGGCCGCATCCTTGCTGGATACCTTTGGCCAATCGGATCGTCTGGTGACTGATGAACATTCGGTGGATGGTTCAGTGCCACAGGTGCTGGCCTTGATGAATGGTGGGGTGACCGAGCGTTTGACAGGGGGCTCATCAAAAGTGGTGCAGGATCTGGAAGTGCTGGATGCACCGGACGACAAGGTGCGTGGTATTTTCTTCACCATGCTTTCGCGTTATCCAAGTGCTGACGAGATGAAACTTGGAATGAAAATGATGGAGGATTTTGGCGATGATGGCGTCAGCGATCTTGCCTGGGCACTTATGAATAGTCCGGAGTTTCTCTTTGTGCAGTAAGAGACAAGGGGTTTTTAACACAATTAATTTATATATAATCATGAATGATATCTTTAACTTAGCAGGTAAGAATCAATTAGGACGCCGCACTTTCATCGAAAGAGCCGCCCAACTCAGTCTGGGGGTCGGTGTGTCCGGCATGTTGCCGACGGTGGTCAATGCCAAGGCGGAAAAAGCAGGAACAGGTAAAGCGAAGAGTTTGATTTACATCTACTTGTCCGGGGGGATGACTCATCTTGATACCTTTGATCCAAAGGATAACAGCACGGTGATGGGGCCGAGTGAGGCGATCTCGACCAATGTCGATGGCATGCGCCTGGGAAACCATTTCACCGGTTTGGCAAAACACGCAGACAAGCTGGCGGTCATCAATAGCATGACCTCAACCAACGGGGCGCATGAAGTGGCCCAGTACATGAACCGTACCGGTTATTCCAAGCGGGCAACGATCGTTCACCCTACCTTAGGGCCCTTTGCCGAGGAGTTGCTGGGAAAACGGGGTAAAATCCTGCCAGACAGTGTGGTGGTAGGTCAGAGCACTTCCAATGCGGGTTACCTCGACCCGTCCAGAAGCCCGTTGCCGATTGCAGATCCAACTGGAGGAGTGCCAAATTCCATTATTCAAACAGATGAAGACCGGTTTGAGCGTCGAATGGAGATGGCACAAGGCCTGGGTAAAAAATTCATCGATAAATACAAATACGCCAGTGCCCAGTCCTATGTCGAATATTACAAACAGGCCAACAAATTGTTAAAAAGTGATGAGTTGGATGCCTTTGATATTTCCCAGGAAGCGAATGCTGAAAAGTATGGCTCAGGCCGTTTGGGGCAGGGTTGTTTGTTGGCCAAGCGATTGGTCGAAAATGGAGTTCGGGTGGTAGAAGTTGTGGCAGGCGGTTGGGATATGCACATTGGTATTGAAAATGCCATGCAGAGCAGGATGCCTGAATTAGACAAAGCTTTGACGGCCTTGATTGAGGAGCTGGATGCCAAAGGGCTGTTGGAAAGCACCTTGATTGCAGTGAACACCGATTTCGGCAGGACGCCGACGATTAACATGAATACGGGAAGGGACCACTACCCCGTTGCTTATTCCACCCTGTTGGCAGGTGGGGGAACCGTAGGTGGTCAGACTTATGGATCCACAGACAAGATGGGCAAAAAAGTTAAGAGTAACCCGGTAGAGCCTGCGGATTTCATTGCTACGATTGGATATGCGATGGGAATTGATTTGGATGAAATCATCTATTCGCCGACTCGCCGTCCATTTACCTTTGCCAACAAAGGAAAACCGGTGATGAAATTGGTGGGTTAATCTGGTTTCTTATTTATTAACAAGCTCAAAAGCCTCCTGCGGGTGGTTCTTTTTGTTTTCACTCATTCATCCATTTCCAGGATCTGGGTGATTTTTTCACGGTAGTCAGCGAGTCGGGCACGTATGCTTTCGTCTTTTTTCATCGCAGAAGGAAGGCGTTCCAATGTGCGGATGGCGTCCTGGTAACTGTTGAGCGCCACTGTCCGGGCTTCCGGCAGATCAAGATCTTTGCTGGCAGCAAGGAGGGTCAGGGATTCAGCCAGTTGGAGTTTGTACTCAGGTTCCATTGGGACTAAGTCTGAGCTGATGTTTTCCCGGATGGGGATTTCTAGTTTGAAAAATGTCAGTGCAGTTTGTTTGTCATTCAGTCCAAGATAAATTTTCCCTAAAAAGCGGTTGGCGCCTGCTTTTGCCAGTTGGCTGTCCAGCAAATGATCGGGACCCAGGGCATCAAGTTGATTGGCATAGGTGAACAGAGTACGGATAGTCTCCCGGGCATCGTCGACGTTCTTTTCTTCAAGCTGGAGAGCGGCCAGTGAATTGATGATTGTAAGCAAGTTGGTCAGCAGCACGGCCTGGGTAGTTTCCGAGGCTTCCTTGAGAGCGTCGTCATAGAGTTCGATGGCTTGCTGGTATGTTTTGAGTGCCTCCTTGGGATCCCCCTTGCGTTTTTGTATGTCGGCGATACGAGACAGGCATTTGGTTGCCCGGGGGATGAGCTGGGGATTCTCGGTGGTGCTGTTTTGCAGATTGCTGCTACGCAGTTCATAGGCCTGCTGACAATGCTCGATGGCTTCGTCGAACTTTTGTTGTTGGTCGAGGACGTTGGCTATTCCCATCAAATCGTTGGACGTCAGGTCAACAAGGCTGCTGTCATCAGGGTTTTCTTCCAACAGTTTCGAGTGGATCTCGTAAGCGCTCTGGAGATGTTGATAGGCAAAATCCAGTTCACCTTTGCGCAGGGCAGCTTCACCTTTCATTGCTGCGGTATTTGCCGAAAGGCGCAGCAGGGTCTGCCCGGTGCGCTGATCGGTGGACAGATTTTCAAGATAAGTTTCGGCGTTATGGCCGATATGTTCGAGCAGTTCCAATTGGCCGGTCCGGGAAAGTTCGGAGTTGAGATTGTTGATAATAAAAAGCACCAGTTCTTCCGCTTGGTCACGATTTGTGCGGCTTTCTTCGATGGCTTCTTTGGCGCGTTTGGCTTGGACAAAGGCAAAACCAGTCGCCCAGATTGCGGCAAACAGGAGTACTGCAAAAAGGAAGCTGAGTCGCCGGGCTCGATTGACGATTCTTTGCTGGTCGATGTGTTTGATGAGGTTCCATACCTCACGCATATCAGCAAAGCGCTTTTTGGGATCAGTGTTGAGGCAGCGTTCGATCAGCTCCCGGCGGTCGGGATGCAGGCGAATCCGCTCGGGCCAGATGATTTCCTCTTCATTTTCGATTAAATGGGCAAGTGTCTCTCCATTGATGCCACTGCCATCGGTGATGGTATCATCAAGATCAGATTCGGCTATGGTTGCCTCGAGATCAAAGCTGGAAACATCGGGTGCGGAAACCTTTTCCAGACGGGGGAGTTGACCCGTCAGGAGCTTGTAGGCGACAACTCCGAAGCTGTAAACATCCCAACGGAAACCTTTGCCGTCGGCGGAATCGCGCGGGTCACGCAGCTGTTCCGGACTGGCATAAAGAGGGGTGCCGGCAGGGTCGACATTTTCAACCGCTTCATTCCGGCTTTGTCCGAAATCGCATAATTTGATTTGAGCGGGATTTTCGTCAGTCAGTAGAATGTTGCTGGGCTTGACGTCGCAATGTATGATCTGGTGGCGGTGTAGATAAGCCAGGGCGTCAGCGATTTCCCTGATCAGTCGCCATGATTCACGAGGATCGGTATTGCTTTCAATGCCTTCGAGAGTGCGGGTTTTCCAGGATCCATCGGCCTGGGAGTCTGCATGCAGGCCCATGGCGTAATAGGGCGAGTCTGATAATAGATCAAAATCGTGCAAGGTGACAATTCCATGGTGCTCGGCCACGCTGGAGAGTTTCTCCAGCTCCCGTGCCATGGTGGAGAGGTCCACTGCGTCAGGGCGGAATATCTTGAGCGCTCGGTCACTGATGCCGCGGTAGGTAGCTCGGTAGACAGTACCAAAAGCCCCTTCACCCAGGGCAGGCAAGTGGATCTGGTAATCGCTGATGGTAAACTCTTCTTTCACGTAAGCGATGAACAAGATGTCCGGGTATTCAGCGGGAAAGCACTACTTTGCCAGGCTGCTGATGGAGCCATCCCAGTTTTCGTCCAGATCTCTGTTACTGTATTTTTTGGTTTTTGCATGCAGCCAACTGGCAGGTTGATCGTCACGGGGGAGGTTCTCCAATAGTTGACGGCACTCCTTCCACTTCCTTTCGACAAATAACTGCAGAGCTCGTTCATATATCTCTATATGAGTATCGTCCGCACCGCTGCCTCCCAGTTCTTTAGGTAGGACTAATTCGAAAATCGGGTATGATTGTAAAAAACCTGCCGGCTTCATATAACATAATTTTCGGAAGCGGTGGGAAGTTTCTGGCATTTGCCAGATAGTTTCTCTCGATACCAAAACGGGGATTCCAAATTCTTTGGCAATGCTTTCGAGCCGGGCACCAAAATTCACCTGTCGTCCAAACACGCTGATGTGCATTTGCTGCGCAGGTCCGGTTTTGCCCACAGCAATACGGCCCGTGCTTACACCGATTCTGACAGGCGAAATGTACTGTCGTCGTTTTTTATTGTATTCGACCCGGGAAGCAAAGTGTTTGGCAATGGCAAGGGCGGTATCGACAGCTCGGAGGGCGTGTTGCTCACTGGAACTAAGGTGAGAAGGCCACCCCCAGAGGGCTAGGACACCGTCTCCGGCAAAGTCGGTGATCACTCCGTCGTGATTGAATACATTTTGAATAATTTCCCCAACTACGTTTTGATTGTCTTCAAGCTGGATAAGGATTTCCTCATCGGTTCTAGCTTTCTCCATGATGCGGGAGGAACCCCGGCGGTCACAGAACAGCACCGTGCATTCGGTCATGGCGGGTTCGAGTTGTTCTTCATTGCCATCTTGCAGAAGGCGCCGCAAAGCAGGCGAGAAATAGGAAGACATTTGATCCTGAACCCGTTGTTTTTCGCGTGCTGAGAGCAGACTTGCTATGAGAGAGGCGATGAGGCGTAGGAAGGGGATGAATGATTTTGCGGCAGTTGCAGTGGCTTGCCGTGTCTCGATATAAAGGTAGATCGGACGATTTTGTCGGTCGCGCAACACAGCGGAACCTTCGTCCAGTACGGAGACCGGCAAGATGGCTACCCAATCAACTTGTGAACCAAGGCTGCGATTGGCAAAAATGGCATCTTCTTCTTTCGAGGTCCAGACATGAATGTCTCCGGGGGAAGGGTCGGCGATGTTCAGTTCGCTGAGTAGGGTGCTGCTGGGGTGGAAGTTGGCAGGAATGTTAGGGTCAGGGTTGAGTAGCTCATATTTTCCCGGTTCCAGTGCAAGGAAGGCGGCGGTCACTCCTTTTTGTCCAGGGAGTGCATTTTGAAGGAATGTGGCAGCCCGGGTGAAGAGTTCAGCACTTGAGGTCCATCCGCTGAGTACCTGTTCCGGCAATTCACGTTGCAGTAGTTTGAGTTGCAAACGCAAGCTGTATTCGTCCAAAGCTTCTACTTCATCGTGGGGGACGCTGTTTGTGGGGGCAGCTTCATGAGAGGGTTTTGTTGTTGTAGCTTGCTGATCGTATTTTGAGAGGGCTTCGTCGAGATCATCTTCTGATTCCAGCCAGTAAAATGATGAATGGCCGTTTTTTCCGATGCAGAAAGATTCACCTGTTTTGAGCCGTAGAGGATCTGGTAAGGCTTTGCGCTGGCCAAAAGGGGCATTGGTGTGGAATTCGTTTGGGGGGGGGTGGCCGGGAAGGGCAGGTAGCCTTTCAACTACCAAGTCATTGCCGTCCAGGGAAGCGGTAAAATGATTGCGGCTGATCAGGCGATCATTCCAGGGGATCCGCAGCAGGACAACATTTTCCGAGAGGACAGGCTGTGGACTGCGACCAATTTTCAGTGGGGTCGCATCCATTGGGATGAGGACTCGTCGACCATGGTCCTCTTGGAATACAGCGGCCAATATCATGATAGGAAAAAATTGCTCAGACTGGGTATCATTGCTCAAAGCTTGATGCGCGGCAATCGTTTCCTGCAACTATTCAGAAGGAAGAAGAATCGAACTATATGGGTTCGGCTTGGTTTGAAAGCGGCCGGCTCGAATCGATGGCATAAAAATGGGCAATTCCTATGGCCAGGGCATCTGCTTCATCAGGCCCTGGAGTTTCAGTTAGCTTCAATAAGGCCCGGATCATGAAAGCAACCTGCTGTTTGTCTGCGGCACCACGTCCAACGATGGCCTGTTTGACCCGGCGTGGGGCGTATTCGTATATTTCAAGACCGTGATCGGCAGCAGCTATCATCGAAGCTGCCCTGGCAGCACCGAGGGTGATTGCCGTTTTGTAACTTTGCACATAGATGACCGCTTCGATGGCACACTGTTCGGGACTGTGCTCCCGAATCAAATCGGCGATCTGTTCGCGGATGGCAACCAGGCAGCCGGATTGGCGGAGTTTCCTAGAGTTTTTGACCACTCCGTAGGTGATAGTTTGGTATTCCGGGCTGCGTTTTCCCTCTATGCGTTCGATGATCGCATAACCGGTATTGCGGAGCGCGGGATCGATGGAAAGGACGCGCATAAGGTCAGTCGGAGGAAATCGTGCTCAACGACGCCGTCTTGGTGCTGGAGGGCGGCGTTTACGCACAGGTTTGGGAGGTTGTTCATCCAGCAGTGCCGTATAAATATAGTCAAAACCTTCGAGTTTCCGCCGCTCGATTTTTTTATCGATGAAGACTTCGACTGCTTTTGCGTTGTCGAGTTCGTCGCCTGAAAGAAGGGTAAAAGCATCTCCCTCCTTTTCGGCACGGCCGGTCCGTCCGATACGATGGACGTAGTCTTCGGCATTTTCCGGTACGCGGTAGTTGATCACGTGTGTAACACCGGTCACATCGAGTCCACGGGCAGCCAGATCGGTGGCGATAATGATGTCAAAGTCACCATTGCGGAAGCCTTGCAGGGCTTTGGTCCGGTCGCTTTGTTTGATATCCGAATGCAGCACCGCTACTTTGGCTTCGGATTTTGTTTTGAGCATGAAATGCAGAGTGTCCGCTTCCTTTTTGGTGCGGGTGAAAATCATCAAGCTATTGAAGTCAGTTGATTTCACCAAGGCGAGCAACAACTCATCCCTCTGGTCCATGGCGACCGGGTAGAAAGCATGTTTGACGGTCTCTGCTGGCGAGCGACGTTCTCCAATCTCAATTTCCAAGGGATCCTTGAGGGCCCATTCCGCAAAGGTCTGGATGGCGGGTGGCATGGTAGCCGAGAAAAACAGGGTCTGGCGTTCTGCCGCACATTGATTGACAATTTTCCGCACGTCTGGAAGAAAGCCCATATCCAGCATACGGTCGACCTCGTCGAGAACCAGGTATTTGACATTGGACAGGGACATATGCCCTTTTTCAATGTGATCGAGAAGGCGTCCGGGAGTAGCCAGGATGATGTCAGGGTTGTTTTCCAGCCCGTCGAGTTGATCGCCGTAGCCAACCCCACCGTGAAGCAGCACGCTGTTGAGCGGACGGTAATAACTAAAGCGTTTTACTTCCGCTTCCACCTGGGCAGCTAGTTCGCGGGTAGGTTCCAGTACCAGGAACTGGGGGCTCAGCCCTGGGGTCATTTTAGAAATGATGGGCAGCGCAAAGGCAGCCGTTTTGCCAGTGCCTGTCTGCGATGCTCCAATGATGTCCCGACCCTCCAGTGCCACGGGAATGGATTGCGCTTGGATAGGCGTAGGTGTTTCGTAGCCGGATTTTTCTACGGCACGAAGGACAGGTTTTGATAATCCGAGTTCCTCAAATTGAGACATGGCGTGCAACAGGGCGGTGTTCGGCCCATCTTGCAAGGGATTTTCGGACTTGAGGCAAATTAAAACCAGCCGTTTTTTGCCGACTAAAGAGCGGATGATTAGCGTTTTCCTCTGGTCAGCAGGTGATCGAGGGAAATTCGGCCCCCTCCACTAAATGCCAGGGCAAAAGACATGCCCGCATAGAGAAGCAGGGTTTGAGCGTTGAGGGTGCCTGATAATTCCACGGGTACTATCAGGATGAAGATGATTAAAACCAGCATGAGAAGAGCACAGATACGGGTGTAAACACCAGTGATCACTCCCAGGGATAGCACGGTACAAAGAACAATTAAAGCCGTGGCGAAGAGTCCGGGCAGGTTGAATCCCAACTCGCTGAACTGATCCACCAGGCTCCAACTCTTTTTTTCCCAAACGAATGCCCAGGCCCTGAAGGATTGATAGCAGCCCTGAAAATAGAGCATAGGAATCCCGACAGCAAAACGCAGTATCAGCAGTGCGAGGTCGTTGAGAATGGCCCCGGCAGGTGAATGGGAGGAGGGGTCGGAGTGATATTCCATTGTGGGAACTCAAGCATGATTGCCGTTAATCCGCAACATAGACTTGAGCTCAGTTTTCGTTTTGGCGATTGATGGGGGGGCGTGCATCCAGTTTGCAAAATCTTTTTTCATTGTCCTGGAGGCTGTGTTGGGGGCGGACTTTTTCTGCTGCGATTCGGTCGATCGCTTCGGAAATTTTCAAGGTGAGTTGGTTGAGCGCTTTTTTACGCTCGTGATCGCCTTGTTGCCATTCCTGGCGAAGTTGTGCGGTCTCGTGATGGCAGAGATCCTCCAATTGATCCAGTCGGTCGGCGACCTTGTCTTTCAGCGTCATCGCACAATCGAAGAGAAGTTCTTCAAACAAAGCGAGACGTTTTTCTACATCACCCAAGCGTTCAGCAGCTATGCTTGAATCACTGGAGTCTTGAGCAATGGGTGCGAGATCATCCAACTTTTCCGTGGCAGCGGCAGGGATCCGAAAGTGAGTTTTATCAATCATGACTGGAGAACGGCTGGTTGTTTATAACGGCCTTCAAAACCGAAGGGGTGTATAATTTACATAATTTCTAGAATAAAGCAAGATATTTTTATAGAAGTTATAATTACTATAAAAGCAGGCCGCTTTGATACTGTTAGAGGGAGGCAGCAGGTATGCTGCTACTTTCTTGCCTGGCTTTAGGAAAAAGGCAGCAAGCCGTACCAGCCCATACCAGATGCTTCGCCAGAGGGTTTTAGAGTGAAATCGAGAGAGCTTCGTAGATGCCTTCGTGGGCTTCCAGATCGGCGAGCAGCTCGGCTCCTGGTGAGGAGTCCAGATTGAGCACACTGAGGGCACGGCCTCCTACTTTGTTACGGCTGAGTGACATGCTGGCGATGTTGACTCCGTGTTTGGCGAGTGTTTTGCCTACATGGCCGACAACACCGGGGGAGTCGAGGTTCTCGAGTACCAGCAAATGGCCTTCCGGAGTTGCTTCGACCGAGCGTTCACGAAGTTTGACGATACGTGGCTGGTTGCCGAAAAATGTTCCGGCCACCGTAGTGCTTTCGTTGTCATTGCCGACCTCCACTTCAATCAGGTCGGTAAATTCACAAGGAGTGGGTATCCGGGATTCGGTTACACGGATGCCTCGATTTTCCGCAAAACCAGGAGCATTAAGTGTATTGACGGCTGCTTTTCCAGAACTCAACTCAAGAAAGCCTTTCAGCGCGGAGCGGGTGATGAGTGTGGTATCGACATCACTGACCTTGCCGCTGTAGTTGATACGAAAAAAATCAGGCTGTTGGGGGGCGATGTGGGAAATGAGTTTGCCCAGCACTTCTGCCAGGTTCAAATAAGGGCCGATTTCTTCGATCGTTTTTTCGTCGATGTTCGGAGTGTTGATTGAGTTGACGACAGTGCCGTTGAGTACAGCGTCTCGAACGGTACGGGCGATTTCGATGCCAACATTCTCCTGGGCTTCCTGGGTTGAAGCGCCCAGGTGGGGGGTGAGAACTACATTTTCGTTTTTCAGCAGGGGATTGTCGGCCGCCGGAGGCTCGCACTCATAAACGTCGAAGGCAGCCCCCGCTATTTGGCCGCTTTCGAGCCCTTCGAGCAGGGCGGCTTCGTCGATCAAACCGCCACGGGCGCAGTTGACGATGCGCACTCCGGGCTTCATGAGGGCGATACGTTCCCGGTTGATCATGTGATGGGTTTCATCATTTTTAGGCATGTGCATAGTGATGAAATCAGCCTGTGATATGGCGTCTTCGATACTTTCGCACAGCTCAACCCGCAAAATTTTGGCCTGGCTGGCAGCCAGATAGGGGTCGTAGGCAACAACACGCATGCCAAAAGAAAGCGCCCGTTTCGCAAATTCACTGCCAATCCTGCCCATGCCGAGGATGGCCAGAGTCTTTTTGTATAGCTCGACCCCTTCGAATTTTTTGCGCTCCCACTTGCCGGCGATGACGCTGGCATGAGCCTGGGGAATCGTTCGTGCCAGGGAAGTCATCAGGCTGAAGGCGTGTTCTGCGGTTGAAATGGTATTGCCCGCCGGTGTGTTCATCACGATCACGCCATGATTGGTGGCGGTGGGAATGTCGATGTTGTCCACGCCCACCCCGGCTCGCCCCACGGCTTTCAGCTTGGTGGCGGCTTCAAGAACGCGTCCCGTGATCTTGGTGGCGCTGCGAACTATGATCCCGGAATATTCGGCAGCGCAGGCGACCAGTTCATCTTCACTTAGCCCGAATTTCACATCGACCTCGAGTTCGGGATCGTTCTTGAGATCATCGATTCCCTTTTCTGAAATCGAATCGGCGACGAGTATTTTGTGCTTGGCCATGAGGTCGCTAATTAGGGATGCATTCCGCTGCTTCGCAAGAGCTTTCCGAATCAAAGTCAGCGGGGAGCGCATTTGTTCCGGGTATGGGAAAAAATGACTGAGTGCTTGACGGGGAAGGTCACTTAAAGAACGGTCAGTATTATATTAATATCATGAAAGCTTCATCAAAGAAAACAACCCGTCGCAAAAAAGTGATCACTCCAGCGCATCGTCAATTTTCTGGGCCAATGGTGGATGGGCCGAGCCGCGCTGGCAGCCGTTCGATGCTTTATGCAGTTGGGTTTGAACGTGAGGATTTTAAAAAATCGCAGGTAGGGATTGCTTCGACTTGGAGCATGGTGACTCCGTGTAACATGCACATTAATAAGCTGGCGGATGAATCTTTGAAAGGTGTGGACGCAGCTGGTGGCAAGGGAGTGGTTTTTAATACCATCACAGTGTCCGATGGAATTTCGATGGGAACCGAGGGCATGAAATACTCCCTGGCTTCACGTGAGGTGATTGCGGATTCGATCGAGACGGTGGTCGGCTGTGAAGGGCTTGATGGCATTGTTGCGATTGGCGGTTGTGATAAAAACATGCCGGGCTGCATGATTGCTTTGGCGCGTCTGAATCGTCCTGCGGTTTTTGTTTATGGAGGTACGATCAAAGCGGGTTGCATGGGGGGTAAGGATGTGGATATCGTTACCGTTTATGAAGCGGTCGGTCAGGAGTCTGCCGGGGCGATTTCCAATGATGAGTTGGAAGCGGTGAGTGAAGTGGCTATTCCGGGCGCGGGCTCCTGTGGTGGTATGTATACCGCCAATACCATGGCTTGCGCGATTGAGGCATTGGGAATGAGTTTGCCAAATAGTTCAGCTCAAGCGGCGGTATCTAATGATAAGTTAATGGATTGTTTTGATGCCGGCGTCGCAGTGGTGAACTTGCTGGATAAGAATATTCGTCCGCGTGACATCATGACTCGTAAAGCTTTTGAGAATGCGATCACGCTAGTGACAGCTCTTGGCGGATCGACCAATGCGGTATTGCACCTATTGGCGATGGCTTCTTCTATGGGGGTGAAGTTGTCGATTGACGATTTCACTAAGATTGGCAAGAAAGTTCCTGTCTTGGCCGACTTGAAACCCAGTGGTCAGCACATGATGGAAAAGTTGGTTGAGATCGGTGGCACCTTGCCGTTGATGAAGATGCTTTTAAACAAAGGCCTGTTGCATGGGGATTGCCTGACGGTGACCGGGCGCACCTTGAAACAGAATTTGGCTAAAGTGAAAGCGTCTTATCCAAAAGGGCAGACGGTGATTCGCCCGTTTAGCAATCCAATTAAACCCGAGGGGCATCTAACCATTCTTTATGGTAATTTAGCACCGACTGGAGCGGTGGCGAAGATCAGTGGTAAGGAAGGCGATTTTTTCAAAGGTATCGCACGTCCGTTTAATTCGGAAGAAGCGGCGATGAAAGCGATCCTGAGCGGTCGAATCAAAAAGGGTGATGTGATTGTCATTCGCATGGAGGGACCGAAGGGAGGACCCGGTATGCGTGAAATGCTCGGGCCGACAGCGGCGATCATGGGAAGGGGATTGGGTAAAGACGTGGCTTTGATCACCGACGGACGTTTTTCCGGTGGCAGTCACGGTTTTGTGGTCGGTCACGTGACTCCTGAAGCTTTCCTCGGTGGTCCACTGGCGATTGTGGAGAATGGCGACAAGATTTCCGTCGATACGGTGAAACGCAAGATGACGCTGCACGTTACCAAAAAAGAAATGGCGTTGCGTTCGAAGAAGTGGAAACAGCCCAAGCCGCGTTACCGTCGTGGTGTGCTGGCGAAATACGCCAAGCTCGTCAACTGTGCTTCACAGGGTGCGGTGACGGATGAGGATTTGTAGGGGAGGGGAACCGCAGCCGAGGGTAGTGAGACAGCCGCAGGCAAATGGCACGGATAAATAATTTTGGGGTTGGTTATTTCAATTTTATTCACCATCCGTGAAATCTGTGTAATCCGTGGTTGAATTATCGGTAGGTATGGGATGGCTGATATGAAGTTTACCCTGCGTGCCGTTGACGTTTCATATTTGGGGGGCATTTTTATATTTGTGCCATGGCTTGGGACACAAATTCTGGAGCATAACAATTTTGCTTTTTGGTTTATCACTCCGGGATTTTTAATCATCCTTATTGGGATCCTGGCGATTCGAAGCCTGCCAACGTATGATAAGGCTTTAGATATTGTGGGGATGTTAGGCAGTTTTTTCTTTACGATTGTTTTTTTAATGCTGTTTGGCTATGCCGCTAACGACAGCGGGAAAGCTAGTGATGTTGAAGGTTATGCTGTACTCGGTTTTTTCATCTATTTCCCTTTTGTGTTCGTTGCCTTTTCCGTCTCGGTTGAAAAATATAGGGAGAAGGCAAAAGCAGGCCCCACTGCTTCGGTCATTGCTTTGCTCTGCGTCCACTATTTGACCATTCTCGGAGCTGCGGTTTGGGAAGCTTTCACGTTATTGCCCTCTTCTCCCGACCCGGTCTACGCGACGGGTTTTCCGTTTTTAATGCTCTTTCTTATTCTTTGCGTTCTTTTCATGGTCTTTTTTGGCTTGCCAAGAATTTTCCTAATGCTTGCCTACAAAGATTATGTCGGTTTTTTGATCTACCTGCTCGGCTTGGGGATTTATCTCTGGGATAAGGTTCCTCCGGTGAATTGAAAATTCCTGCTTCGTCCTTGCCTCATCTCCATGCGGTCGCGATACTTTGTTCACATGACTGCCATTGTTAAATTCGCTGACGCTTTCTTTTCAAAAATTCATCTAATCTCCGCATTGCTTCTAATTTACGGAGCAACCTTTGCCGCGGATGAGAAGCCCAAGGAATATGCTTTTGGCCCTGATTCAGTGCAAAAGGAAGGGGTTCCGAAAGGAAGGGTGATTACCAACACATGGAAAAGCAAGGTGTTCCCCGACACGATTCGTGAATATGCGGTCTATGTGCCGGCTCAATACAAAGCGGACGGTAAGGAAAAGGCGGCGGTGATGGTTTTTCAGGATGGACATGCCTATGTTGATGAAAAGGGCCAGGTGCGTGTGCCGATCGTTTTTGACAACCTCATCGCCGCCGGAGACATGCCGGTAACGATTGGGGTTTTTATCAATCCGGGTTGGTTTGCCGATAAACTGGAGGCTCCGCAGAAATGGAAAGCTCCGAAGGGTGTGCGCAGCAACCGCTCCTTTGAATACGATACGTTGAGTGCGGATTTTGCAAAATTTCTGGAGACGGAAATTCTTCCCGAAGTCGGTAAAAGCTATCGGCTCACGGACGATCCCGAAAAACGTGCGATTTGTGGAATGAGCTCCGGCGGGATCTGCGCTTTCACTGTGGCTTGGGAACGGCCGGATCTGTTTCGCAAGGTTCTGAGCCAGATAGGAAGCTTCACCAACATTCGCGGCGGACATGTTTATCCGTCCCTGATTCGAAAGACGGAAAAAAAGCCACTGCGGGTTTTTCTCCAGGACGGTTCCAACGATGTGGATAACCAGCATGGCAACTGGCCGCTATCCAACCGGCAAATGGCCGCGGCGCTTAAATTTGCCAAGTACAATTCTAAATTTGTCTATGGTGAAGGTGCCCACAATGGCAACCATGGAGGTGCGATTTTTCCGGAGTCGTTGAGGTGGTTGTGGAGGGCGGAGGCGGAGTAAGTTAGGGCGGATTGCAATAATGTTCTCACTCCATTACTTTTCTTATTGTGAAATGATATTTAGAAAATCAAGCATTCCAAAAAGGCAGCCCTTTACGGCTAAGCTAAGCGAAGAACAGTTGGAGCAATACCACAGTGATGGCTTTCTTGTATTACGGGGTTTTCTGAATCGCCGCATTGTCAAGCAGGGAAAACAGGCTCTGAGCGATGTGATTCGCCGACACATAGAATCATCTGAAGTTTGCTGCTATGAGGCACTTGGATCAGAAGAGGGGAAACTTACGGCGGCTCGATACTGCAATCGGCATAGTCCATTTTTTTTCCAACTTGAACCAGGTTGGGATCCAGAAGGTAAGTCGAGCAAGGAGATCGAGTTGGCGGTCAGCAAGCTGATGAATCATCATACCGAGCATCAGGTATTTCATCAGATCGGGCCGGGAAATGTAGATTTGTTGAGACTCATCGGGCAAATTTTTGAAGACTATGCAGTTCTTTATCAAAGCGTGGCTTTCGTTAAACCGGCGCTTATTGGAAGCGAAAAGCCCTGGCATCAAGACAATGCGTATTTCCGTATGCAGGATTTGGAAAAAGTTATCGGGGTTTGGATTGCTCTGGATCGTGCCACTAAGGAGAACGCTTGTATGCATGTCTTAAAGGGGGGGCATCGATTGGGGCCGTTGCGCCACCAAATCGCCGATGAATGCGAAATAAAGAAGGATCGTTTTGACCGGGCAAAAGCGATTCCAGTAGAAATGGAGCCGGGGGATATCCTGATTTTTCATAGTAATCTTCCTCATATGACACCTGCTAACAACAGCCCCTATCGGCGGCGATCGGTACAGTATCATTTTCGGGCTGAAGGCAATACGATGCTGAGTTATTTGGATTACGAGAAGGTGTTCAAAGAGGCGGATGGAACACCCGCCAGTTGTGCGGCGGCTCAAGCCCGCGGTCTCTAAAAGAAGGAGATGGAAGGCCGGAGAATTTTTCCTTACAGATTTTCTTTCACAGCAACCATTCAATCGGTAGTAATCCCATCAAGCGGGGAGTCAATCGCTGGAAGAAGGAGGTGTGGGGATCCCTGGTGTATATTTTTATTTTGCCGTTTTCGAAATGGTGCCAGCGCAATTTCCCTTTTTCCAGTTCCAAGCGGTAGACGGCCTTGTTGAGACGCTTGTCAAAAATGGAAGCGAGCTCAGTTGCGATCACCGGTGAATTCACCACGATGCCGACTTCGGTGTTTTCAAAGGCCGAGCGGGGATCAAAATTGTAGGAGCCGATGAAAGCCTGCTGGCGGTCAAAGACAAAGGACTTTGCATGCAGGCTGGTTTTTGAAGAGCCCCCCAACCACTTCACATCCCGCCCGGCGAGTTTTTTTGTTGTAGAGTCGACCTCGTAGAGTTCGACTCCGGAGGTGACCAGGGCCTTGCGGTATTTGCGGTAGCCTGCGTGGACGGCTGGTACATCGGTGGATGCCAGGGAGTTGGTGAGAATACGAACCTTTATCCCGCGCCGGGCTAGGTCACCGAGGTAAGCCGCACCCTTTTTTCCCGGAACAAAATAGGGAGAAACAATGACGAGTTCATTTTTTGTTTGGTCGAAATAAGGCTTCAGTTTGGTGGTGAGATGCAGTTCCGTGGCAGCTCGTGAGCTGCCTATTTTTTCCGGAGTATCACCGATGATGCGGGCCTGGGCCCACTCGAAGTTAAGCCCACCCTCTTCCAGATTCCGGGCCAGATGAGAACTCGCCAGTGCCTTTCGATAAAGATTGGCTTCAGGGGTGGAAATCAATTTGGAGAGTTCCTTTCTACCTTCTTTCACATCAGTTTCATCAGGGTATTTTTTGTGCAGCGTGGTGATTGGGTAGGCGAAGGAGCTGTTCCAGTATTGGTCAAATGAGGTTTCCATTTCTTTCACCGCCGGACCGACTACGAGGGCATCGAGATCTCCGTAGTCCAGTTTGTCGTTCGCACCGAAATATTCATCCCCGACATTGCGTCCACCTAGAATGCTGACGTGACCATCCACCGTGAATGACTTGTTGTGCATGCGTCGAGTAATTGTCCTGAGTTGTCCGAGCATCTGCAATGTACGTGAGGAATTGCGGCTGAAAGGATTGAAGATACGTAACTCGATGTTCGGGTGTGAGTCGAGTATCGCTCCACCTGTGTCACGATCGATCAGCACCATGTCGTCGACCAGAAGACGCACGCGGACGCCGCGATCGGCGGCCTCAAGCAGTTGATTTGTGAAGAGCCTGCCGGTGAGATCTTTGTTCCAGATGTAGTACTGGAGGTCGATGCCTTTCTGCGCACTTTTCGTCAGCTCCATTCGGGCCAGAAAAGCATCCTGCCCGCTGATCAATAAACGCACACCGGATTCCCCGGGGTTTGCATGTCTAGTCACTTTCTTTTTCGTAGCTCGAGCCAATGAGGTGTTGTCCGTGTCAGAGCTGCTGAAAGCATGGGATGCCGTCTTGTTAGTATTGGGTGGAGCTGTCGCGCAGGATGCAAGGCCGAACGCGAGCAGGGTGAGGAAGCTGTAAAGAAGAAGTGTATGGCGCATTTAGATAAATAAGAGGAAAGAGGTAGTAACCTGTTTTTTCAACCATTTAAATCCCCGTTTTTTCAAGGCAGTTGATCGAGGGTATAAAAGGGGAGTTGCAGTTTTTTGGCTGTATTGAAAATATGCTCAAGGGCTGCGGGGCTGATATGATGCCCTTTTCCGGCGGTGGCAATGCGATGGGCGTAAAGAACGATGATTTCGTTTTTCCGGGTGGCGCGGGCAAGGGCCTCATCGATCTGCTCATAGCTGCGGTCTTCTTTATCCGGAGCATAATCGATGCCCTTGCCGTAGAGACAGCCGTGAGCGGCGATTTGATCAGTGGCGATAAAAAAAGCATTTTTCCCGCTGATACGTTTACCGGGGGTGATACCCGCTCCGGTTCGGACATGGCGGAAAATTTTCAGCAGGACGGCATCGGTGGCTGTGTTATTACTACTCATGGGATAAGCAAAGGAAGTCGGGACGATTCCCGCAGCTTTGAATGCGGTCAACTGCGGCAGGATTTCCTTTTGAAGGTAGTCTTCGGCCGAGTGTTGGCTGGAGTATTTAACCGCGCTGAGATGATGGATGCTGTGACAGCCTATGGCGTGGCCGTGTTTTTTTAATTCCAGTGCGGCATCCAGGGCGGGTTGATCGATGTGGCCACTGATGAAAAAAGTGGCTTTGACTCCATACTGATCGAATAGCGGAAGCGCTGCGAGCCACTCGCTGAAATTACGATCATCAAAAGTCAGTATTATGCCACCTTTGTCCGGAAGGGGATGAGCTGGTGGGGATAAGGGGGAACCTGCACGGGATATGGTCAGGGTGGTCAGTACGACAAAAACCAGGCCGGCGGGGAATGCTCTCATACAGATGTATAGACGGCCTTCCCCGGAGTGGCTAATGGGAATGCAGAATAGCAATGCTATTCAGTGGCTTTCCAGAATCCTCAAGCCGCCTTTTTTTTGACTGGCTTTTTCTTTTTCCGTGGTTTGCGGAAGGATTCCTTCGGATCCTTGGCGGGAAGTTTGTAAAAGGTTCGAAGACGTATGAGTTCGGCTTCGAGGTTTTTCTGGGTCTCGGCTGCTTCGGGTTTGCCGTAGATGCTTTCGAGTTCATTGGGGTCTTTTTCGAGGTCGAACAGTTCCCACTCGTCGAGTTCGTAGTAGTGGATGAGTTTTTGTTTGCCGCTGGTCACTCCGTAGTGACGGGCGACGGCGTGGGCACCGGGGAATTCGTAGTAGTGATAATAAAAGCTCTGTCGCCAGTCTTTTGGTGTATTGCCTTTGAAAATGGGGACTAGTGATTTTCCCTGCATGTCACCGGGGATAGAAGCTCCGGCTATGTCGAGAAAAGTTTCGGCAAAATCAAGGTTGGATACGATGTCATTATTGATCGATCCGGGTTTGATGACTCCGGGCCAACGGGCCAGTAGCGGCGTTTTGAGTGACTCTTCATACATCCAGCGTTTGTCGAACCAGCCGTGTTCTCCCAGATACCAACCTTGATCCGAGGAATAGATCACGATGGTATTTTTTGCCAGTCCTGATTCGTCTAGATAGTCGAGTATGCGACCGATACCGTCATCGACAGATTTCACGCAGCGCAGGTAATCTTTGACGTAACGCTGGTATTTCCATTTCACCAGATCACGGCCCTTCAGATTGGCTTTACGAAAAGCCTCGTTCTTAGGGTCATAAGCAGCCTTCCAGGTGGTAAGTTGTGCAGGGGTGAGGTTTTTTGGATCCTCGAATTTCAGATCTTTACTGGTGAGGTGCTCTTCGATGGTCATTTCCTGGTTCGAAGCGGGTGAAGCGCGGTGGGAATAATCGTCAAAGAGGGTTTCCGGTTCAGCGATGGTCTTGTCATCAAGCCAGTTGAGGTATTTGGGGCCGGGTTGCCAGTTGCGATGCGGTGCCTTGTGCTGGTACATCACCATGAAGGGTTTGGTTTTGTCTGCTTGTTTGAGCCAGGCCAAGGCCTTGTCGGTAATGATATCGGTAGTGTAGCCGGTGTGGGGAACTCTTTTGGGTTCCCCGCTGATCCCTCCAGTTAGCATGGGCGGGTTGTAGTAGGGGCCCTGACCGACAAGCACGTCATAGTAGTCAAAACCCTGTGGAGTGGTCTTGAGATGCCATTTGCCGATCACTGCTGTCTGGTAACCGTTTTTGCGCAGGATTTTGGGGAAGGTTTGTTGATCTCCGTTGAAACTCTGGTTGTTGGTCATGAAGCCATTGATGTGGCTGTGTTTTCCGGTCTGGATGACCGCACGGCTGGGCCCGCAAATGGCGTTGGTGACGTAACAACGGTTGAAGCGCATGCCTTCATTGGCGATGCGATCCATGTTCGGTGTGCTGATGCGCAGCGGGTCGTAAGCGCTGAGCGCTTGCTCGCAGTGATCATCGGTGAAAATGAAAACGATGTTAGGGGGGGAGTCGGCTGCCGAGGCTTGAGGTAGGTCGGAAAGGGTGATTGCGGCCAGAGCGGAGGAAAGGAAGAAGGTCAGCTTTTTCATAGAGATGAATATTGTCGGATAGATAGCAGAGCGAGCAAAGCCAATTTTTGGCGCGTTTGCGTGAGGGGAGATGAATTATGAATTGGGAGCCGAGTCCCGCAGTCGCGGGATGAGACAGCCGGAGATTACTGAACAAAGGCAATGTGAAAAAATGTGGAATTGGATTGTCGAAATCCGTATGGATCGATAGGGTTCAGCCATGAACGAACAAGCGAGTGAGCAGGCACCGGTTTCTCGCAATCCGGTGGTAAAAACAACTTGGCCCAAAACGATTGGGATCGTTACGCTGCTTTTTGGTGTACTTGGGGGATTGAAAGGGGTTGGATCGATTCTCTCGAGTTTTTTTAGTGAAATGCTTGCTAAAGCATCCAACCTGCCACCCGAGTTTTATGACAAATGGAGGCCGTTCATGTTGGGAAGCGGGGCAGGGGAGATATGTTTGGGGATATTTTTGTTCCTTGGTGGTTTTATGCTGCTTTACCGGAAGCGTTTTGCTGTAGTCATACTGGTGCTTTGGGCCTTGATGAAAATGTTGTTTGGAGTCGTCGGGGCTTTTTTTAATTATTTGATGCAGAAAGAGCAATTACCTTTGATGTTGGAGCAGCAGCGGAAGGTGATGGAAAAGGCGGGTGGTGCCGGAGGAGGCGCAGGCACCGAGCAAGTGGCTGAAATGGTGACCAATATGACCGAAGTTATATCAACTGTGATGCTGTTTGCGGGTTTGATCTGGGTGATGGTGCTGCCTCTGTTTATCCTGATTTGGTTCATCCGTCCTAAAATCAGGAGGGAAGTAGCTACATGGGGGCAAGGGACAGCCGACTGAAAGGCAGGCAGGTGATCTGAAAGATCAAACGAGCCGAAATGAAATGGAAGATAGCCGGAGGCTAGCATTCAATGGGTAATGCCCCTTTGGCTTCAAAAATGAAAAAAGACACACCACTTTCGTGGGTGCCTTCAAAGGATGCGCGGATTTACGGTATAGGTAAATTCTTACGAAATTAATTCCTGCCGTGAACGGGGTTGGACACATTGGCATCGCCCAGACTCAACAACAACTGGGTGAGGCTTGGGTGACAGCGAACGATTTCCTCGGCGAGCTCACGCAGCTCGGTATCAAAAGCCTCGCGAACAGCTGAATTGGATTCATATGCCTTGTCTGGAGCCAAGGTGGCGGTGGTCAGAACTCTGAGGTTCTGTTGATCTTGTGAGGCATCTGGTTTGTGGTGGTGCATGGCTGGTTGTGTTGATTCAGGGCTTCGGGTCGTGGGGCTTTCTTCGGGGCTACTATTTTGCAGTCAGACTTGGCACTTGACCCTGTTGCATGAGCTCGCGGATGCGCTCTTTGAGAAGAGCATTAGCCGTGTCTGCAGCGTTCTTGCCATAAAAACCGGTCTCAGTCAGCTGTTGAAGGGAATCCTTCACCTGCTGAGTGGTCGAGATCGTAATCTGGATGGTTTCCAGGGTATTTTTGGGTCGCGCCATAGATAAAACTCAATAACTATGGCATTCTTATTCGATAAATGTGCCATGAGTCAAGGATATTGATGTTTTTTTTAATTTTTTTTGATCTTTTGGCTTGGTTGATTTTTTATTATATCAGTTTTTTAAACTGGGATCTGGCCGGATAGGATGGGCCTGACAAGTAGATGAAAAGAGATTAAATTGATGAACAGCTTGAGATTGATCTTAACAATAGGGATGATGGCTTGCCTATTGTCTTGTTCAGAGTCCAACATGAATGACTATTCCAATAATCCGAATCTGGAGCTTGCTGTTTTTGGTGGTGGGTGTTTCTGGTGCACGGAGGCTGTGATGGAGCGCATGTCCGGGGTTTTGGATGTGAAGTCGGGTTACATGGGGGGGGACTTGGAAAGTCCGACATATGAGCAGATATCCGGGGGTAAGACTGGCCATGCCGAGGTGATTCAAGTGGCCTTTGATTCCGGGAAGATTTCTTACGCAGAACTGTTGGATGTGTTTTGGCAGGCACACGACCCGACCACTTTGAATCAACAGGGGGCTGATCGAGGGCCGCAATACCGGTCAGCAATTTTTCACCTTTCGCCAGAACAGCGGGCTACGGCGGAAAAATCAAAAGAGATGTTGAATGAATCCGGCCGCTACGCAGATCAGGCAGTGACAGAAATTGCCCGGGCGGGGATATTCTGGGAGGCTGAAAAACAGCATCAGGATTTTTACAGCAACAACCCAGGCAACACTTACTGCAGGATAGTGATTCATCCCAAACTGAAAAAAATGGGACTGGAGAAGGAGTAGCTTTCCGCTGCGCGGAAGGAGTTAGGAGTTCCTTTCGACCCTATAAGTGGGCTAAGCGGGGATCTACTTGCTAAGCCGGAAGTTGCTTGTAGGGTGAGGAACTCCCGATAGAAATATGTTGTATTCACCGATCAGTCTAAAGACAAGCCTGCCCATTGCCGCATCTGCGGTGACGGGGCGAGTGCGACTGTGGCTGCTCATTGGCTAATTCACAGTCTCGGGGTGATTTCAGAACTTAGGTTTTCTCTACCAACTATTCAGGTAAAAACGCATAAGGATCTTTTCTAAATCAACTCCGCAGCGATTTCCGGATTGATTCATGAATGATCAAAACCAAGCGAGTTCGAAAATAGACGATACCAGACAGCCTAGGCAGAATTTTTTGCGGGGAGCGTGGTTCATGGTGTTGTCGCTATTGTGCTTTACGGCCAATGTTTTGATCCTGAAATACACAGGGGATAATCGGCAGGTGAGCCCGTGGTTGGCTTTGTATGTGAGATCGGTGCTTGGTTTTTTTGTGGTCATCGCTTTGTTCAGGGGGCGGGGTTTGATTCATTTGCGTCCGATGTTTACCGAACGGTTGATGATCTGGAGAGGGCTGACCGGCATTGTGGGAACCGCATGTTTTTACTGGACGGTACCCATTCTCGGAGCAGGCAAATCCACGTTGATAGGAAGCACTTACATTTTGTTTGCGGCCTTGATGGCTGTCTTTTTTTTGAAGGAGCGTCTGGGGTCGCGGAAGATCTTGTGGATTGTTGTGGCCTTGTTTGGGGTGTTGTTATTAACAGGTAAAGGTAATGGAGGATTTACTATTTCCCCGGTAGATTTGCTGGCACTTACTGGTGCGGTTAGTGCTGCCGGGGCAGTGATTGTGATCAGACAGCTCACCCGGACCTACCATTCGGGAGCTATCTACCTCTGCCAGTGTCTGTATCTAGTACTGGCAATTACGCCTTTTGTGCTGCTTTCGTTCGAGTGGCCAGGAGGAGTGGAATTTTTATTGATCTCTGCAGCAGCTGTAGCAGCCAGTTTTGGCCAAATTGCGATGAATGAAGGTTACCGCTATCTTCCGGTTGCCACGGGAGCATCGATTCAGATGGCTTTGCCTGTCACCGCATCGATTGGTGGAATGTTGTTGTTTGAGGAGGCTTTCAGGGCCTTGCAGGTGCTTGGGGCAGCCTTGATCCTTATTGGTTGTTATCGGGTAGTTGCGGGGGGAGGAAGAGTGAGGAGTGAGGAGTGAGGAGTGAGGAGTGAAGAATTATTTTTTGCTTTTCACTTTCTTGGCGGTGGTGCGCTTTTTTTCTGTTTCCTGTTGGTTCTTGATCTCTTTCAGTGATTTCTGGATCCTGATGATTTCCTGGCGAAGAGACTGGACCTCATCAGCTTGTTTCTTTTCTGAGTTCAGCTTTTTGATGGCATTTTGTGCAGTTTTGTATTCGTCGGATTTTTCATTGCCACTGTCGATGAAGGTCTGTAGGGCAGGTAGGGAGCGCTGGTCTTTGAGTGTGGCGAGCGCTCGCATAGATGCGGTGCGCAGGGGGCGTTTGGAATCAGTGAGGTGCCGGGTGATATAAGTCCGGACTTTTTCGTGAATGCCACTGTCGGATTTCTCATCCTGCACGAGAGAAGCCAGACTGTTCAATGCCCTGCCAAAATCGCGGGAGGTGAAGAGCGGTTTGTTGTCTTGAAGTGTCTGCAATACTTTCTCCGCATCAGCAGCATTGCCCTGAACTTGAATGGCGCGTATCGCTGCGCTTGAGAGGGCATTTCGGTAAGATTGTGCTGCCAATGCAGTGGCAAGGCTTGTTTTGATTTGGTCACCGGGGAATTTACCCAGAGCGTCAATCGCGACAGATGCGATGATGGGGTTTTTTTCTTTTGCAACGATTTGTTTCAAACTTGCCAGGGCCTTGTCGTCGTAGAACTTTGCCAGCGAACGCACCACTTCCTGCCTGGCGCGCGCATCTTTTTGATCAAGTGACAGGGAGAGGGCTTCGAGTGCTTCGGGAGTGTGGGTTTTGGCCAGCGCTTTGGCGGCTTCGATTCGCACACCGTAAAAGGAATCGTTGTTCAGGGTATGGTTGAGCTTTTCGATGCTCTTGCTGTCGCGTTTGCCTCCCAGCTGTTGGGCGGCAAACAGGCGTCCCATCATATCATCTTCGTTATTTAATTGGGCGGTCAGCAAGTCAGTAGGCGGTTTGAAATCAATGCTCGCCAGAACGGTGTAATCGGGATCAATGCGCACGATGCCGGGTTTCTTGGGTAGATCAAAATAGAAGTCTTCCGAGTTTTCCGTGATATTGAGGGTAAAGTCATGGGCTTTGCCGTCAACGATCAAACAGACGGGCAGAGGCAGAACAAATAACATCACTTTGTCGCTCACTTTTTGAGTTTGCGAAATGCTGAGCTTGGCCTGCTTGCGTTTTTCATCCCAGCTGTAAGCAACTTTCAGTTTAGGTGTGCCACCGTGATGAACCCATTGGTCAAAAAAACGATCCCATGATTGACCGGAGAGTTCCTCGATCACTTTTCGTAGGTCCGCTGTCTCAACCGTTTTTCCGCGATTGCGCTCGAGGTAGGTCTGGATGCATTTCTGATAGAGCTTCGGTCCCAGCTGTGACCTCAGCATGTGCAGAACCCAGCCGCCTTTTGGATAGACACGGTAGTCGAACTGTTGCTGAGGCGCTTCATATCCGCGCCAGGTGATAGGCTTTTCGTCTTTGGTATTCAATACCCGTAAGGCGTCTGAATACTGGCCGTAGTGCATGGCGTCCGTGCCGTTTTTGGATTGCTCGTAAAGGTGGGTGTAGTAGGTGGCGAATCCTTCATTCAGCCACAGTTGGCTCCAGTCTTTGCTAGTCACGAGATCACCGAACCACTGATGGGCCATTTCGTGGGCGTCCAGAGGATGACTGGTGCGGATGTTTTCCGAGCTTTCGGAAAACAGGGTGTTGGTGGTCAGGGTTGTGAGGCTGGTATTTTCCATCCCGCCGGCAATAAAGTCGTGCACGCAAACACTGTAGTATTTGTGCCAGGGATAAGGTACGCCTATTTCTTTTTCGAAAAAGGCCATGATGTTTTTTGTGTCACGGAAGGAATTTGCAGCGACATCGAACTCCGAGGGAGGAGTGTAAAAAGCGAGTGGGGTGTCTTCGTGTTGGCCTTCCAGTTTTTTGAAATAACCGGCAACTACCGAGATCAAATAATTGGCGTGGGGTTTTTCCTGTGACCAGTGAAAGGTGGTGTATCCATCTGCGGATTTTTCGCTGAGCAATTTGCCGTTGGAAAGCACTGCCATTCCCTTGGGAACTTTGCAGATCACTTCAGAGGTGAAACGTTCGTTGGGGTAATCGTAACCGGGGAACCAGTAGCGATGCCGTTCCGGTTCACCCTGAGTCCAGAGTTGGTCATCGCCTTTGGGGTAGCCCATGGCTTCGGTGCGGAAGTAGAGGCCGCGCTCAGGTTTTTCAACAGAGAAGGTGAGCTTCACCCAGGCTTCTTTATTTACAGGAACAGCTTGTTTGAAAGTCAGGATGATCTGCTTGTCAGTGTTTTCCCAGGCTTCCAGAGGAACGGAAGATTCGACTTTCTGGATGGACAGTTTGAGAGCATCCAACTGCAATTGGTCCAGTGGTTTGGCGATCGGAGAAAAAGTAAGGGTAGCAGTACCGGACATGGCTTGTTTTTTAAAATCCGGCAACAGATCCAGCTTCAGATGTTTCACATCGATGCGACGATCACGTTCGTAGTGGCGTCCACCCACGCCCGGCTTGGATTCGTAGGCTGCATTCAGATAGTGACCTTTTGAGTGGCAGGTTTCCCAGCCCTGTTCAGCGGCAGGGGCAGATGGCACCAGCAGTGCAAAGAGGGGCAAGACCAGGAGAGCGTGACAGATTCGCTTGAGGGGGTGGGGCAACAGATTTTGCATAGCTCTTTGAAATAGTGCAAATCATCGCTACTGTCTTGCATAATCTTGTAATTATGAATCTCCGTCACTTCTCCATTCACTCCCTTTTCGGCTTATTTTTATTCTCAGCAGCAGGCGCAGACGACTACCGGCCCCGCAACACCCAGAAAGCGGGGGAAGAACCGATCACGCCCCAGGAGGCCGCAGCGGCGATCACTTTGCCCGAGGGTTTCAAGGCAACTTTATATGCAGGTGAGCCGGATGTGCGACAGCCGGTGGCCATGGCGCTTGATGATCGCGGGCGGATCTGGGTAGCGGAATCCTATTCCTATCATGAGTGGGAGAAAAAGGGAGAGGACCGCATTGTGGTCTTCGAGGACACGAATAATGACGGGCGTCATGACAAGCGCACGGTTTTCTGGACGGGTGGTAATCACGTTTCGGCGATGACTGTTGGCTGGGGTGGTGTGTGGGTGGGGGATGCACCCAATTTGTTATTTATCCCCGATCGCAATCGTGACGACGTGCCGGATGGAGAACCTGAAGTGGTGCTGGATGGCTGGACGACCAAAGCGAAGCATAATTTTTTCAGCGGACTGACCTGGGGGATAGATGGTTGGATGTATGGACGACATGGGATCACCGCACCGTCCTTGGTGGGAGTGCCGGGCACACCTGAAGAGGAGCGTGTTGAACTGGATTGTTCTATCTGGCGTTTCCATCCGGTGACAAAAAAGTTCGAGGTGGTCTGTCATGGCACGACCAATCCCTGGGGGCTGGACTGGAATGATGTCGGGGAGTTGTTCTTTTCAAACAACGTCAATGGTCATCTCTGGCACGCGATTCCCGGAGCTTATTTTCCGCGCATGAATAATCATGGTGAGGGAATGGGCAAAAATGTATATGAGCGCATCCAGATGTGCACTGACCATTTGCACCACGCAGGCAGCACGGATGACTGGACCAAGACTCGGGATGGAAAGGGTGTGCATGGAAAACTGGGAGGAGGGCACACCCATTGCGGTGCGATGATTTATCTCGGAGGCAAGTGGCCCGGGAAATATAAAAATACTATTTTCATGTCCAACACCCACGGGCGCCGTTTGAATAATGACAGCCTGGCGCGCAAAGGCTCGGGTTATGTGGGCAAACATGAAGAGGACTTCATGTTTGCGAACAACCAATGGTATCGCGGAGTCACACAGCTCTACGGACCAGACGGTAATGTCTATGTGTCCGATTGGTGTGATGACGGTGAGTGCCACGATCATGACGGAGTCCACCGGACATCGGGTCGTATTTATAAGATCTCGTATGGGGATATTACCAAGACGGAGCCGGTCAATTTGTGGACGGCATCTGATGAACGTCTGGTGGCTTACCAACTGGACAAAAATGAGTGGTTTGCCCGCAAGGCACGCAGCATTCTGCAACAGCGGGCGGTTGCCGGCAAGCTTGATGCTAAAATGGTTGATGCTGCGCTGAAAGATATTTTCATTGGGGACTCAACGGTACCTCAACGGATCCGCGCATTCCTGACTCTGAAGGTTACCAACCTTTTGTCCGACCAGGATATCAAATCAGCACTGGATGATGAAAGCGAATACCTAAGGGCCTGGGGGGTGCGTCTGGCAGCTGAATCAGATGGTGCTGTCTGGGCAAAGCGTTTGCAGGACCTGGCAAAATCGGATCCCTCCGCCCTGGTGCGCGTGTATATCGCTTCATCGATGGCGGGGCTGCCCGCTGAAGACCGTTGGCCAATTGCCCAGGCACTGGCGCAACATGTGGAGGATCGTGGTGATCATAATATTCCACTGATGTTGTGGTATGGAATCAATGATATCACCGCCGACCATCCTGTTGAGGCCGTGGCCTTGTTGCAGCAGGCGAAGTTTCCGGTGATTCCACAATCCATTGCCCGTTGTCTGGCGGCGGCAGGTCAGTTGGATCCGTTGATGCAGGTATTCGGAAAGTTGAAAGATGAACAAACTCGTCTCGGGGTTCTCACTGGTATGTCGGCGGCTCTGAAAGGACGGCGGGATATCAAAGCTCCTGTCGCTTGGGCATCGGTGATGAAGGAGAGTCGTTCATCCGAAGATTTATTCCCTGTGGCACTGCGCTTGAATTTTATTTTTGACGAAGCGGGAACACTGACTGAACTGGAGCAGACTCTGGCCGATGTCAAAGCCAGCGTAGATGCCAGGCGGCTCGCTCTCGACTTAATCGGCGAATCGGGCAAGCCGGAATCGGTGCCGGCGATCCTCTCTTTGCTGGGAGCTGAAGAACTCCGCCTCGATGCAATCAAAGCTCTCGCTGCATTCAAACAGCCTGGGATCGCTGCTGCTCTCATCGAACAGTATAAGGGGTATTCGGCGACTGACCAGTTGGCGGCGATCAACACTCTGACGACCAATCCGAAGTTTGCCAATCAACTGCTCGACGCAATTGCAGCGAAGACGGTGCCCAGTCAGGCGGTTACCGCTTATCACGCTCGTCAGATTCAGACTTTTAGAAACAAAGAGCTCAACAAGCAGCTGGCAAAGGTGTGGGGAAAACTGGGAGGGTCTTCTGCGGAGAAAAAAGCTTTGATCAAAAAATGGCAGGACCAATTGACGCCGGATGTCCTGGCAAAAGCGGATGTTAAAAACGGTCAGCTGAAATACCAGATGCTCTGTATGGCTTGTCACAGCCTGAAAGGAGAAGGAGGCAACATCGGCCCTGACCTGACCGGAGCGAATCGTGGAGACATAGCCTATATGCTCGAAAACATCATCGACCCGTCGGCGACTTTGCCACAGGATTTCAAGCTGACGATTATCACCCGGAAAGATGGTGCGGTGGTGAGTGGAAATGTTTCTTCAGAAAATGAATACACAGTCACTCTGCGCACTCCGGCGGGTGAGATGTCGGTAGCGACCAAGGACGTGGCCAAACGTGAAATGCTCGATCAATCGATTATGCCCGAAGGTTTGCTGGGGACGTTGAAACCTGATGAAGTTCGCGACCTGCTTGGTTTTCTGGGGCGGTGATAGTGTTATTGTAATGTTGTTCTCAGGTCCCGCATGGTACTTCATTATGTAAAATGCTCCCAGCCCATGAGTCAGGTAAGGCGCTCGTGCCAAACATCCCGAACGCGGCTAATTAAAACGCCATTCTTTTCTGCCCCCTTTTCTCGGGATTTATGCCAGTTTCATGCAAACCAGTATTTGAACTAGTCTTAGTTTACCGGCAGAGCTTCAGCAGCGGCGTCCTTGGAGGCTTCGATGCCGAGCAGTTTGCATACGGTGGGGTGCAGTTGCAGGCTGCTGACTTCTCCCAGATCGCCGCTGGCAGGTGACCCATTGGGGAATCCCCAGACAATGCCCTGGCCATTCATACGTGATGAATCTTCAACCGGGTAACCCCATGAGCCGAAAAATCCCGGGCCGGCAGAGGGTTCAAATACGGGTTCCCCATCATCTGGTTTGGCTTCAGTGAAAGCAAAACCACTTTTAGCTACCAATACCCGGTCACCGATGCGATCAGCGGCATTGAATTTCCATTCGGCGGGCAAGTCATCGCGTTTGTAAGAGCGCCAGAATATTTTTGATTTCAATTCACGGTCAAAGGCATCGTAAAATTTATTTTTGGCGGCATCTGTGTCCGGCAGATCTTTGAAATAAACATGGGCGATGGCTTCGTTCACCAGGTAGTCGGCACGCTTGCTCATGTCTTCACCCATTAAGGCAGCAAGATTGATGTTTTTCTGCAATTCACCCATGCCGTGATCGGTGGTAATGAGGACTACCAGGTTGTCGCCGGGATTGCTGAGATCCTTCCATTTTTCCTGGAGTTTGCCAAGAAAACCTTCGAGGGTTTTGTCCAGTGCACTCACAGCAGCGAGTGTTTCTTCGGCTCGTGGGCCGTTTTTATGTCCGGCATCGTTGATAGAATTCAGTCTAGCCATTACCAGGCGGATTTTTTTCTCGTCCTTGTCTGCCAACCAGACTTCCATGATTTTGTCGAGGCGTTGCTGATCGCTGAGCGAGGCATCGTATTCGGTGAGGAAATGGGTGGCGGCATTATCACCACTCTGGTTTTGCGACAGTGGCCAATCGTGAACAATGACCCGGCGATCCTGACGGGCGGCGGTGGCCCAGATGGGCTCGGCCAATAACAAAGTGGCATCCATGGGGTCTTTAAGGGTCTTCCCATCCTTACGGAAACTGTTGGCGGGAATGCCGTGTTTTTCGACGGGTGCTCCGGTGGCCAGAGTGGCGTGACTGGGATAGGTCAGGCAGGGGAACATGGGCTTCAGCTTTTTCGTTTCCGCTCCTTCGCCAATAATTTTATCAAAAAACGGGGTGTCTGCTTTTTTGACGTAGTCGGTTCGGAAGCCGGGGATGCTGAGCCAGAGAACGGTATTGACGTTGCTGGCTGCGGCAGCTTCGGTGGGTTTGTCGGACATCGGTTCATCTTTGACCTCTTTGGCCTGTGAGTCCCGCCGTTGGATGTCGGCGAACTCCGCCAGAGTACGGTCACCTTCTAACCCATTACGTTGAAAGGTGATCGCTTCGCTCCCGGTCCATATGAACAGGAGCAGTGCGCCGGATAGAAGGACGATGAAAAGACTGATTAACGAGCTGCCGAAGGACTTGAACATGATAGCGGCAAAATAACACCGCTCTGCATGGCCTTTCAATGCTTATCCACGGAAAGTTTGACGTTTGCCCGGGTCATCACTTGATGGTTCTGTTTTTTAATACGGCTCTTGAAACCCGCATCACGTTCCCTGCGAGGATTTTTTGGATATCCTCATCGGAATAACCTCGTTGCACCATGCCAACGGTGAACAGGGGCCAATTGGTCCAAGCCATGGTTTGGGAGGCTTTGGCGTCAGATCCCAGCGAACCTTCCGGCCACAGGCTGCGCCAGGGCTTGCTGGTTCGGGGTGAAGCCCCCGCTTTTTTTCTTTCTGCTTTGCTGTTGCGGGAGACATAGGCCACGTCCGTTCCGATAGTGACATGATCCACCCCAAATTTTTTCCTGACATAATCGATGTTATTCAGCATGGCACTGATATCGCCATCGCGTTTGGGGGCAAGAAAGGAAGGGATGCAACATATGCCAATGTAGCCACCAGTGTCGGCAATGGCCTTGATGACGGCATCGGGTTTGCTGCGGATGTGTTCATTGATGCTTTTGCAGGTGGTGTGACTGGCCACCATGGGCTGTTCGGAAATCTGGGCGGTTTCCAGGCTGGTCTGCCAGCCCGAGTGGGCCACGTCAGCGATCACGCCGATGCGGTTGAGCTCTTTGACTGCACTGCGACCGAAGTCACTGAGCCCACCGTTGGCGGGTTCTGCGCAGCCGTCACCGATCATATTTCGGCGATTGTAGGTGATGTGCATCATACGGATGCCCAGCTCAAAAAAGACACGGATGTAGCGGAGTTCGTCCGGCACGCTGACCCAGGCCTGAGTGATGGGGACGCCGTTGCCGGTGAGGTAAAGGCTGCGTTTGCCAGCTTTCCACGCGGCTTCGATGTCGTCGGGGGTAGCGGCTTTGACGATGAAGTCCTTCATCATGTCAGTGAGGTAAGTGAAATTTGCCAGACGCTTGATGAGTATCATCGGATCCTGCCCTTCTTCACCCGCATTCTGGAAAATACAGGAAACGCCAGCTGCTTCCCAGGCTTGCTGGAATTCCTTTCGCTCGATGGGATCCGTGGCGCATCGTGTCATGCCCATGTCTTCGCGCATGTCTTTTAGCTCGATGGCAGAAGCGCGGGCTTCGATGGCTTTTTTCATGCGCTCGCCATTGATGGCGCAACGTGGTGAAAATCCGTAACCATCAAATACCAGGGATTGGCGGTGCAGTTCGAGGCCATGTTCCAGATCTTTTTTTGATGGTTTTAAAATGTTGAGAGCTGCCTGTCGTGCATTTTCGATAACTTCATTGGGCTCTGCTGTGGGCTGGGCGGCTTGTTGGGCAATCGAGCGGTTCTGACTGCCTAGTATGGTGAGCCCACTGCCGACGGCAGCAGCCAGGCTTTGGGTAAGGAAATGACGGCGAGCAAGGGGGGATGGCATGGGAATTATGAATTATGAGTTGGAAATTAAGAATGAATGTGGGATGCATTCAAGCTTTAGAGAACAATTACCCATAGTGTCCCGAATAATGCAAAAATTGTTGAAAGTTTTTGCTGAGGGGGTCGTATTGATGGGTATCGGTGCTAATGTATTGTGAGTGATCCAACTTTACGATTTATGGACAACAAGGAAGTAACAACAGATTTTGAGACTCGGCGGCAGCGCCAGAGCAGCGCCCCTTTCATCGTCACGCTGATCCTTCTGGTTCTGGCCCTGGCCGGAGGTGGAGTGTTGGCTTATTTCTGGTCACAGGCTCAAGCTGAAACAGGGAAACTTGATGCCCGGTTGGTGGAGCAGCTTGCAGCAGTGAAGGAGCTTGAGCAGCAGAAAGCAGACCTGGGTACGGCTCTCGATGAGCAGCGGAACGAGATTGACAGGATTAAGAAGGAGTGGTCGGACCAGATCGCAAAACTTAAGCAGGAGCAGCAGTCTCGTATGGAGCAAACTTACGCAAAAATGAACGGCATTGTTCACGATAGCCGCAAGACATTGGAGTACATTGGCTTGCTTGAGGACAAATTGAAGGCGGGTGAGTCCTTGAATGAAAAAGAAGCAAAAAACCTGGATGCGATCATCAGCGGATTGGTGGTGCTGCATAAGCAATATCAAAAGCCGATTCATGAATTTCACGAGTTGGAAACTTTTCTCTCAGACCAATTGCAATTACAGGGTGTTGTTCCACCAGATCGGAAGGGGGCCTTTTTCAAGCGGATCTTCAACAAGGATTACCGCAAAGCCGAGGAATCCTATTTTCGAGACCAGGGACGCCGTGAAGCGTTTGAGAGCGCACGAGTTAAGGTGGTAGAAGCCTACTCGCGAGCACAGGCGGAGATGGACAAGGTATCTCTCGATGCCGGACAATTTCTGGATCAGTTGGATCAAATTGTGAGCTCCAACAAAGCGGCTTCGTCCGAAGTGGCGGAGTTTTTTGAGAAATCAAAAGAGATCCTCAAAATCCACGATAAAATCATGAGCATCGAGCCGGAGAAGGAAGTCAAGGCGGTGAAGCCGTGATGACTCGAGTGTTGAGGGATCCACTAATCTTTACCTGCTCAGCTCACAGTTTTTGCGCAACTATTTTACCGTGCCCTTGCTATCAGGAAGGCGTGCTCCGTAGTAAACCGCTTGATGACGATTATCATCAAAGGCAAAGTGAAGGAACTTGCCGTCAGCGCTGACAAAACCATCGGGATAATTTAACCGCCCCCCTTTATCAATTGACTCAGCCACGAGAACTCGGCGGTATGGCCAGGTCTTAAGCCCGTCGTGGCTCACCCAGAGCGAGAGAGGGCTGCGATGCTTGGGATTGGGATTGTGTAGCAAAGCCACCGAATCGCCCCCCAGACTATATAGCGTGGCTTTTGAACCAGGATTGGGAATATCAGTTTTTTGCGCCAGCTTTGGCCAGGTAATCCCTCCGTCATTGGATTCCGCATAATAAAGCACACCGCCCAGACCATCCGCACGGATGATCATGGCAATTTTCCCATCTGCAAGCTCAACGATATTATTCTCCGCCCAGCCATGGTAATTGTCATCCTTGCTGAGTCTTATGTCTCCATAAACGGCCCAGGTCATTCCGCCATCTTCACTGATAATGACCCCGTTACGTGGGTTGCGCGGAGTGTGAAACATCCGGCCCTTGGAGATCGCCCGCGCCTTCACATCGGTTCTCATATAATACTGGTAAGGCATCATCAATCGCCCGTCCCGAGTGACAATACGGTTGCGAATAAAAGTGCGCTCTGCTGTCCGGCCTGGCGCGGGAACCAGTCCGGACCAGGACTGCCCCGAATCATCGCTGTGGGTAAAAAAAGTTTTCCAGTCGCCAAAGCCTCCATTGTGGGTGGACACCACCAAGGTGCAACGATCACCATTAACCATCAATTCACTGGGCACCAGCGCACGCTTGAGGTCTTTAGTTTTAACCCCCAGATCTATCGGCACAACCTCAGACCAGGTTCGCCCTTCATCATTGCTGCGCGAAATGCCAATACGGTTGGCTGGCAAGGGTTCAGTATGCCCAAAACACAACATGATCATGGCCCAGGAACCATCAGGCATTTTCCTCAGAGTGGTATCACAAGCCAGACGGTCGTCGCCATCTCCAGCAAAGATGATTTCAGTCCGGTCCTCTTTTGCCTCCTCTGCTGATCCGGCCTGAGTGACTGTATTGGTGCTCGTTCCGAATAAAACAAGTAAGGCGAGCCGTCCCATCACGATTTGTTTTTTCATCAGTCAGGGTAACACAAGAGCTGCCGGAATGCATCACAACTATACTGTGTGATATTCCTTTATTTCCAGAGTGTAGTCTCCAGTTACAAGGCATTTAGACTTAAATGGAATTTCATCGATGCCTCACCATTGCTACCTCCAACCACGGGCAGCGGGAGAGGAGCGGTCGGTAGGATGGAAAAGTAGCTTGCTAACACTTAGTCATCATCAATCCCTTCGTGAAGTTAGGGATAGGCTTCGGGCGGTCCGGCGGTGAAACAGGCATGCTGGAAAAGATGCATTTTGGGATTGTTCTGCAATAATATTCCCTGGCTTTTTTCACAGTTTTTTTATTGGTCAGAGGGAATTCTCAAAATCCGGTCATTCCAGCTGTCGGCGATGTAAAGCCAGCCGTCGTGGATAGTGACCCCATGGGGGCGGTTGAGTTTTGTCTCATGACCGAGTAAGGTTTTCAGGGAGTCGTCCATTGGATCGTAGAGGCGGATGAGGTGGTTTTCCGCATCGGCAATGATGACCCGGTCATGTTCATCGATGCAGAGGTGTTTCGGGCCGTTCAAGCTGGCTTTCAATCCGGGGCCATCCGCCGATCCCTTTTTTCCAGTACCGGCAACGGTGAGGATTTTCCCATCGCTTTTGACGACTCGAAGGGCGTGGCCACCTCGTTCGAGGATGTAGAGATTGCCCTTGGAATCCATAGCACATCCACGGGGGTCAAAGAGGGGAGCTTTGCTGGCCAGAGTGCCGTCTTCCGGTACGCCTTTTTCACCATTGCCAGCTAAGGTTTTTATTTTACCGTTCTTGAGATCGATGGCGCGGATGCGGCGGTTGTTGATGTCGGAAATGAGTAGTAGGTCCGCATTTTTGCTCAGTGAGATCGAGATGGGATCACTGAGCAATGCGGACGAGGCAGGACCTCCGTCACCGCTGAATCCGGCTTTCCCCTTTCCGGCTACCGTGGTGATGATCCCGGTAGTGAGATCAATTTTACGAATCCGGTTGCCGCGGGTGTCGGAGATGTAAAGTTGATCGTCAGGCGTACATACGGCATTGTGCATGCCGTTGAATACGGCATCACGGGCGGGGCCGTTATCACCGGCAAAACCTTTCTCAGGTTTTCCGGAGAAGTATTTTAATTTGTCGTTCGGTGCAATGCGGAAAATGCGGCCGCCAAGGTATTCGACGATGTAGGTGTTTTGTTTCGAGTCAAAGGTGATACCGAAAGGATTGTTCAGGCCGTCAGAGGCTTGGGCGATAATCTCAGGTTTAGGTTCGGCAAATGAAGAGGCAAGGGAGAGAAACAAGGTCAGGAGGCTTGTCAAAATGTGGGGGGTGCGGATAAGCATATTTTGTTTTTGTTGGAAAAGTAATGATGGGAATTGCTTTTTAGGTCTGGACAGCTCAGACAGGGATAGTATTCAGTAAAACCTACTATGATTTCTAGATTTTTTCTATCACTGTGTGTGTTTTCTTTTTTAGTATCGACATCTTTAGCTGAACCGGAAGCGAAAGTGGCGAGTGTGAATTTACGCGATTTGCAGCCGCTATTATTGGATTTGGCTTTTGCTGATGAAAAGAACGAGGAACTGCAGAAAAAATATTTGGCGAGTAAAGCAAGTCAGGAGAAAATGCAGAAAGCTATGCAGAAGCTAATGTTGTCTGGAG
The DNA here is from genome assembly GCA_030625775.1 of Verrucomicrobiota bacterium. GTDB lineage: Bacteria > Verrucomicrobiota > Verrucomicrobiia > Verrucomicrobiales > DEV007 > JAADHD01. The sequence goes on from DAOUQC010000001.1 coordinate 46,274, forward strand.
AGGGGGAGGGGGCAAAATCCGCCAAGTGGTCTGATATCATGCAAGATGAGGGTGGCATGGAAAGAATGGGGATGGATAAACAAATTGCTAATGTAGTCAGGGCGGAATTAATTGGAATCATAGAAGATATTTTTGAAAAAAAGTATGTGTTGGTGATCGATATTAATTATGCCGACCCTATTCTATACACGGAAATTGTGATTCCAGATGTCACGGCCAATGTCCGGCAGTATTTGCTCAAGCAAGCTGCGGGCAAGGAAAAGTAATAGGAAGATTCGAGAACAGGGTGAGCTTTCACCCTTCTCAAAGGGGCTATTTGTGGTCACTTGTTAGCACTCTATTTTTATGAAAACTCTCAACGTAATTTTATTAGTGGGGATTTTATTGTTCTCACCATGCAGCCTTTCCGTGGCTGAAAACACGATAAACACTTCGGTTCATTTGACCTTGCCTCCTGCTTTGTATGCTGTGCCGGGGGTGCCGATGAATATTGATTTCCGCAATACGATTCTGGCAGAGCCGGAGCAGGGCTATCAGTTCAAGGTCGATTGTGACCTGGGCATTGTTGATGGAAACCAGCATTGGACGGTAATTGCTGCGGAGGGCGAGGTGGGGGAACATGTGCTGAAAATGCAATTGAGTGACGCGAACGGGAAACTGGTGGACGAGGCTTCGACAGTGATTCGAGTGGTGCCACGTGATGCGGGCCAAGGGCGGAAGATGGCATTGTTGATTGTTGGTGACAGTTTGACGGCGGCGACTCATTATTCGAATGAAGTGGGGCGTTTGTTATCCGAACCGGAAAACCCCCGGTGGACAATGCTGGGAACGGCCTTGGCTCGTTCAGGGAAGCCGGGCGTGTCGCATGAAGGTTACGGCGGCTGGACCTGGAGCAGTTTTAATACCCGCTACGGGCCTGAAGAATGGGTGATGAAGAATGGCAGGAAGCGGAAAGACCAAAGCCCCTTTTTGTTTGTCGATGGAAAGAAGGGGGTAGCGAAGCTGGATATCGAACGATATGTTCGTGAGAAGTGTGATGGTCAAAATCCGGACTACGTGACTTTTTTGCTGGGTATAAACGATTGTTTTCATGCCAAGGCAAATGACGCGGCTGCGGTGGAAGCGAAATTCGAGGCAATGATCAAACAGGCGGAGATTTTGCTGGCAGCTTTTCGCAAAGCATTGCCAAATGCAGATCTGGGGGTGTGCCTGACGACTCCGCCGAACGCCAGGGAATCTGCGTTTACCACCAACTACAAAGGAAAATACACCCGTGTGAATTGGCGTAGTATTCAGTATCGACTGGTGGAGCGTCAGCTGCAGCATTTTGGAGGACGGGAGAAGGAACACATTTACATTGTGCCGACGGCATTTGATCTGGATCCACTTACAGGTTACCCGAAAGACAACGGGGTGCATCCGAATGAAAGTGGCTACGCCCGTATCGGGACGAGTATCTACGAGTGGCTGAAGTGGCGGATGAGTGAGTAGAAGGCTGTAGGTGATTGGACTGTAGCAAACGGATTATGTTGGACGAACAAAGCAGACTTGTAGATTTCCCTTCTTTGGAGGGCAGGCATTATTTGAACTCTGCGGCTGAAAGTATTCCGCCGCAGACAGTGCATGAGGCAGCTAAAACTTATTGGCAACACAAGTCGATGGGGATGGCGGGGCGTGAGTATCACAATGCTGAAATGGAAGCCTGCCGGGAATCAGCCGCGAGAATGCTGGATAAAAAAACGAGTGAGATTTCGTTCTGCTCATGCAGCTCGGAGGCTTACAACTTGCTTGCCTCGGCTTTGGCTTTAGGTGCGGGCGATGAAGTGGTGGTCAGCGATTTGGATTTTCCAGCAGGTGCCACGCCCTGGTTGACAGCCACCGCCCGGCCCGAGGTGAAGCTTTGGGAAAATCGCAATGGGGCGCTGGAACTGGAGGATCTGGAAGGACTGCTGACGGAACGCACGCAACTGGTTCAGGTGTCACTGGTGAGTTTCTTGAATGGCTATCGGCTGCCCTGGGCACCGTTTCGGGATCTGGTGAAAAAGCTCGCCCCCAATGCTGTTTTGAGTGTCGATATCACCCAGGCTTTTGGCCGGGTGGAATTAGATTGCCTCGATGCGGATTGTATCATTTCCAGCACACACAAATGGATATTGGGTTCGCATGGAGGTTGTGTGGTGGCGATTCCGGAATCAAAAACCGAACGCCTGACAACTCATGCGGGTGGCTGGTTCCATATTGACAACCCTTTTGGAGCTGATCGTTTTGTGCAGGCAGAAATCAAACAAGGTGCGGCAAGTTTTGCCGTGGGCATGCCAAACTATCCGGCAATTTACGCTTTGCGTGCGGGCATGGATTATATTCAGTCCGTCGGCGTGACCAAAATCGCCCAGCATGCCGATCCGCTGGCGCTGCAGGTTCATGAAGGCTTGGCAGTATTGGGTATTAAACCTATGGCACCCTACTCATCTGACTGCCGCTCAGGCATTGTCGCGTTCATGCATGAAAAAGTGGAGGCGGTGAATGAAATCTTATTGAAGGATAATATCCACGTTATGCATCACGCCGGGCGTATTCGGGTTGCTGTGCATGGTTACAATCAACAGGAGGATGTGGATTGCCTTTTGGCAGGGTTGAGGGCGGCGCTAGCTTAGGGAGGTTTTCCTTAATACCTCCACTTAGGCGACTTGGCGGGATTATCTGCTTTGGGAGATTTGCCCAGGCCAAAATCTGCCGGGCGCAAGGCGCGTTTGGGCCAGTGACCTTCAGTGCGGATGAAGCCGTAAAAGCTGGGATCGTATGGGTCGACGGGAGTGACATCAGCCTTGGCGGGAACTTCGAGGCCGGTCAGGGAATAGGCGGCATTCACCACCAGTCGGCGCAAGTCGGTATTGACGAGGTCGGCAGCGGCACCTGAGGTGGTGCAGAAAGATTGACCCTTGGTGCTGTCATTGGGAGCGGTGTATTCATGCAGCCAAGCCAGCGGCATCATGGGATTGTTTTTCTCTCCATCGATGGCCTTGGAGCTTGGATCAAGGGATTCGGTCACCGCTCCGCGCAGCAGAATTTTGTCGTTAGCAGTCAAGTTGACGACACCGTAAACATCGGATACGGCGAAGGCGTGTTTCACTCCATGCAGGATCGGATTACTGGCGTTGGCTGGTTCGGGAACACCCAGACAGCCTTGCACTTTGTGTTTGCCGTGGTGGCTGATCCATTTTTCGCCGAGGATTTTTAATCCAAATTCCCCCCATTTGAGATTTTCAAATTTAGCTTTGCCCGTGAAGGCATGGGTGGCGGTGCGCAGACCAATCACCGGTTTGCCAGCATTGAGGAATTTTCCAATGTGGGTGAGCTGGTCGTCGGGCAGTTGGCGGAAGCGGGTAGCGATGATCATCAGGTCAGCCGAGTCGAGAGCTTCGAGGCCAGGAATGTTGTTCTGGTTGTTTGGATTGATGGTGCCCGTTTCAGCATCGATAGAAAACAGCACGGTGCAATCGAAACCGTGGCGCTGGCTGAGCAGCTTGCCAAGCATCGGCAGGGATTCCTCTGAGCGGTATTCTTCGTCCCCACCAATGAGGACAATTTTTTTACCTTTGCCGGGTCCGTCTTTGCCAGAAAGGTGAAGAAAGAGGGCTGGGTCTGTCGCGGATGCGATGTGGGTTGAAAAAAGGAGGCTGAGGCAGGAGAGGAGAGTGAGGATGGTTTTCATGGCTTGCTAGTGTGGGTGCTAAGCTCATGGAGAATCCGCTGATTTCAAAAGAAAAAATCCGCGTGATCCGTCTGGTGAGATAGATCGCGCGGATGAGGAAAAAGAACAAACTTGCTCATTCAGAGCATGCTATTTTTCTTTGGGCACCATTTTCAGGTATTTAGCACGTAGCTCTTCGATGGTTTTTTGCTGTGCGGCGATTTTTGCGGCTTGCGCCTCTTTTTCTGCGAGGGCTGTTTTTAGAGCAGAATCTGTGGAGGCCTGTTGCTTTGATCTTTCAGCGATAAGTGCTGGGGTCTTGGATGCGATGGCACTGGCGGCATCGATTTCCTTCTGCGTTTTGCCTACATCTGCGTAAGCGCCTTGAATGAAATTTTCCAGTTTGGCAAGGCGGTCGTGCAGGGTGGCGAGTTCCGATTTCATGGCTTCCGGGGATTTTGCATTTGCCGTGTTGCCGGGTTTGGCATTCGCCTTGGCATTGGCTTGTTCGTTACCAGGTTTTGGTAATGTTGCTGCTTTGGGGCTTGAAGCGGCAACCATGGCTTTGGCTGCAGCCAACTGGAGGGCTGTTTCCAGAACCGAAGTCGATTTTTCAGCCAGGGTTTTGCGGCCTTTTTCGATGGTCATTTTTGCTTCGTTCAAGGTTTTTTTTGCGGCCGTTAGCGAAGCAGAAGCTTTTTTGTTTTCCGCAGTGGAGTCGGCGACATCTTCCATCATGTCATCGAGTTCCTCGGTCATGTCGTCGAGCTTATCACTCGCTTTGTGAACTTTCAGGTTCACGGCGGCGGCTTGCCATTTTTTGACGAGGTACTGATTGGAAGTCAGTTTCAGGTTGGCCATTTCAAGAGTTTTCTTGGCTGTGCTAGCTTGTTTGGCAGTGGCCTGATAGCTTTTCTCCTTGGCGACTTTTTGTTTTTCCATTGCGTCGGCATTAGTGGTGGCCTGTTGAATTGCCTTTTGAGCAGTAGCCATTTTGGGTTTCATGTCGGCAGCGGCCTTGCTGCTGGAGGCGATCAATGTTTGAGCCTTTGTTACCTCAGCTTTCGCTGCGGCATCGGCTTGTTGGGAGGCTTTGAGTTTGGCGGCCACTGCCGTGACATTTTTGGTGGCTGCTGCTAATTTGCCCTGAGCTTCCTGAAGGGATTTAGTTGCAGCGGCTTGAGCAGCGGCTTGTTTTGCCAGTGCGTCAGCGCTTTGTTTTTGCTTGGCTGTGGCTGTCGCGTGAGAGGCTTGCAGGGGTTTGAGCTGGGCTTCGACTTCACCAAGACGTTTTTGGGTGGCGGCTACCTGAGCTTTCGATTGATTCAATTGATTGACTGAATCCTGGTGTGCTTTGACCAGCTCCGGAGGAGCGGGTTTGGGAGCGGCTTTTAATTTGGCATCGAGGTCCTGGAATTCCTTGGTCAGGGCAACGACTTGGTTCTGCTGATCCTGCCGGGCTTTAGCAACACTTTTTTGAGCTGCCGTGGCATCTGCCAGCGACTTGCTCATTTTGGGATCAACTTTCGACTGATCTGCAGTGGCTTTGGCTTTTTGAACGGCCGCCGCCATAGCGGTTACAGCTTGCTGACGTTTGGGAGTTTCTGCCGTCCATTTTTTCTGCTCGGCATTGGCCGAAGTAACTTCACCGGTGACTTTCTGAACTGCGGCAGTGAGTTTGGCGGATTCCCCTTGTTTGGCGGCAATAGTTTGCTGAGCCTTTTTCAGATTGGCTGCCATTTGCACGTTCTGGGCTTCCATGGCTTTGGCCTGTTTTTCCATTTCCGCTTTGCGAGCGATTGCAGCGGCTACGGCTGCTTTGGCAGCGTTAAGCTGCTTTCCAATAGCGGCTGTCTGGGCAGCGGTGGCTTTCACTCCCTCCTGCAGTTTTGGCATGGTGCTGGTTATCTCCTTGATGGTCTTTTCACTTTCCTGAAGTTGACCTTCGATCGAAGGTGGATTGGAAATGATTGAGGCAACTTCGGTTCCATTCGAGGCATCCCAAATCTTGATGTTGCCTTTCCAGTCACCACTGACAACACGTTTGCTGTCGTTGGTAAACACCGAGCTCATGACGATGGCGTCGGAAGCAGTGATGGCTCTTTCCAGTTTGCCGTCGGCTTTCCAAATCTTGATTGTTTTGTCACGTCCGGCAGTTACCAGGCGTCCGTCGGGAGCAAAATTCACTGACAACACCCCACCACTGTGGGCATTCCATTTTTTGACCTGTTTGCCTTCATTCATCTCCCACAGGATGATAGTTCCATCTTCACTGGCAGAAGCGAGCACGTTGGCATCCGAGCGCCAGCTCAGGGACGTCACGGCATTGGAATGGCCATTGAGAGTATAAAATTCGATTGCGGTATCGGCTTCCCAGACAAACAAATCGCCACCACGACCTCCAGAGGCGAGCAAAACGCCGTCGGGGCTGTAGGCCAGTGTCATCAACCAGTCGGAGTGTTTTTTGATAGAGTGAAGTTGTTCACCGGTGACGGTATCAAAAATTTTCATGTTTCGACCGGGGCCGCCGAGGGCGACGCGCCGGTTATCCGGGCTGATGTCAGCACCGAGCACGATGTCAAATTCCCTGCCGACCTCAATGACGCGGTTGCCGTTTTTGACATCCCACACCACCACGCCGCCTTTTTTGCCGCCCCGGCCTCCGCCGCATAGCAGCAAACTACCGTTCTGACTGAAGGACAGAGCCTGGGGGTAACCTTCTGGATATGGAAGCACACCAAGCAATTCAGCTTTTTCGCTCTGGTAGAGAAGGACTTGTTTTTGTCCGGCAATAGCGACAATGGGAGCCCAGGGGCTGCGCGCCAAGTCGGGCACTGCATTGGGACGCTCCGTAACTACAGCTGGTTCGAGGATCAGGTGCTGGGGCATGGGTGGCGGGCCTTTGGGCTTGGCGCCAACGGTGCCTACCAAGTTCAGATCAAGTTTAGGCTTGGTACTTTTTTTTGCGACAGAGCCAGAAGTTTCGAGCAGGCCACCGTCGATCCATTTTTTAATAAGTTCAATTTCCGGATCGGGAGCTTTGGGCTTTTTGGGCGGCATGTAGGGTTCTTCGCTATGTGCCATGAGAGTGAACAGGCGGGACGAAGCAGAATTTTCCGTCTCGGCAATGCTGCCGCCACTTCCGCCGGCCATGGTGGCCCCGTAGTTACTCAGATCCAAGCCGCCCTTGGCTTCGTCCGGGTTGTGGCAGTTCATGCACTTGTCCTCGAACAGTGGAAAAATGTGTTCCTGATAGGTGATTTTTTCTTCTTTGCCCTTTTTAGCGTCAGCACTAAAAATATTGGGTGTCAGGGAAAAGGCAAAAGCAGCAATCCATGTGGACGGGGCTAGAATGAGTTTCTTCATAATATTTTTGGTATACAGGGAAGGGTGGCAGACAGAAATTGTAGTTTGGTGGATTTAGCCGGGAAGCTGTACTGGTTCTATCACAACAGAAACAGATTCCGATGGGAACGAGGTTTCTGAGAATAGTCCGGGAGGCAGGGAGGCCCGGTATTCACGTTTGGGTTCAAATACTATTATATGACAAAAATCAGCAGGTTCAACCGCTTGAACAACGGTCTCATTTTTTCACAGGATCTTTGACTTCATTGGTGGATATGTGTTCAAATTATCTGCCCTGTAAAAAAGAAGAGTTTATAAGATAATGAAAATTGATTTCCTGGCAGTTCCTTTTTTCCAGATGAAAGGGGCTCACGGTAAAGTCTGGAGATGACTGCGGTATTTAACAAATTAGTATTTGTTTGGTAGTTGATTTATGGGCAAGCCTCTGCAAATTCCTGTATATTTGTAGCGTTATGGATGTAAACAAAAGAAAATTTGACCGCAAATTCTACTCTTTCCATCCGAGGTGGCTCTGGTTAGGAGCCGCTGCGGCGCTTAGTTTTATCGTAAGCAGTGATGGGGTAGCTCAAGAAGAGAAAAAAGAAGAGGCAACCGTGATCAAGGCGATTGCCGATGCGGCGGCAAAAGCTGTAAAAGCGGCAAAGTCCGGGTCAGGGCAGAGCGGGACGGGAGCGAATGTTTACCAGAGAATTTGTTTGAACTGCCATGGAGACAAGGGGCAGGGGAATCTGCAATTGAGGACACCATCGATAGCCGGTTTGCCTGGTTGGTATGTGATGGCCCAGCTGACAAAATTTAAAACCCGTTTGCGGGGAGCGCATGAAAAAGATCTGACCGGGGCCCAGATGCACGCCATCGCATTGAGCTTGAATGAAGAGCAGATGAAGGAAGCGGCGGCCGTGATTGCAAAAATGCCGCTGCACGCGACTCAAAACACTCTGAAGGGAGATGCGGCCAAGGGGATGTATGTTTACATGGATCAATGCATGGAATGTCATCGTTACAATGGCTCCGGAGAGGTGGCTTTTCGCAGTGGCCAGCTGGTAGGCTTGCAGGATTGGTATATGCTGGGGCAGTTAGAAAAATTTCGGGCAGGTATTCGTGGAACGGATCGCAAAGATGAAGACGGGCTCCGAATGCGCGAGATTGCCAGCCGGCTCAGGGATCAGGATTTAGCGAATGTATTGGCCTATGTGGCCCAGTTGGCAGAGCAATATGTAGGAGAATTGAATGCTGCGGCAGACAAGGGAGGTAAATAGCCTTGAAAGTTTTGAACACATGGCGGGGCAATGAGTCAAATAAGCCGGAAGCATCGTCTGCGTTTGCTTCTTTCTGAAAAAATATTTATTGTAACTATCTAGTAGCTAGATAGTTGCGTCTGAAACCCTGAAATAAGAATATGATGAATAAGGAAACAAGCAACATAGGCATGCTGTCGGCAGGATTTAGCTCCCGGCGGGACTTTATGCGGGTTGGAATGGCGGGTGGGCTTGGGATTACTTTGCCGCACTTGTTGAAAAGTGAAGCTGGTGCTGCTGCAAAATTTTACGAATCCAAGGAAGGGGCAGCCAAATCCCTGATTCATATTTTCCTGCCTGGCGGAATGGCTCATCAAGAGGGGTGGGATCCACATCCGGGGGCTCCCAGTGAATACCGTGGCCCATATTCTGCGATCAATACCAATGTGGATGGAATCCAGTTCGGGCAATATTTCAAAGACCTGGCGAAGGTGGCTGACAAAATGACCGTGATTCGTTCCATGACCCACGGTGAGGCAGCTCACGAGCGTGGGGTTCACAATATGTTCACTGGCTACCGTCCGAGTCCGGCTACTACTTTTCCAAGTTTTGGCTCAGTGGTTTCTCATGAGTTTGGACCACGCAAAAATTTACCGCCTTATGTATGTGTTCCAAACCAGCCAAATGTCTATGCGGGTACGGGTTACTTGAGTTCTATGTACGGGGCTTTCAGCTTGGGCAGTGATCCGGCGTCAGGAGGATACAAGGTGCGTGATTTACTGCCGCCCAAAGGCATCGATGAAGAGCGCTTCAATCGTCGTCGCAGTCTTTTGGAAATGGTGGACGGCCATTTCCGCCAGAAAGAAAAAGCAGATGAAATCGATGCGATGGATTCTTTTTATTCCAAGGCTTACAGCCTGATCAGCTCGAAGGAAGCACGCGAGGCTTTTGATATCAGCAAAGAGCCCGACAAGCTGAGAACGGAGTATGGTAAAAATACAGCGGGAGCGAGAATGTTGCTGGCACGTCGCCTGGTTGAATCCGGGGTTCGCCTGGTGAACATGACTTACGGCAGCTGGGACAACCACGATAACATCAAGACAGGCTTTGCTCGTCAGGCTCCGGATTTTGACCGGGCCTTGGCTCGCTTGTTGCGCGACTTGGATGATCGTGGACTACTCGATGAAACCTTGGTGATGGTTTCTTCAGAATTTGGACGGACACCAAAAATTAACAAGACCAATGGCCGAGATCACTGGCCGAAAGTGTTCTCAGTGATGTTGGCTGGCGGTGGAATCAAACGTGGTCTGGCATACGGAACATCTGATTCTCTTGGAGCTGAACCTGATCAAAACCCGGTTCACGTGCCCGATTTGGCAAAAACGGTGTATCATCAATTGGGGATCAATTCTGATAAAGAATTGGTCGCACCTGGACCGCGTCCTATTGAAATTGTGAATGGTGGTAATTTACTTACCGACATTATCGCCTGATTTAATAAAACTAAACTGCTGTCTGAAGAAGATGGAGCAGCCTGCGTGATGTGGGTTCGCTCTTATCTTTGCTAGGATGGATCCCGGTATTTTCCACCCCTGAAATCGTTTGAATAAGTTGTCATGAAGCATCATCCCGCTGAATCTGAAAATCTGAAATGTTCGTACCGAGGAGGACTTGCGAGTCTTTTTACTGTATTGGCAGCCTTGTTGTTTGTATCAACAACCTTGCAAGCGGCATCGCCTGACTTGCGGACAACCGTGCCGCGAGGTGGTCAACGGGGCAAGGAAGTCAAGGTGACCTTCACGGGGAACCGTCTGGATGGTGCCCAGGAAGTTTTGTTCCATCAAAAAGGGATGAACTTCAAGGATCTGGTAGTGGTTGCCGCGGCTGACAGGGTCAAGGCGCAAGCAGCTTTTGATCTAGCTAATAAGAATGCCGTCGCTGCTGCTGTCGCTACAAAGGCGGACCAGACAAAAAAAATTGCCGCAGCTAAGACGGCTCTGGATGCCGCTATTAAAAACAATGCCACTTCCACACCCCAAACCGCTGCAGCTAAAGTCAAAGCACAAGCGGCTTTTGATCTAGCCAAGAAGAACGCAGTCGCTGCTGAGGCTGCCACAAAGGCTGCCCAGGTAAAAAAGGTTGCCGCAGCTAAGGCGGCTCTGGATAAGGCTAATAAGGCTCCCGCAAATAAAGTAGAAGCCACTCTGGTGATCACAGCGGATTGTGAGCTAGGTGAACATCACATTCGCCTGAGAACAACGAGTGGAGCCACGTATGCGCGGACATTCTGGGTCTCTCAATTTCCGACAGTGGATGAGGTAGAGCCGAATGATGATTTTGATAAACCTCAGGAGCTTGCCATGAATGTTACCGTTGAAGGGGCGGCAAAACCCGAGGAAGTGGATTATTATAGAATCAAAGCCAAAAAAGGGCAGCGCATCAGTGTGGAGGTCGAGGGTATGCGGATTAACGATTCGAAGTCAGGGAATATCCTGATCGACCCGTATGTGGCGATCCTCGATGAAAAGCGTTTTGAACTGGCTGTATCAGACGATTCCGCTTTGTTGAAACAAGACTCCGTGACCTCGATCATTGCACCGGAAGATGGTGAATACACTATCGAAGTTCGCGACAGCGCGTATCAGGGGCGGGGTAAGTATCGAGTTCACATCGGGACTTTTCCACGCCCCATGGGAGTATACCCAGCAGGTGGTAAAGCGGGTTCCGAGGTGGAAGTGACGCTTATTGGTGATCAGAAAGGCGACTACAAAACCAAGATCAAATTGCCGGTTGACGGCTCGGACACAGTTAATGTTTTTGGTATTCATGAAGGGCAATTGCCGCCTTCGGGAAATGAGATGCGGGTGTCAAAATATGATAACATTTTGGAAAAAGAGCCAAACAACTCCAGCAAGGAGGCGACACCGGGGGCAGCATTGCCACTGGCGTTCAACGGAGTTTTACAGGAACCCGGAGACACGGACTATTTCAAATTTACGGCCAAAAAAGGGCAGAAATACAGGTTCCGTTCCTATGCAAATAAAATTGGTACCGCGGTTGATACCGTGATTTACATCTACGACGCCAAGGGCAAGCAAGTGGGTTCCAATGATGATGCGGACGGATCGAGTGACAGTCGTCTGGACTTTACCGCTGCGGCTGACGGGGAATACACGGTCAGGGTGCGGGACATGCTGGATCGGGGAGGCAAGGATTATGTTTATCGTATCGAAACGGAGGCACCTGTTCCCAATGTGGTGGTGACGATGCCCGAGCAGATCCGTAGGGATATTCAGTTTCGCAAGCAGTTTGATGTGCCAAAGGGGAATCATTTTGCCATGGTGGTGAATGTCAGTCGCCAGAATTACTCTGGCGAGTTGCAGTTTGATCTGCCCAATTTGCCCAAAGGAGTGACTATGGAAGCGGATAAAATCCCGGCGAATTTAAGCCAGTTTCCAATTATTTTGCATGCCGCGGCGGATGCCCCGATTGCAGGAGGCTTGCGTAAGCTTTATGTGAAAAATGTCGATCCCAAAAAACCGGTTCAAGGAACTTACAAGCAGGATCTCGATATCATTCGAGGGAATCCGAACAATGTGACTTATTATTCCAGCCCGAGCAATTGGTTGGAGGTTGGTGTTGTCGAGGAAGCTCCATTCAGCATATCGATCGATCAGTCGGCGGTGCCGATTGTAAGAAATGGCACGCTGAAACTGAAAATCCGGGCCAAACGCAAAGAGGGTTTTGATAAGGCAATTTTATTGCGCATGCTGTGGCGCCCTCCGGGAATTGGCTGTCCGAGTACGATGACGATTCCGGCAAAAAAGAATGAAGTGGAATATGAACTGAATGCCAATGCCAATGCTGAATTGAGAACTTGGAAAATGACGGTGCTTGGCGAAGCTGATGCCGGCAAGGGTTTGGTGACCATTGCCGCCCCTTTCACTAATCTGACGGTCGAAGAGCCATATGCGACGATGAAGATCAATCTTGCTACAGTGAAGCAGGGGGGGGAAGCCGAAGTGATTTGTGATTTGGCTCAACTGCGGCCGTTCGAAGGAAAAGCGGAGCTTAAGTTGTTTGGTTTGCCGGCGAACACTGAGTTCAAACCGATTGAGATCACCAAGGATTCCAAGCAGGTGGTATTTCCTGTGGGAACCAATGAAAAGACGCCGGTCGGCAAACATAAAAACATTTATGGCAACCTGATTGTGATGAAGAACAAACAGCCAATCTTGCACAAAGTGGGGATGGGAGGTGTGTTCCGGGTGGATCCGGCTCCGAAGAAAGCCGTAGCCAAGCCCGCACCGGTAAAAAAAGTAGCTCCGGCTAAAAAGAAGGTTGTTGCCAAAGCGGCCCCGGAAAAACCTCTTTCCCGTCTGGAACAACTCAGGCTTGAAGCGAAAAAGAAATTGGAAGCAGCGAATAAATAACAGACCAAAATGAATATGAAAAGACTCATTGTCATCGTTAATTTGCTGATCAGCAGCAGCATGATCGGGCAGGCAGCGGCCCCGGCCAAAGCGGCAGCAGCTCCAGCTAAAGTGGCGGCTAAAGCACCTGCTCCTGCGGTCAAGCCTGTTGCTAAAGCACCTGCCAAGCCAGCAGCAACCTCCGCGAAACCAGCGGCAGCCAAGTCCGTTCCGGCTACTGTGGATTTTGTGCGGGATATCAAACCGATTCTCGAATTCAATTGTGTGGGTTGTCACCGGGAGGGCAAGATCAAGGGGGAGTTGCGTTATGATCGCCATGATCTTTTTTTAGAGGGTGGCGAAAACGGGCCTACTTTTGTTGCCGGTAAGCCGGATGAGAGTTCGATGATCGACTTGGTGTCGTTGCCGGAGGATGATGATGATGTGATGCCTTCCAAAGGCAGGGTTTTGACCAAGGCCGAGATCGACAAACTTCGCAAGTGGGTCGTGGCAGGGGCTCCGTGGCCAAAGGGAATCAATCTTGTCGAAAAGAAAGAGGCTGATTTTAAAGTGAAACCTTTGCCCAAGCGTGCAGGGAAGATTGTATCAGTGAAGGTGTATCCCCCGGATGTTAATTTGCAGACCAATAAGGACAAACAAGCGCTGGTTGTGATGGCAACCTACGATGACGATACCACTGCCGATGTTACCAGTAGTTCTACATACACTCTGGCGGACGCGAGTTTGGTGGAAAAACAGAAACCTTATCTTTATTTGCCGAGGAAGGAAGGTAAAACCGAGTTGAGTGTGAAAGTTGCCGGCTACGAGGTGAAGGTGCCGGTGGAGGTGAAGGAGCCAGCCAAGGATCGTGAAATCAGTTTTCGTTTGGATATCATGCCGATCTTTCTAAAAGAAGGCTGTAATACAGGATCCTGCCACGGAACCTCACGAGGACAGGACGGCTTTAACCTTTCTATTTTTGGCTTTGATCCGGATGGTGATCACCATCGTATTACCCAGCAGATGGCAGGACGGCGTATTAACTTCGCTATCCCGGAAGAAAGCCTGATGGTGGAAAAAGCTACTGAAGCGGTGCCTCATAGTGGAGGCAAAAATTTTGATAAAGACAGTGACAGTTTCCGAAACTTTGTCGAATGGGTGAAACAGGGAGCGGAAAAAGATGATCCTAAAACACTGCCCGAAGTGGTTGGCGTGGATGTTTATCCCTTGACCATCGTGTTGAGGGGAGCGGATTCGATTCAGCAAATGTCGGTGCGGGCTCGCTACTCGGATGGCACGGATCGCGATGTGACGGAATTAGCTGTGTTTGGCAGCACCAATGAACCCACGGCGACGATCACCGATATTGGATTGGTGACTGCAGTCAAACGGGGGGAAGGTTATATCATGGCACGTTACGAAGACTACAATGTAGCCGCCCAGGTGATTGTGATTCCCGAAGGGCTCAAATATACCAAGCCGACGGTCAAGGAAACCAACTACATTGACAAGTTGGTCAACCAGAAGCTCAATCGATTGCGAATCGTTCCTTCGGGAGTGTGTACGGATGAGGAGTACCTTCGCAGGGTCTACCTCGATATTGTCGGGATTTTGCCAACGGTGGAAGAGTACCAGACATTCATTGCGGATAAGGCTGGTGATAAACGGGCCAAGTTGGTTACCCAACTACTGGAGCGAAAGGAGTTCACGGAAATATGGGTGATGAAGTGGTCGGAATTGTTGCAGATCCGATCAAGTCGGAATGTGAATCTTGGAATGAGCTACAAGTCGGCTTTGCTCTATAGCAACTGGCTGAAGGAGCGCATTGCGGCGAACAAACCGATGAACGAAATTGTGATTGAGTTGTTATCAGCAAGTGGTGGTACTTTTGATAATCCGGCGACCAACTACTATCAAATTGAGCGCGATACCAATAAGCTGATGGAAAATTGCGCCCAGGTTTTCATGGGTATGCGGATGCAGTGTGCCCAGTGTCACAACCACCCTTTTGATCGCTGGACGATGGATGATTATTACGGATTTTCGGCTTTCTTTGCTCAGATCGGACGGAAAAATGCCGATGACCCGCGGGAGAAAGTGATCTACAACCGGGGCAGCGGTGAGATGAAACACAAGGTAGGTGGTCGGGTGATGCCGCCGAAATTCCTTGGGGGAGAAACGCCTGACGTGAAAGGGAAAGATCGCCGTGTGGTATTGGCTGAATGGATGGCTTCACCAGAGAATCCTTATTTTGCACGGAACGTTGTCAATATTGTCTGGGCCCAGTTTTTTGGTATTGGGATCGTCGAACCTGTGGATGATGTGCGGGTGAGTAACCCTCCTTCCAACCCGGAACTGCTGGATGAGTTGGCAGCAAAATTCCAAGGTGAATACAAATATGACATGAAAAAATTGGTGGCTGATATTTGTGCCTCACAAGCATATCAACGGTCGACCAAGGCCAACCTGACCAATGAGTTGGATAGTCGGAATTTTGCCAAAGGCCGCATTCGTCGTCAACGGGCCGAGGTGATGTTGGATAATTTAAGTCAGTTGACTGATACGAAAAACAAATTCAAAGGGTTGCCTTTGGGGGCGCGGGCGGTTCAGATTGCTGACGGGGGTACCACAAATTATTTTCTCACCACCTTTGGGCGTGCTACACGCGAGACGGTGTGCTCCTGTGAAGTAAAAATGGAGCCGACCCTTTCCCAGGCTCTGCATTTGATGAACGGAGAAAATGTGACTCAGAAAATTGATCAGGGCACAGTAGTGAAAAAGGCCCTGGCTGCGGGCAAAAAACCCGGACAGGTTATTGATGATATTTACATTGGCAGTTATTCGAGAAAACCTACTGCTAAGGAAAAGAAAGCCCTGATTGCCCAGGTGGCGAAAGCTGGCGAGGACAAGGTGAAACAGGAGCAAGTGTTGAATGATATATTCTGGGCGATTCTGAACAGTAAAGAGTTCATGTTCAATCATTGAGCATTCGAGCAGGTTTTGAGAAACGGAACCTCTCCGGGGTTCCGTTTTTTTGTGGAGAGATCATTCCCGCGCTGCTGGGCGATAAAATTGCATAAAGAAATGCAGGCTTGAGGAATAAATGCTTGAACCGCTGTGCTGCTGTAGGTCAGAATCATAGGAATATGAAAACTTTGATGAGCTCTGCATTGTTACTGATATTATTCGTAGGCTTCGCGGTGCCTACGGCTTCTGGAATTCCGATCACCAGCTCCAAAGGGAAAACCGTGGATTTTGCTGGAGTGAAATCGGCAAGTCCCGCTGGTCTGGAAGTGCAATTCAAGAAAGACGGCCCGCTCATGACGCTTCCATGGGGGCGCCTGGATTTACGGAAACTGGAAACTGAGAATCCAAAAATCCATGTAGCTAGGAAAAAAACCCTGGGTGGGGAAAAAGTGGAACTTAATATGGGTTCTTTTGTTCCTGAGAAAGTAATGGAAGAGAAACCTTCAGGTCGACCGGGAAAGCTGGAGGCACAGGGGATTTATGAAACTACTATAAAGGGGAAGTCCTCCGAAAATTTCTCAACGATGGAGGTAGCAATCAAATTGCCCGGGGGTAAAACAAGAGGGGTGTTTGTCTACCTTACCGGAGCTGCGGTACCGGCACCCGAAGGTGAAAAATATTTTAGGGCAGGTCTTTTTGATACGACATCCACTCCGATTGCGACAAGCGGGCCATGGTTTAATTTTGCCACTCAGCATGGACTGGCAATTCTGGGGCTCGTAGTTGACGAAGCAAGCGGGATGAAAAAAGGAGCCGCTCCGTATTATGAAGTTTCAAAGGGAACAGGTGATGCTTTGTACCGCGCGATTGATGTAATCGCAGGTTCCTCCAAACGGGCAGAATTAAAAACAGTGCCTATATTGTTGTATGGCCGTGATGTGGGGGGGGGAGCCTTTGCATATAATCTATCCCAGTGGAAACCTGAGCGTATTGCTGCCGTGGTTGCATCAAAAGGAGCCTTTTATGATGCTGAGCCAACGGAAGCATCGGCCAAAGTGCCGCTCATGTTTATTCAGGGGGAGTATGACAATGACTGGGAATCCTATAATGGCAAAAATCTTGGTAATGAGGTGTTTGGGAAGCATGTCAAGCTGACTCCCAACTGGGTTTATGCGCTTGAACCTCGCGGGACGTCTGGGGATTCGTTGCAGGTTTTTACTCTTACCCAGGCATTTTTCAATGCTGTGACACCGATGCGAATCGGGGGTGGAGAATTAAAGAATATAGATAAATCGTCTTCATGGGTAGGAGGATTTGAGCCGAAAAAAATTACCAAAGCAGGTAGCGGCACAGAGTGGACTGCTGAAAAATGTTGGTTGCCGGATGCCCGGTTTGCAAAAGCATGGTTGGCATTTATTTCAGGTACTCTGCAGGGAACCGTGCCTGAGTAGTGCATGAGGTTTTTTCATATAGACGGTCTGTACATACTCCAGAAGGCTTGATTGATGTTGGAGCGATTCTTTCAACTGGAGAAGAATGGAACGACTTTGTCCCGCGAGGTGATCGGGGGGGTGACCACTTTTGCCGCGATGGCATATATTCTGGCGGTAAACCCAGCTATTTTGAAAGATACCGGCATGGAGCATGCTGCTCTGGTGACGGCAACGGCGTTGGCTGCGGCATTGGGAACTGCTCTGATGGCTTTGATGAGCAACTATCCGATCGCTCAGGCCCCGGGGATGGGGATTAATGTGTTTTTCACCTATGAAATCTGTTTGCGCATGGGTGTTCCCTGGCAGGGAGCTCTGGGAATGGTTTTTTGGAATGGTATCTTGTTTTTGATCCTTACTACGACTGGCTTGAGGACGCAGGTCATTAAGGCCATTCCTGAAGCCTTGAAAATTGGAATTCAAGTAGGGATCGGATTGTTTATAGCTTTTGTTGGATTAAAAAATTGTGGAGTGATCATGGGC
Source organism: Verrucomicrobiota bacterium (assembly GCA_030625775.1). GTDB lineage: Bacteria > Verrucomicrobiota > Verrucomicrobiia > Verrucomicrobiales > DEV007 > JAADHD01. The sequence continues at coordinate 63,921 of DAOUQC010000001.1, forward strand.
GATGAAGCGACCCTTCTGCGGCTCGGGCCGATTTCGGATGGCTGGGTGCCAAATACGGCGACATTGGCGTCGCTGGGTTTGTTATTGATGGCCATCCTGACGATCAGAAAAATTCCTGGGGCAATTCTGATCAGTATCATGGTAGTTACTTTGCTTGGGATGGTGGTGCCTGGATCCGGAGAAGGTCTTGAAAAAATAACCCAAATGCCAGTTCGGTGGATTGATCTGCCGGCTTCGTTGACGCCGTTGTTGCTAAAGGTTGATTGGATGTATCCTTTCACAAACTGGCAGATTGCCTGGGTACCAGTGGTGACCCTGATGTTTGTGGATATGTTTGATTCGATTGGCACCTTGCTCGGCGTATCGCGCCGGGCGGGGCTGGTTGATGCGCAGGGAGAACTTCCACGAATGGGGAAAGCACTGGCAGCCGATGCCACGGCAACATCACTTGGGGCAATGTTGGGAACATCGCCGGTGACCTCATATGTAGAATCAGCAACTGGGGTTGAAGCGGGGGCACGCACCGGTATGGCCTCTCTGGTGACAGCTTTTTGTTTTTTGCTGGCACTTTTTTTTCATCCCCTGATCCTAAGTGTTCCTGCTGCCGCCACGGCTCCGGCTCTGGTGTGGGTGGGGATCATGATGCTGTCGGGACTGGAGGGGTTTGATTGGCGGGATATGCGTCAGGCGGTGCCGGCTATCATAACTATGATGATAATACCCTTTGGATTTGGCATAGCGAACGGTATTGCTTTTGGCTGTATTTCTTACTGCATGGTGATGGCTTTGACGGGTGAATTTCGTCGGGTAAAAAAACTTATGTATGGTCTGGCCATCCTGTTTGCATTAAAATTTGTTTTGATAGGTATATAAGCGTGCTGATTCCACTGTATCCATATAGGGAAATCACCCATTCAAAGTTAAATTTTGTTAGCTTGGGCCTTGCAGGTTTTGGTTTATTATGTTTTCGTTATAAATAATCCTATGAAGAAAAAAGCACGCGGAATACACGAACTTTACAATGAAAATCCTGAAGCGGCTGACGAGGCCTTGTGGGGGAGACAAGTGGATCCGTTTACGCGAAGAGGTTTTTTGAGCCGCTCAGCTTTGACCGCCATGTCGGCAGCACTGGGGGCAAAGGTTGTCTTTTGGAGAGAAATGCCTGGAGGTTTGATTCCGGCTGCGCTCGCTCAAAGTGACAAAGCTTTCCAACTGCCGGGTAAGGTTGCAGGATTGACGGTTTTGAATGATCGTCCGATCAATGCCGAGACACCCCCTCATTTACTGGATGACGATGTGACTCCAGGTGATCGTTTGTTTGTCCGCAACAATGGGAATCCGCCTCCTCTGGACAGCATTGATCCTGACAAGTGGACTTTGGAAGTGGGGGGCGAATCCTGCGAAAATCCACAGACTTTTACTCTGCCTGAGCTAAAAAAGAAATTCAAACATTACACCTATCAGTTGACGATTGAGTGCGGGGGTAACGGGCGGGGTGAATACAATCCACCGGCCAAAGGAAATCAATGGACTTTGGGAGCAATTGGCTGTCCGAAGTGGACCGGAATTCGCATGCGTGATGTGCTAGAGCATTGCGGGATGAAAAAGGATGCGGTTTACACCGGCTACTATGCAAAAGACACCCATCTTTCCGGTGACCCGAAAAAAGACGCAATTTCCCGCGGAGTGCCGATTGCCAAAGCCCTTGAAGATGAATCTTTGATCGCCTTTGCGATGAACGGGGAAGATATCCCCTGGTTGAATGGTTACCCTCTTCGTTTGGTGACGGGAGGTTGGCCGGCATCTACGTCAGGCAAATGGGTGAACAAACTGGTGATCCGTAATCAGGTGCACGATGGCACCAAGATGACCGGCCAGGCTTATCGCGTGCCAAAGAAAACCGTGGCTCCGGGAACTTCTGTCCCCGACGAGGAGATGAAGATCATTGAGTCGATGCCAGTCAAATCCCTGGTGACTTTTCCAAAATCGGGACTCAGTCATCCGGTCGGCAAGAAACTCGCGGTTCGTGGTCACGCTTGGGCGGGGGATCTTGAAGTGAAAGAGATGTTTGTCTCGATTGATTTTGGATCTACCTGGCAGAAAGCGGATTTGGAAGCTCCGGTGAACCGTTTGGCTTGGCAGCGGTGGAGTGCTGATGTGAAATTTCCCCAGACCGGATATTATGAAGTTTGGGCGAGAGCCGTGGATAGCAAGGGCATCAGTCAGCCGATGATCTTGCCGGGTTGGAATCCCAAGGGGTACCTCAACAACGCCTGTCACCGCATTGCCGTGCAGGCGGTGTGAAGCTTGGAGGGTTTAACGTTTGCAAATCATCTCGATATGAACAAAAGGATTAAAATAATTGGGCTGCTGGCGGTGCTCGGAGCACTGTTGCTACCCGTGCTCGTTAACGCGGCTGATGATAAAAAGAAGGCCGAGGAAATGCCTCTCGACCCGGTAACTGGTATGAAAATGACCGGGGATTGGGAGCTGGTGAGAAACAACTGTATCATCTGTCATTCGGCTCAGCAGTTCCTGAGGCAAAAAGGAACACTGGTGACCTGGACGGAAATTGTGCAGTGGATGCAGAAAGATGGAGGCCTTTGGCCTTTACAGCCGGAGCTGGAAAAAAAAATTCTAGGTTATCTCGCAAGCAATTACGGGCCGAGCGATGCGTATCGCCGTGCGCCTATTCCTGCAACATTCATGCCGACCAATCCTTACGAGAGTAAAATCAGAAAGGAAGTAGAGGAGAAAAGGAAAGCGGGTTTGATTCCGGCGAAGAAGCCGTGAAGAAGGGGAGATCTGTGAATGGATGTGAATAACCAGAATGTAGGACGGAATGCCCGTCTGTTTTTGGATGGTTTGAATCAACGGATTGGCAATCCGTTCTACCTTTAGTGCTTAGAGTAAGAGGGTATCACTTCAACTCGGGAAAAAACGGGTTGTGGGCTTTTTCTTCTGCGATGGTGCTCATCGGGCCGTGGCCGGGACAAAGGATGGTTGAGTCGGGCAGAGTGAGGATTTTGTTGCGGTTGTTTTCGAGGGCATCGGTGAAGGAAATCTGTCCTCCACCCATTGAACCGGCGAACATGGCATCACCGACGATGGCGATGGGTTGATCGAGGCCTTCGATATGGTATGTCGTGCCGCCGACCGAATGACCACTGGTAGTGAAGGTGTGCACCCGGAGATCACCGATGGCGAAGCTGGTGCCTTCGTCGAATTCGGCTGCACCGGGAATAGGCTCGAGGCGGTTGGCGTAGATTGAAGTTGCTGTCCCGCAGCCACTGAGCAAGGTTTTGAGATCGGCGATGTGATCCCCATGGGTGTGGGTGATGAAAATGGATTTGAGATCCAGATCGAGTGAATTTACTACGGTGAGAATTTCACTCGCATCCGTTCCGGTGTCGAAGGCAGCGGCGATTCGTGTGAGTGGATCCCAGACGAGGAAAGCATTGACCCGCATACCGTGCCAGGGCGTGTTGAACTGTCGCAAACCATCGAGATCGACGGTTTGGGGATACCATTCTTTTTTAGCGGAGACAACCAGTGCATCCGGATCAAGTTCCAGGGCCGAAGCCAGGGATCGAAGTGCGGCCTCGTCAGTGAATTGCCCCCCCGTCAGCTTCTGGATTGTTTCCAGGGGAACTCCGCTGGTTTTAGAAAGTTGTGGCGCCTGAATGCCAAGGCCACGCATCGCTTTGCCAAGAATGTCTTCAAAAAAATCTTCAATGGGGATTTTCATAGGAGTTGGGCGAATGTCGAATTTTGAACAAGGCGTAAAGAATGCAGGAATGGTAAGGGAATTCAGAGCGGTTTAACTTTCATCTCCTCGTTTCTATTCACATAGGCGTGTTTTTCCAGCATAAACATTAAAGCTTTTGTCTCGCAGGAATCCAACCAGCGTCTGTCCTGATTCCCGGGCAAATTTGATTGCCAGACTACTTGGAGCAGATAAACCTGCCACAAAGGGGATGCCGGCGGCCAGGGCTTTTTGCATGAGTTCGAAAGAGATGCGTCCACTCAGGAGCAGGATGGTATTGGAGAGAGGGAGCGATTGTTTGAGCAGGGCATTGCCGATGGTTTTATCCAGTGCGTTGTGCCGGCCGACATCTTCTCGAATGACTTGCAAATTTCCCTTGGGGGTAAAAAGAGCTGAGGCGTGAAGGCCTCCGGTGCGGCGAAAGCTTTTCTGATGTTTGCTCAGTCGGGCAGGAAGTGAGAGGAGATCTGCGACGGAAACTTTCATTGCATCCTCAGGCAGCGGCGCAAAGGATTGGAATACGGAATCGATACTGCTTTTGCCGCACACCCCGCAACTTGATGAAGTAAAAACGTGGCGGGACAGCTTATCCAGTTCGGCACAGATGCCCTTTTTGAGAAGGACGTCGAGAACACTTCCTTGTGGGCCTCCCTCTGGCGGGCGGTTCGGGCATTCTGATATTTCAAAAAGATCATCAGCATGGCGGATGACACTTTCGGAAAACAGAAAGCCAGCAGCAAGTTCGCGGTCATGGCCCGGGGTTCGCATCAACACAGCAATGCTTCTTCCTTCGACTCTGAGTTCAACAGGTTCTTCAACCGCAACCAAATCCGGTTTGATTGTATTGGAAAAGCAGGTTCCGCCTTTTGATTCAGCTTGTTCTTTCCAGTGCTGAACATCATAAGGCAAAACTTCCTCGTGTTTCAATGCGGCTAAATCATCCTGCGTATTAAGATTGGAGAACAGTGGTTTTTCCTGGCTGGAGACATCACGACCAATAAGAATCCCTTCGTTGACAGCCTCCTGGATGAGTTTTTGCAGAGACAATTGACCGGAGGCCAGATGGCTTTGAATTTTTTCCAGCAGGCTGTGTGGGTAGATTGCCGCGAGCGGTTCCCAGTGGCCGTTGATTCGTGGGACAACACCTTGTCCGGAGTGGTGGGCTTCGGCGATCAGGCTACGCAAATAAGCAGGGCTGATCTGAGGTAGGTCTACCGCCAGCACCAGCAGCCAGTCTGCTCGGTTGTGCTCTAGGCAGGAAGTGAGAGCTCCCAGCGGGCCATGCTCCGCCAGGCGATCTGTCACCAGCTCGACGTCATGGGGAAGATCCTCGAATTTTTGCCCGGATCTTACGGAAAGAAGAACGGGCAGCTTGGAGAGTTGCTGTAACTTATCCAGCTGTTTTTTGTAGAGAGGTTCTTCACCCGCTGTACAAACGAGCAGGCTTTTGTCCTCTCCCATTCGCGAGGATTTTCCGCCGACCAACAAAGCAGTTGCTGTTTGGTCATTTGCCATTTCTCCGGGGTCAGCTGCCAAAGATACGCACGTCGGCATCTTTGCGTAATCTCTTGAGCCAGTCTTCGACAATTTTCTGTCGCTTCTCCTGTGTGACCATTTTATCGACCTGCTCGTAAACTTCGCTCAGAGGCGGGGTTTTGCCTTCCTGTTTGGCATCGAGATAGAGCAGTCGCCAATCACTCCCGTCGTCGATCACTTCGCTGACTTTACGAGGCTCAAGACTGAAGGCGATATCAGTAATTTTTTTATTCAATACGTCCTTACCGATAGTTCCGGCACTGCCTCCTGCTGAAGCAAAGCTGTCCTGGGAATAGGTTTTGGCCATGGTGGCAAATTCAGCGCCATCGAGCAGTTTTTTGCGAATCTCTTCAACTAAAGCCTTTTGAGAGGAGGCGGCTGCATTTCCTTCGCTGGTCTTTTTGGGAATTGAGAGCATGCGCAGTTTGACGTAGCTGTCACTGGCGAATTGACTACGGTTTTTTTGGTAGGTTATCTGGCGTTGCTTGGGTGTGTTGATCATGATCCTGCCACCTGAATTTTGTGAGCGCATGGCACCGACGATGATCTGCTCTTCCTGGATTTTTCTAAAATCAGGGAAAGTGAGGCCGGATTTTTGCAGTTCTTCATTAAACTTTTTCCGATCTCCCTTGAAGCGGTCACGGACGATGCGATCGACGGCCTGGTCGATATACTGGCGTTTGATTGCACCGCCTTTTATTTTAAATTCAGCGAGGATGAGCTTCCGATCGATCAGGTCTTTAAGTGCAGCCGTTTTGATTTCTCTAATTTTAGCGTCGCGGTCTGCAGGCGACGCCGTTTGGTTTTGGAATAACCAGAGTTGGGTTTGGGTCATCACGGCTCCGGCAACTTCTGCTTTGGTGACGACCTCACCATTTACAGTGGCGGCAATTCCGTTGACCTCATCTGCTGCCTTGCTGGCGTGAGGCAGGAAAAAGATGGTAAAAGAACAGGCGAGAGCTAAAAAAATGGTGATTGAATTGAATTTCATGACAAATGGCCGGGGAAGGTAGACAGACTGAAAATAGAAAATTTCTAGGGAACCATGCTACAGGGTTTTGACTAGCTCAAGTGCGTTCTCTAAACGTTTCCCTTCATTTTTGCCTTTTAGACGTGGAAAACGCCCGTGGACTTGCAAATAACCTCCTTTTTTTGTCAGCATCAGTTTATTTTCTCGTATTTCCAGAGCGGAGATTCCAAAAAATGCGGCTCTCAGGCGCAATTCGGTACAGGTGATGAGGTGTAGGGCGGGTGCGGGCAGGTTGCCAAAGCGGTCAATCCAGTTCTGTTCCAGTTGCTGCAGCTCGCACAGAGAAGTTATTTCGGCCAGTTGACGGTAGGCACTGATACGAAGTTGGGCATCGGAGATGTAAGCAGCAGGGACAAAAGCGGGCAGGGAGTTCTCCGGTGACTGCAGATACTGCGCCTCGGAGGTGCTGATGAAGTCGATATGAAAAGAAACGTTAATTCGAACATTACTGGTCTCGCCTTTCATTTTGCTGACGGATTGTTTCAATAATTGGCAATAGAGGTCGAAGCCGATGGCTGCGATGTGGCCACTTTGACGAGTGCCGAGCAGATTGCCCGCCCCCCGGATCTCGAGATCGCGCATGGCAATTTTGAACCCGGCTCCCAGTGAGCTGTATTGTTTGATTGCATTGATTCGTTTACGGGCGTCCCCAACAGTGACCATGTCCCGGGGAAGCAGCAAGAGGGCGTAGGCCCGATGGTCTGCTCGGCCGACACGGCCACGGAGCTGGTAAAGGTCAGCCAGTCCAAAACGATCGGCCCGGTCGATGATGATGGTATTGGCATTGGGAATATCGAGGCCGCTTTCGATGATGGTAGTGCAGACGAGGACGTCGATCTCCCCCTGGATGAAAGACTTCATGATACCTTCCAATTCGCCCTCTTCCATTTGTCCATGGCCGATGGCAACCCGGGCACTGGGGCATAGGTATTCGATTTTTTTGCGCATTCCCTCGATGGATTTTACCCGGTTGTGAAGGAAGTAGATTTGTCCCTGCCGTTTCAATTCACGTTTGATGGCGCTGCGGATGAGCTGCTCATCATAGGGGCAGATACTTGTTTGTACCGGAAAGCGGTTGAGCGGCGGGGTGTCGATGGTGGACATATCCCGGGCGCCCATGAGTGAGAGATACAGGGTGCGTGGAATCGGTGTAGCGGAAAGGGTCAGTACATCGACAAGACGAAACATTTCCTTGAAACGTTCTTTGTGTTTGACGCCAAATCGTTGTTCTTCATCGATGATGACGAGCCCCAGGTTTTTAAAAGTGACATCTTTCGAGATCAAACGGTGAGTGCCGATTACTATATCAATACTGCCGTCGTGTAATGATTTGACGGTGACTCGCTGTTGGGCTGTGCTGCGGTAGCGGCTGAGCAGGTCAACAGTGATGGGGAAATCAGACATGCGCTCGCGAAAATTCTGGTAGTGTTGTTGTGCCAGTACCGTAGTGGGCACCAGCAGGGCGACTTGTTTGCCAGACATGACGGCTTTGAATGCGGCGCGGATGGCTACCTCGGTTTTTCCAAAACCGACATCCCCACAGATTAGGCGATCCATCGGGCGCTCCGATTCCATGTCTTGCTTGGTGGCAGAGATGGCCGTGAGTTGATCCGGTGTTTCTTTGTAAATGAAAGCATTCTCAAATTCCCATTGCCATTTGGTATCCGGGCTGTGTGGAAAACCTTGTTTGGCTTCCCTTTCAGCATGAACACCGAGCAGTTGGGCGGCATAATCCTGGATCGAGCGCTCCGCTTTTTTGCGAGTGTTATTCCAACGGCTGTCACCGAGACGATTCAAGGGGGGAGCTTTTCTGCCCGAGCCGATGTAGCGTGATACCAAGTGGGCTTGTTCGAGAGGAACATAAAGGCGCGCTTCATTTGCGTATTCGATAACCAACACCTCTTCTGCTGAAATTTTTACCGACTGATGCTGGCTGGATTTTTTGTTTGAGCTCGCATCGGGTTTTCTCAATCCGCGATAGCACCCGATCCCATAATCGGCATGGACGACCAGATCGCCGATACTGAATTCACCAGCCTGGCTTGCCTGAAGATGGAGGCTGCGGGCGCGATCTTGAGTGAACTTTCGCCGTGCACGCTGGTGTTGGTAACGGCCGAATATCTCGGCATCGGAGAGCACGGCGATGCGGATATCAGGAATGGTGAATCCTTGATTTAAATTGCCGATGAAGTGTTGCAGAAAGCTGGTATCGATGGGGGCATCGGCCAGTAACTCTGCAAAACGATCAAGCTCACCGTTCGAATGGAATGCCAGCAAAACCTGCCAACCCTCTTGTTCCCATTTACTGATTTGCCGGATGAATTCGTTGTGCCGCGATTGCTGGAGGATGAAGTCTCCTGCCTCAAAGGTGCCGAGAGGATTGCTGTAGAAAGCTCCTGTATAATTTTCTTCTGATCCATCAAGGAGGGGTGAGCTACCTGATAAAATGTGAACGTTTGCTTCAGGTGGGCTGCATTCGATACTGATCACACAATCACTACTTTTTTTGTAGTCCCCCAGGGTGCCGCCTGCACCGGGGAGTCCCTCGTCGGGGTCTTCCAGATTGAGCAGTAAATCAGCAGAGTCCAGCTTTTGAATCGAGGTCTGTTGATCGATATCGAATTCGCGGATGGAATCGATTTCATCATCGAAGAGTTCGATGCGAATCGGGCTGTCATTGTGAAGATCAAAAATATCAAAAATCCCACCACGAACAGCAAATTGCCCTCGTTGAAAGACCTGGCTGACTTTTTCAAAACCAGCATCGACAAGGTGATCGCTCATTGATGCTATATCCAACTTGCTGCCGGTATGGATTTTAAGGGTGTTTTTAAGTAGCGAGCCAGGGAGAGGGACATTTTCATCAAAGCTTACTCCGGGCAGCACGATCAGACAGGCCTTGCCGTCATCGTTCTCGCGGCGAAGCTCCTGCAGGGTTGCCAGCCTTTCCGCGAGGGCATCAGGATCAGCTAAAGCTTGTTCAAAATCGGGTACAGAGACTTCGGGTAAAAAAAGCGGCTCGCAGTCCCAGGTTGATAACTCACTATGCACTTGTTCGCCGGATTTGATATCAGGCGTCATGATCCAGACATTGCGGCTATGGTTCTGCTTTCCCATATATCGGGCCACCATGGCAACAATGAATGGCTGTGCCGCTTCACTCACATGTTCGAATACGTGGGGGGAAGTGGGGGTTGCCTGGCTGGAGTGCTTGAGAAAATCTCTGAAAGGAGATGCCTCTATCACCTGGTCGACAAGAGCTCCGGGCTCGATCTTCGGAAACTTTTGCGATTTGGCCTGCATTTGTTTTCCAGTTCCCCTTGGTTTGGTAGGGCACTTCCTGCGCTTCTTATTTTATTGGTCAGAATTCTCAGGTAATTCCAAATTGTAAATGACCATTTTTTTCCGCAGGGAAGGAAGGGTGATTTCCAGAATCTTTGCAGTCTTGCCTGGATGATGGTTTTGCTGTTCCAGGGTATGACGAATCAGTTCCCGTTCAGCCACAAAAATTGGAGAAAGGTTTTCTTGTTCTGCTGCTTTCAAGATAAGTGCTGCTGCTTGATCCAAAATAGAAGGACTAAGGTTTGTTGCATCTACCTGGCCGTCGGCCTGGCTTTGCCCTTGTCGCCGGGGAACAGCACCAAGGGGGATGTCTTTCGGCATCAGGACATTGCCGGTGGATAAAACACAGGCACTTTGCAGAGTATTTTCCAGTTCCCGCACGTTACCCGGCCAATCGTATTTTTCGAGATGAAGCAGAGCTTCGGGTGACAATTGAAGGCGCCGTCCCATGTTGTGCTTGGCGATGGCATTCAGGAAATGCTCGGCGAGAATCGAGACATCTTCGAGGCGTTGACGCAAGGGGGGGATGTGGATGCGTACCACATTCAGCCGGTAAAAGAGATCTTCTCGAAAGTGATTGGCTTCGACTTCTTTTTCGAGGTTTTTGTTGGTGGCGGCAAGAATGCGAACATTGGAGGTGAGGGTATCATTGCTGCCGATACGCGAAAATTCACCCGACTGCAGAACCCGCAGCAGCTTGCTTTGCACTTCCGCCGGCAGGTCGCCTATCTCATCGAGAAAAAGGGTGCCGTCGTTGCATTGCTCAAAACGACCGATACGCTGGCTGACAGCTCCGGTAAACGCTCCTTTTTCATGTCCGAACAGTTCGCTTTCGAGCAAATTGGCAGGGATTGCCGCACAATTGATAGCGATATAGTCGCGCCCTGCCCGGCGGCTGTATTGGTGCAGGGCATTGGCGACAACTTCCTTGCCGCAGCCACTTTCGCCAGTGATCAAAACCGGGGCGTCAGCATGGGCAACACGACCGATCAATTTGAACACATCCTGCATCGCCGGGGAGTTGCCGATGATCAGATCCGAGCTGACTGGTTGAGGTTGGGGTTCGAGTTGTTCATCGGCAGCCAGGCGCATTTGCTCGGCAGCTTGCAAGGCCTGTTCGACCGTCGGCCGTAGATCGAAGCTGACGGCTTCCTTCCGCAATACGTCGTAGGCTCCCAGCCGGGTAGCCTCGATTACAGTATTGGTGGATGAAAGATTGCCCGTGAGCAGTACCACGGCATTGGGAAAATTCTGGCGAATACGTTTGATGAGTTCGAGGCCGTCGAAAGGGCTGAGGCCAAGATCGGTGATCAACAGATCGGCACGTTTTTCTGTGAAAAGCTTGAGTGCTTGATCAGAGCGTGTGGTGGTGATGATTTCGATTGTGGGTGCGGCAAGGTGGCGACTGGCCCAGTCGAGATAATCGGCATCGGCATCAGCAATGATGACGGTCTGTTGTTTAAGTTTGCTCATTGCCACTCACAGCCCGCCGAAACGACGCTGCCTTTTAGAATAAACCCCGAGAGCATCGTGAAGATCCTGTTTGCGAAAATCAGGCCAGTTTTTGTTGGTGATATAGATCTCGGAGTAACTGACTTGCCAGAGAAGAAAATTAGACAGGCGCATCTCACCAGAGGTGCGGATAAGTAGATCCGGATCCGGGTAGTAGCGGGTGTACAGGTGTTTACTGAACAGTTCCGGGGTGATCATGCCACGGTCAATATGGCCGTCGTCCAGATGGCGGATCAGGCTTTTGATACCGTCGACAATTTCTTCCCGGCCACCATAACTCAATGCGAGGATGAGCGTCAGTCCAGTATTGTCAGAAGATCGTTCGATAGCTTCACTCAGCGCTTTTTGGCAGGATTCAGGCAAATCAGTGATGCGTCCGATGGCTTGCAGTTTCACATTGCGTTCACAAATTTCCGGGGTTTTCTCCCGTAAAAAGCGCTCGAGCAATTTCATCAAGGCTTTAATTTCTGTTTTGGGACGATTCCAGTTCTCTGATGAAAAGGCGTAGAGAGTGAGGAATTTCACTCCCAGTTCGCTACAGGCTTCCACACATTCCCTGACCGCTTCGGCCCCTGCTTGATGGCCCGCACGCCGGGGCAGTCCTCGTTCCTTGGCCCATCGGCCATTGCCATCCATGATGACGGCGATGTGTTTGGGGATGATGGTTTTAGCACTCATCGCTGGCGGTGATAGGAACTGGTCAGCGATAGGAATGCCAACAGGCTGCCGGGCAGGCTGTTGGAAAACTTAATCGACCAGCGTTTGGGTTCGGTCGGGGCCTACGCCGACAGAAGTGATAGGCACTCCGGTCATGCGGGTTACATAGTCGAGGTATTGGCGTGCTTTTTCTGGTAAATCAGCAAGATGGCGAGCTTCTTCGATCGAAGTTTTCCAGCCTGGCAGGGTTTCATAAACGGGCTTGGCTCGCTCGAGGTCGGCAGCTGATGCCGGTGGTAGATCGAGTTTTTTTCCATCAAGTTCGTAATGGGTGCAAATCGGGATTTCGTCGAGGCCGTCGAGACCGTCGAGATTAGTCATCGCCAGTTCATCGATGCCGTTGACGTAGGTCGCATAACGCAACAGAACCAGATCGAGCCATCCGCAGCGGCGCTCCCGACCAGTGGTAGCACCGAATTCGCGCCCCATGCCGTGGAGGACGTCACCAAAAGTATTGTCTTCAGTGGGGAAGGGGCCTTCTCCAACCCGGGTGGTGTAAGCTTTGATTACCCCAACGACCTTGTCGATGCGTTGTGGTGGGACACCTGATCCGGTGCAAGCACCACCGGAGGTGGTATTGGAAGAGGTCACGTAAGGGTAAGTGCCGAAATCAACATCGAGATAAGTTCCCTGGGCACCTTCAAAAAGAAGATCCCGCGAGTCGGCGAGCGCCTGGTGCAGGAAACCAATCGTATCACAGACAAAGGGCCGAAGTCTTTCAGCTGCTGCTGCATAAGCAGTCACGGATGCTTCGACATCGATTTTGTCCATGTCCGCAGCCTCCAGCAATTCATTGCAGTCGCTTAATTTCTGGCTCAGGCGCTGTGAAAAGTCGTCTTCGAACAGTTCATGCAGGCGCAGACCTGAGCGGTCAATTTTGTCGGAATAAGCAGGGCCAATGCCACGTTTAGTGGTACCAATTTTGCCATCTCCACGGCTAGATTCGTTGAGTGCATCCAGGGCGCGGTGTGAGGGCAGCACCAGGTGAGCGCGATTGCTGATGAGCAGGCGTTCAGGTTCCACGGTCACTCCCTGTTTGGCCAGAGTGTCTATTTCCTCCAGCAACGAGACTGGATCGATGACGACTCCATTGCCGATCACACAAGTTTTGTCTGGCCAGAGAATGCCGGAGGGGATCAGGTGAAGCACGTATTTCACTCCTTCGCTGATCACGGTGTGTCCGGCGTTGTTGCCGCCTTGGGCACGCACGACGATTTCCGTTTGGTCGGTCAGGTAATCGACGATTTTTCCTTTTCCTTCATCGCCCCATTGGGCTCCTACAATAACAGTATTGGGCATAGTAAATTAGTGATTGAAAATGCTTTTCAAATGAGAGCAAGTAAGACCTTGTTAGGCGGGCTCTTATTAGAAGATTGGTGTGGTTCCAGGCAGAGACAAGCAGGATGATTTCTAAATATCTGCTCGGCTAAAAGGCCTCAGCCAACTTTCATGACAGCTGCAGCACCAAAAGTTGCCAGGGCAGCGATGATGGCGACCACGCCTGCGGCCATGGCTATTTTCCCGAATTGATTTTTTTCTTCGACTTTTTCCAGTGGCGATAGGTTTGTGAAGCCAGCCGGTTTGGCGGAAGTTTCGGCAATTTCTACTTCCATGTTGCTGGCAAAGGCTTCGCCTTCTCCCAACGATGCCTCACCTTCCTCTTGCGCGGCGACAGGTTCTTCACATTCGTAGACAGCATCTACTTTGCCGAAGGTGATTTGCGTGCCGTTGGACAAGGGGCCGTTGCTGGTGGCGATACCATCGATTTTAGTGCCGTTGGTCGAACCCAGATCAATGAGGGAATAGGTATCCCCTTCAAGCTGCAATTTTGCATGGTGGCCTGAGATGGATTCGTGATCCACGATGAGATCATTGTCAGATCCTCGACCGACGGTGACTTCTGCTTTTTCATCAAAAGAAACCTTCATCGGTTCCTGATCCGGGACATAAATGGTGATTTTAGCCATAACTATCGGTATTTAACAGGTTTTAGCTCTGCGAATCAATCAGATTGGCAAATTCTTCGAAAAAATATGCAGCGTCGTTGGGTCCGGGTGCAGCTTCCGGGTGGTATTGAACACTGAAAACGGGGTGTTTTTTGTGTTGCAAGCCTTCTACGGTGCCATCATTGAGGTTGATGTGGGTGACTTCAACATCATCAGGCAAGGACTGTGCATCGACAGCAAAACCATGATTCTGCGAAGTGATGGCGATTTTTTCGCTGCGCAAATCCTTAACCGGTTGGTTGCCTCCCCGGTGGCCGAACTTCAGCTTGAAAGTTTTGCCTCCGAAAGCATGACACAGAACCTGGTGACCCAGGCATATGGCAAAAATTGGTTTTTTCCCAATCAGCTTTTTTATTTCGTGATGAACATAATCAAGTGAGGCTGGGTCACCAGGGCCGTTTGACAGGAAAATGCCGTCTGGATTGAGAGCCAGGACTTCTTCAGCTGTGGTGTGGGCATTGACTACGTCGACGGTGAAGCCTGATTGCCGCAGCATGCGCAGGATGTTACGTTTGATGCCAAGATCGTAGGCGACAATATGGTATTTTGACTCGGGCAGGGGCTGGAAATGCTGGCCGTTTTCATCGACAATTTGTCCCGGCGTTTCCTTGCTTGCATTGGGGATCGTCCACTCGCAGCTGAGTTGGTCGTCCGGATCCCAGCGATAGTTTTCTGTAGCGCTGACCTCTTGGACAAAGTCGGCTCCTTCCATGGATGGGCTTTCTTTGGCCATCCGCACAGCCTCCTCGATGGAAAGATTTGGATCCGTGGAAATCACTGCACGCATGGCACCTTGTTCTCGAAGTCGCTTGGTCAGCGCCCGGGTGTCGATACCCTGGATCCCGGGGATATTGTGGCGCTTCAGGTAGTCTCCCAGCGTTTCTTTTGAGCGCCAGTTGCTAGGCGTTTCACAGAGTTCTTCAATCACGAATCCGCGCACATGGGGCTGATCGCTCTCATTGTCATCGGGATTGATCCCGTAGTTGCCGATGAGGGGATAGGTCATCGCCACGATCTGTCCGCGATAAGAGGGATCGGTGAGGACTTCCTGATAACCCGTCATTGACGTGTTAAAACAGGCTTCACCCACGGCAGTAACTGCAGTGGCACCAAAGGATGTGCCTTCAAAACAGGCTCCATCTTCAAGAGCGAGGAGTGCTTTCATCTGAGGGCAATGCATACGCTCGAAGTAGCCAAGCGCAAACAAAATAAACTCAAATCGAACAGATTTGGGAAGAGAGAGCAGAAATTCAAGATAAAGAGGGGACTTGCTGGTAATCTTCGGAGGGGCGGATGCTTGACGGGCCAATCATTCACGATTAAATCTGGGAAAATGAACGGGAACCGCTTTTTTTGCTCTAATCGCGTCCTCCGTCCCCAATGTATTTTTCGCAAAACGAAGGGGGAGGTGGGAAAACTGATGCTCAGTTGCCGCCGCAGGGCTTTGTTGTTGGCAGTTCTTGTGGGTTCTTCAGCTCTGTTTTGTCAAGGGCAGGAACTCCAGCCACGTCGTTGGAGTCACTTGCCGATGAATGTTAATTTTGCTGGAGGCGGGTACGTCTACACCACCGGGGACATTCTTTTTGACCCGGTGCTGCAAATTGAAAATGTAGAGCTGGAAATGCATTCCGTGCTTTTTTCTTACATCCGAACCTTCGAAGTGTTGGGAAAATCGGCACGAGTTGATTTCAAGCAAGGTTACCAGGATGCCACTTGGAAGGGTTTACTCCAGGGAGCACCGGCTTCAGCTTATCGCTCAGGCTTGACCGATAGCAGTTTCCGCTTTGCGATTAATTTGTGGGGGGCTCCTCCGCTGAAGGGCAAGGAGTTCGCTGAGTACCGGGCTAAAACGGATCGTGAGACAATCATTGGTGCGGCCCTGGTCATGCAATTACCCACGGGTAATTATTTCGACGACAAACTGCTCAATCTCGGAACCAATCGTTTTACTTTTAAACCTCAGTTTGGGGTGGTTCACAATCGTGGCTCCTGGACAACGGAATTGACTACAGCGGTCTGGTTCTTCACCGAGAATGATGATTTTTGGAACGGCAATCGTTTTGAGCAAGCGCCACTCTACACTTTGCAGGGACACCTGGTATATACTTTTCGTCCAGGACTCTGGGTAGGGGGTGGTGTGGCTTACGGGATCGGCGGGGAATCCACTCTGAATGGAGCGGCCAAGAACGACAGGAAAGGGAACCTGGTGGCGGGTGTTAGTCTTGGGATTCCGATTTCGAAAAAAGTGGGAATCAAGCTTACTTATATAGGCTTTCGAACCCAGGAAAATGTAGGTGGAAATACGGATAATGTTGCTGCCGCGCTTTCGGTGCTTTGGTGAGGGGGGGAATGCCTCGGCACAAAATACAAATATGAAAACCATTGCCTTATCATTCTTAGCATTATTTTTGTGCATTGCTTCACTTTCGGCGACTCCGGATGAAGAGATAGGTGCTCTACTGAAATACGTCAGTAATCTGGAGGGGGCGACCTTCACAAGAAACGGAACCACGCATACAGCCAGGGAAGCGGCTGATCATATGCGGATGAAGTGGCAAAAGCAGAAAAAAAAAATTCGTAGTGCCGAAAACTTTATCGATCTCTGTGGCTCAAGGTCGTATCTGAGTGGGAAAAGATATACGATCAAGTTGAAGCGGGAGACTGAACAGTTCAGCGATGATGTTCTGAAGGCTGAGCTGAAAAAGATCAGAAGCAAGGCCAAGCAATGAATGCTTTCGTTCACACCCGGATGGCTGAACATGAAAAGACGCCTTAGACCTGTATAGGCTTAAGACGCCTGTTCGTGGTAAACCCACATGTGCCGTCCTTGACTTCTGGGTTTGTATTCCCGTTTCTCAACAAGGCGGAAACCGCAGCAGGGGCTTTTGCCTTCCAGTGAAGGCCTGACAGCCACCTCCGTGCTAGTCTCCATTAACGTTTCAACGGATCCAACCCGGTGAAGTCAATAGGGTCGAACACTGCAGGAAAGTTTTAAGATCACACGGCGTTCTATGTGTCTGCATATTGAGTCAAGGGAAGACGGCTGGCAATCCTTTTTTTAGAATTTCTAGAATTCTTTTGAGTCGTCTGCAGCGGTTCAGGGATTTAGCTGGTCAGGGCACGAGATTTTCAGTTTTTGATCAACGAAAAACAACGGGCAATGCTTTTTTCAGAGCTTCCAGGACTTTTTTGTGAGCCTGTTCGACTTCGGCTTGCTCCAGAGTGCGCGTTTGATGGCGGTAGGTCACGGAATAGGCCAGCGATTTTTTGTCAGCTGCTAGTTTTTCACCACTCGGATCGGCAAAAACATCGAAGAGGAAAAAGCTTTCGAGCAACGGGTCGTTGATTTTGGCAAATACGGCTTCGATCTCGCTGTTGGGCAAATCGGCGGGAGCCTCCATGGCGATGTCGCGGTTGCTGGCGGGGTAACGCGGGATTTCGGCATATTGACGGTTGGAGCTACGCGCGGCATTCAGAGTAGAGGCGTTGAACTCTGCTACCAGTAAGGGTGTTTCCAAGCCGAACTCGCGGGCCCGGGCAGGAGTGAGTTGCCCACAGATGCCGATTTTGGATTTTCCCAGGCGGATTTGTGCCGCCAAAGCAAGGTGGCAACCAGTTTGAGGAGTGATTGGATTGATCTGCACATCCTGTCCCGGGCAAAGGCTTTCGATGACACTACGCAAGTCATGGAAGTCCAGGGTTTCCGGCTGCGCTTGTTTCCAGGAGCGAGGTTCCCGGTCACCGGTGATGAGCAGTCCGAGATTGCTTTGCTCGATTTCCTGTCCTTT
This sequence comes from Verrucomicrobiota bacterium, assembly GCA_030625775.1. Classification (GTDB taxonomy): domain Bacteria; phylum Verrucomicrobiota; class Verrucomicrobiia; order Verrucomicrobiales; family DEV007; genus JAADHD01. The sequence continues at coordinate 81,618 of DAOUQC010000001.1, forward strand.
CGGGGTGGCGGAAAAAACCGTTCCTAACTCGAACAGTCGCAGAGCGCTGTTGCCCATATTCACATTATGCCTGGCGATGCTTAGCAGGCTGGGAACCAAAGAGGGGCGGAGATAGACATAATCGTCACTGATTGGGTTTTTAATTCGCAGCGGAAGCAGCCCGCCTTTGAGCGCTTTGCCGGGATCGTCGGCGAGTTGGGATTCAGCGATCAGCTTGACACTCAGGGATTCGTAAAAACCTTGATAAACGAGTTGGTCGCGAAGTGAGCGATTAGCTGCGTAGATCTTGTCTTCCTTTGAGGCAGGAGCGTAGGTGCCGCAGGTTCGTGAGGGGATCTTGTCCAGCCCGTAAACGCGGGCGATTTCTTCGATGAGATCCACCTGGCGGCTCAGGTCGAGTCGCCAGGTGGGGATTTTCCATGTGGTGCCATTGCGAGTCAAGCCGAGCGATGTCAGGATGGTATCGATTTTGTCATCGCCGATGTTGTGGCCGAGAAGTTGATGGCAGGCTTGATGGGCAAAGGTAACGTTAGCCGGAGCGCTGGGGGTTTCTCCGGCAACAAGAGCTTTTTCATCAGCTTGCCCGGAGGTGAGCTCGCTGATCAATTTTACTGCCAGCTCAGAAATGGCGAGGGTTTGCAGGGGATCGATGCCACGTTCAAAGCGGTAACTGGAATCGCTGCTGAGATTGAAACGGCGAGCCGTTGCACGAATGCCACTGGGGGTGAAATAAGCGGCTTCGAGCAGAATGTCGGTGGTGGCCTCGGTCACACCGCTGTCAGCTCCACCCAGGACTCCGGCGATGGCCTGGGCTTGTTCGCCGTCAGCGATGACCAGATCGGACGAGTTGAGCTCATAGCTTTCGCCGTCGAGGGCGGTGATTTTTTCACCGTCTTGAGCGGGGCGAACCTGGATGCCACCGTTTAGCTTGGCGAGATCAAAGGCGTGCAGGGGCTGTCCTGTTTCGTGCAGGATGTAGTTGGTGATGTCGACTACATTGTTGATCGGGCGCAGGCCGACGGCTTCGAGTTTTTCTTTCAGCCAGTCCGGGCTGGGGCCGACTTTGACCGAGCGGATGAAGTGGCCACTGTAAAGAGGGCAGCTTTCGGTAGCCTGAATGTCGATGATTTCCGTGGCAGCCGGGCTTGCTTTTGAAGCATCTGAATGGTGGGCAATGTTGCCTTTGAGTTTCCGTCCGGTCAGGGCGGCAAGTTCGCGTGCCAGGCCGAGATGGCAAAGCAGATCGGGACGGTTCGGGGTGATCTCGACGTCGAAGATAGTATCGGCAGTGACGATGTCTGAAAAGGGAGTGCCGGGTGAGGCCTCGGTATCGAGAATCAACAGTCCGTCGGATTCGTCGGCGAGGCCGAGTTCGCTGGCACTGCACATCATGCCGTGGGATTCGATGCCGCGCATTTTGCAGGGAGCGATTTTGAATCCGCCGGGTAGTTCACAACCCGGTTGGGCAAGAGGGATTTTGTCACCAACCTGGTAATTTTTTGCCCCACAAACAATCTGCACGGGCATGTCGCCACCGGCGTCGATTTGGCAGACGCTGAGTTTGTCAGCATCGGGATGTTTTTCAGAGATGAGCACTTGTGCCACCACCAGTTGATCGATCGCAGCACCGCGTGTTTCAATACCTTCGACTTCAATGCCTGCAAAAGTCAGCAAGTCATCGATTTCAGAAACGGAAAGGTCGTCGAGGTCGAGGTGGTCGTTGAGCCAGTTGAGTGAAAATTTCATAGCTGCTGTGGAAAATGTGTCAGGCTAATGGACTAGGCGAATTGACGGAGAAAACGCAGGTCGTTTTCGCTGAAAAGCCGCAGGTCGGGAATGCCGTGTTTGATCATTGCCAAACGGTCGATACCGAGTCCGAAAGCAAAACCGCTTACATTATCGGGAGAAAACAGGTCGTCCTCGCGGCTGCTGTTGATGGCTTCAAAAACCGCAGGATCCACCATGCCGCAACCGGCGATCTCGATCCAGCGAGAGGCTTTTCCGGCAGCATGAAGTTTGATGTCGATTTCGAAACTGGGTTCGGTGAAGGGGAAAAAATGAGGGCGGAAACGAAGTTCGGTGTCTGCACCAAAAATCGAGTGGAAGAAATACTCGAGCGTACCTTTCAGGTCGGCGAGGGTGACTTCCCGATCAACGTAGAGGCCTTCGAGCTGGGTGAAAGAAATAGAGTGGGTCGCATCGATCTCATCCCGGCGGAAAGCCGAGCCGGGGGCAATGATTCGAACCGGCGGAGCGTCAGCTCCTTCCATGGTGCGGACCTGCACGGAGGAAGTGTGGGTTCGCAGCAATTTACCGCTGTCGAAATAGAAAGTGTCTTTTTCGTTGCGAGCCGGGTGGTCGGCGGGAGTATTGAGGGCATCAAAACAATGCCATTCGGTTTCGATTTCAGGGCCCTCGGCGATGGCGAATCCCAGGTGATGCAAAGTGTCAACCGCTCGATTGAGCATCTGGCTGAGTGGGTGTCCGGCCCCCTGGGGTAAAGAACGGGAGGGCAGGGTGGGATCAATGTCGGCAACCGCTTCAGCGTCTTTCAAAGCGGCAAGTTCACTACTGCGTTCATCGATCAGTCCGGTGATGGTATTGCGGACCTCGTTGAGTTTTTGACCAACGGCGCGTTTGTCTTCTTTACTGACGTCGCGCATTCCCGCAGCGGCGGCGGTCAAACGTCCTTTTTTGCCGAGGTAGTGAATACGGAACTCTTCGAGGGAGGATTCAGAGTCAACCGATTTGATGGCCGCGAGGGCATCGCTTTGAATGGCTGAAAGTTCGTCTAACATGATCAGTGTTTTGGAAATAAGGAAGCCGGCTTGTTTGGCCGGCTTCTCAACAAAGTCTAAGTGACTTGATATCTTTACGAAAAGACGGGTTGCGCGGAAGGATTCCGACAAGCCGCCCTTTGGCAAGAATCACGGGCAAGATGCCCGTTCTACGTTTAGGCCGCTGCCGTTTTTGCTTCGAGCGCGCTTTTTGCTTGCTCGAAGATAGCGTCAAAAGCAGTCTCGTCGTGGATGGCGATTTCGGACAGAACCTTGCGGTCGAGTTCGATGCCGGCAGCCGTGAGGCCTTCCATGAAACGGTTGTAATTCAGACCGCGGGCGCGAGTGGCTGCGTTGATGCGCTGGATCCACAGACGACGAAAATTGCGTTTGCGATTTTTGCGGTCGCGGTAGGCCCATGACTGGGCTTTGAACACCGCATCCTTAGCGGTGCGGTAAAGTTTTGAGCGTGATCCGCGAAAGCCTTTGGCTTTTTTCAGGATGCGTTTCCGTCTTTTACGACTGGCTGGTGCGTTGGTTGCGCGTGGCATGTTTTATTCCTCCGAACGGACTGTTGGTTATTAAGCGATTCGCTGACTCATCCATTCAGTAGATTTCGCAGCCTGTTTTTTAAGCGGGCCTTTGACCGAAACCAGTCAGTAGAATCGTATTTTAGCCGACTTCGGATCAACCGAAGATCGACTTGTAAAAATGTTTAACCGAAAGGCAAATCTGCCTTGATATTCGGGACATCACATTTCGCTACCAGTGCAGCCTGACCGAGACGACGTCTCCGTTTAGCGTTCTTACGGCGTAAAAGATGGCGTTTGCCTTGGCGACGACGAATCACTTTACCGCTTCCGGTAATTTTGAATCGTTTTGCGACACCCTTACGTGTTTTTGCTTTTCCTGCTGTTCTGGCCATAGCGAGCGGGAAAATAGAGAGCTTTTGCCGTTGTGCAAATGAAATTGCCAAAAATAAAGGATAAAATCCAGATGAGGCTTCGAAATAGTTGCGTTGAGGCGTAGATCGGATAAGGGAAAGACTATGATTTTGTCGGATAAAGCTATTTTAGATGCCATGGAGAAGGGGGAAATCGTAGTCGATCCCTATGACCAGGACTGCCTTGGCACGAACAGTTACGATGTGCACTTGAGCAAACATCTGGCTACTTATTCGAACCGGGTACTCGATGCGCGCAAGCACAATGAGATCGATCACTTTGAGATTTCGGAGCAGGGATTTGTGTTGGAACCACAGATTAATTACCTGGGAGCGACGATGGAATACACTGAAACCCACGCAACGGTGCCGTTTCTGGAAGGTAAATCGAGTGTCGGGCGGCTGGGAATCGATATTCACGCTACGGCGGGAAAAGGCGATGTGGGATTTTGTAACTACTGGACGCTGGAGATTTCGGTCAAGCAGCCGGTGCGGGTTTACGCAGGCATGCCGATTGGTCAGTTGATTTATTTCCAGGTGCAAGGGGAGATTCTGAATCCCTACAGCCAGAAAAAATCAGCCAAGTACACTGAGAAAACCCATCGCCCGGTGGAGTCGATGATGTGGAAGAATGACTTTTAGGGGGAAGGTAGTAGGGGGTTAGGTTGTAGGCTAGGTGTGGAGTGGTTCGGTGAAGCCGGAGGCTTCCAAGCCATTAGCCTGTGGTTGAGAGAGGAACGAGCGATACCACAGGAAAGGAGAGGGCAAAAAGAGTGCATCCCAGCGGAATGCCAGAGGGGAGGGGTTGTTTTTTGGAGAGGTTTTGTCACCCTCAACAGGCTGAAGGACGCCGAAGTCACGGGTGTATTGAATATTTACGGTTAGAAAGACCACGTGCATTAGGTCTTTCTCTTCATATTCCGGATTGCTGCTGGGTTTCCAAGTGCCGGCCAAGATGTAGCTGCCGTTAGCAAAGGTGATCTGGGTGGTGATTTCCTTGATGTCATCCATTGCAATGCGAAATTCAACCGCAACAAACTTGCGACTGGAGCATCGAGCCCTCATAGTGCTCGCATGATGCTAAACCCCTTCGCTCGATTAGTTCTGTCTACTTTGGTTTTATCAGCCTCCCTGGTTAGTGCAGATGATAAAGAATACAAACCTGGTCCGGATGCGATGCCCAAGGAAGGGGTGCCCAAGGGGGTGGTGACGAAGCATGAATGGAAGAGTAAAATTTTTCCAGGTACGGTGCGGGATTACTGGGTCTATGTGCCGGCTCAATATGATGGCAAAAGTCCCGCTGCTTTGATGGTGTTCCAGGACGGTGGAGGTATTATCCGTGAGAAAGGTTCCTTCCGTGCACCCATTGTTTTCGATAACCTGATCGCGGCGGGCGAGATGCCGGTGACGATTGGATTGTTTATCAATCCGGGAGTGGTGCCGCCGGCGAAAGAAGGGCAGAAGGGGCGCAAAAACCGGAGTTACGAATACGATACGCTGAGTGACCAATATGCGCGGTTCATGTTGGAAGAGATGATTCCCGAGTTGGAGAAAAAATACAAGATTACCAAAAATCCGGAGGGTCGAGGGATCTGCGGCAACAGCTCGGGTGGGATTTGTGCTTTTACTGTGGCCTGGGAACGTCCGGATGCTTTCCGCAAGGTGGTGAGTCACGTGGGCAGTTTTACCAACATTCGCGGAGGGCATGTGTATCCGGCATTGATCCGCAAGACGGAGAAAAAACCGTTGCGGGTGTTTTTGCAGGATGGAAAAAATGATTTGGATAATTTGCACGGCAATTGGCCGTTGGCGAACCAGCAGATGGCCAAGGCTCTGGAGTTCTCCGGTTATGATTACAAATTTGTGTTTGGTGAGGGAGTTCACAGTGGGCGTCACGGCGGAGCGATTCTGCCGGATACGATGAGATGGATCTGGAGGAACTGGAAAGAAGAGAAATATTGAATAAGGAACAAGGAGTGCAGAATTTTGAATGAAATGATGAGAGCTATAGTTATATTTTTGCTGTTGTTGGGCTGGGCTGGCGGGGTTTTGGCTCAGGACATGCCCTTGTCGCAGGTGTTGATTGATGGAGAGGGCTGGCAGGCGGTCAGCGAGGGGCATGGCTTTACTGATGGCGTGTGTTCGGATGCGGAGGGGAATGTTTATTTTTCTGATGTGAGAAGCGGGCAGGTTATTTACAAGGTCGATCTGGACGGCAAGGTGTCGGAGTTCATCAAGGATGCGGCGGGGATCAGTGGTTTGCAGTGGGCGGCGGACGGGAAGCTCTATGCCTGCGTTGCGCGCGGCCGGATGGTGGTGCGTTTTGATAAGGAGGGGAAGATGGAAATTTTAGCCAAGGAAGTGCGCCCCAATGATCTGGTAGTGACCCATGACGGCAATGTGTATTTCACCCAGACGCCGGAGAAGGAGATTCGTCGGATAGATCCCAGCGGCAAGATGACGGTGGTCAGCAAGGATGTGGTGACCAAACCCAACGGGATCACCTTGTCGGCTGACCAGGGAACTTTAGCGGTTTCGGATTATGGTGGAAAATATGTGTGGACCTTTCGGATTGAGAAAGACGGGTCTTTGTCCTATCCGCAGAATTACATGATGATGAGAACGCCGCACAGCAATCCTGAGGTAGCTAAAGGGGACGGGATGGCAACGGATGCGGATGGGCGGTATTATGTGACCTCGGCAGAAGGTTTGCAGATGTATGATCCGACCGGGCGCATGGGAGGGGTGATCGCCAAACCGCAAAATGCTGGATTGGTAAGTGCGACCTTTGCCGGTCCGGGTTTGAGTTATTTGTATGTTGCTTGCGGAGATAAGATTTATCGTCGCAAGACAAAGACCAAAGGGGTGTTGTTTTTTCAGCAACCGAAACTGGATAAACAGAAATGATGGGCAGGAGAAAGTTGAGGCGTCTGATTACAGGGGCGGTTGTTTTGTTCGCCATTTTGTTGGCAGGGGCTTGGTATGGAATTCTGACCACTGCGGAATCGCGGCAGCTGGGACGTGAGTTAGTTCGTTTGCATGACCTGGTGGAACCACGGGATGAGGCTTCGGCCAAAACGATATCGATAAGGCTGAAGTTTTTGCAGGCCTCGGCGTTCAAGGGGAAGTTGGAGGGCCAGGAAATTGCGCTTCGTTACCGTTGGCCGGATCGTCTGGTCTTGCAGGCAAATGTGGATGGCGGAGATTACGCCGTGGGCCGGGATGGGGAGGAAGTTTGGGCCTGGGCGGCAGAGAAACAGTTTGCTGTGATCGGGGTCAATGATGTGCCGCGGTTTTCACAATTTCCAGATAGCGTAAAGGTTGTGGAATTGGCAGATTTTTCATTGCCAGTAAAGCGCTGGCACCTGTGGCTGGCACCGGCGATGCTTGAAGTCGATCATGAAGACGGGTGGAAAATTTCAGTGCGGGACTGGGCTCGTAATGCCTTTGATTTGCCTGAGGGTGAGATGCATCTGGCCTTTGGTAATGGTGGCGATATCGAACACCTGGAGTTGCAGGTGGGTGACGAGGAGGTGGAAATCAGGATTGCTGACTTGCGGGTTGAGGACAGTGTCAATGATCAGTCATGGAAGATTCCCGTTCCGGAAAATGTGAAGGTGGAACGGGTGGCTCTGGCTCATCTGAAAAAGTTTTCCGAAGTGATGCTGGCGAACCTGGATAATAAGATTGCGGTCTTGCAGGCTGAGACGATCGGTCAACGGCGGGTGGTGGCGGAGCATGGCAAGGGCAGGTTGGAGAGTATCGACGGGACGAGGGTAATGTTTTTGCAGGGATCGCCTGAAGAGATGGGTGAACAGCATGGTAAGCTGTTGAGGGATGAAGCACGAAATCTGGTGGACAGGATTGTTTACGGGGTGGGAGTAGGAAGTTCGATCGCCAAAGGCCGGTGGTTTTTTGGAGAGATCGAAGAAGCACAGAACCGCCTTGAACCTTTCATTCCGAAACCCTATTTGCGTGAGATGGATTCACTGGCGGCCGCAGCGGGATTGCATCCGGAAGAAACCAGGTTGGCGAATTTTTTTCCAGAGCTATTTCATTGCACGGGATTTGCATTGCACGGGAATGCGACGGTGGGGGGACGGATGTATCACGGGCGTGTGTTGGATTATCTACGCGGACTCGGTTTGGAACAAAATGCGGTGGTGATGGTGATGCAACCTGATGAGGGCAATGCCTGGGTGAATGTGGGTTATGCCGGCTTCATCGGATCGGTGACAGCGATGAATGAAAAACACCTGGCGATCGGTGAGATGGGGGGGCGGGGAGAGGGAGACTGGGACGGCAAACCGATGGCGCAGTTGATGCGGGAAGTGATGGAAAAGGCGGACACGATTGACGAAGCGGTGAAGATCATGCGGGAGAGTCCGCGAACCTGTGTGTATTATTATGTGATCTCAGATGCCAAAACGAAACGGGCGGTCGGGATCAAGGCGACGCCGGATTTGTTTGAGGAGGTGTGGAGCGGAGAGTCGCATCCGCAGTTGACTGATCCGGTCGAGGACACGGTTCTGATGTCTTCAGGAGATCGTTACAAGGAGCTGGTCAAGCGGGTGAAGGGCCAGTGGGGAAAGTTTGATGAAGGTTCGGCGAGGGACTTGATGAGCCGCCCGGTCTGTATGACTTCGAACATCCAGAGTGTGTTGTTCGCGCCTGATACACTGGATTTCTGGGTGGCGAATGCGGACTCTGATCACGTGGCAAGTGAGACGAGGTACACGAAGTATAATTTGGATGAGTTGTTGGGGAGGATGAAAGCTGGGGAGCTGACGAAAGCAGAATAGCCATTCAAAAGAGCTAATCACTGATTCCCCTGATGAGAAAAAATCCGTGTAATCCGTGGTTAAGAAAGAAACTAAGTTAAAATGAGAATTGCAATATTGTTGTGGGTTTTATCGGCTTGTTTTGTGAATGCGAAAGATACAACTGTGATTAATGCCGGGGTGGGTGGTAACTCGACGCGTAATTTATTAAAGCGGGTGGAGCGGGATGTGCTGGCCAAAAAGCCGGACGTGGTGGTGATGATGGTGGGAACCAATGATGCTTTAAACTCAGGCAATTCGGTGCCGATCAAGGAGTATGAGAAGAATGTAAAAAGTCTGGTGAAGCAGTTTGCCAAGTCTGGATCGAAGGTGGTGCTGATGACGATTCCTCCGTGCATTGACGAGCTGTTATTGAGTCGCCACAAAGCAGAATTTTTTGTCGATCAGAGTCCCACTGACCGCATTGCTGATGTGAATGCGGTGGTGGAGAAAATCGGTAAGTCAGGCAAGATCCAGGTGGTGGACGTGCATGTTTTGCTCGAGAAAGGAGGCGCGGGTGATGAAAAATCAAGTCTGTTGCGTAATGTCGCCAACAGTCGATCGAAGGATGGCGTGCATCCGACAAGTGAAGGTTATGATGTGATTGCCCGGGGAGTCTATGAAGCACTCAAAACCGCGAAGTGGCAGGATGTCGGCACCATCGTGTGTTTTGGTGACAGCATCACCTATGGCTCCAGTATGAAAGGTGCCGGAACGGCAGATGCGGACGCCGATACTTACCCCGCCAAATTGGCGCGGTTGTTGAATGGGAAATGATCTTGATCCGACAGATCAACCGAAATCCTACTGCCCAAGATTCACACAGATCTCATCGCCCATTTCCACGGTGCCGACTTTTTGCGTGCCTTCGTCACCAGAGAAAATATCCCCGGTGCGGAAGCCTGCGTCGATGGTGGTTTTGACCGCAGCCTCGATGGCGTCGGCGGCTTCGTTCATGCCGAATGAAAAGCGCAGCATCATCGCCACGGATAAAATCTGGGCGATTGGATTGGCGATCCCCTGTCCGGCGATGTCCGGTGCCGATCCGCCACTGGGCTCGAACATTCCGAAGTAGAGACCGTCTCCTTTTGATTCTCCAAGGCTGGCGCTCGACAGCATGCCAAGTGAACCGGTGATCATTGCCATTTCATCACTGAGGATGTCACCAAATAGATTTTCTGCCAGCACCACGTCGAAAGTTTTAGGGCGGGCGACAAGCTGCATGGCCGCATTGTCCACGTAGAGGTGGTCGAGTTTGACGTCGGGGAAGTCTTTCGCGACTTCTTCGACCACCTGACGCCAGAGCACGCCATTCTGCAGTACATTGGCTTTGTCGATCGAGGTCAGACGGCCGTCACGGCCTTGGGCGGCAATGAAGGCAATTCGAGCAATGCGCTCAATCTCGCTGGCTTTGTAAATCATGGTGTCGATGGCGATCTGTTCGCCATTTTCTGTGCGGATTTCCTTAGGCTCTCCAAAATAGAGTCCGCCGGTGAGTTCCCGCACACAGAGCACGTCGAAACCGCCCTCGATCCGGTCTTCTTTCACCGGTGAGGCCTGGGTGAGGCTTGGGAAACAGATTGCGGGCCGCAGGTTGGCAAATAGGCCGAAATGCTTGCGTAAGGGCAAGAGAGCCGCACGTTCGGGCTGCTCGTTGGGTGGCAGGCTTTCCCATTTGGGGCCGCCGACCGATCCGAATAATATCGCATCCGCTTTTTCGCAAGCCGCGAGAGTTTCATCCGGCAGTGCTTTGCCAACCCCATCGATGGCAGCCCCGCCGACCAGTTGTTCGTCGTAGGAAAAGGTGACGTCGAATTTTTTTTCGATAATGTCGAGCACTTTGCGTGCTTCAGCCATCACTTCCGGGGCGATACCGTCTCCGGTCAATACTGCGATTTTGTAGGATGCGTTGCTCATGGTGTGTGTTTTGTTTGTGGGTCTTTCAACACCACGCAGCCCCCACCCGCAAGCTAAAGGTGGATCTTTATCCAAAAGGCTCTCCTTAGGGATCAGGCACTGCAGGGGATCTAAATGGCGTTTTCATGTTATGAAATTGGACGGGCGTGCCCATGTCGTGTGGCCGCCCCCCGTTGAGCGACATTATTTGACTCCGCCTATCTTCGCTTCGCTACGGTTGTGGCCAATTGTTTGATTCGCTGTGCTCACCCCTTTCGGGGCAGCCAGCAGCAGCCTGTCTTCCTCGTTCCTCGGTCGATTCCCATCCCGCGGCTGCGGGATTCCCTTCGTGCCATCAAAAAGCGTATATTTTTGTGTTAGTTTTTGATTGGTCGGAAAGACGGCTTCCGTGGGCTCTTGTTGCTGATCATGCCTCCAGTGTGGTTGTAGTAAAACGGTGTTGAAGCCGGGTTGCCCAAGCAGCAGCGGGTTGTGGTTTTTGGGGAAGTCCTCAAGCCTTAGTTGTTGTAATAAACATCACCGGTCTTGCAATTTCCGAGAGGAAAGCAAATGATGGTTTATGATCAAATTTTTACATACTCGGATTCGAGTTAGCAATCTTGAAGCAACCATTGCTTTTTATGTCAAGCTGGGTTTTGAATGCACGCGGCGCACAGACAAGTCACCGGCGGGAAATCAACTGGCCTTCTTGGAATTGGAAGGCAATGAGCATTTCCTCGAGTTGTGTTATTCGCCTGATTATAAACTGGCGGTGCCGGAGGATTTGATGCATACGGCGGTGGGGGTGGAGGACATCATGAGCTATTGCGACAAGCTTGAAAACGACGGCCTTGAAATCTGGCCGGAGGATTGGCGCGAGGCTTTTCCCAGTGGCAAAAAAGACAAGATGGCTTTTGTCACGGATCCGGATGGTTATGAAGTGGAGATTCTACAGAAGTGAGGAGTTAGAATAGGAGATTTGATCTTCGCAAGTAACTGTGAATACAATGAGGTATTTGGAGCGGCTTTGTATTTGCGAAATTAAGGTAAGTGTGTTTCGCGAATTCTAACTTCTAGCTCCTCACTTCTACCTCCTAATAAAATGATCGTAGGAATACCTAAAGAAATTAAAAAACAGGAATGCCGGGTGGGCATGGTGCCGCTCGGGGTAAGGCAACTGGTGCGCCGTGGGGCGGAGGTCCTGGTGGAGTCCGGAGCCGGCCTGGGCTCGGATTATCTGGATAAGGAATTTGTGGATGCCGGGGCTACTGTTGTATCCACGGCCGCGGAAGTTTTTAAGCGGGCGGACCTGATCGTCAAGGTGAAGGAACCGCAAGCTTCGGAATTGGCTATGCTGCGGGCAGGGCAGATATTGTTCACTTACCTGCATCTGGCGGCTGATCGTGAGTTGACTGAAAAGCTGATCGCCACCGGGGTGAGCGGGATTGCCTATGAAACCGTTCAGGTGGGTCACCGTTTACCGCTGCTCGAGCCGATGAGTGAAGTGGCGGGGCGGATGAGTGTGATGGTGGGGGCTTATTTTCTGGCCAAACACGAAGGGGGGCGGGGGACTTTATTGGGAGGGGTGCCGGGTGTTCTTCCCGGCCGGGTGACAATTATCGGTGGGGGAACCAGTGGAGTGAATGCGGCAAAGGTAGCGACCGGCATGGGGGCGGAAACGACTATTCTGGAGTTGGATTCCGAGCGCATGATATGGCTGGATACGGCGATGCCACATGCGCGGACTTTGTATTCGAGTGAAGGGGCTTTGATGGACCTGTTGCCACGTACGGATCTGCTGATTGGCGCGGTTTTGGTGCCAGGAGCCAAAGCTCCCAAATTGGTCACCCGCGAGATGTTGCGTGGTATGCGGCAGGGGACAGTGTTGGTGGATATTGCGGTTGATCAGGGTGGCTGTGTGGAAACCACCCGGCCTACGACCCACGAAAAGCCGATTTTTGAAGAAGAGGGGGTGATTCACTATTGTGTGGCAAATATGCCGGGGGCCTATGCGCGAACTTCGACCCAGGCTTTGACCAATGTGACTTTACCCTATGTGCAACTGCTGGCGATGGAGGGATTGCAGGGCGCCTGCGCCCAACGTCCGGAATTGCTTGGAGGAATCAATTGCATGGATGGCAAACTGACTTGCAGGGAGGTGGGTGAAGCTCACGGAATAGAAACGGTATTGACAGGTATAGAGTTATTTTGATTAAATGACTGGAAAATGAGGAGATAAAAATGGAGTGGGTATTTTGGGGCAGTTTGGTTCTGATTATATACAGCTATGTGGGTTATCCCTTGTTGCTAGCGATTCTATCTTTTTTTTATAAGTTGTTATTGGGCAGCTCGCGCGCATCAAAGAAGGCGCCGGACAAACCATCTGTCTCGATAGTCCTGGTGGCTCACAATGAAGAGGAGCGGGTGCTTGAGCGTATCGAGAATCTGTTGCAAGCTGATTACGGGAAGGTGGAAGAGGTGCTGGTGATTTGTGATCGCGGCAATGACAATACCGGTCCGGTGGTAGCTTCGGCGGTAGGAGCCGATGAAGCCGGTGGAATCGGCCAGTGGGTGAGGGTGGTCGAGTTGGAGCGGGGGAAAGATGGTCGGGCGGCGGGATTGAATCAGGCGGTGGCTATCGCCAAAGGGGATGTAGTGGTTTTTGCTGATATCGGCCAGCGTTTTGCGAGTGATACGGTTTCCCAGTTAGTGGCACCTTTTAAAAATAAAAGGGTCGGGGCCGTTACAGGATGGCTCGAAGTAGCTGAGGTAGAGGGCGGGTCGACCAGGGTGCCTGATGTTTACAGGGAGTTGGAGAAAATGATCCAGGAAAAAGAATCTGATTTTGCATCGACCATTGCCTGCAACCGAGCCGTTTATGCGGTGCGGGGTGATGCTTATAAAGCGATCGACGAAGATACCATTGCAGATGATTTGGTGGTTCCGATGAAAATTGCCCTGGGTGGCTATCGAGTGTTGTTTGCACCTGCTGCCTTAGCTTACGACCTGCGAGCAGCGGGCAGGAGGTCGGACTTATCAAAAATCAAAGACAAAGCACCGCTGTTGGCTGGCCATTGGCAGGCAATGTTTCGTTATCCCGGCTGGTTGTTTCCCTGGGGTAACCGCTTGGCCTGGCAGCTGTTTTCACACAGCTACCTGCGTTTGCTCAATCCTATGCTGCTGCTTGTCCTCTTGCTGAGTAACCTTGTCTTGCTCAGCACTTCCTGGATATTCTGGCTCAGTTTTTTTGGGCAAGTGGTTTGTTATGGTCTGGGGGTAGCGGGTTTGTTCAGGGTTTCGTTTCCCTGGAACTTTGCTTCCCTGCTGTCGAGAATAGCCGGGGGTTTTCTTGTCCAGCAGGCTTTGAATGCCTGGGCATTCATTTATTGGTTGCGGGGGCAGATCACAAAATTGAGGAACCCAAATTCGGAGCCTCGAATGACGAAGTTGAGATGATTTTTTCCAGGTTTCAGCGCAGGTTCGTAGTAGCTGTTTTTTGCCGGCTGTTAGACCGTTTAGGGGTAAGTATTTTCACTTTCTTGAATTTTAAGTGCACTTTATTTTGAAGGGAGTCTAGCAAAAGGGCCCTCTTATGGGGGTTGCTGGCTTTTTTCGAAAAAAAGTTTAACAAAACTACACTTTTTTCTTGTCGACCCACTAGATGTTGGGTTACAAACTGTGCCGAGCACCCATATATGGTAGTTTGGGTAAAATTGACAAAAAGAGCGAATGTTCTGTAGTCAGTCTCAAAAATGTAATTATTAGATGTTTTAGGCAGTATTAGATTCTGGAAATTAACAATTTTTTTGGAAATAATTGCTAGCCTAAAAAATATCGATAAATCAACTTAAAGTTAAGTTTTAAATCAGCACTTTCTCATGGAAAAGACGTTTACAATTGGTGACCGCAGTTTTGTATTGGATCAAAGCAAGGCGGAGGAGGCTTTTGCGGCCAAGCAGGTGATTAACGGGCGCCAGACGATGACCTTCAATTTGCTGCCGTTGAAGTATCAGTGGGCTTATGATTTGTATGGTACGATGAAGGCCAATCACTGGGAGCCTGAGGATATTCCAATGCAGAAGGATATCGAGCAGTGGCAGTCTGATGAGTTGAGTGATGCCGAGCGATGGATTATCCGTATGGGGATCGGTTATTTTTCGGCGGCAGAGGGGATTGTTGGTGACAATATTTTACATGTAGTTCGTGAATTGGTAACTGCTTCCGAGCTGAAATTGGTGCTTGGGCGGCATGCGCATGAGGAGAACATTCATGCGGACAGCTTGCTATATATGATCAGCAGTCTGGGAATCAATCCGCATGAATGCGAGGCGATGTTCGAACAGATCGAGACGATCCGGCGGAAAAATGAGTTTGTGACCCGCACATCCCATACTCTGAGGAGAGACCTGGACATGAAGGATCCGGATAACATCCGCTTGCTGGCGAAGAATATTTTTGTGTTTGGCCAGTGCATGGAGGGCACACAATTTTATGGTCTGTTCGGAATGATTTTGAGTCTTTACCGGCAAAATAAGTTTCCAGGAATTGGTCAGATGTTTCGTTACACCTTGCGCGATGAATCCAACCACATCGAGTTGTTGAGAAATTTGCTGATGGATCTGATTGGTGAAAACAAGGAGATCTGGACCGAGGATTTTAAACGGGAGCTGACCAATTTGATGATCGAAGCGGTGAATTTGGAAAAAGATTTCATCAACGATTGCCTGCCCGTCAGCTCGGTGGGTCTGAACGCTGAGGAGTTTTGCCAGTATATCGATTTCAATGCGGACCGGCGTCTCGAGGGGGTCGGGCTTAAAGCATTGAATCCTGGTGTGAAAAACCCGTTCCCATGGTTATCTGAAACCATGGATCTCAAGAAAGAAGCCAATTTTTTCGAACAACGTGTCACTGAGTATCAGAAATCATCTGCCCTCGGTATGGTTGATGATGATGAACTCTAAGATTGATCATCTGTATAGCCCGCAGAACCACTAGTATTTTTATTCAAACCTTCCCTTTTTAATTGCCCGACTCGTATAACCCTAATTTACATCATGATTACCCGGAATTTTGTAGAAGAAGATCTTGAGCTGCAGCGTTACGCTGCGACTCCAAAAGAAAATAAACCTCGTTTTGAGTGGGGTGAAGTTGCGGGGGATTTGGATGATGAATCAGCCAGGCGTCTACAGGTCAGAGTCGGTGGCCAGACGCGGGATTTTGATATTACAGAGATTGCGGAAACGGTGGGCAATGCGCTGACGGATCTGGCGCTGTCCCGTAATGAGGAAAATATTTTCAGTGATGAAAACAGGCAGTTGGTGGCGGGTATCGCAAAATCCGTGGCTCGGGACCTGGTACAAAGTGTGGAGGGTAAAGACGGGGATCATACGACGAGTGCGGAGGAAATGATGGAGATTATCGAGCGGGCCTTGATCCGTCAGAACGCCCATGATGTGGCTAAGAGTCTGGTGATTCGTCGCAAGAGCAAGCCCGGTCATGTCGAGACGGATGGTGGTTTGAGCGTTACGGGTGGTGTTGCCAGTGATCAACGGGGTAAGGTGAAGACACGGGTGATCCGGCGCAGTGGAGAAGTGGTGGCCTGGAATCACAACAAGATCGAGATTGCAGTGCGCAGTGCTTTTCTGTCGCTGCACATGGATTCCGGAGCGGCGACCGAGGTTGCCAATGCACTGACGGCGCAGATTCAGAAGAGTGGGCAGGAATACATTCACATTGAAGATCTGCAGGACCGTGTGCAGGAGGCTTTGATGAAGTTGGGCCATTACAAAGTGGCGGAAGCTTTCATTCTTTATCGGGCGCATCGTTTTGCACAGCGTTTGCAGGATGAGCAGGAAATCTCATCCCAGGAGATCGACGATGAAGCCCAGGATTCGATGATTCTGGTCAAGAACCCGGATGGGGAGACTTTTTTGTGGGACGGTGCCGATCTTAAAAAACGGATCGACTTCGGTATGATGGGGCTTGATTTGTGCTTGAGTGCGGAAGAGATCGATCACGAATTGCGGCGCGCTTTGTTTCCAGAGATGACAACCGAGGATCTGCAGAAAACGGTGGTCTTGAATGCAAAAAGCCTGATCGAGAAAGATGCCGATTTTGCCAAATTTGCCGGGCGAATTTTGCTAAGCTACATTTACGAAGAAGTTCTGGGTTGGGACATTATCAAGGACGGGGTTGAAAAGTTGCCCCTGTTTCATCGCCGGGCTTTCAAAGCGAATCTGGCTCGGGGGATCCAGATCGAACGATTGAATGAGCGTTTGACTCATTACAATCTGGATAAATTGTCGGCAGCGATTGATCCGGCTGCGGACATGGATTTTGATTATCTGGGTATCCAAACCCTGTATGACCGTTATCTGGTGGTCGATAAAACAGGGGACAAACATCGTAGAATCGAGACTCCACAGCTTTTCTGGATGCGGGTTTCGATGGGGCTTTTTATCGCAGAGGAGGAGAATGCCGAGGACAAGATCATTGATCTTTACAACCTGTATCGAAGCCGTCGTTTTTGCTCGTCCACACCGACTTTGTTTAATTCAGGCACCCTGCATTCGCAATTATCTTCCTGCTATCTTTACAAGGTGGAAGACAGCATCGAGTCGATTATGCAGCGTGGCATTTCGGAAAATGCCTACCTGTCCAAATGGGCCGGGGGATTAGGTGGAAGCTGGACTGCTGTGCGAGGGACGGGTGGTTACATCAAGGGAACTAACGGTGAAAGCCAGGGAGTGATACCTTTCCTGAAACTGCACAACGACCAGTTGGTGGCAGTGAACCAGGGCGGCAAGCGCCGCGGTTCAGGTTGCGCCTACCTGGAGACCTGGCATAACGATATCGAAGACTTTTTGGAGTTGCGCAAGAATACTGGTGACGAACGCCGCCGGACGCACGACATGAACACTGCGAACTGGATTCCAGATTTATTCATGAAGCGTCTTGAGAAGCGTGCCAACTGGACTTTGTTCCGGGCCAACGAAACACCAGATTTGCATGAGCTCTATGGAGCGGCTTTCGAAACGCGCTATGCGGAGTACGAAGAAAAAGCGCAAAAGGGTGAGATTTTTGGCAGGGAGATACCAGCGGTGGATCTGTGGAAAAAAATGCTTAAAATGCTTTTTGAAACGGGTCATCCATGGATCACATTCAAGGATCCGTGTAATGTGCGCAGTCCCCAGGATCATACAGGAATCATCCACAGTTCGAATTTGTGCACCGAGATTACCTTGAATACCAGTGATGAAGAGACGGCGGTTTGCAATCTTGGATCTGTGGTGCTCGATTCCCATCTTGATGATGAGGGGAATCTCGACCATGACAAGCTGCGTGAAACGGTGCGTATCGCCGTTCGTGCTCTGGATAATGTGATTGGGATTAATTTTTATCCCACCGAAGCGGCGCGCACAGCCAATAGTCGTCACCGTCCGATTGGGCTGGGCGTGATGGGTGTGCAGAATGCTCTTTACCAACGCAATACGGCTTTCTCATCTCAGGAGGCGGTTGATTTCAACGATGAGTTCATGGAAGCGATTGCTTATTATGCTTATGAAGCATCCTCTGATCTGGCTGGAGAGCGTGGCAGTTATTCCACCTTTGAAGGTTCGAAATGGCAGCGGGGCTTGATGCCGCTAGATACGCTTGCTATGCTGGAAGAGGAACGCGGAGAAGCGATCGAAGTTCCGCGTGACAGCAAGATGGACTGGGATGCTTTGCGGGAAAAAATCACCACGCAGGGGATGCGCAACAGCAATGTGCTGGCCATTGCTCCAACGGCAACCATTTCCAATATCATGGGAAGTACGCCTTGTATTGAGCCGACCTTTAAGAACCTGTTTGCGAAAGGCAACCTGTCCGGTGACTTCATCGTCCTGAACCAATACTTGGTTCGCGATTTGAAGAAGCTGGGCCTGTGGGGTGAGGAAATGGTTGAGCGCTTGAAGTATTACGATGGCGAGCTCGCTGACATCGATGAGATTCCAGCTGATCTGAAGAAAAAATACGCGACGGCTTTTTCGATTGAATACTCTTGGTTCATCGATGCGGCTGCTCGGCGTCAAAAATGGATTGATCAATCACAGTCGGTCAATTTGTTCCTGAGCACACCGGATCTCAAAGCCTTGTCGCATATGTATCGTGCGGCTTGGCATCAGGGTTTGAAAACGACTTATTATTTGCGCACCTTGCAGGCATCGAATATCGAAAAGGCTACGACTAAATTCGAAAAAGATGTGAGGGGTGTGATGGGTGGTAAGGAGTATAGCGAGGAAGAAAAAATGGCCTGTAGTATTGAAGCCATGCGCAATGGTGAGGACTGTGAGGCCTGTCAGTAGGCGTGCTTACAACGCGCACCAGCCATTTTGTTCCTTATTGGATCGTTGCTTTCAAGGTGATTGAACCGCCCCCGGAGGAAGAGCTGCGGGTGCCGCCCCAGAAGTAGGAGTTGAACTCGCTGGTGGCGGCTGGGAAGCTTCCGATCGTAATGGTCTGGCCGCTCTGCACGGTAACGGTGGTTTTCAGGGAAGTCAGGGTGACGTATTGGTCTTCACCCGTGAGGAAGTTATTCAGGCGGCGTTCGGTAAGTTTTTGAGGGTTGGCGATGACGATTGCCGCAAATCGGGGCATGATCTCGATGGTGATGAGGTTGCCTTGGACGGTGGGACGTACGACGAGTTGGGAGCCGGCTTTTTCCCAGCGGAATTCAGGCACTTCAAAAGAGCCGCCGGCGACAAATTGTCCGTTGATGGTGCCGGGGCCACGGACGTTGAAATTGGAGACATTGCCTACGATGTAGCGGGTGAAGTAGTCAACCATGGGGACATCTTTCACCACTTCGATCACTCCCTCACCTCCACTCCGAACTAGAGTGAATATTCGGTCAAGTCTGTCCGAGCTTCCTTTCTGATTGATCAGGTTCACATTGACACTGCCTTTGTTGGGAAGAATGATTCGTCCCGAATTAGTTCGCACCGGTAGTCGCGAATTGCCTCCGCGTGTAGTGACCCGGCGAATCACTCCGGGAGTATTTTGAGGTTGGACATTGCTGATGCCGCGATTGCCAATCGGAGTGATGACTTGTCCATTAATCCGTCCACCCTTGGTATTCATTTGATTGCGGGATCGATGGGTGACTTCGATCCGGACATTGCCAGGGTTCACTTCCATGGCTTTGAGGAATCCGCGCAAGGCTTCGATATTTGCCGGGTAATCAGTGATCCGGATCATGCGGGTGCTGTTGAGAATGACGTATCGGGCATCCTTGGAAAGCAAATCAGGTAGCAGGATTTTCACCTGACTGAGATCGGCATGCCCCAGAGAAAGCTCGGCATGCCCCATGCTTTTTGGGGTGGGGGTGGTTTTGCCCGAGGGTTCACTTGTATTTCCCGCTATTACAGTGGCAAAAGTGAAGAGCATCGCAATTAACAGGGTGAGCTGGGTTAATGAGATCCCTTTGTGTTTCATGCTTAAGGTATTATGTGATTGAGGAGATTAATAACAGCTTTATTCCAAGGGAGGTGTGCCTTCCGTTTACGGGAAAACTGGCGACTGAGCGTTAGATTGTAAAAATTTAATATTTATTCAATGACGAGGGTTCGTCCTGTTCATCTGCGCTTTTGTCGATAAAGTTGGCGAAGCGATATGAAAAAATCCAAAGCTGGAAATAACAATAAGGTGCTTTCGAAAGCGACAAGTGTTGAGGATATCGAGAAGTTCGTCTGTGCAGATCATACTGATCCGTTTGCGATTTTGGGAATGCATGAACTGGGTGAGGGCAAGGGCTTGGTGATTCGTGCCTGGCGTCCAGGGGCGCAGCAGATGATTGTGCAAAGTTTTGGGGATTCTCCATCTGCGTCCCAGGACTATGAAATGCCACGAGTGCATCCAGCAGGATTTTTTGAGCTCCTGATTCCAGAAGCACGGGAAAAATTTGCCTATCAACTAAAATGGAAAACCCTTGATGGGCATGAAGAAGGGCCGGTAGGGGACCCTTATGCTTGTGGAATGATACTAGGGGAACAGGATCTGCATTATCTGGGTGAGGGCAAACATCGACAATTGTATGAGGTTTTTGGAGCTCATCATCGTGAAATGGATGGAGTTGAGGGAATGGCGTTTGTGGTCTGGGCTCCCAATGCCAGGAGAGTGAGCGTGGTGGGTGATTTCAATGCATGGGATGGGCGTGTGCATGTGATGCGTCACCGGGTGGAGGCAGGGGTTTGGGAATTATTCGTGCCGGGGGTGGGTTCCGGTGCGCACTACAAATTTGAGTTGGTGGGAGCAGATGGATCACTTTTTAATAAGAGTGATCCCTTTGCCTTTTTCTCCCAACATGGTCCGGAAACGGCGTCGATCACTTGTGATCTGGATACATTTGAGTGGAGTGATGCCGAATGGATGGAGAAGAGGGAGCAGGGCAATCTTTACAGTGCTCCGGTCAGTGTGTATGAGGTGCATCTGGGATCCTGGGCCCGGGTGCCGGAGGAGGGTGACCGCTTTCTGACTTACCACGAGTTGGCGGATCGACTGGTGAATCATGTGGTGGCTCTGGGTTTCACTCATATCGAATTGATGCCGGTTGCCGAGTTTCCCTTTGATGGGTCGTGGGGTTACCAGGTGTGTGGTTTTTTTGCACCTACTAGTCGTTTTGGTTCACCGGATGATTTCCGTTATTTTGTCAATCGCTGTCACCAATGTGGGATCGGAGTGATTCTTGACTGGGTTCCAGCACATTTTCCCAAAGATTCACATGGTCTGGCTCAATTTGATGGCACGGCCTTGTATGAGCATGCAGACCCGCGTCAGGGTGAGCACATGGATTGGGGAACTTTGATTTTCAATTTCGGCCGTGACGAGGTGCGCAATTTCCTGATTTCAAATGCACTGTTCTGGCTGGATCAGTATCACATTGATGGCTTGAGAGTCGATGCGGTGGCATCGATGTTGTATCTCGATTACTCCCGCGAGGAGGGGCAATGGTTGCCGAATGAACATGGTGGGCGGGAGAATCTGGAAGCTATCGCTTTTTTGAAAGAACTGAATGGTGCCTGTTATGAACGTTTTCCGGGTATCATGACGATTGCCGAGGAATCGACTGCTTTTGCGGGTGTTTCCCGCCCGGTGGGCCAGGGAGGTCTGGGTTTTGGTTTCAAATGGAACATGGGCTGGATGCACGATTTCCTGCAATATATGGAGCGTGAGCCGGTGCATCGTAAACACCATCACGGGGAGGCTACTTTCTCGATGATTTATGCCTATGATGAGAATTTTTTCCTGGTTCTGAGCCACGATGAAGTGGTGCATGGCAAAAAATCACTGCTTGAAAAAATGCCGGGGGATCGCTGGCAGCAGTTTGCCAATTTGCGCTTATTTTATGCCTGGATGTATGCGCACCCAGGTAAAAAATTGCTGTTCCAAGGGGCGGAGATTGCTCCACCTACGGAGTGGAATTACAATCAAAGTCTGGATTGGCATTTGCTGGAACTCCCTGAGCACGCAGGAGTAAGAAACCTTGTGGAGGATTTGAACCACCTTTACAAAAATGAGAAAGCCCTGCATGAAAAAGATCACGATTCGAGTGGTTTTGAGTGGATTGATCACGAGGACAGTGAAAACAGTGGCTTCAGTTTTCTTCGCCGCAGTGGCGACGGCGGGGAGGTAGTGGTGGTAGTGAACGCCACGCCAGTGTCTCGAACCGGTTTTCGTGTGGGGGTGCCTGGAGAGGGAGGTTTTTACGGGGAAATTCTTAATACCGACGCAGAACGCTACGGGGGCAGTAATCGAGGCAGTGCGGGAGGAGTGGCGAGCGAAGCCATCGCCTGCAATGGACATGCAAATTCAATATTGATTGAGTTGCCACCCTTGGCGGTGGTGTATTTCAGGAAAAAATAGCATTTTTTTGCTATTTTCTTGCCTTGCCAGGGCGGATTTGTCAAAGTAAACACGAAGTCGTTACATTGAACTGCTTGAGTGAGTAGGGAAGGGAGCGGTTTCAACCTGCAGTCATAGGTCGAAAGACCACATAATAAAAATAATACTGCGTTAATAAACAGATTAAAACTAAGAAAAACAATGAAAGTAAAAAGAAAGAATCAGGGCTTTACCTTGATCGAACTATTGGTGGTAATCACCATTATTGCCCTGCTGGCCAGCATGGCGATGCCTGCTTTTAAAGGCATTCAGACAAGTGCTAAGATCACCAAGGATGTGAACAATGTTAAGCAGATTCTGCTGGCTTGCCGCACATTTGCGTCAGATTGGGATGGGGTTTTCCCTTCGTTTGATCCTGATGCTACAAGTGGAGGAGGAGGGGGAACTTCCCAATTCTCGACTTCAACCGAGGCATTCAATGTATTGATTCCAGATTACATAGATACGGAACTCATTTTTTGGACGCCTTCCCAGAATCCGGACAAACTACGGGCACCTATAGAGAATGATAATCTTGAGCAACACGAGAACTCATTCGCTTATGTGACGGGTTTGACGGATACGAGTTTCAGTCGCTCCCCTCTGGTTGCCGATGGTGAAATGAGCGGCCCTGGCGAGTATGGAGAGTTTCATCCGTGGTTGGCTGCAAAAACAGCAGTGGTGGGTTATGTTGGCGGACACGTCAACAGGGAAAAACTCACCAGTGCAGAGGAGGGGGCAACCGTCCGGAGCAAGGACGGTCAGATCCAGAACATCTTCCAGAAACGTGGTGAAGGAGGCTCCGGTGGCCTGCTTGCTGTGGATCCTGGTAATGTTTTGCTTCCTTAATCTTGGTTAGCTAAGAAAAAACATTAAAATCAACTCCGGCAAGGTTCGACCTTGTCGGAGTTTTTTATTCAGGGGACTGGACGATCGAGGTGATTTTGCCGTGTGCGACCCGGGTTTCGATTGTATCACCGGGATGGGTCTGTTCAGGCTTGGTGATGATTTCTCCAGCTGGGGTGGAAGTCATGGAAAACCCCCGGGCAAAGGTGGTTTCGGGGCTTAATTGGCGGATGGCGGACTGGAGTTGGGCGAGTGAGGTCTGGGCAGATTCCAGAAGGTGGGTGGTAGTGGTAGTGAGGCGCATGTTGAGGCTTGTTAGATGTTCACTTTCAAGCGAGAGTCGCTGCCCGAGTTGTTGAACTTTCAGTAATTGTCTGGCTTGTTGCAATCGGTTTTGCTGCTCTCCGAGCTGGTGATGAGCAGCTGCGGTGAAGCGTTCGTTGAGATGGTCGAGATGCTGGCAGTGTCCCATCAGCATCCGGGCTGGTTCTCGGGCCTCCAGGGTTTGGCGAGTCAGGCGTAGCATCGTTCGACTTTGATCCAAGCGGAAAAGTAAACGGCTTGCCAGTAAATTGAAGTGGGTTTGTGCCCGGCGTTTTAATTCTAAAGAATCAGGTGCGATGAGTTCGGCAGCGGCACTCGGAGTGGGAGCCCGTAGATCAGAGGCAAAATCTGCAATGGTAAAATCAATTTCATGACCAACTGCTGAGACAAGGGGGATAGGGCAATCGGCAATGGCCCGGGCGACGCATTCTTCATTGAAGTTCCAGAGGTCTTCCATGCTGCCGCCTCCACGAGTGACGACAATGGTATCAATGGGGGGGAGGCCGATAGTTTCTGGGTGGGAAAGCTCCTTGATAGCCTGGGCGATTTTGTGTTCAGCTCCCTTGCCTTGAACAGCGACGGGATAAATCAAAACCCGTACCCAGGGTGCACGGCGCTGGAGGATGTTCAACATATCCTGTATAGCGGCTCCGGTAGGTGAGGTGACGATGACGATGGTTTGCGGAAAAGCCGGGATTGCTTTTTTTAGCTCTTCGTCGAACAAACCTTCAGTTTTGAGTTTTTGTTTGAGGGCTTCAAAGCGTGCTTGCAGTTCTCCATGGCCTTTGGGCTGGATAAGTTTCACCATCAATTGGTACTGCCCGCGGGCTTCGTAAACTGTGATGTCTCCATAAGCTTGAACCTGGTCACCATTGTCCAGATGGGTCTTGTGTTCCCGGGCATGGCCACGAAAAAAAACGCAGGATATCTGGGCTCCTTCGTCCTTCAGGTTGAAGTAACGGTGCCCGGAAGAATGATGACGATAATTGCTGATCTCTCCCTCGATCCAAACATCTCGCAGTTGTCCTTCGAGAAGGTCACGAATTTCCCGGGTGATTTCGGTGACACTGTAGGCAGGTTCAGCCTTTGTTTCGTTGTGCATGAGGGAAGTTTGTGAAACAAAGAACAAAGAACAAAGGAATTAGAATTTGATCAGGATTTTTCCTTCCCGGCGATCCGTTTGTGCAGCCAGGACAGCAGATTTCACTTCGGTGATGGGAAAGACCTCAGCGATGGGCATGTGGAGCACCCCTTCTTTCATCAGTTCTGCCAAGTTGTTCAGCATGCTTGAGATTTCATCGGAACTGGCAGATTCCAACCAGCGGGTCACCCAGAAGCCGGTCAGGGTGAGGCGTTTGAAGATGAGAAATTTATTGGGTACTTTCAAACTACGGCGACTCATGGCTCCATAAGTCACATGAAACCCTTCGTCAGCAAGCAGATCCATCATACGCAGGGCACTGTCACCACCGACACCATTGAGAGCCAAGCGGGGAGGGGTGCTGCCAAATGCCTCACGAGCTGAGTTGAGTGAGTCTGCTTCATCCAGCAAAACGCAGTTGGCGCCAAGTTCCAGCAGCGGGGGGATTGTTTCCTCGCGACGAACAAAAGCAAGGGTTTTCAGTCCACGTTCGCGGGCGAGTTGGATCAAACAGCAGCCGACAGCAGAGTTGGCGGAATTCAGCATGATCCAGTCACCGGGATTAAGTGAGGTGAAGTTTTCCAAAAGACACCAGGCGGTGGCGGGGTTGATCGCCAACATGGAGGCTTGTTCGGGATCGATATTTTCGGGAAGAGCATGGATTTCGTTGGCATGAACCAGAATGTATTCGCTCCAGGCACCCTCGCTGGGACGGCTTGTCAGGATGACGGAGGTACCTACCGTAAAATCATCGTTCAGCTGCTCACCCACAGCATCGATGGTGGCACTGGCTTCCCCGCCAGGACAGGCGGGCAGTTCGGGAAGGGTGCCGTATACACCTTCGATGAGATTGAGATCCGAAGGGTGAACCGGTGAATAGTGGATACGCAGGCGTAGTTGATCGGATTTGGGTTCAGGCACTGGTTTTTCAGCCAGTTCGACACAGTCTGCAGGTTGTCCGAATTTTCTAAATAGAGCAGCTTTCATAGCGGGAGTGATGTTGTAGTGTGCATGCAGGTAATCGGATTGCCAGAATTCTTCAATAATTAAACCAGCTAAAAGCCCGGGTTTTCTAGCTCGTGATAAAGGGCGCTATCGATCTTATTTTCCGGCTCTCGAAATCATTGCTCCATGAAAGGACTTACAGGAAGGAGTGGCGATCTACTGCTTTCTGGAAGCGTGCTGCGGAATCTCCAAAAAGCTCACTGAGGCGTGCAAGTGATGCCTCTGCGAGGGGCCCAGTTTGTTTTCCGAGTCCACACTGGATATAGGTGGCAGATTGGTGGAGTTCTTCGAAATCGGAAGTGCATGCTTTTTTCCAGCCTTCTTCACTTGCTTCTTTTTTTTCCACGGCGAGCTCGAAGTCGATGAGGAAAACGCCAATGGGAGAGGAGGGGATGATGATGTTGTGAAGAAAAAGGTCACCGTGGGCCAAACCGGCGGCGTGGAGGTGGGTGATTTGATCATAGACAGTTTCAAACAGGGTCCATAACCCCATAAGCGAGGTGATGCCTTGTTCCTCCGCAAGGGCGATATTGCGATCGAGGGGCTCGACTCCAAAAGGCGAAAGCCGATCCATGGGGGTTCCAGGGATCAAGCAGGACCGAAAGCTGTTTTTGGTGGCCCCAATGGGAGCGGGAAGATCGAGGATTCCGGAAATTTGCAGGTGGCGGTCGTACTCCTGTTGCGGGGGTTTGTGGAAAGCTCCGGGATAGTAGGTTTTGCGGAAGTGTACGGGGTATTTCTCAGCCAGGGGGAATTCGGCCCTGGTATTCAGTCCGGCGAAGACCAGATCTCCCTGGATCAAGGGCTGGTCATTGAGCATTTTGCGTGAAACGGTGCGAATCACCTGATCCCGATCAGGAGGATTGTCGCGTAGGGCCTCCCAGGCAGGGGCGAGTTCAATTTGATGATATGGTGATAATTCAATCATTCCTGTTTTCCACTTGGCACAATCCGTGCTTTATAGAAGATGTCGATTCAAAACAATGCATCGTTTTTACCTCGGCATCTTTTAAATAGCAAGAAACAGAACAATGAAAACAACAGCACGCTCGGAAGCAGTGTCAAATATCGCCAGTCGATCTGCGACAGAAAGTACCGTCAACTTCTCAGAGGAGTCTCCAGAAAGCATTTTTGGGGCCAATACCTTCGGTTTGACAGCAATGGAGAAGGCCCTCAGTTCTGAGACCTTTAAATCGATCAAAGAGACTATCGAGGAAGGAGTTAAACTCGATGAGTCAATTGCCGATGAAGTCGCAGAAGCGATGAAAAACTGGGCGATGGAAAAAGGGGCGACTCATTTCACCCATGTTTTTTACCCATTAACCGGATTCACGGCGGAAAAGCATGACAGCTTTTATGATCCGTCTCCAGATGGCACGGCAGCGATCTCCAATTTCAAAGGAAAAACTTTGATTCAGGGAGAGCCCGACGCTTCCTCTTTTCCCCATGGGGGAATTCGTGCGACCCACACTGCCCGAGGTTACACGGCGTGGGATGTGACCAGTCCGGCCTACATCGTTGAAAATCCGAATGGAACAACACTGAATATACCGACTTCCTTTGTCTCCTGGACTGGTGAGGCTCTCGACAAAAAGACGCCAGTGCTCAAATCCATGCAAGCCCTGGATAAACACGCCCGCCGGATTCTCGAATTGTTTGGTCATGAAAAAATTGCAAAAATCTCCGCAAGTGCTGGCCCGGAACAGGAGTATTTCCTGATCGACAAAATGCTCGCTTTCGGCCGTCCTGATTTGTTGGCTGCCGGACGTACGGTTTTTGGTGCGGCTCCCCCAAAAGGGCAGGAGTTTGACGATCATTATTTCGGTGTGATTCCGGATCGTGTTATGGCCTTCATGTATGACGTGGACCGTGAGCTTTTCAAACTGGGTATCCCATCGAAGACTCGTCACAACGAAGTGGCTCCGGGGCAGTATGAAATTGCACCGGTTTTTGAATCCGCCAATGTGGGCTCAGATCACCAGCAGCTTATCATGACGACCCTTAAAAAGGTTGCGGATAAACACGGGCTGCTGTGTCTTTTACACGAGAAACCTTTTGCGGGTCTCAATGGTTCCGGCAAACACGTCAACTGGTCGATGGGGAATTCCACCCAGAAAAACCTGATGGATCCCGGTGACACGCCGCACGAAAATGCCCAGTTTCTAGTATTTGCCGGAGCGGTGATTCGCGCTGTCAGTCTCTATGCTCCTCTGCTTCGCGCCGTAGTGGCTTCTGCGGGGAATGATCATCGTCTCGGGGCCAATGAAGCGCCTCCGGCGATTATCTCCATTTTCCTGGGTGAGCAGTTGGCGGATGTGTTCGAGCAAATCAAAGGAGGGGGCGCAACCAACTCCAAACAAAGAGGGGTACTCAATATCGGTGTCGATATTCTGCCTGATCTTCCTAAGGATGCAGGTGACCGTAACCGGACTTCACCTTTTGCTTTCACGGGCAACCGTTTTGAGTTCCGTGCGGTTGGATCGAATCAATCGATCTCCGGACCATTGGTGGCTATGAATACGATCGTGGCGGAGTCACTCGACTTCATCGCATCCCAGCTTGAAGGAGCAGAGGATTTGAATGCAGCAATCCAGAAGGTGTTGCAGGGAATCATGGAAAAACATGGCAACATTATCTTCAATGGTGATGGTTATTCCAGCGAGTGGCATGAGGAAGCAGAAAAACGCGGTTTGCCAAATCTGAAAACCACGCCTGATGCCCTGCCGGTTTTGACCAGTAAGGAAGTGGTGGAGCTGTTTGAGAAATACGATGTGCTGAGCCTTCAGGAATTGCACAGCCGTCGGGAAGTTTACAGTGAGCAGTACTGTGCGCACGTGAATGTCGAGGCGAATCTGGTGACAGAAATGGCAAAAACAATGATCTATCCGGCATCAGTTCGATATCTGAATGAGCTGGTCGGTACGGCTGCTAAAATGAAAGAGATTGGCATGGCGGCTGATCTTACCAGTGCATCCGCATTGGCTGGATTGGTTTCCGATCTGGAAGATTCAATTGTAGTTTTGGAAAAAGCGCATGCAGCAGCAGGAGAAGATCCGAAAGACTGGGCAACGAAGGTATTGCCAGCGATGCTGAAAGTGCGTGCGGTTGTCGACAATCTTGAAACCGTTGTTGCGGATGATTTGTGGCCCTTGCCAACTTATCAGGAACTTTTGTTCCTTCGATAAGGAAAGAATCAATTGTTCATTAGAACGAATGAAGAACTCCAGGCCGAAAGGTCTGGAGTTTTTTTGTAAGTATTTACGGGGTCGCACTAATGAGGGATGGGGGTATATTGGCCTAAAGCCATGTTTGCGCGTTTACTTATTTTATTTGTCACCATACCGGTGGTGGAGCTGTTTCTTTTCATGACGATTGGATCCCGTATTGGGATTGTGCCTACATTCGGGATTATCCTGATCACGGGTGTTCTGGGGGCCTGGTTGACAAAGCTGCAGGGGATGCGAACGCTCGCTCGCTACCAGCAGGCGGTCAGTGAAGGGCGTTTGCCTCACGAAGAGGTCATGGACGGGTTGTTGATTCTGGTGGCGGGGGCGGTTTTGCTGACACCGGGTTTTCTCACGGATGCGGTGGGTTTTTCATTGCTGGTTCCGGGAGTCCGTGCAGTGGTGAAAAAATGGCTGGGGCACTATTTGAAGGGAAAAATTCAAGTGGCGGGGAGTGGGATGGGAGTCGGGCCGGGTCAGGTTGAAGTCGAGATTTCCGGAGCCGGGAGCAATCGTTCCCCGGATGATGTGATCATTGAAGCGGAGGTGATCGAGGAATCGCCCAAAGAGGATGGCTGAGTAAGGTAAGTAGAACGAAGTTCCAACTTCGTTTTATATGCACTTGGATGCAGGGGGTAAAAGAGCTTGTGAAAGGACTTTGATTGCCCTAGAAAAGTAGCTGTCTGAGTATAAATGTTTTCAACCCTGCTACTGAAAAAATGTCTGATTCCAAACTAACGCCCGATCATATTCTCCAAACCGGCACGGCTTTTTGGGCTTCCAAGGCTCTCCTGAGTGCAGTGGAAATTGAGCTGTTTACGGAACTGGCAAAACATCCGGAAGATCTGGATGCCTTGAAAGCTCGTCTAGGATTGCACGAAAGGGGTGCATGTGATTTTTTGGATGCCCTGGTGGCTCTCGGTTTTCTTAAGCGTAAAGAGGGGGTCTATTTCAACACTCCGGAGTGCGAACTGTTTTTGGATAAAAACAAAGCGTCTTACATTGGTGGAATATTGGAGATGGCCAACCACCGTCTATATCCTACCTGGTCGCATCTGACGACAGCCTTGAAAACGGGGCAGCCACAGAGTGAAGAAAAAGACGGTGAGGATTTGTTTGTCGAGCTGTATGCCGCCCCGGCAAAACTGAAAGAATTTCTGGCTGCGATGACGGGGGTGAGTCGTGGTGCCAATATGACGATGGCGCAGCAACTTCCCTGGTCGGAGTGTACCATTTTTGCTGATATTGGAACAGCTCAGGGAGATTTGGCAGTGCAGATTGCAAAAGCACAGCCTCATTTGAAGGGAGTCGGCTTTGACTTGCCGCAGGTGGCTCCGGTTTTTGAAGATTATGTGGACGCCAACGGGGTTTCTGAACAGCTGTCTTTTGTAGGAGGAGATTTTTTCAAGGATGATCTACCCAAAGTAGATGTGATTTTGATGGGACACATCCTGCATGATTGGGATATGACCGAGAAGCAGGTATTGATTCAAAAGGCTTGGCAAGCACTGCCAGCGGGTGGGCTTTTTGTTGTTTACGATTCCCTGATCGATGATGACCGCAGCGAGAACGCCTTTGGTTTGCTGATGAGCTTGAACATGCTCGTCGAAACACCTGGTGGTTTTGACTACACGGGAGCCGATTGCATGGAGTGGATGAAAGCTGCGGGTTTCAAGGAGACGAGGGTTGAACATCTGGTTGGTCCCGATTCCATGGTGGTGGGAACGAAGTGAGTTGCTCTAAGGCAATTCCTTCAACCGGATGCGCCGGTATTCCATTTGTCCACGATCACCTTCCAACCCAATCGGGCCGGTGGCGGGGACTTTGAGAGAAGCTTCGAGTACCTCGCCGTTGCAGGTGCAGTGAGCCAGGCCGTTTTTCACGGTGATGATCACCTCGTTCCAATCCTGGGCTTTGTAGTTTTTCAGATCTTTATAGGGGCCTGCGAGGGGGAAGTCACGGCATTGCAGTTGGGGTTTGCGGATGAAGATGCCACTGTCGGCATTCGGTGTTGCACGGAATTCAAGTTTGAGAATGAAATTCCCGGGGAACTCCCGGGTTGTCCATAGCTGCTGGATGCGCCGACCTTCGGCAGGGGTAGTCACAATGAGGCGACCTTTTTTTGCCACATAGCGCCCATCGCTGCTAGTGGTTTTGCCATCAAAATGAATAGCTTCTTTCACGATTGATTTGGTGGGGCGATTTGGATTTGGCTTTTTAGGCTTTTTGATTGGGGTTGTTGCATGGAAACCCCAACCGGTCAGATCTTTACCGTTGAAAAGAGAGGTGAATCCAGGTTCCGGAGTGAAATCATCCGCTTGGGTTTCCAGAAAATCATAGGTTGCGAGAATTGGCCGCAGGGCAGCTGCCCACCTGGCATAGCCCTTTTTATTGGGGTGCAAAAGGTCGGGAAATTCTTCTTTTTTTGCATCACCGTTTGCATTGGCAAACAGGGCCCAGGTATCAAGCAGAGTGATCTGCGGATCTCCCTTGATTGCAGCGGCGTAGAGTTGGTTGATTTTCTTGATCTGAGCAGTAGGCCGTTTTTTAGTTTCTGAACTGGGGAAAACATTGCAGAGAATGATCGGCATTTTTGCATTGTGTTTTTTTAATGCCGCCAGGATAAGCTTCAAGTTGCCCGTGATGATTTCCGGGGAGGCAGCTTCCTCCAGATCATTGGTGCCAATCAAAATGACTACTCCGGAAGGGTTGAGGGAGATGACGTCTTCCTCAAGTCGGAGAAGGACTCCGCGGGTCGTGTCGCCACTGATGCCGCGGTTGGCGACTTTGACGTCATCAAAACTACCACCCATATCAGCGTTCCATCCCTGGGTGATGGAATCACCCAGGAATACCAGGGCATTCTGATCTTGTTGAATCTGTTGGGCCCACATTTGTCTGCGTTTCACCCACAGGTTCTTGAACCAATCATATCGCCGGATGGGGCCGGCCCCTGGCAGTCCTTCATCGCTAGCAGGGATTTGGAAATGAGTGGCTGAGGGCTGGTCTTTGGCCAAAAGGGGAGAAGCGGGCCAGGAAGGATTGAATAGAGTTAAAACCAGAAGGAGAAGGGTGAGGGTACGGTTATTCATGGAAGTGATTTTAAAACAGTCTGAAACCAGCAGGGATGAGGTGCTGTTATTGGGGGAGAGGTTAATGGAGGGAGGGTCTTTTTCCCTTTTGGGTAGCTTCGAGCATTTCTTCGATCATGCTGTTCACGGGCAGTCCGGAAATCCGGTAGCCTTCATCTTCGGTCAGCAAATCGTAGGAGCGCTCTACACCATCAAAAGGTTCGATGGATTTTACTGTTTGTTCGTTGATCAGGTCACCCAATTTTACATCCTTGCCGCGAATGCCATCGATGCGATGCATGTCGCAAAGGCGGACAACAGAACCGTTTTCAAACTCAATACGAAGAAAGCGTTTTACCGTGGGATCTTCAGCATAACCATGAATTTGCAAAACCTGAACCGGTAGCCCTTTAAAACCAATGACCTTGTCTCCCGGGCGGATCAATTCGATGGTTCGCGGGCCGTGGGGGGTGTCGATGGGAGTCTGCTCGGGGATGCAGAGGAACATGAGTTTGATTGGAGCCAGCTTTATCGCCAGGGGGATGATCGAGCCGATGGTCTGGCCGATCAAACTGCATCCGCTTAAGCCAAACAAAGCGGCGGGAAGGATGAGGAGTTGCAGTGCCAGGATCCTGATATTGATCATAATGTTGGTGATCGTATTTGGTTGAAAGGTTGGAAAGTAATCCAGAGCTAAAACGCCAAGCTAAGTCCTGCCAAGCTTTCTTTTTGCTTAGTTTAGATTTTGTTTAGAGATAAGACTCTCAGCCTGGGCAAAATCCAAGTCCAAATTCCATTCTGCCCGCTTGGTTGCCTGGGTGAGTAATTGGCAAAACGAGTGCAGCAGTTGATCATCCAAATGGAAGTCCAGCCCCGAGCCTTCCAAGGGATACATTGAGAGCAATTGTCCTCCCTGGGGGCCCTTTTTCAGAGTGAGTTTTCCAACAAGAATTGGCTTTTTGCCCAGGGGGTAGCTGTGACTTTTCTCAAAGGGCGTTTTAAAATCTGCCTTGGAAACCGCCTGCTGGTGTTTGAGCGTCATCGATGCGGCTTGAGTGGATTCACTCTTCTGTTTTTCTTCGTCTGACAAATTGTTTTGCAGGATTTCCAACAGTGCATTCCAGAGCAGGCGAACGTAGCGCCGGGTCAGGGAAAAGCGGTATTCGTTCAACTGCCTGCCGGCTGAGGTGCTCAGCCGGAACAGCAAACGATCCTGGTTCGGGTTGTAGGAAAGCTGAAGCTGTCTGATTTGGCCCATGAAAAAACAGAAGGTTTATTTTTGTGATTCTGTGGGGAATATACAGTTGATTACATCATTTTACCACAGCCATTCAGTGCCGAAACGGCTTGCCGTTTTCAACTGATTTTTAGGGCCAGTATTGCGCAATTTTTTTGCGGAGAAAGGTGACACTGCGTTCGAGTTGTTCAATGCCGTCGACCCCGTCTTCTATGCTGACCCAACTTTCAGGATTTCGCTCGGAGCTGCCAAAGCCGGCGTCTTTGGCAATCTGAAAAATAGCATCAAAGTCATTGAGGCCCTGGCCGATTTCCCCGTGGCATAATCGTTGTGCATAACCTTCAGCGCCAGTTTCTTCAGCTCGTAAATCCTCTAAAGTGCCTTCTTTGAGATAGCGGTCACTGGCATGCATGGTTACAACCCGGGGGGCGACACGACGCAGCAGTTCGATGGGGTCTTCTCCGATGAGATAGGTGTTGGACGGGTCGTAGTTGACACCAAAGTTAGGATGGTCAATGCGGTCAATGATATCGCAGAAAATGTCCATCGGTTGGGCGAACTCCGGGAATTTCCAAAAGTCGTCTTTGTAGTGGTTTTCAATAATGAGAGTAACTCCATTGTCTGCGGCAAAAGGGAGGCAAGCTTTGATGCACTCCACGGTATAAATAATGCCTTCTTCACGAGTGAGTGAGGGGCGTTTCTGGCCAGAGAGAACGCGGCAGTAGGAGCCGCCTAGAGTGGCGATCATGCGAATCCAGTTTTTCTGTTGCACGATCTGATCAACACGAAAGCCACGATCGGGATGGGTGAAATCCGGTGAGCAGCAAAGCATAGGAACAAGTAGACCTTTGTCTTCTACTTGCTGACGGAAACCAGCCCAGTTTTTTTCTTCCTGCATTTCCAGAAAGCCGGCATACCATTCGATACCATCGATATCGAGGTGTGAGGCAATTTCAATCCATTCAGACAGTTTCATCGACCCGTCTTTGCAGAGTGCGGTCATATAGGCTTTGGGAAAAGCGGCAAGTTTAGGCATGGTGAAAATAGGAAAAAGGGTAGCTTAGATCGGAAGGGCTGGAAATATCAAGCAAGCAATCGGCTTAAACAACCGTTTGATGCTAATTAGCATTTGGCCAGATTGCGGCCGATGAGGGGGTATTGTTCGATGTCGAGCACCGACCCGGAAACCGGCCCGGCTTCATCGCTGAGAAAATACACAGCTGCCGATGCAATCTCATCCGCTTTGAAGATACGCTTGCTGGGAGCGAAAATAGCAGGCAAATCAGCGGGCCAGTCTTCAGCCATGCCTTGGTCCTGTTTGCGTTGTTTTTCGTTTTCGGTGAGGATCCAGCCGGGGTTGATCTGATTGACCCGAATCCCGTTTTCACGGTGGAGGGTATCTCCCAGGTTGCGTGATAAAGTCTGCAGGGCTCCTTTTGCCATGGAGTAGGGCAGCAGCTCGGGCTCGCCACAGTAGGCATTGACCGAACCGATATTGACGATGTTGCCTTTGGTTTTTTCGAGGTGGGGGATGATGGCTTTGATGAGGAAAAAGGGAGCACGGGCATTGATCGACATAAAACGATCAAATTTTGCTTCATCCGTGTCGTGGATGTTGCCTGTGCCTACGATTGCTGCATTGTTGACCAAGGCATCAATTTTGCCAAAAGCATCAAGGGTGCTTTGGATAATTTTTTCCGGGGCAGAAGCTTCTGCCAGATCTTGAATAAGAATGGCTGTCTTGGTTTTTTCTGGATCGAGTTCTTTTTGGGTCTGTTCAGCTAGATCCGCTTCGAGTCCGTGGATGAGCACCCTGGCCCCTTCATTCAGGCAATATTGGGCGATGGCTTTGCCGATACCAGTGGTGGAACCGGTGACGATGATGGCTTTGTTTTTGAGTCTCATAGGAGGTGAGGGGAAATCAGGGAGGATCAGTGTTGTTTTTTGTAGGGACGGAATATTTTGTAGGAACCTGAGATGATATGCTTCAAGTCGATTAATTCCAAAACAACTTTTTTGACTCCATTGATGTTTTGGTGAGCCAGCTGGATTTGTGAATCTTTTACGGCGTAGATAATGGAGGTGTGTTGAGGAAATCCCAGTTGTTTCCAGCCTGTTTGATTACCGCGTTTCCACTCAAGGCGGAGAGAGTCGAATTGAATGATGTCCCCGGGGAGGATGGGCTCTCCTTTTTTCAAGGGAAAGCCGAAGTGGTGGGGTTTGCGCCAGATGCTGCCTGAAAAATTGAGAGCCTGTTGCGCGAGGTCCCAACATTCACCGCGTCCCACCCGGGTGCCAATAGCTTGTTTGGTGAAAGTGAGAACGTCTTTGTTGGTGGCGATGAAGGGGGATTTGGTAGGCGTGGTTTTCTGGCTGGTATCGGAAGCAAAGCCAATGCCCGGGAATGTCGACAATGTCCACAGGGTGTAGATAATTGATAAAGCAGTATTTTTTGAGGAGCTCATGCCAGTGGAAATGCGGGGAGTTCAAGGCTCACATTGTTGTATAGGGAACCCAATCGTACATCCATAGCAGAATAGGGGGTCGGGCTCTTAAGGAACCAGAACGGATTTCACTACCTCCCCCTGATGCATTTTTTCAAAAGCGGTGTGCCATTCGGAGATGGGCCAGGTGCCTCCGATGATGGGGGCGACGTCAAGTTTTCCTGAGCTCAATAAAGCTAGTACCCGCTCCCAAATTGGCCAGTTGTGTGAAAAGGAACCTTGCAGAGTGACATTTTTCTGAATCAGTGGATCGAGAGAAAAATCAAGCGGCTTGGGTCCCCAGCCGACCTTGGTGATCCAGCCGGCTGGGCGTACGACATCGAGGCTGAGCTTTAGCGTGGGGGAAACGCCGGCCGCATCGATGACCACGTCCGCACCCATGCCGTCGCGTTCCCTGGCCCAGTTGTGTGCTTCTTCTTTACCGGTCAGGCTAGTGCAGCCGTAGGATTGGGCGGCGATATCAAGCCGATTGCGATCAGATTCCAGTCCCAGGATCGCTACATCGGCTCCACGGATGGCAGCGACAGCGGCACAAAGGATGCCGATGGTGCCTGGGCCGATGACCAAAACACGGTCGCCGGGTTCCATGCGGGTATTGGTGACTACAGCACTGTAAGCGACACAACAGGGTTCGGTGAGGCAGGCGTGATTGAGGGCTAAATTTTCCGGCACCTGATGCAGGCAGCGGGCGGGGACACGAACATGTTTGGTCATCGCGCCATTCACTCCGTATCCAAATCCCTTGCGATCCGGATCGAGATTGTATAATCCGCGACGAGTCAGAGGACTATCGTTATTGATGATGGCCGCAGTTTCAGAGACAACCCGGTCTCCTTCCGACCATCCGGAAACCTTGCTGCCCCTTTCGATAATGTGACCGCCGAACTCGTGTCCAAGGACTACCGGATAGTTTACCGGCCATGAATGGTTAGAGGTCCACTGATGCAAGTCGGAACCACAAACTCCAACGGCAGCTACTTCGAGCAGAACGTCATCATCTCCAATTTCGGGGCGTTTCAGTTCTCTCAGTTCAACGCTTCCCGCTTCGGGAGCAAAATTGATAACGGCGGCTGAAGACATAATATTTAATGGCGGTGTAATGAGGAAATAAACTCAGCTGTCCAAGCCATGGATGGCATCACAGATCAGGCGTAATGAGCTTTCGAGATCGCCGTCGGCCGTTTTGAAGGCGTCAGCATCGACGGTGAGTGGAGCACCGAGAACCACGAGCGGAGCGCCGTAATCAGGGCATTGGATAGCTTGTTCCAGAGTGAGTCCTCCTACTGCCTGAACGGGTACCGACACGGCATCGACCACTTCGCGTAATTGGTCGAGAGGATTCGGCATGCGCTCTCCACGAGCAGCGATGCCGCGGCGTTCATCGTATCCGATGTGGTGGATGACAAAACCACAGCCCAGATCCTCCAGTCGTTTTGCCCCGGCGACCATGTCCTCTGAGGCGAGATTGTCGCCCATAACTCCCACACCGAAATCGGCTCCAGCTTTGACAACACATTTGATGGTTTCTTCATGTGCTTGAGACATGACGACGACGTGAGAGGCTCCAGCTTTGGCCATCATCTCGGCTTCGAGGTATCCGCCGTCCATGGTTTTGAGGTCAGCAACAATCGGAGTGCCGGGAAAATGTTCGTGCAGCGCACGAACCCCGTGCAGCCCTTCGGCTAGAATGAGGGGCGTGCCTGCTTCGAGCCAATCGACTCCGGCACGCAGGGCCATCTCCGCAGTTTCGAGGGCTTCTTCAATATTGGTCAAGTCGAGGGAGATCTGGACAATGGGTTTCATAGCTTGCTCTTGCATGCTTGACATATGACGGGAATACGGGCAATGATGCAACGACAAAAACTATGCGGAATACGACATCTTATCAAGCTCGCAAACGTCCTGAGCGGTCAGCAGTTGAGATGGCGCAGTGGATGGGTAAACGTGAATCATGGGTGGCTGGACTTGATCCAACCGACTTGTTTCACAGTATGTTTGATCATTTACCCGGTCTGCACTTCTTTTCTAAAAATAAAGAAGGGCATCTTATGTTTGCCAGCAGAGGATTGCTGGAGGTTTACCAAATGAGTGATGATTTGGAAATTTTAGGGAGAACTGATTTTGATTTGAATCCCGACATCATGGCTCAATCCTATGTGGATGACGACAGGCTTATCATATCTGGAGAGGTGGGCCGGATCGAGCGCATGGAGTTGTGGTGGGATCGCCAGGGTTTGCCGGACTGGTTTTTGATCACCAAGCTGCCGATTTCGGATCGACAAGGTTTGGTACAAGGGGTGATGGGTGTGTTGCGCCGTCCCGATGAATCGGATCGGAAACTGCCCGTCTATCAAACTGTTGCCAGGGCGGTGGAGATCATCCGGCGTGATTTTGCCGAGCCTGTTTCTATTGCTGAAATAGCCAGGACTGCCGGTCAGTCGCTCAGGCAGCTACAGCGTCAGTTCCGTTCTACGTTTGGTGTCACCCCGCAAGAGTTTTTGATTACTACACGCATTCTGGCCGCACAGAGACTGTTGGAGGAAAGCTCGCTTACTATCACAGAAATAGCCCGCCAATGTGGCTTTGTGGATGCGAGCAGTTTCACCCAGCATTTCCGCAAGCGGGTGGAAAAAACCCCAGCTGCGTATCGGAGGCACGTTTAATCAATTTGCCAATCAACTTCGACCTCTTGTGGTTCCGGGCTGTGGCGGCCGATGTACTTGACCCGGCCGTGTTCGGCACCGTAGGCATGCACTTTCCAGGTTACTTTCACGTCAAAACAGCAATACTCGGCTATTTCTTTTACCTTGCCTTCACGCCACCATTTAACGGCTTGTAATCCGTCAGCGCTTTTACCTGCGCCGAGTGAAGCCGAGGCAAGGGCGTCAAGTTTCAGGCGGTGGCCGAGTTTTTCTTCGAGGCTTAACAGCATGTCGAGGTTGTTGGTTTGCTCGGCCAGATCCAGAACGGTGTAGCCCATCAGAACTCCGTAGTCGAATCCAACGTGGTTGAATCCAACGACAAGATCGGCATTGAGAAGTTGATCGATCAAGCCTTGAACGTGGTTTTCATCATAGATCGTGTATTTGCCAAGGGCGGTGCTATAGGTCACGCCCACCGACATGAGCATTTTGTCCAAGTGGTTCCAGCCACCAACATCATTGGCGAGTTTTTGGGTTTCCAGATCAAAATATACAATATCTTTAGCCATGGTCAGTCAGATAAAAAGGGGATGGTAACAAGATCATTGAGGGGATGCAAAGATCTTCCACTCAAGATTGGGAAACAGAGGGTTCTGTTGCTCGATCGCGAGCAGGCGTGTTGTATCGGATTCAATATTGGAAGAATAAATCGAGGCAAGCTGGTCAAAATTTTCCAGATGCTTTTCAAATCTGTGGGTGGCATAGGCCTGAGTGGCGGGCTGACGCATGAAGGAGGCCCAGTCACTGGATTGTGCAAGTAATAATTCGCGGGTCATCTGGCTCACGCAGCGACTGCGGTGGTCGGCGAGCCCGTCGGGCAAACCATCAATATTCTGATCCAGGGCGGCAATGATTCGTTGCAGTTGCTCTGCCCTGCGTTGCAGGTGTGGATAAATCCAGGCATTTTCCTGTGATAACCAGTTTTCGAAATAGTCACCTTCGCCCCAGGAGGAAGGGATGGGGTTTACTGTATTGAGGGCTGTTGTTTGGCTGGCTTCTGAGAGACTGACGAGAGTCATGTCATCTTGCACTGCGAATTGACGCAGGACCTCTTCGAGAAAAGGGATGCCTTCAAAACGCCAGTGGCCGAACAGTTCGGCTTCGTAAACGGTGACTATCGACGGGTTTTGAATCCCTTTGTTTTTGAGCTTAAAAATTTGTTTTCTCCGGGATTTTAAAAAACGGATTGCATGTTCTTGGGCGGCTTTTTGTCCCTGACCAGGATCGTAAAGGTCATCGGAATCCATGCAGTGAATTTTCAAGGCGGCGATCTGATTGCTTTGCCTGGCTTCGAGATGAATTTTCAAGCCATTCACCGGAGTTTCATCACCCGACATTTTGTAGGCTTGTCGGTAGCGAGTATCATGTAGCAGGCCTGCTTCAATTTTTAAAATTTCCTGACTGCTTTCTACGTCGCGAAAGGACAAGCGGGTGTTGCCCGGGCTTTGTGCCGGGTGATAAATGCCTTCGAGGGGAACTTGATTACTGTAAGTCAGTGCATGTTCATCCAGAATGAGGTGTTTGATTCCGGCTTCAGTGAGAAAGGGCTCAAGGCTTGGGGAATAGGCAAAGTCGGGCAGCCAGAATAATTCGGGTTTCTCCCCAAAACACTCCTGGTAAAAGGAGCAAGCGATGTTGATTTGCGCACGTAATACATCCGGGGCTTTTAAGAATAGCGGCAGCAAAGCATGGGTGGCGGCACTGGCGGGAATCTCTACATGACCAGACTGGCGCAAGTCATTGAGCGCGGCGACAAGATCGTATTTCCATAACTCACAAAAGTAAGTGTGCAAACGGTGGTAGTGGTCAGCGTACCACTGGGCGAGTGGTCGTTTTTCAGGATCCGTACCACGTTCGATCTCGGTGAGCGCCAGATGAAGACTGCAGTCGAGTTGAGCCTCGCTGCGTTCCTGCAGAAGAGGGTCCCGCATCATCGCCAACACGGTTGGGCTGACTGCCAGGGTGATCTTGAATGGCACTCCCTCGTCTCGCAGGCGGTGGAGTGATTCGAGCAGGGGGAGGATACTCTCCGTAAGCACCTCAATCCACCAATTTTCCTCGGTACAATGCATCGATTCAGCATGCCTGATCCAGGGCAGGTGGCAATGCAGAATCAGGGTGTTGCTGCAAGGTGGAGTCATCAGAGCGGTCAGGAAAAGAGAAGGTGTTGCAGGGAAAGTAGAACGAGGTAGGCTCCAACAGCGAGAACGATTTTTTGTGGACCGAGGGGGCGGTGGTGAACCTGGGTGTGCAAAGTGCGGTCCCAGGCGCACTCTCCTTTATTGAGCAGATAGAATAGGGAAAAAGTCATAGCCAGAATTTGTAAAAAAGCCAATCCTATCCCAACTCCGAGGATCCATACCATCAATGAACGGCCTATAGCTTCTGAATATTTGAGAGGGTTTCCGTTTTTTCGTGTAACCTTAATATTAAACAACATCTTCCCCGGGGTGGTCCCAAAGGAAGATATGAGCAGGGCTTCGATAAAATTCCAGACAAAAAGTGCTCCCCCCTGAATGAGGGCAATGCGTATTTGTTCTTCCTGGGGCAGGGTTTTGTAAAATTCGATCAGCTTCTCCAGGCTGTCAGGGATGGGTGGGTGGTCGAATACAAACCAGACCAGGGTATTCAGTAGCAAATAGTCAAAAAAACGAGCCCAGAAACGAAGGAAGGGGTGTACGCTTCCAGAAGCAGCAAAACTCTTATTACGGGAACTGCCGGAGGGCAGGGGGAGGGATGAATTGGAAACAGGTGATGAAGGCGAGGGCTCATCGGTGCTTTCGTTTTCTTGTTTGCCGTCTGTGTTGCTTTTATGCGATTCCAAATGTTCCCAGTAGGGAAAGATGGTGGCATTGGTTCCATCATTCTCACTGTCTGTGGAGTGATCTATTTTTTTATTGAGGGATTCGATAGTGGCGGTGACAATCGAAATATCTTTGAGTGGCCTCCATTGGTCGAGACCTTCATGCCAGCCAAGATTATCCAGTGACAGCTCGTCTGCGTCGACCAGCTCCTTGATTCGGTAGATGGTGAACGGGCCCTGTTTCTTGCCGTCTTTTGTGGTGTAGATCTGCATTCAAAAAGAGTTTTCCAAAAACCTGGTTTGTTATTCTGAGCGCAATGATTTAGCGGGTTCCAGCCGGGCGGCAATCCAAGCCGGAGCGAGGGAGGCCAAAGCGCAGGATATAAAGGCTCCGAGAGAAATGGCAATCACATCCTGGGAGGTGACCACTGCCGGGAGTCCGCCTTCGATCATATAGACCTGTGAGGAAAATATTTCGATGCCAAACAGCTTGCCGATAGTCGAGGTGATCGCGTTGCGGTAAGCGATGATCAAAAAAGCAAGGCCCAGGCCAACAATCACGCCGATTATGCCGACAATCATGCCCTGGATCAGGAAGAGGGAAGCCACCTGCTGTTCCGATGCCCCCAGGGCTTTGAGCACCCCGATCTCGGCACGTTTTTGGTAAACCACGGTGATCATGGTGTTCATGATGCAGAAAGCGGCGACGATCATGACCATGAATAAGAGGAAATACATTGCTTGTCGTTCCATGGCGACGGCATCGAAAATGTATTTATGAATATCCATCCAGGAGGCAACACGGTAGCGGTAGTCAGTGGCTTCGGCGACTGCATCACGGACTTGATGGGCGAGGAAGCTGTCTTCAGTTTGTAATGCCAGTCCGTGGATTCCGTCACGCAGGTTGTAGAGGGCTTGTCCAGTTTCCAGATGGACGAATACAACATTGCTATCGAAGTCATTATGGCCGGAATTAAAAATGCCGGTGACAATCAATTCTTGAGGTAGGCTGACTTGGCGAATCGAGTCGAAGGCTTTTTTCTTTTCTTCTTCACTGGCCGAGTCGGTGAAGGCATCGATGGCATCCATGATGGCATCGATATTGGGGGAATAAATAGTGATGACGTCACCGATTCGAATACCAAGGCTGTCGGCCATTTGATCACCGATGATGGCGGTGTCGAGATCGAGATCATATTCACCGTCCCCTTTGGAGATGATTTTTTTCATACGCTCGGTTTCCGGTCCGGGAGAAGGGTCGATGCCGCGTAGTTGGGGGGCAAGCCGTTGCCCCCGGAAATCGAGTACAGCCTGGCCCCGCATGTAAGGGGTGACCGAAACAACATCCGGAATTTTATTGATCTGTTCGATGAGCAGGTCTGAATCATACATGATCTGACCGGAATCGACGATCACATGTGGTTCAAAGCCGAGAATGGTTTCTTTGATGCGTTCGCCATAGCCGGTGAACACTGAAATTACGACTAGAAGCAGGGTGACACCCAGAGCGACTCCCAGGACGGAAATCAGGGTGATGACCGAGACAAAGCTTCTCTTCGGTTTCAAATACCGTAGAGCGAGGAATAGGCTAAATTTTTTAATCAATGGAAAATGAGATTCAGGATTGCATGGCAGTTTAACTGTGATTATTAATTCTAACAGTGGAAACTGCGTCCGAATTCGGAATGGAATCGAAAGCAGGCCGATTCCCTTTAAATCTCATGAGTCAGAAAATCCCAGAAAAATACAATACCTTCCTGATCTTCGGTGCACCGGGTAGCGGGAAGGGGACTCAAGGCGCTGTTCTCGGCCGGATTCCCCGTTTGTTTCATTTCTCCTGCGGCGATGCTTTCCGCTCGATGGATACGCGAACTGAGATCGGTCAGGAGTTTTTAAAATACTCCAGCGAAGGCAAGCTGGTGCCGGATGAAGTCACGGTGCGCTTCTGGAAAGCCCAGATTGATAATCAAGTCGAGGCTCATATTTTCAAGCCAGATATTGACTTTTTGATTCTCGATGGTATTCCCCGCAATGTTGAGCAGGCAAAAATCATGAAGAAGTATTTGAATGTGAGCCAGCTTTTCCATTTATCCGTACCTGATCGTAATGAATTAACGAGGCGTTTACGAAAAAGAGCACTGAAGGATAATCGTCTGGACGACGCCAGTGATGAAGTGATCGCTCGACGGGTGAAGACCTACGAAGAAGAATCCAAGGTCTTGCTGAGCTATTATTCTAAAGATATCATTACAGAGATTGATGCGGCCCATCCGCCGGTGAAAG
This sequence comes from Verrucomicrobiota bacterium, assembly GCA_030625775.1. GTDB lineage: Bacteria > Verrucomicrobiota > Verrucomicrobiia > Verrucomicrobiales > DEV007 > JAADHD01. The sequence goes on from DAOUQC010000001.1 coordinate 125,113, forward strand.
TGCTATCTGATATTCTTAATACTATCATGAAGCTGCCGGTGTGGGAGGAAAGCATGAACATAATTGCCTGAATGTTCGGCCATTTACAGAAGGTAAATATATTGTTGATCACGCTCAAGAGTCACTCACGATAGGAAACATATATGAGGATTGTGTGGATGGGGGCAGGGGAGATTGGTCTCCCGAGTCTGAAATGGCTGATTGACGAGTCAGGTCATGAAGTGGTTGCCGTGTTTACCCAGCCTGATCGGCCGGTCGGGCGGAAACAGGTAATGACTCCAACGGTGACCAAAACCCTGGCTGCCGAGCGGGGGGTGCCGGTTTTTCAGCCGGAAAGTTTACGGAAAAATCCAGAGATTTTGGACAATCTCCAGGAACTTGCTCCGGACTTGATCGTTGTGATGGCTTACGGTTGTCTGCTGCCACAGGCCGTTATCGATGTGCCGACGATCGCCTGCATCAATCTGCACGCGTCACTTTTGCCGAAGCATCGTGGGGCGGCACCAATTCAAGCGGCCATATTGGCGGGTGATGAAAGAAGCGGAATCACCGTGATGCACATCGCCCGCAAACTGGATGCAGGCGATATGATCAGGAAAGAGGCGATTGCCCTCGCAGCAGATGAAAGCGGCGGGACTTTGCATGATCGCCTGGCGGAAGTCGGGCCGAAGGCTTTGGCAGTCGCCTTGCCCTTACTGGAGACTGGAAGTGCTGCGAGAGAAGTGCAGGATGAAAAAGAGATGACCCATACCGGCAAGCTCGGCAGGGAGGATGGGGTGATTGACTGGTCACACCCTGCCATTGAGATTGAGCGACAAATACGGGCATTTGATCCCTGGCCGGGAACCGGCACGCTGATCTCTCTGTCAGATGGCAAAAATAAGCGCTTGAAAATTTTTCCACCTGTAGAGGTAGGGGATTTATCCGGGACCGAAAAAACAGAATTTGCAGGCCTGCCCCCTGGCAGCGTATTGTCGGCTGGGGAGGCATCACAGCAGAGGCTTCGTGTGATGACTGGCGATGGCTATTTAGAGTTGTTTGAAGTGCAACTGGAAGGTCGCTCCCGCATGGCTGCAGCTGGTTTTTTACGTGGGCAAGCCCTCCCTGAGGGAAGCTGTTTTGGAAAGAACGTGTAGCCTTGAGTTTTTGCGGTTGTTTTTTGTAACCGTCGGGATGGGGGTTGCGTCTATTTGGCTGGAAAGGAGGGATCTGCTTGCCAGAACCATAAAAAATCATTTAAACAACTAGAGTGCCGGAGCAAGAGGACGGAGAACTGGTCAAGCAGGTTTTGGCGGGAAACGATGCAGCTTATGCGGTGTTGGTGGGACGATATCGTTCGAGGGTATTTTCCACAGCCTCTCGATACACTCGTAATGGATCGGAACTGGAGGACTTGGCGCAGGACATTTTTATTCGCATATGGAAAGGACTGAAAACTTATCGAGCCGATGCCCCTTTTGAGCACTGGTTGATGACAGTGACGGTTCGCACTTGTTATGATTTCCTCAGAAAACACCGCAAACGCCGTGAGAGCGAAGTGCTCGTTGATGAAATGCCCGTCCGGCAAATGTCGGGTGACGGGATGTTTTCCGGAGACGCTCCCGAGGAACGGCAAAGGCGTCAACGGGAGGCTTGGGAAGTGGTGCAGGTTTTGCTGGAAAAACTGAACGAAAAAGAACAGTTGGTGATCACATTAATGGAACTGGAAGAAAAAAGCGTGAAAGAAGTTGCCAGCCTGACTGGTTGGAGTGAATCCAATGTGAAGGTGCGGGCTTATCGGGCACGGAACAAGATGCGGGCAATTGTTGAAAAACAGGGTGGTGAGAAATGATAAACGCATACAAATCATGAAAGAAGAAAATACAAATCGCTTTGATCAAGTTCTGGAGCAAGCGCGTGCTTACCGGGAGGACACCTCGCGAGCCGAGTTTGCTTTTGAGACTCGCTTGATGGCAAATATCGCGAACTTGCGTGAGAGAGAATTTGGCGAAATTGGTGATGCCGGAGCTTTTCTTGCCGTTTTTACTTCCTGGATTTGGCGCAGTGCAGTCGGACTGACTCCAGTGGTGATATTGGCGGTGTTACTTTGTGTGTTCTGGTTTGGATTATCTCTTCCTGCCGATGCAAATTCTTTTGTGAACCATGTGACGGGCTATTTGCCTTACAAACCTTTTTGATGAGTGGTAAAAAAACAAAATTTAAAGCCGGCTGCGGTGTCGTAACTATTTTCAGCATGGGATTTGTGCTTGGGGCGATTACCTTGCTTATTCTTATCATTGTGAATGCAAAAAAGGCAGAGGGGTGGAAAACCGCCGCTTCGAAAGAATACGTTGCCGATCACCTGGCTAATAAACTTGAAATGACCGACGAACAACGAGAGCAGGTTAGACCTCTTGTGAATGACTTTTTGGATCGGCGTTGGGAATTGCGGCGGGATTATCTGAAAAGCAGCGAGAAGGTGATGGAGGAAGAATACCTGCCCCGGATTGACAAGCTTCTCACGGATACGCAGAAGGAAAAAATACGTAAAATTTTGGAGGATTGGCGGCATGAAAATCAGGCTAAAATCGAGGAGCCGGCGGAGCGGTGAGTAAAGTGTGGTGAGCTTTTTCTCGGTGCGCGGCCAGCTGAGTTGTCTGACCTTTATGAAGATTTGAGCTTCGCTCAACGCTTGCTTATTCATTCTCACCACTGGGATATCGCAGCAGGTCATGGAGCAGCTTTGAGAGCCAAGGGTTTCACTGTTCTCGCGTCTGACTTGTTCATTGCAACCGTTGAGGTAGAGGAAAAAGCTCCTTTGATCAGTCCAGACGCGCACTTTGTTATTATACAAAAAGAAGTGCTGCCAATGTTAGAACTGACTTAAGCCTCCTGAATCAACTTAAGCATGTCCTCTGCCGAAAGTCGGGTAGCTTGATCGGCACCGGAGAGCAGGGAGTCGGCGAGGTCGCGTTTTTGATGATGCAGGGCGACGATTTTTTCTTCGATGGTGTTTTTGGTGACCAGCCGATAGATGGTGACCGGGCGTTGCTGACCGATGCGGTGGGCGCGGTCGGAGGCCTGGTCTTCGACGGCGGGATTCCACCAGGGATCCATGTGGATGACGTAATCGGCGGCGGTCAGGTTGAGGCCGGAACCGCCGGCTTTCAGAGAGATGAGGAAAACGTCACCTTCACCGTTTTGGAAGTCATCGATGGATTGTTGGCGTTTTTTGGCAGACACCGAGCCGTCGAGGTATTGATAGGAAATGTTCAAATCCTCTAAGCGCTGTTTCAAGATGGCGAGATGGGAGACAAACTGGCTGAAGACCAGCACCTTGTGATTGCCTTCGAGGATTTCACTAACAGTATCAGTGAAAACCTGCAGTTTACTGCTTTCCGGAGCGTCGTGTTCCTGTACCATTGAAGGGTTGCAACAGGCTTGGCGCAGGCGGGTGATCTCGGCAAGGATGAGGAAAGATTTTTTGCCCGCATTTTCGTCGTCATCCTTGGGTTCGCTCAGGTTTTCAACGGCGTTCTGACGTAGGGCTTCGTAAAAGGCGCTTTCTTCTTCGCTCATCTCGACATCGAGCGTGATCTCTGTGCGTGGCGGCAGATCTTTTAGTACTTCGTTTTTGAGCCGGCGCAGGATGAAAGGGCGCACGATGCGCTGCAGGCTGGTACGTGCCTGGGCATCCTGGTAGAGGGCGATCGGGTCGGTAAAGCGAGCGCGAAAACTCTCAGCGCTGCCGAGCAGGCCGGGGTTGATGAAGTCGAATAGATTGTGCAGCTCCCCCAGGTGGTTTTCGATCGGGGTGCCGGTGGTGATAATGCGAAAATGCGCTTTCAGTTCCTTGGCTGCCTTTGAGCGGTTGGTGCTGCGGTTTTTGATCGCCTGGGCTTCGTCGAGAACGACTGTGTGCCAATCGATTTCGGTGATCGGGTTGTCATTCTGTTGCAGCATGCCGTAGGTGGTGATCACCATGTCGCGAGGCTTGAGTTTTTTCAGTAAGCCGGCATTTTGCCGCCCAGCAAAACGGATGGTATTGAGGCTGGGTGCAAATCTGATGATTTCATTCATCCAGTTGGCGGCCACCGAGGTGGGGGCGACAATCAGGGCCGGGCCGTCGGCGGCGCGGTGTAGCAGCAGGGCAATTGCTTGCACGGTTTTCCCGAGTCCCATGTCATCGGCGAGACAGGCGCCGGCGCCCCATTCGGCGAGGCGGGTGAGCCAGTGAAACCCTTCAAGTTGGTAGGGACGCAATTCGGCCTGTAGGGTCGAGGGCAGTTTGGCTTCGAAGTTTTTGATTTCCTTCAACTGCTCGAGGTGTTTTTTCCAAGCGGCGTTGCAGTGATTCTGTTTTTCGTCGGCGAGTTCTTCGAGGGCGAGGGCGGCGAGCGAATGCATTTTGAGCATGCCATCTTTACCCGGGGATGATAGCAGTCTCAGATCATCGAGTTTCTGGCGAAAACTTTTGCTCAGAGCGAGGAATTGCCCGTTGCTGAGTTTGAGGAATTTTTCTTCCTGCTGTTCTTCGAGCAGCAGCATGATTTCTTTCATGTCCAGCACCAGTTCGTCATCGACCTCAAGTTCGCCGGAGGCTTCAAGCCAGTTGTTCTTTTGTTTGTTGAGCGACAATTTGAAGTTGGAGGAACTGACGATGCCTCGCAGATTGAATGTTTCACCTTTGGGCCACAAGACTTCGACGGTGTCGGCGGGCAATTGCTGCAGCTCAACCAGTAGGTTGAGACTGGATTCGGGGTCGCCGAGAATCCAAATGTAAGGGCGGTCAGGATTCTGGCTTTGCGTCAGACTCGGGCATTGATCGATGAAATTTTGCACCTTTTTGATTTCCTCATCAAAATCGCGGGAGCTTTGCCGATTTTCTTTTTGTCCACGTGAAAAAATAATTTTGCCGCCTTTGGCCGGGTGATAGTGATCCCCGTCAGGTTTGACAGGTTGCACAAACAGTTCGGCGATCAGTCCATCTTGCTGGGGTAGAAGGTGCAGGATGGGTGAGCTGTCGGCGGGGATAGAATTAGAGGCATCGAGAGCATCGCCGTCAATTTGCGATTGCACCCGGATGGTGGATGACAGGGCGGCGAGAGATTTTAGTGTGCGATCTTTGGATGTTTTGGGCAGAGTGAGTCCCTCATTGCCGATGATCTGGGCAATCTTGAGGTGATTCTTGCCGATAGGCACCACAAAATAACGGGTAGGACTGTCCTTCATCAACAGGAATTTATTGCCTTGGATGTTGATCTCTGGCCAGAGATTGATCTTGATTTTCGATTTGCTGACCTCGGAGAGAGTTAGCTCGGGTTCGCGTCTGAGTAAATCGAGAGGGGCCATTGTTTTTTCATCGCTGAAAATCATCGGATGACCTATCAGTATTTCGAGAACTTTGGGGTTGGAGATGTGGTAAGAAGTTCCTTCCCAACGTGATGCCTCGGAGCGGATGTAGCGGCAGACACTGCGGTCTTGATCGGTGAGATGGCTCATCGAAGCGGCTCCTTTCAAAAGACGGGAGAGGGCTATTTTTTTGGCTTTCCCCATTTTTCCTGATTTGAGGCGGCTTTGCTCGAATGGAGTCAATACCCAATTCAGAGCACTCTTGTCACTAGTTTTTTCTTCTTCGGGATCAAAGTAGTAGTTACGAGCGACTAACAACCACATCAGTTTTTTTTCCGGCTCAGTCGAGCCACTTGTGCTTTGATCATTGTTAGAAGATTGCTGGCCCAGACTTTCCAGCGCACTGAGTGAGCGATCCCATTTCTCCATGTGGGGAATCAGCGATATAAGGGGGTGGTTCACTCCTCCTATATCCTTTCGCAGCTCCAGGAGGCGTTTTTTTAAAGAGCGATTAGCTCCTTCTTTTTTGGTAATTAATAATAGCTTGATGGCCTCGGTTTCGATCCAGTTAAATTGGCATCGTCGGCATTGATCAATAATGAAAAACAGGCGCTTAATGATTTCTGTGGTTTCGAGTAGTTCAGGTTTGATCCAGTAAAAATTAAGTAATTCGATGAAGTGAGCAAAAAGAGTCGGGGGGGATTCCCTGAGCAAAGTGACACACATGTTTTCGATCTGCCGGATCGCTGCACTTTCATCACCGAGCTTGAAGCTTAGTAGTGGAGCAATGGCTTCGATGGGGGTGATGGCAAAAGGTGGGGAAAATTCGATGCCCCAGTCGTAAATGCTTTTTGCCCTGTTGATGTCCTCAGCCGTGCCACGTCGACACAGAGCGAGGATGAAAAATAAACCGGAATAACGAAAAGGAAAAGCTTTGCGTTTTTTACTGCCTCTCAAACTTTCCTTGAGCGCTTGTTCGTAAAAATCGATAGCTTCGTCATCTTGATGCTTGATGAAAGCCAACCAGCCGTTGATATACAAACCTACAGTTAGAAATCCGGGAGCAGGCTGTTTCAGGATTTTTTCAGCGAGATCAGCGGCTTCTTCGAAGCGACCGGAAAGTATGAGGTGCTCGGCATGCGCCGATAGGATTTGCGGGGAGAGGGCTAGCGTTGATTCAGCAGATTCCAGCAAAGCATTTCCGGGGATGAACTCTTGCAAATGGAAATGGTGCACTTGGGTGAAGGCCTCTTGTTTGATAAGCTCAGGCAGCTTGAGAAAGCGGTCTAGCTGGAAGGGGGTATTCACAAATTCCCAGAAGCCGATGCTGTGTTTGGGGTGGCGTGAATAGTTATCAAAGGCTGCATCCAGAGCTTTGTCATCTCCGGAGAGATAAGCTGATCTCAGATCACGTCGCGTTTGGATCAGGCCTTCGGCGGTAGAATAAAAGTTGAAGAAAAAACGGTTCTCCTGTTTAGCTCTTGCCTGCACAGCATTGTCGATGCGCTTGAGTTTTTCAGGGGCGTTTTCTGTCAGTGAGTGCACGATCAAATCAGCCAGGCCGGGCAGGACATTGATTTGTGCATGGTTTTTGTAGATGAAACCGTCTTTTTCAAGCTGTTTGAGTGAGGTTTTGATTTGCACCATGGTGAAGGCCCGACTGGAGCGACGGGCCCGCAGGGCGGACAAAGATACCAACTTAGTCAAGTCCGTTTGGTTTTCGACTCGATAACAAACGCTAAGCAACTCCAGAATCGCCGCCGCTTCTTCAGGCAATTTTTGGTAGTCCCCGAAGAGTTCTTCATGGAAACTCAGGGCCGTGGATGATTTTGCCATGGACTTTTTTTCAGGAAGCCAGAGTGAGGGCGGGTCGGATGGGGACGCCTTTGGCGATCAGTTCATTTTTAACATCGCCAACAGTGTATTCTCCAAAATGAAAAATGCTGGCAGCCAGCACTGCGTCGGCTTTGCCCCGATCCAGCACTTCGGCCATGTGATCGACATTGCCGGCTCCACCACTGGCGATTACCGGGATTTCGGCGGCGTCACTGACGGCAGCGGTTAACTCCAGATCGTAGCCAGCTTTGGTTCCGTCGGAGTCCATGCTGGTGAGTAAAATTTCGCCTGCTCCGCGCTGCCAGACTTCCCTGGCCCATTCGATGGCATCCAAGCCAACCGGATTGCGACCACCGTGGGTATAAACTTCCCAACCGGAGCCATCGGCTTTGCGTTTGGCATCGATGGCGACTACGATGCACTGACGGCCAAAGGCCTCGGCACCGGCAGAGATGACGTCCGGATTGTTCACTGCTGCAGTATTGATGCCCACCTTGTCGGCGCCAGCGAGCAGCATTTTGCGCATGTCCTCGACTGTGCGGATGCCGCCACCGACGGTGACGGGCATGAAACAGCGTTCGGCGGTTTGGCGCACCACATCGATCATGGTATTGCGCTCATCGGAAGAGGCGGTGATGTCGAGGAAGACCAGTTCGTCAGCTCCCTGGCGGTTGTATTCCATTGCACATTCGACTGGATCTCCAGCGTCTCGCAGTTCGAGAAATTTGGTTCCTTTCACTACGCGTCCATCGGTCACGTCGAGACAGGGGATGATTCGTTTGGTCAGCATGCTTCTGGATCGATCTTCATGCAGCTTTTGTAGAAGGTCAAAGAAATTAGGAGGAGATGGGGAGAACCACAGCCGCAGCGAAGCAAGACAGCCGGAGGAAAATGGACACAAAAAGGCCCGAATAATAAATAGTTGATGAAATGGAGAGGGTGATTCAATCTAGCCGATTTGCGCCATTGACGGGAGGCTATGATTTGGAGAGCTTAAGTGCTATGAAAATATCTATTCGCGCTCTGGCCATTGTCGTTTGTCTATTGATGATTTCAAAACTGACTTTCCTTGAAACACAAGGTGCTGAAGATGTTTTAAACCGTCCAAACATTGTTTTTGCCTTTGCCGACGACTGGGGGCGCTATGCTAGCGCTTATGGGAAAGCCGAGGGTGGACGTGGGCCAAACGCCATCGTCAAAACACCGAATTTTGACCGGGTGGCAAAAGCGGGGGTGTTATTCACCAATGCTTTTGTCACTTCGCCCTCCTGCACACCTTGTCGCAGCTCATTGTTGTCGGGGCAGTATTTTTTCAGAACCGGACTGGGGGCGATTCTTTCAGGTGCCAAGTGGGATCCGACTATTCCATCCTTTCCGCTATTGCTGAAAGATTCAGGTTATCATATTGGGCAGACTTACAAGGTATGGAGTCCGGGCACGCCGAATGATGCTCCTTACGGTGAACGAAAATATGAATACGAATCAAAGGGGCGTAAGTTCAACCAGTTCTCGCAAAATGTGACGAAAATGATGGATGTAGGCGGTAAGTCGATGGCCGAAGCCAAACAAGTTCTCTACGATGAAGTGTCAGGGAATTTTGAGAGTTTTCTCAAAGCACGTGAAAAAAAGGACCAGCCTTTTTGTTATTGGTTCGGACCGACCAACGTCCACCGGAAGTGGACGAAGGGATCGGGCAAACGTTTGTGGGGACTGAACCCGGATGACTTGAAAGGAGCGATGCCCGAGTTTCTTCCCGACGTAGCCATCGTGCGGGAGGACTTTGCTGATTATCTCGGTGAGGCGATGGCCTTTGATACCGCTTTGGGATTATTGCTGGAAAAGTTGGAGGCCATCGGTGAATTGCACAATACCATCGTTGTGGTGAGCGGTGATCACGGTGTGCCGGGTTTCACTCACGCCAAGACCAATCTCTACGATTTTGGAACCCATGTGCCGCTTGCGATTTCCTGGCCGGCACGGGCACCGGGAAACCGGGTGGTGAATGATTTTGTCAACCTCATGGATTTGGCACCGACTTTCCTGGAGGCTGGTATCACAAAGATACCAGAGGTGATGACTGGGAAAAGCTTGGTGAACGTGCTCACTTCTCAGCTCGACGGCTGGGTGGATTCGAGTCGGGATTTTGTGGTGACGGGGCGGGAGCGTCATGTGGGCATAGCGCGGGTCGGTAACCTGCCTTATCCGCAGCGTGCCCTGCGGACGAAGAATTTCCTATATATCCGCAATTTCAAACCCGGTCGCTGGCCTGAGGGCAACCCCTATGGATTGAGCGAAGATAAGGAGATTTCCGAAGAAAATTTGACTGAAGATACTAGTGCTACTTTTCCCGATATGGATGCCAGCCCGACCAAGGCGTGGCTGGTTATGAATCGTAAGGATGCGGGCGTGAAGGGGCCAGAGTATTTTGACTGGGCATTTGGCAAGCGTCCAGGTGAAGAATTGTATGATTTGCGCGAGGATTCGGATCAGGTGAAAAATCTGGCGGGGGAGAAAGGTTATGCCGAAATCCAGAAGAGAATGTCGAAACGCTTGATGGGAATACTCAAGGACGCCAATGATCCACGGGTGATGGGAGACGGCAGCACTTTCGACAAGGCGCCTTATACCAATTTAGGCAAACCAAGGAAGAAGAAAGTGAAGAAATAAAGCAAGAGGGAACCGCGAACCGCCGCCGTCACGTGCTTGCTCAGTCGTGTCAGGTTAATAGTCCTTTGTTTAGGGAGCTGTTTTTTGAGGAATTATATATATGGAAATGGAGCAGCCATTTTTTGCTTCCTAGTAGTAGGCTCGCTTGGTCAATAACCATGGCCAAACTGTATATCCAGACTTTGCACGTAGGTATGTAAGCCGGCGTCTTGCACCGGAAGCACCACGGCATCTTCATTGGATTCATTGTGGTGTGAATGCCACCAACCAGGAGGAGTTACAAACATGGCGCCGGCTACCCAGTCTGCTCGGATGGGGTCTTTGATGTTGCCTTCGGCATCCAGTTTCTTTCCAATCATAGTGTAGGTGTTCTCACCTGCCCGCACACAATAATCGAGGGCAATAGAGTTATGTCGGTGAACTTTTTGATGATCCCCTGCAGGCAGAAGGTTATACAGGGACCACATGTCATGGGTGATCGTTTTGGATAAGGCGCAATCCGGATTGCCCAGTAAAATCCCGTTCCGGTTTTTGTCCTTGCCTTCGTTCTGGGCGCGGACTTTAGCCAGTTCATCTTCAAGCATTTCAAAAGAATAATAGACGGGTTGGCATCTTTTAGTCTGAGAACGCACACCCAGGAAATCCAGCAGAGGCGCGTCATGCACCCAATAAAAAGCTGAATCCTCATCTGCCTGATGAATGATTTTTTCTGTAGCGGGAAGGGCGAATAAATCTCCAGTTTTCCATGCCAGATCGCCTTCTTCAAATTGGCTGTGCCCTTTTCCCCGGATAACAAAAAAGACCTGTGAAGAGGCATGGCTTTGGGTGCTGAGTTTTTCACCCGCATTAATATGTACAAAATTGGCTAAAAGGTTAGGGCCCGTGCAGGGAAAGTCGGTTTTCATCGACTCTGATAAATCCAGTGGGATGGTTTTTGTTTCGCTGATTTGATGCAATTCGGACGTGAATGCTTTGACCTCGATCTTCGGCATCCGGGGATTAGCCGCAGAAGTGTATTCAAAAAATTGGCAGTTTTTAGCCCAGCTCTCATTCAAGCGTGTTTTCTCACTTTTCATTTTATTATTCTAAGGAGGCGTTATGTCTTTCGGGTATATCCTGATGGTGTCTCACGGAGGCGCAAAGACAAGAAGATTGCTGTTTTCAATTCATTTGCCGCTGATCGATTTTTGGTAATTTATATTTAGATAGAATCGCCATGGCTAAAGCTGCACCACCCTTCCATTATAAAAAACCATTTCCGCTTGGAAAGGGCCAGTCTGAATACTCTCCTAGTTCATACCACTTTCCTCCTGTGGAACAGCGTTTAGCTCCGGTCAGTGGTTTTCTACTTTGACGTTATCGATTCGAATATCTCCGGACTGTCCCACCAGAAAAACGATTCGGGATTTGGAAACATCAAGGACTGTCCCCTTTCCCTTGATTTCGGGGTTCTTATCTACTTGGGCCGTAACCTGATTCCCTTTCAGTTCGATTCTTACATGATGCCACTCACCATCAGAAGTTGCAGCCTTCTGTGTTGCCAGGCGCTCAATCCGGTAGAAGCCCGGATCGGCAAGCTGCTCTTTTGTAGGAGGAATTCGTTTTCCGCCATTTTCATCTTTGGCAATTTTTTGAGCTTTCTTGGAAGCAGGGTCCCCTCTGTCTTGCATGAGACTGATTACATTTTGATGAGCTGAGAAACGCAATAAGTGTGCCTGCCCTTTGAATTGTGAATCTCCATCAATGAGGAAAAGGAAATAGCCCTGGCCCTTCGTTGCATAGCGAAAATCGAATTCAACCACAAGGTTCTGTCCCTTGACAGGAACACCAATGGCAGGGCCATGAGAATCATCCGGTTTAGCCACTCCCCGCAAAGTTCCATCAAAAATGGTCCATGACCCTTTTCTGCCGCCCGGTTCCCATAGCTCAGAAATCTTCTCCTCCAAAAAACCTTCATCTATCAAGATTACAGGATCCGCTGAATTCGATATTGCCGGAAAAGTGAATACTGTGAACAGAGAAAATAAAATGATTCGCATGGAGCCACTCTGACATTCATGAATGCGTTTCGCAACACAGGGTAAAAAAACTCGATTTTCTTTCTCACTTTTCGGGAAAGGAATTTTCCAGAAATTCTTCGAGGCTGCCCCTGCTATACCCTGGAAGGTTTTTCAGATACATCGGTATACCTTTGATATCCGGGTCATATATTTTTGTCGGTTTATGAAACCAGGGGCCTTGTTGACCGGCAAAGACCACTGTCCCTGATGTGTTGACTACGAACAACCGCACTGGCCAAGCCCCCCACCGCACCGTTGTTGCATCATCCATCCGGTCGATCAAAATGGGGAATTCAATGCCTTTGTCCCTGCCAAATGCCATCGCCGAGACTGCTCGTTGTGCTGCTGTTTCAGGGTCAACAGCGGTGAATTTTTTTGCTGCGGCCACCCCTCGCTCAGGACCGGACTCCTTTGATCCGAACCCACCCTCCGGATGCGCTTCCCGAATGTAAATCATATAAAAGTCCGCCACGTCACCAAACCTCTTCCACAACTGCTTAACGGCTTTCGATGATCCTTGTGTAATGTTACAGGATCGGCTACCGAAAAACAATACTACCGGCTTTTTTGCACGAAGTTTACTCAAGACGCGCGTCTCTCCCGATTTTGCATCACTAAGAACGAACTGAGGAGCCTGCACGCCCTCTTTCGGCGCATTATTTACCCGGGCGTTCACCATCGCAAAAACAAACGCCGAATCCTTTGCTGTCCGTCCAGACCAAAGATCAATGGCTGGAATCTGCGGAGGATACTTTTCCTGAGCGGTTGCTCCGGATGTGATCTGAATCAACAACAACGCCAAAACGGTGTGATTAAAATTGCTTAGCAAGCTGCGCATAAAACATTCCTAGCTGTTAGAGGGTTCTTTGGTGACTGAAGCCGACTCGATAGCCGGTTTTATAACGCTTGATTTCATCCAGCCCAATCTCCTCCTCGACACAATATTGCGTGATGAGCTCTTCAGCCCTGCGAAGGCAAGTGTTCGCATGCTTCATCCAGAAGCATAACGCGGGGATTATGGTAATAATTACAAAAAAAGACGTAGTCATATTGACGGCCGCTTCCAACCCGGTCCACGGAAAGGATAGGGCTGAAGGGTAAAAACGCAAATGCCTGGCAGTTCAAATACTGAGAGGTAGCGTAGATGTTTGGTGCGAGTGTTTCACTTGGGATTCACGGGCTGGGAGCCCATGCTACTTTGCTTGATATCATTTCCAGCGCCATATCGGAGGAATAGCCAGTTTTAAACAAAGATAAAACGCTGTCGCATTCAAAAAGGGGGTATCGGGATCTCTCCAAATTTACGCCGAACTGTTGAAATGGTATTGTTTGGGGGAGGTGGTTTTTATAGTTCGGAAGCATGAAAATCAACCGCACCTGTTTTTACTCGTCAACTGCTATAAAGTGAGCTAAATCTGAACTGTCTTCATATAGGTAATTATCATGGCTAAAGCGGCACCATCCTTTCACTATCAAAAACCCTTTCCGCTTGGAAAGGATTTGTCTGAATACCGCCTGTTGACGGATGAATTTGTCGAGACGGCCGATTTTAATGGCGAATCGATGTTGAAAATCGATCCGCAGGCGCTCAGCTACCTTGCCGAGACGGCGATGAAGGAGATCGCTTTCAAGTTGCGCAGCGAGCATCTGGAAAAGGTCGCTGCGATCCTGGATGACTCGGAAGCCACCGAGAATGACCGCACGATTGCCTTGACCTTGTTGCGCAATGCCGAAGTGGCGGCGCACGGAGTGCTTCCCTTTTGTCAGGATACAGGCACTGCGATCATTCTGGGCAAAAAGGGCCAGCGTGTGTGGACGGGAGGGCGTGATGAAGAGGCTCTTTCCCAAGGGGTTTATAATGCTTACACCAAGGAGAACCTGCGCTACTCCCAAACGGCGCCGCTCTCCATGTATGAAGAAAAAAACACTGGTAGCAATTTGCCGGCGCAGATTGATTTGCTGGTCGCGGACGGGGATTCGTATGACTTCCTCTTTGTTGCAAAGGGGGGAGGTTCGGCCAATAAAACTTTTCTTTTCCAAGAGACGAAGGCATTGCTCAATCCGGCCAGCCTCGAGAAATTTTGTATCGAAAAAATGGGCACTCTTGGTACTTCGGCTTGTCCACCCTACCATATCGCAATCGTGATCGGCGGCACTTCCGCCGAGACCACGATGAAAACCGTGAAGCTGGCTTCGACGAAGTATTACGATGAGTTGCCGAGCGAAGGCAATGAACATGGTCAGGCTTTTCGGGATAAAGTGCTGGAAGAAAAACTGCTCAATTACACTCGTCAGATGGGTTACGGTGCGCAATTTGGTGGAAAATATTTTGCCCTCGATGTGCGGGTGGTTCGTCTACCGCGTCACGGGGCTTCCTGTCCGGTGGGGATTGGTGTTTCCTGTTCTGCTGACCGTAATGTCAAAGCACGCATTGATAAAGACGGTGTCTGGCTTGAAAAACTTGAGGATAATCCGGGGCGTTTTGTTCCCGCTGATTCCGAAATAGCGAAACCCAAGGAATCGGTCAATATCGATTTGAATCGTCCGATGGCCGAGATTCTTGCCGAGCTGAGTCAGTATCCTGTCACGACTCCGCTCGCTCTTTCCGGAACGATTGTCGTCGCTCGTGATATCGCCCACGCCAAGTTGCAGGAGCGTATTGATCGTGGTGAAGGCTTGCCGGATTATATCAAAAATCATCCGGTATATTATGCGGGACCAGCGAAGACTCCGGCAGGTAAACCTTCAGGCTCCTTCGGTCCGACGACGGCGGGGCGGATGGATTCTTATGTTGCGCCGTTTCAAGCCGAGGGCGGCTCCCTGATCATGCTGGCGAAGGGTAATCGCTCCCAGCAGGTTGCCGATGCTTGTAAGGAATTTGGTGGTTTTTACCTTGGTTCGATTGGCGGTCCGGCCGCTTTGCTCGCAGAGGAGAACATCAAAAAAGTTGAAGTGCTTGAGTATCCCGAGCTCGGAATGGAAGCCATCTGGAAAATCGAGGTAAAAAATTTCCCTGCTTACATTCTGATGGATGACAAGGGTAACGACTTTTTTGCCGGTATTCGTGAGACTTGTTCGAAGTGTGCGGTGCAAGCATTTGAGAATGCGAAGGCGGAGAGTGTGGAGGAATAAGGCTGATAGTTTTGTGTGTAAACCGGTGTTTTACCCGGATCTCATTTTCTCTTCGTTGGGAGACATCAGTTTAGTGACTGATGTCATTCCCCGGATTGCAGCACCGTGTAGATGGCTGAGGAAGGAAGCGTCACTACACCATTCTTGATTGTCATCGTTTTGACAGGGTAGCCGTTGATATCCAGAACTGTTGCTTTCGTGAGTTTTGGATTTTTGATCTTAATACAAACTTCCGTATTAGCGATTCGATAGGGAGGTTTGCCGATGCGGACGATTTGCTCGCCCTGAACGTTGTAGGCCTTGTCACCTTTGCCTATGGCGAAGGTGGCGTCTTTTGTTTTGTATCCACTCAGGCGGTTGACGGTCACGACTTGAATCAGCACTTTTTCGCTGCTTCCCAAGGGGCGGTCGTCAAGGGAAACGACGTTGATGGTGGCGTAGCGGTTCTGGCTTTCAATCGTGAGGTCGGTGAATGTGAAAGTGCCACCGTTCTTCTTTAGGAATCCGGTAATGCCCTGGGCCTTCGGTGTGTTCATGGTGCAAATCTCATCGCGGTAGTTCCACACCAATTCTTCGGTGCTGCTGTGTATTTCACCTTTTTCAGGATTGAACAGTCGGGAGAGGCTGTCAGTGTCTATCAAAGTTTGGTCTGAGTTGGCGCCGAGCTTTGAATGCACTGCTCCGATCTGGAAAGCGACCCGGTTGATCTCATCACCGACGGGTTTCCATCCTGGCTGGAGGTCAGGTGGATTGCGTTGGTCGCCATAGGTTTCGTTGTCAGAAATGCGTGGAGCTTTGCGATTCCATAGGTCCTCCCACGGGCGTGCCTCGATGACCACGGGCTTGGCTTGCTTGAGGTAGCCTTTGCGAAATAGAAGTGCGTTGGCGGGAAATCCGGCCATCATGCCAGGGTAGCAGTGGTTCCACTTATGGGTCGCTAATTGATCACCGATGCGCCAGAAGCTTTTGAGTGGATTTTCTTCGTAGCGAGGTGTTTGGCAACTGAACCAACAGACGGCATCAACACCGTTTAGGCTTTGATAGGCTGCAACGAGAAAGGGGCCCTCACTCTGATAGCGGTTTGGATTTTTCCACGCTGTTTCAGTCACGATGAATGGATGCCCTTCCTCTTGCGTCCAGTTGGTGCACATTTCGTAGGGCTTAGGCAGGACAGATTCGTTGACAAGAAAATCGCCGGGGTCGATTCGATAACCGTCGTTTCCCCCTTTGTGCTGAAAGTCGGAGCCAACGTATTCATTTTCGGCATCAATATCAAGTGCGTGATAGCTGTGGCGCTCCAGAGCTTTTAGTTTGGGGTCGTCCGCGGTGCGCCAGTTGGTGGCATTGAGCAATTGGCGACAACCGAGATCGTCTCGCAGGTAGCTGCCCATGTCAGCGTAAAATTGATGCTGAAACTCCGCCAGAAACTGGGTTTGATCGCGAATTCGCCTGGCCATGTCACCTTTCCAATCCTGGGTGAGGAAATAGACGTCGAATACCCCGGCGACTCCGTTGGCCGGGTCATCATATTCATGTTCTCGAGCATCTCCCCAGCTTAAAAAAGCAGTTTCGAGTGATCCGTGTTTTTTCCCTAGCCAATCAGCAAAGTGTTTCCCCAGCTTTTTTTTCTGAGGATCGATGAGGGCGGCTGAAGTCCAGAAGAAGAGCGAATCTTCGTTGTGAATCTGAAGGATGGCGACTGTCGGGTCTTTCGCGATCGGGAGGCCGGTGTGGGGATTTACACTGGTGTAAAAGGTGCGTGTCCATTTTTTGTAGGCTTGCTGGACTTTCGAATTAAAGAAAATCAAACCCACCGCATGTTGTTTTCCTCCTTCGACTCCCCAACTTTCCGGGATGTCGAAGTGGGCGTAATACGGCGAAATGAGGACGTAGATCCCGTTATCCTTTGCGGCTTTGATGAAGCGGTGGCAGCCGTCAATGATCTCCTGGTTCACGTCGGAGATCTGCGCACCTTCTTTTTTGACGCAAACGGTGACGTGCAGCCGGGCAAGGTTGACGCCGATTTTCGCGAGCCAGCGGCAATGTTCGTTCATTTCTTTGTCAGTAAATTTATAGGCGTCCGTCCCGACGGCCCAAAAACGAATGGGTTCTCCGTCTCCGCGCACAAAATCGTTTTTATCCAGGCTTAGGCTGATGAAACCGCTCTGCCCCGATTGTTTCTCGTTTAGAGAACGGAGGTCGAGTAGTGCGTCATTGGTAAAGGTGTCGGCAGGCTGGGAAAAAGGCCATGAGTTGGAATCGTCGAGTGGAACTTCGGCGGCGTGGAGGAATCCTCCGAAGATGGCGATGCATAGAATACCGAAGATTGGACGACTGATTTTTGTGATCATAACTTATATATCACCTCATTTGATATCAATACGACGACATATTTATATTTGTCATCGAAGGTCATCCCGGAGGTGAGAGGAGGGAACAAGCTACGCCTTCTTCTTCCATCGTTCGGTCAGCACTTCCCAGCTTGGATCGCTTGCCGAGCTAGGCATTTCCTGCAGGTGTTCCTGCAACTCGACGACATTCTCAAAAAGATCGGCAATCGCTTCGGCCATTTCCCAAAGCATGTGGCGGAAATTGGCTTGGTCGGCGGCTTCGATCATTTCCTGATAGCTGAGACCACCCGTTTTTGCACTGAGTTCCGGACTGCAGTTGAGTCTTCCGTTTTTGTCCTTCGTTAGAGCGAGGTCTTTGAGGATACCAGAGGTTCGGTTGGCTTCGAATTCTCGGTTTTTGGCCAGAACGATCTGCAGCAGTTGTCCTTTATCCGGATCCCATCCGTCCGGGAAGTGAGACCCCAGGCGCCCGCCTTTTTCCCGGCAGCGCATGTAGTGAGCCTGCACGGGTTCCACCGGAGTTTGTGCCAGGTCGTGGAGCAGGGCGGCCCAGTCGAGGCCAAGTTCCCTTACACCGATTTCGTGAAAGGTGACCAGGTCCTGTATCGGACGGTTTTTCGGTGTGTATTGACCGTCGATCAAATGCAGGTGCAGGCCGGGGTGGACTGATTTGATCAGGCTGTCGCCGACAACATGGGTGGCCCAGCCGAAAATGTAAGCCAGTTGACGACGGCTCGGTCCAAAGATCTCAATCGCATCGCCGACTACGGAGGAGATGTATTCGGGAATATCCTCCCAGGCAATCGCGTGGCGTTTGTCTTCACCTCGCCAGCCGAATACGATGTGAGCGCGTCCGTAAAACAGGCTGTGGATGTCTCGAGGCCGATAGGATTTTCCATCTAATTCGATTTTCCATGGGCGAACAGGGCCTCCGGTAATAGGGCTTTTTTTGACCGGCACGGTTCCATAACCGACTTCCTGACCGGTGTCGATACAGATGGCTTCGGGTAGCGTCTGGATGTCGGACCCGAGATAGGAACCCGCCAGATAACTTGCGTAGTTCTGCTCGATGATCGGTGCAACTGGAAGCTGGCGTTGTGCTGCTGCTTTGGCTGCCAGCATGGCGTAGGTGGTATGTCCGATCAGGCCGCTCATTTAGTCTCCATTACGGGTGCGACGATGTGGGAAGCGCGGCTTTTTTCGTGATGAATGCGGTTGGTCGCAGTGACAGGATTGGCCGGGTATTCGATGGTCTGCGGGCCGCCTGTTTGTGGGTTGCTCTCGTAGAGTGGAGCGCCGGTGCTGGCGATGGTGATGCGAATGCGGTGGCCCTTGTTGAAAATGACGCTGGTTCGTCCGATGTCATAGGCGACCTTGACCGCTTCGCCGGGTTTCATCAGGACTTGTTTGTCGAAGCCGTCCCGATAGCGAAGACGGCGCGGGTAGTCCATGATTAACATTGAGCGTCCGTCGGGGTAAACATCGCTGACCCGGACGATCACATCGGTGTCCTTGGCCGTGGATGAAAACCACAGTACCACTTTGACCAGACCGGTCCATTCCGTCGGAGCTTTTAGAACTTCGGTGGTGAAGGTGCGCACTTCAGCCTGTTCTTCGAATTTGCGCGCATCGCGGGCTCCGGGAAAACCGCGTCCGGGAATCTCCATCGGATTAAGGGGATCGCTGATGTAGCTGGTTGTCGATTTATCAGCTGTCGGTTTGTCCGTATTCAGTCCGCCTTCGGTTTGCAGATAGTAGGGTGTTTTTTTACTCGCTGGTGGCCAGTCTTTTGCCTCGCGCCATACATTGCCGGGAGCACCGGCTTCCTGCGCAGCACCGATGACGTAATAACGAACCGGTGCTTCTTTTTCCACCCTGTTGTCTTTTCCTTTCAGGTAGTGGTCAAACCAACGCGTCATGTGGTCCTTTTCCGGCCAGATGGCATTTTCAGGAAAGGTGAGTTCGGCGACTTTGTTGTTTTTGTTCAGGCGGCCGTGCAGCCAGGGGCCGAGCAGCAGTTGCTGTTGGCTGCGCGACTTTGGTCCGCCGTGGTGCTGTCTGCCTTGAAAGCTCATCACTGATCCCTGGTTCATGAAATCATACCAAGAGCCGATGGTGAAACAGGGCACGTTCATTTTGTCGAAGTGCAGAGAGCAATCTTCGTCTTTCCAGTAGTTATCGTAGTTCGGGTGGCTGAACCATTCTTTCATCAGGGCTTGGTTGTCAGCTGGATCGCGGCAGACTTTGTCCATGCCCTTGAAGCGTCCAGGGCGGGTGACGCCGCCGATGCGGTAGCCTTCCTGGAAAAGGCTGAGGCCGGTGTCCACCATGTATTGGCAGACGAGATGAGGTGGAGCAGAAACGGCGAGAAAGTTCTGGGCAAAACCACCCTGGGAACTTCCAAAAGTGCCTATTTTCCCAGTGCACCACTTTTGCTTGGCCAGCCATTCGCAGGTGTCGTAGCCATCCTGCAAATCACCCCAGGCCAGAGCGCGGTAGCCGACCCACTGACCTTCGGATTTCTGCGCTCCGCGGAAGTTCACCATTGCTACTACATAACCTTTTGCGGCTTGTTCGGCTGAATTGAGCTTGGTGCGTTTGCCTTCAATGGAGGCGTAGCGTTGTTCAAAAATCGCAGGCCACGGGCCTTCGCCTTTGGGAAAATAGAGCCAGGCAGAAAGATGTTTGCCGTCTCTCATCGGGATCATGATGTGCTCTTCACGCACATCGCCGAGATCGAGGGATTTGTCCTGGGCGCGAGTGGGGGTGATCGCCGTGAGGCAGAGTAGAGTGGAAAGGAGGAGGGGGAGTTTCATGGGGGGAGGGGGAGAATTATGAATGTATTGCTAGCGTCGCATGGCGCGGGTGCGGGGGGTGAGAGGGGGGAAGTTGTTGGCCCAGTAGCGTTCCCAGGGTTCGAAGACGTAACCGGGGTCGCTGTTGATTTGTTCAAAACGAGAGAGCTTGAACTCGGGTAGCATCAAATTAGAGTTGGGGTCGTAAACGGTGTCACCGGTGAAGCGGCCCCAGAGTTGGTATTCGTAATTGTGGTCAAAGCCGTTGGTATGGCCGGAACCTCTGGCTTCCGGTAAGCGGTCAGGGGCGAGTTTTTGCGATTCGTTCAACATCACCAATCTGGCCTTTGACCAAGGTTGGTGGGGGCGACGAACGTAACCCCAGAAGCGGGTGCCTTTGGTGTACCAGCGGCGCCCGATCCAAAAGTCGCCACTGGCTTCGGCGGCAATGCTGGATTCGCGTTCCAATCGGGCGATGCGGATCTGGTCTTCGCTCATGCGGCGGCGGCCAGATTTGCTTCCTGTTGTTGAGGTGGTGGCACAGGAGACCAGAGTAATGCAGGAGAGAGCCAGCACTACGATCAAGTGGATGTTGATTGGTCTTTTCAAAATACGGTGGTGATGCAATAAGCGTTATCCAAGCCAATCAGCAAGTTGAATGATGGAAGAGAGTTATAACGCTTTAGGTGGATAGGTGTTTAAGCTGGGAATATTACTTGAACTTTAGAATTTCCTGGTAAATTTCCGCATCCACGTTTCCACCGGTGAGGACTAATCCGATGCGCTTATTTGCCATCTGATCTTTTTCCTTCAAGAGGGCGGCGAGGGGAAGGGCTGCTGCGCCTTCCGCCACTTGATGGGTGTCGGTGAAATAGTGACACATGGCACTTTGGATTTCCACTTCGGTGACTTCGACGATGCGGGATACGTGGGTATTGATGATTTCGACGGCGCATGCGTCGGGGATGCGGCAAGAGACACCGTCGGCCATGGTATTGGCTGATTCGGTTTCGACGACGTGACCGGCGACAAAAGATTGGGAGTAAGCATTCGCTTGCTCAGCGACAACACCAACGATCTCCGTTTTTTCTTCCAGACCAAGTGCTTTGCGCGCTGCGATCATGCCGCAGATTCCGGAGCCCAGTCCGATGGGCAGGTAGATGGTAGCGAGATTTTCAGCCGCACGTAGAAATTCCAGTCCGGCGGTGCCGACTCCATGCACCAGTTTCCAATCAAAGGAAGGCACGAAGTGTAGGTGTTGCTCTTCGGCGAGTTTTTGCGCCTGTTGAAAGGCTTCCGTGAAGTCGTATCCGTATTCGATCAAATCAGCCCCGTAGGCTTTCATGGCACGATTTTTTTCCATGCTGTTTCCATGTGGAACAACGACAGTGGCGGCCAGCCCTTTGGCAGCGGCGGCGAAAGCCACACTTTGCCCGTGGTTGCCGCGGGTGGCGGCGATGACCCCTTTCACTTCAGGGTGAGCGGATGACAGCCAGTTCATATAGACCAGCCCACCGCGCACTTTAAACGCACCGGTGGGCAAATGGTTTTCGTGTTTCACCCAGACTTCGCAGCCCGCTCTTTCGCTTAGCAGTGGCCAGGAAATAGCGCTGCTGGTTGTGGGCATAGTTTCCCCGATTACCTGGGCGGCAGTCTGCAAATCATTCAGTGTGATGGGCCATAGGTCGTTCATGGTAGAGGCATGCAAACACAGTTTGGGTCTGATTGCAGTGAGAATCTTATTTTTGGAGATTGCGCCTTTAGCTGCTTTTTTGTATCAGTAATGGTAAATGAGCCAAGCACCCGACCCAGCCTCCGAAAGCACATCGATTGAAGTACGTTGTTATTTTGTTCGGGAGCGGAATGTCTTGCTCACCCGGGCAGAATTTTCCGATCTGTTTACCGATCACTATCTTCATTTGATGGAAAACGAGATCCGGCATGATCCACAAAACGATCAATTGCTCAAGGATGCCCTGGCAGCACTCACTTTGCATATGGCCTCCCGCCCTCGTAACGAGACCACGGCATGGACGCTGAATTTCAAGGAACCGGCAGTGAATGTGTTTGCCGCGGGCAGTAGTAAAACAGGCAATGTGGTAGCCCGATTAACAACCGATAATATAAAAGTGAGCAGTACTAATATGTTTTACTCACAGGTTGTCCGGGACGAAGAAGCGACCCGTCAGAGCACCGTGGTGTTTGAGGATTATGATGTGTTCAATGCAGTCGAGAATTTTTATTCACAAAGTGAGCAGCGTCCGGCGGCCTATTTCCATATCGATGCGGAAGATATAGTGATGATCACAGCCCAACCCGACTGTGATCTCGAATGGTTTGTGAATTTGGATGAAGAGAAGGTCAAAAAAATTGATCAGGAGGAGGAACTCAGTTTGTTGGAAACCCGGGTGTATCACTATGGTTGTGGCTGCAGTCTGGATCGGATTTATCCGATCATTGCAGGAATGCCCGAGGCCAGTCTTGCTGAGGTATTTGCCGATGAAGAGACTGCCAATGCCAATTGCCCGCGCTGCGGTGCCCGCTACCGTATAACCCGCGAAGGTTTGGAAGCTTTTATAAGTTCTCAGTAAAACGGGGTTGGAACTTCGTCTGCGGGTACTTTTTATTTGTCGGTCGGTTCATAGGCAGGTCTTTCTTTTTACTGTAGCATATGGGGAGTATGCGCAAATCATACCAAAAATAACTGACTCTTTACAAGACCAAGGAAGATAGGAGGGGCAATCTCTCCATGTTGATTTTTGATCTTCCTTTCCAGTATTGGCAAAAGTGATACTGGATAAGAGCTTTATTGCTATTGTGTGTGCTCGAAAGAGAGCAAAAGTGATCAGGCAAGTTGGATTGAAAGCAATGCCAGTCTTGCCAAGCCCTGCCCCTGTTTTTTATTATGTTTGATTTTCTTGCTGAAAGCAAAGCCCCTATTTGTGGGGTCGGACGATCCCGTCGTGAGTTTTTACAAATCGGAGCCTTGGGATCCATTGGTTTGTCACTGCCCCAATATCTGGCGGCCAAGCAGGCGGGGGGGGTGAATAAGGGCAATGATAACAAGGCCTGCATCCTGATTTTTAATCTAGGTGGGCCGAGTCAGCTTGATTTGTGGGACATGAAGCCGGATGCACCGAGTGAAATTCGTGGACCTTTCAAACCGATTCGCACCAAGGCCCCGGATATCGATATTTCCGAGATCCTGCCTTTGCATGCCAAAGTGGCGGACAAATTTTCCCTGGTGCGTTCCTGTCAGCACAGTGGGGCGGCGGTTCACGATGCAGGTTGGCAGATGATGCAGACCGGTCGTCGTTTCACAGGGGGAGTGGAGACTCCTCATGCAGGAGCGGTGATGAGTTATTTGCGGGGAAGAAAAACCGATCTGCCTCCTTTTGTGGTGTTGCCAGAATTGATGGGTCGTGGTGGGGGCAATTTGCCTAATGGCCAGGCGGGAGGATTCCTTGGCAAAGCTCACGACCCTTTTGCCTTGATGGCCGACCCCTCGAAACCTGATTTCAAGGTGCCTGATCTGTTGCCTCCGGACCAGTTTGGGGCCAGTCGCCTGGAGCGCCGCCGCAGCATGCGGGAGATCGTCGATCAAACGGTGAAAAATTTCGAAGCCAGTGAAGATGCCCGTTTGCTGGATGAAAATTTCCAGTCAGCTTATCGTATCATGACCAGCGTGGAAGCGCGCAGTGCATTTGATCTGTCAAAGGAGCCGGAAAAGGTTCGTGAGCGTTATGGCATGAACCGGGTGGGCCAGTGTTTCCTGCTTGCGCGGCGACTGGTGGAAAGCGGGGTTCGTTTTGTGACGGTGAATACTTTTTTGACGGTGTTCAATGAATTGTCCTGGGATATTCACGGATCAAAACCCTTTGTATCGGTAGCGCAGATGAAGGACATGATTGCGCCGATGTATGACAAGGCTTATTCGGCTTTGATCGAAGATCTCTTCCAGCGCGGTATGCTGGATGATACGATGGTGGCGGGGCTGGCAGAGTTCGGGCGAACACCAAAGGTCAATCCGGCAGGTGGTCGGGATCATTGGCCACAGTGTTTTACGGTGTCTTTTGCCGGTGGCGGGGTGCAGGGAGGGCAGGTGGTGGGAGCCAGTGATCCGATGGGCGGTTATCCAGCCGAGAGACCTGTCGATCCCGGTGATATTGTAGCGACTATTTTCCGTGGACTGGGTTTGAATCACGAAAGTCATTTGCCTGGCCCTGCAGGTCGCCCTTTCCCTCTGGTGGATTTTGGCAAGGAGCCGATTCGTGAACTGTTTGGGTAACTTGTCCAAAAATTCCGTTATGAGCTATTATTGCAATCGTATTGAAGGCTTTTTTGGGCTTGTCCTTGTTGCTGCGTTGTTGTGCGGTGTTCCCAATCTTCTATCCGCTGACAAAAAAAGAGAGGCCACGGCTATCGTTGTTCTGCCGGAGAAAAGTGTTCTGACAGGGAGTGAATCATCCCAGCGGCTTATCGTTTTGGATCGTGATGGCGGGCAATTGCTGGGCGAGGCAAAGGAGCTTCACTATTCATCCAGCAATGAGCAAGTAGCGGCGGTGCTTGATGGAGTGGTGATGCCAAAAGGCAACGGCAGGACTACGATCACGGTAAAGGCTGCTGGGGGACGTTCTGCCAAGACGGAAATTGAAGTGAAGGGAATGGAGCTTGTCAGTGAGTGGAGTTTCCGTCGCCATGTGATTCCGGTGATATCAAAAGAAGGATGCAACATGGGAGCCTGTCATGGAGCGATTTCGGGTAAGGGTGGTTTCCGTTTGAGCTTGCGTGGCTACGATCCTGAGACAGATTTTAATCGAATCACCCGGGAAGCCCGGGGGCGCCGGATTGAATTGAGTGATCCTGGGCGCAGCTTGCTGCTTACCAAGGCAAGCACGGCCTTGAAGCATACCGGTGGACGGTTTATTGATGTGGGATCGCGGGATTACCGGGTTCTCTCCGAATGGATTGCAGCCGGGGCGATGCCGCCACAAGAGATTGATGCGCGTCTGGAAAGTCTGGAAATTTTTCCAAAGCTGTCTACGCTGAAAGTGGGTGATTTTCAGAGTATCCTGGTAAGGGCTAATTATACGGATGGGACTCAGGAGGATGTGACTCGCTGGGCAAAATTCACTTCTTCCAATGAAGCGGTGGTGACCACTGATAAAAACGGGCGCGTCACCATAGTGGGAAATGGTGAGGGGGCTGTCACTGCCTGGTTCTCAAGTCAGATTGGGCTGGCTCGCTTTTCCTCTCCTTTTCCAAATAAAATTCCGGCGGAGGTGTTCACCCGGGCCGTAAGGCAGAACTTCATTGATGACCTGGTGCTCGAGCAACTCCAGCGCCTGCACCTGAAGCCTTCACCTCGATCAACTGATGCTGAGTTCATTCGCCGGGTTTATATTGATACGGCGGGCATTATTCCTTCACCGGATGAAACGCGAGATTTTCTTGTGGATCGATCACCTGATAAAAGGGGTCGCTTGATTGACCAGTTGCTGGGGCGTAAGGAAACCGTCGATTACTGGGCTTACCGCTGGTCGGATATGCTGCTGGTCAACGGGCGTCGCTTAAGGCCGGAGTCCGTTAAGGCTTATTATAAGTGGATACGTGAACGGGTCGCTAACAATACGCCCTGGGACAAAATTGTGCGTGAAGTGATTACGGCCAAGGGGGAAAGTAATGTGAATGGAGCTACCAATTTTTTCGGAGTCCATCAAGACCCTGAGACGATGGCAGAGAATGTGTCACAAGCCTTTATGAGCCTGTCATTGGCCTGCGCAAAATGCCACGACCACCCGATGGACAAGTGGACTAATGATCAGTACTACGCTTTTGCTAATCTCTTTGCCCGGGTGCGAGCCAAAGGGTGGGGCGGAGACGCTCGCAATGGGGATGGCAAGCGCACGATTTATGTCGAACCCAGAGGTGATTTGATTCAACCGCGAACCGGAAAGCCGCAACCCGCGGCTCCGTTGGATGCAGAGCCTGTATCACAGGGAGACCCTGGTGATCGCCGGGTGCATCTTGCCAATTGGCTGACTTCTCCAGACAACAAACATTTCAGCCGGTCGATCACCAACCGCATCTGGGCAAACTACTTTGGCCGCGGCTTGGTCGATCCGGTTGATGATTTGCGCTCTTCAAATCCTGCCAGCAATGAAGCATTGCTGGAGGCCTTGTCGGATTATCTGGTAGAACAAAAATTCGATCAAAAAGCTCTGATGCGCCTGATCCTGCAGAGTGAAACTTATCAGCGCAGCAGTGAGGCACTTTATGAGAATCGCGATGAAGATCGTTTTTTTTCCAGACAATATCCGCGGCGACTGATGGCTGAAGTTTTGCATGACGCCGTAGTGAGTGTCACCGGGGTACCCAGTGACTTTAATGCAGTTGCTTTGAGGGATGGAAGTACCCAGAAGACCGATTTTTACCCAAAAGGCACACGGGCTCTGGAACTTTATGATTCTGCTGTGGAATCATATTTTTTAAAAACCTTTGGTCGCAATGAACGTGAGCTAGCTTGCGAATGTGAACGATCCAATCAGCCAAGCCTTATCCAGGTGCTGCATGTGTCGAACGGGAATACCATCAACGACAAGTTGAGTGATAAAAGCTCTGTGGTGGATCATTTGTTGAAGGAGAATATGAGCGATGCGCAATTGGTGGAAGAGGTCTACTTGCTGTGTTTGTCGAGGATGCCTGAAAAAGGAGAACTGGAACGTTTTGTGAAAATACTGTCAGCGGTAAAAGCAGATGAGAAGAAGGATGCACTCGAGGATTTGTTCTGGGCAGTCATGACCAGTCGGGAGTTTTTGTTTCAGCATTAAGTGGAGTTTTTTATGATTGATTCATTACCTGATAATCAAATCCGGATCACTACTCTTTCAGTGGCAACGGTGTTGTCCTTGGGTTTTGTATTCAGTGGTGAAGCTGCTCCTGATTTTCAGAAAGACATTGCCCCTTTGATGCGGCAGTATTGTGCGGGCTGTCACAATGATGATGATTTTGAAGGGGATTATTCGATCGAGCGCTACGCAGATCTGGTGGAAGGGGGCTCCAAGGGTTCGCTTTTGAAAGCGGGGGATGCGGAGGGCAGTCGCTTGATCAAAATGATGACAGGGGGGATGAAATTGCACATGCCTCCACGAGATGACCCCCAGCCGTCTGAAGATGAAAAAGAGATGTTGAAAAACTGGATCACGGCGGGAGCGGTTGGCCCCAGGCCTGAACACGATGTGTCCATTCTGTCCACTTTGACGGTTCCCAAAATCGTCGCGGCCAAAGGGGCCAAACCAGTGACGGCGATGGAGACCTCGCCTGATGGCAAATTACTGGCAGTGGCCCGTTTTCGGGTAGTTTCCATTTTGGATGTTTCTGACAATAACAAAGTTCTGAAGCGTCTGCCTAACTTGTCGGGTAAAATCAATGCAGTGCACTTCACTCCGGACGGAAAACGTTTGCTGACGGCTTCAGGGATAGCTGGTTTGAAGGGGATAGCTACTTTGTGGAATCTCAAAACGGGCAAGGTGATTGCTGAGTTTGGCGAAGGCTTTCACCGGGATGTTCTCTACGATGCGGAGTTGTCTCCCGACGGAAAAACTCTGGCGACGGCGGGTTATGATACCAAAATAGGCTTCTGGGATGTCACGAGTGGGAAACGTCTGAGATCGATTGATATTCACAATGGGGCGATTTACGATTTGGCTTTCAGCCCGGATGGTCAGGTGCTTGCCAGCGCCAGTGCGGATCAAACAGTGAAACTTTGGCGGGTGGACAGTGGCCAGCGCCTCGATACGCTCAATCAACCCCAGGGGGAGCAGTTTGCGGTGGTTTTTACTCCTGATGGTAAAAATATTCTGGCAGCAGGGGCGGACAATCGCATCCGCTTGTGGCGCTTTATTTCCCGCGACAAGCCGAAAATCAATCCACTGTTGCAGGCGCGTTTTGCCCACGAAGGGGATGTGGTGAAGCTGGTGCTGACTGCAGACGGTAAGAGATTGATTTCATCGGGGGATGACCGTTCGGTGAAGGTGTGGTCGCTGCCTGATCTTAGCCAATTGAAAGTCTGGGACAAGCAGTCCGATGTGGCTTCAGCACTGGCACTGAGTGGAGAGGGATTCAGGGCCGCAAGGATGGACGGCAGTGTGGGGAATTATTCGCTGAAGGGTTTGCAGGCAAAGCAGCAAATAGCGATGGAGGTGGTAAAAAAAACCGAAGTGCAGAGGGCTGCAGGAGCAGAAGATCCAGTAAAAAAAGTTCAGGAAAAGGAGGGTTCTGTTGAATCGGTATTTGTTCCACCGTTGGAATTGGCTGGAGTAATTGACAAAAATGGAGATGAAGATGAGGTGCGTTTTTCTGCTAAAGAGGGGGAATCGTGGGTGGTCGAGGTGGATGCTGCGCGGTCAAAGTCACCGCTCGATTCGAGGATTGTGATCCTAGATACCAAAGGGGAACCAGTGGAGAGAGTCCGACTTCAGGCGGTAAGGGATTCGTGGTTTACCTTTCGCGGTAAAAATTCGGATACGGCTAATGACTTCCGGGTACACAACTGGCGGGAGATGGAACTGAATGAGTATCTTTATGCCAATGGTGAAGTGGTGAAATTGTGGCTGTATCCACGTGGCCCGGATTCAGGGTTCAAGGTCTATCCAGGTTTCGGGAAACGACAGGGATACTTTGGAACCACGGCCCTTGCTCACCCCCTGGGTGAACCTTGTTACATTGTGAAGCCAATTCCTGCTGGGGTTGATCCTGCTCCCAATGGCTTGCCGGTTTACAAAATCTATTATGAGAATGACGATGATTCCGAGCGGCGTTTGGGAAAAGATTCACAGCTCGTTTTCACGGTTCCGAAAGATGGGGAGTATCGGGCACGCATCACTGATGTGAGGGGTTTCGGAGGCAAGGACTATCGTTACACGATGAAGATCAGGTCCTTGAATCCTGACTTTGAAGTGACGATCAGTGAAAAGAAAGAACTGGTGTTCAATCCGGGCAGCGGACGTGAATTTGAGATCACAGTGCTGAGAAAGGACGGTTTTGAAGGCGAGGTTCGATTGGATATCAGTGATCTTCCCGAGGGTTTCTCGGCCAGTACGCCGGTGCGTATCCAGGCAGGTCAGGCCAAGGCGGCGGCGGTGATCAATGTAGCAGCGGATACCGGGGCATTTGATAAAGGGAAGTTTACTCTTAAAGCGAGTGCGCTCATTGCAGGCAAGGAGGTGAATAAAGAGGTTGCTGGTCCTGAAAATATCAAAGTGGTGGCGGCACCCAAGTTACTGCTGAAGATTGCAGCTGATGGCAAGTCGGGCAGTCCTAAGAGAGAAGAGGGCAAAGCGATGGAGTTGACGATTCATCCGGGAGAGACCATCACGGCTTTGGTCATCGTGGATAGGAAGGATTTTAAAGAGCGGATTGATTTTGGGCGGGATGAATCCGGCAGGAATCTGGCTCACGGGCTGATCATTGATAATATCGGGCTGAATGGTTTGATGATCCCCAAGGGAAAAAAACAGCAACGTTTTTTCATCACTGCGGCGAAATGGGTGCCTGATTCAACCCGGTATTTTTATCTGCGCACCAAAGCGGGCGGTGGACATGCGACATTGCCGATTATGCTGCATGTGAAAACGAAGGGAAAGAAAGGGACGCTGGCGGAGCGGTGAGCTTGTGGGGGAATCCAATCCTATTAGACGTAAATCCTGCAGACTTGGTTTCCTTTAAAAATCTAATTTTAAACTAGATTAAATAAATTGGATAGCTATATACTCCGCTTTAATGTGAAGCTGCGGCAAAATAGAGGATTTACTTTGTTTGAAATGCTGATCGTTTTTTCGATCGTAGGGGTTTTGCTTGCTTTTACGGCACCATCGTTACTGCTCATTGACTCTACAGGAGTGAATGCCTCAGGTCGTGAGCTTGGCGATTTTTTAAACTTGTGTCGGAGCGAGGCGATTTCCCAAAGAACAGTAATTCGGCTTGGGGTTGTGGTTGAGTCGACCAAGACAGAAGAAAAATTCAGGCGGTATGCAGCATGGAAATGGGATAAAAAATCTCGTAAATTCCAACAGTATTCGGAATGGCGTTCATTGTCGGAAAATGTATTTTTTTCGGAGAAACTCCCGCGGAAAGCATGGGTATCTAGTTATGCACAAAAAGAACCTTCTGCCGTTCGAGGTGATTATATCCTTGATGCAAACGCAAAGGGATTCGAACAACTTTCATCTGAATCCGGTGAGAAAAGGACTTTGCGTTTTTTGGAGTTTTCACCTTCTGGAAGAGCTCAGGTTATGTGGGGAGAAGAAAGGAATTTAATCGTGTCAATTAGTTCTGGGAATTTTGATATCGACGAAACTTTAAACTGGGTGCAATTCACCGTGGATACGCTGACAGGAAGAACTCGTGTTTATAGGCCGTGAAGAAATACAAATCATCTCAAGCCCAACCAGGCTTCTCTCTAGTGGAAGTCACCATGGCCATGACTATCGGTGCGGTGGCGATGGTTTCTTTGATTAGCATTCTTCCGCAATTCATGAAATACGAGAGGGAAAGTGCTGACCAAACAGCCGTCGGGATGATCATGGAAGATATTCACGATCGATTGGAAGGCCAGGAATTCAAAGAGGGGGTTCCTTCAATTAGTCCGATTTTTTACGATCAGCGAGGCCGGTTTTGGGATCCCTCCGAAGCTAAAGATGCTTCTGATGGAGCTTTACTACTGGATGGAAAATTCTTTCGTGGTGACATCAAGTTGGTGAAACCAGCAAGTTCATTAATAGCACCAAATTCTCCTTTGGTGATCAAAATTGATTTTTACTGGCCGCTGGACAAAGAAGGAAACCCTTTAGGTAAAAAAAAGCCAAAAGCCAGCGTGACTTATTACGCTACCACTTTGACAGGACCAGATTGGGAAGATATTGATCCAGACTACAGACCGAAAATTGAATACTAACCGGAAAATTTCCTGTATCAATACCGAGGCCTTCAGTGTTATGGAACTGCTGTTGGCTATGACGGTTTTGACTATACTTCTCCTATTGCTTATGAGTGCCGTGGCGATCATAACCGATGTATGGGTAGAGAGTGAGCGAACGATTCAATCCAACCAACGTGCGCGCGCCAGTCTGGAACTTTTTACTCGAGAAATTACTCCGGCAGTGGTGGATACTCGAATGCAGTTCATAGTCGCCCCTGGAAAAAACCTGGAAAAGGTGGGTGCGCAAAATATCGCACTGAACTCACCTGCTGTTTTATGGATGGCTCCATTGGGGAAAGGCGGAGAATTGCGCTGCATCGGATACTATCTCTATCGCAATGAAAAAAATAATCACTATCGACTGAAACGCATTTACATCCGTAAAGATAATGAGAATGGCTATTTCCCAAAATTGATTGATTTGGTGAATGCCAGAAATCTAGATATCCGCACTGACCCGGTTAGCTCGGGGTGGTTCATCTACAACTGGGATTCGCAAGCTTTTGACGACACTTCAACATACAATCAGAAAGTGATCGTATCTACTGTAGCCGACGGAGTTATCGCGTTCTGGGTGCAATGCTTGGATTTGCTTGGTAATCCTATACCGCTTGTTTCCGAGTCACAATATCATCCGCACAGTGACTTGCTGTTTAACTCCGCAGCGTACTTTCATATGGCGACATCCACCCCGTTTGACAATGGTGATTCTTTTGTTTTTCTCGCAAAAACGCCCTTTGTGATGAAGGCTCACCGATTGCCTGCCGAGATGGAGATCTCCATTATTACCGTCGGCGACGTCGTTTTGAAGCGTGGTTTGTCCATGCCTCAGATGGAAAATGTATTGAGAAAAAACGGCAGCTTGGACATAGAGGGTTCAGTGAAGTTACATATAAAAAAATTAGAGGAAAGTGGGATAACGGAGGTAGAAGTTTATACAACACGCGTAAAGCTAACCAATGGAGCTTAATTGAAACTTAATCCAGACAGATCAACTTTTAAGTTGAAGGGAGAGCGGGCTATAGCATTGGTTACAGTGCTTATTATTGTCGCAATGCTTACGATTTTGATGCTCGCGTATATTTCATCGATGATTATCGAAAGTCAGGCGTCAGCTGCTTATGCGGATACGCAGCGAGCCAAAATGGTAGCACAGGGTGGACTTGCGCATGCGATTACGGTTCTCAGGACAAATATTCCCGAGCCTGCGAAGATCAGTGAAAGTGCTGAAACCGCTCCGGGCGAAAACTGGGCAATCAATCCTGGCCGACTTACAGTGTTGGATGATCAAGGGGGCGAAAAACACTATCCTCTTCATACGGGTGGGGCCGAGATTCCACCAAATCAGACCAGTGACCCTGATGTATATTCAGTTGATCTGAATGAACCAGTTCCTGGAAAAACAATACCTTCAATCACCTATGCATTTGATTCTTCCGGGGAAGTAGATACGGATCAGGATCCGCCTCTGATGAGGGTGAAATGGATCAACATTCTTCGCGACCCCTCGGAGCCTGCTTCAAAGGAAAACCCTGTCGTGGCTCGCCACGCTTTTTGGATAGATGACGAGAGTGGGAAGATTAATTTTAACACAGCACTTGGGAAGCCTTCCAGGAATGATGATCCAGAAGGGTTCCATAAGCAATATGAACTGGGAATGATGCCGCCTCTATTCAGTCAAGGAGGGGGGGATGTAGAATACAATGAAAAGAGCACGAAGCGGCAATGGGCACTTGGCAAATTGAGGTCAGTAAACCTGGACGTCCTTTTTGCTAAAAAGGCGGATCTGAATAAGGATCAGTTGGTCGCACACGCTTTTCTTCGTGGATTTAGTCGTTATCCGGAAGCAATACTGGATTATGTAAAATTGCCTGAAAATAAAAAAATGGACTGGTGGCATCGCAATCGCTACAACCTGACTTTTTACAGCAGGTCGCCGGAATTCAACGCGTTTGGTCGACCTCGCTTGATGACAACCAACATCCCGCTTTCTCTGGAGGGAGGACCTAATTACCAGCTTCCCTTCGTGTATAATGGTCCAAATGCACCGGATACGCTGCACGATTTAAAAGGCGTATTGCACATGGATACGTTATTGGGAAGCCTCGGATTCACACACAGGATTTATGACAAGGGCGAAGGATGGATTCACGCTGCGAATGTGGTGAATCGTGCACAACTGGAAATGATGATGCGATATTTTCGTCGTCAATTTCCAGGCTACGAAGATAGTTTACTAGACAAATACGGAGAGGAAGAAGGTGCGCAGATTGCCTTGAACATGATGACCATGGCAAGGATGGCGACCACCACGATGCGGGGAGGTTTATCGGCCCATTCATACGATCTTGCTCTAAGGAGTACATCGGTAATTTATTCGCCTCACAGCTCAGAACGTCCCGGGCATTACCCAGAACGATATTACTGGCGTTTCGAACCAGGTGCAGATGAGCAGTCGGGACGTTTCCTGACAGAAGATGAAGAATCCACCGATGACACGGTGCAGATGCTTCCTCAAACTCCAGGCCCTCATATTACGGAAATCCGCCTTGTTTTCAGATCATTCCCCGCCAAAGGATTGCCGCCACCGCTGGATAGGGAGGGCGGATATCGGCGCAATGATATCAATCGTTACGGGCCAGTTCTTAGGCCTGCCAACAAACGATGGTTAGGCTTCCGTTTTGAGGTGGAATATTACATGCATGGAGTGGGGCCCTTGGTGAGGCTTGGTCATTTCCCTTTTAGAACCGATTACTTTGAACTGGATCTAGCCGGTGGTGGCGGCGGATTTGTCCAGGAACTTGGACCGGACGAACCTGAGAATGCAAGAGGGATTCATCGATACGACAAAAACTGGCTTTACGAAAAATGGCGGAGGGATCCAATGCTCACAAAAGATTGGGAGCCGGTTTTGGATTGGAAAGGGAGGAAAAGGAGCCGGCAGTTTGCTGATCGGCATAGCCTGCGCTCATTGACAGTAGGCGGATCATATGCGGGACCATTCGATGAATCTCTCAAGCCGGAACGCCAACGGAACAGGCGAATTGTCAGAGGCCCATGGCGTTTTGTAGGGAGAGAGAAACAGTGGCTCGGTAATCCGGAAGATCCCAAGCCTTCCGCCAATGATTTGCCGAGGGAATTTTCCGCTAACTCAACGGTAAGCATAAAAATCCGTTTCCGGGGAGGAATGGGGGTTGGCTCCCGGCCACGACAAATGATCCCCTTGGGCGAGACCAAAGAAGACACCTTGCAAGGGCAAGCAAGAATTAATCTCCGCTCTAGTGACATGGTCGCCCTTTCCTGGCAGATTGCAGACCCCCGCTTGAGTGCTCACAAAGAGCAGTGGTGGTACGAATCACCGGGTGATAACTCAGCGGGCACACCAGGAAGAAGAAATATCAACCAAGATTTCGAAGGCCTGTCTGAACCGGAGGAAGATTCCACCGAAAAAAGCAAGTTCCGCTATATTCAAAGAGCTCACAGGGCGTTTAAACTTGCTGGCTTCAGAGTTGATCGTCCAGATGAATACAATTCCCGCAGCAGGGTGTCCTCAAAGGGATTCTGGTCCATGTTGCATACGGGTATTCAAAGTCAGATTCCTTGGCGCACCATTCGGCTAGGCCCTTCTGAGCCGGACGACCCGGAGGGCCCTCCCGATTGGCTTTTGATGGATTTGCTCGGAGGAACCTACCCTCTTCAGCATGATCAGTGGAAGATTAATTCTACCTTGCCAGATGAATTTTCAACGGTGTCTTACATGCAAAGCACCACGGGGGCGATTAATCTGAACAACAAAACCTATCCCAACAACAGCCCGTATTTCCAGGCCCCTGAGCGGAAAAAACCGTTGGAGGCCGTATTCAAACATCTTCGCAATGACGGTAAAATAGGGCAACTCCTTGACGGTATTCAAACCTATCAAACTGACAGCTATTTTAAATACGTTGGTGAGTTGTCCGAGGTAGACGGATACAAACGGACTGATTCAGAAGCAACACAATTTCAAAATGAAGAACTATTAAGAAACATGGTAGGATGCCTTACTACCAAATCGAACACTTTTGGAGTGTGGGGAGTCGGGCAAGTGGTGAAAAAACGTCCCGGTAATGAAAAGTGGGAGCAGTTTGAAGATGGCGACATAGTGCAGGGAGAAAAACGGTTTTTTGCGATTGTTGAACGATACATTTGGCCAGGCAAAGACGGGGTTCCAGGAAATGCGCATGTGAATTCCTGGGGAGTCTGGGATAGGCATGCGAAAGGGAATAAGTATATTCCACCTAAAGGTAAAGGTGCTCCTACAGATCTGATTCCTACTGACGGGGCATTAACTGATCGCTTGTTTCAGTTGCCGGGTTCACCCCCTACCAGGAAAAATGGGGACAGCCAACGACTTGCTCTTGAACTTTCTGGAACTTACCCTGAATTTGATGGACCACAGGAAGTGGAAATGGGTCGCTATGCTACAAGGGCTTTGGGTAAAGTAAAGTGGTCATCCAGTTCGCTGGAGGACGCCTATAATCCTCCGCAACCTGTCATTAAATATAAAGTCGTGTATATCCGATATTTAGACGAATGAGCCCCCCCCCACCTTTTTACAGTTTGAGAACCCGATTAGTTTCGGTTTATTTGTGTGTGACTCTGGCATTGTGTGTAATTACGACAGCATACTCCGAGCAACTTAAAAAAGGCATGGTGCCAGTTGCGCCAGAGCTTCTTTTCAAGGCGCTTCCGAAAAGCGCAGAAGGATGGAAGCTCAAACAATCCAAAGGAAGGAGTGGTATTGGGATATGGTTGGAATCCGAAGTTCTGAGAGAATTTGAACGAGACATCCAGCAGAAGAGTAAAAAACAAGAAGAACCAGCATCTACCAAAATCATCATCAAGGACACTGCAAAAGCAAAAGGAGGAGAGCTGGATTTATTCGATGGCTTTAAGCCTGAAAAGTTTCCTGAAGAGGGATATGAATACCTTTATCTCGGAGGAGTACCGGCCATTTTGGCTAACCATAAAAATAAGGAGATTGAAGCGCAATTTTTGATTAAAGATCGATTCATTTTAACTATCATCATGCGCGGCCAGTCATCAAAAAAACTGAAAAACTGGTTCAAGAGAGTGAAGTTTTCCGTTTTGCTGGCTATTCCAGAAGGCCCAAAGGTTTATCTTCCCAATGAAGTTGCAGTTATAAAAATTGATGAGCTCGATCCGTCAAAATCAAGTAGTTACGGTTCCAGTGCATCTATAGCTGAGACTCCCGGCGAGGAAGATGATGTTTCGAATGTAGATTCAATCAATAATAAATAAAATGTGGGCTTGGGATAGCTACAGGAGGAATCACTGTAAAATTCATGCCCTTATTGAATTCAAGTCCCTCTGCTGTGTGCGGGTAAGCCTGATGATCAACTTGCGTTCACGCTCTGCTCACCAAATCGACTAGTTCTATGACCTCGATTGCTCTTAAATTGTCGACCACCCGGTCAGCCAGGTCGACGAAGGTGTCAGCGGGGTGGGTGGTGGTGATCGCGATGGTTTTCATTCCGGCAGCTTTGCCGGCTTGGATGCCGGCGTGGGCGTCTTCGAAGACCACACAATATTTGGGTTGCCGGTTGATTTTGTTGGCAGCGATGAGGAAAACTTCGGGGTCGGGTTTGCCTTTTTGCACATCTTCGGAGGCGGTGATGGCTTGAAAGTAGCCGCTGAGGCCGATGAGTTCCATCGAGGCTTCGATATTTTTGTGGGGTGTGGAGGAGCCGACTGAGCAGGGGATATTGTGATCGCGCAGCTGTTGCAATAGGGTTTCGACGCCATCCAGAGCCCGCAGTCCATCCCGGAAGATCAACTCGCGGTAGAGTTCTTCTTTTTCATCTGCGAGTTTTCGGATTGTATCGTTGTCGCCGGCGTTGGCCCACTGGAATAAGTCGGGGATAATCTGTTCGTTGCGCATGCCAAAACTTTCAGAAAAAAGTTTTTCAGTCATCGGGCGGCCGATTTTTTCAGCCAGCAGGAACCAGCTTTCGCGGTGCTGGTCGTGGCTGTCGATCACCACGCCATCCCAGTCAAAAACGGCTCCGATAAGCGTTTCGCATTGGGCTATCATATGGGTCCCCTTTGAGAAATCTTGTAAAATGAGATTTCAACTTCGTTTTACAATGTGACTTGCAGCCGAGTGGAAGCTTACTTCAGATTCTGTAACTGACTGATGCCGTATTTACTCAACTGCTGGTTGATGGCCAGAGCCATGCGGGCATCGAGGTAAATGACTTTCGGGTGGTCTTCGAATTCGATTTTGTGCAGTCCCTGGGCATTGGGTTTTTTGAAAGCTTCTGCCAGATCACCGATGGCATTGATTTTCTGGCCGTTGACTTGGGTGATGATGATGGATCCGAAACCTTCGTAGCCGATGGTGGCTGGCGTTTTCACTACCTGGCTGAGGAAGACGATTTTTTTGCGGCCTTCTTTTTCGTAAGGCTCGGGATTGGCCTGGGCATGCACCAGATTCAGCGGGCCGCGTGTGGGCCATTTGTCTCCCCAGAACTTGAGGTAGGGCAGGGTCAATTCCTGAAAAATCAAACCTCCCAGAATCATGAAGCGTGGGCCGCGGTCGAACATGTAAGGGTCAACCAGGTAGTCGCTTGGTTTTTTGCGTAACAAGGCGAATTCAAGATCGATGGCTTTGCCGTCACGGATGATGTGCATTTTCACTTTGTCACCGACATTGGATGAGCCACGAACGAGATGACTGAAGTTGATTTTACCGTATTTTTCATCGATATAATTGCCGCGAGAATCGATGTTGTGGCCGTTGATGCTCATGATAATATCCCCTTCTTTCACACCTCCTTTACCGGCAGAGCTGTCGTCAATGACCCGGCGAACAAAGACGCCGCCTTTTTTATCGCTGATTTGGGTGAACTTGCGCAGCTGTTCATCCAGGGTCTGGGCATAACCCAGTCCAAGATTGGGAAAACCTTTGTAGTCACCGTCCTTCAGGTCATCGAGGAAGTGTTTGATGATGGATGAAGGCAGCAGGTTGCTGGTTTGTTCCTTGGAGCTGTAGCTCAGCAGCAGGCCGGCCAGATTGCCGTCCTTGACTACCGGCAGGGTGAAACTGTTGGCATGATATTGAAGGGAACCTTTCACCTGGTAAGTCAGTAGCTGGGAGCCGGGGATGAAGTAGTTGCCAACGGCTACGCGC
Source organism: Verrucomicrobiota bacterium (assembly GCA_030625775.1). Taxonomy (GTDB): domain Bacteria; phylum Verrucomicrobiota; class Verrucomicrobiia; order Verrucomicrobiales; family DEV007; genus JAADHD01. The sequence goes on from DAOUQC010000001.1 coordinate 163,455, forward strand.
AGCACTTTGACATCGGTCGTGACACTGTTGCCGTTATCTTCGACCTGCCATATTTCCAGATTATCTCCTGCGACAACTGTGTCATCGAGTTTCAATGGCACCAGTTTGTCGAGAATTTTCGACTTGGCATCGATCGGTTCGAGCAGAGCCAGATTGGCCTCGTAATCAAGGCCGACGATTTTGGCCGGGGTTTTTTCCCCAGTCCCAGTCAGCTCGAGTTCGATGTAGGTGGAGTTCTCAACCAACTCTGCGGTGGTCAGCACGCGTTTGCCGGTGATGAAGGCTCCCAGGCCACGCCGTGGGGTGGGGGCACCTTTTTCCCAGGGGCGAATGAAATTATAACGTTGCAGGGTGGCGTTGATACGCACCAATGAACTTGATGGAGAGGGAACAATTTCGACTGCAATTTTAGGAGTTTTTTTCGCAGCTTTGTCATCCTTGGCGTGAAGGATAGGCGAAAAATGGGTAACAAGCAGCAGGCTTGTCAGGAGATAAGTGAGTGAATATTTGTGCATGACAGGAAAAGAGATGGGTGAATTCGGGGCTATAAACGGAGTAGTTGGAAGGCTATTTTTTTTCAGCTTTTTCACGAGCCTTGGCCAGGGCCTTGCTTTCCAAAATGAGAGGTTTCTCGATGAAGTGGTCATAGCCCACATTGTATTTGTTCATGATGCGTTTGTGTGCGGCCTGGGCTTTGGCTCGCTCCATCACCAGGGGGCGCCCTTCACCCAGCAGGCGGATGACGTGGTAGTTTTCCTGCCCTTCTTCATGGGCATCACCGTTTAAAGCGTCGTGCACATCCTGAAGGGTGTGAATTTTTTTACCGTTAACCTCATCGACGATTTGTTTAGTGTAAGGTTGCAGGTGGGTATTGACTGAATCAGGCAATACCGCTGTCAGGATCACGGGTTCCGGGCGTTCGATGTAAAGTTCTTCGCGACTGAAGTAGCTGTAAACGTAGCGGGCTTTTAGATTCCCTATGCCAAAAGAACTCATGAGCTCGCGGTCAAGGGGTTGGAACTGCAAACCGGCAAAGAGCACGAAATTCGGCTTTTTATCATAGTGATTCGCCTGAATGAGGTAGGGGATGAAGCGTTGCAATTCGACTTTGATTTCCTGTTCCTTGTGGTCGCGAAGAATTTTCAGGGTGACGGTGTCACCGACAAATTTGCGTTCGACGATTTCGTTGAGGTTGATGCGCTCACCGTCGATGGTGACAAAACCATCACTGGCGATATCGTAACCATCGATCGACAACAGGACATCGCCGGTTTTTAAGACGCCACCCGCTGATCCTGCTTTGTCTGCGATAGTAACCATCACTCCCTTGCCGTCATTTTTCAAACCAAGGGCAAGGCGTTGGGCCGGGTTCAGTAGATTGATGGTTTGGGTGGCCATGTCGACGTAGTAATCATACACGCCATCATCAACGTCCTTGAGGAAACGATTGATCACCGGTACAGGAATCATGTAAGCGGTGTTTTGAGCAGTGGATCCGGAATAACCCTGGAAGGCTACACCGACCACTTTGTTGTCCTGCAACACAGGGCCGCCACTGTTGCCGGGATTGATCGCTGCATCGACCTGGATGGTGAGATGGAAATCCACGCCGGAGTGGGTGTAAGGACGGAAATCGATCCGGGAAACCACTCCGCGGGTGACCGAGATGCGTTCTCCCCCGATCGGGTATCCCACCGCAATGACGGTAGTATTCAGTTTTGGAGTACCGCCGAATTTAAGCGGCTTCACATTTTCAAAAGGGGTGGGGTCTTCCAATTCGAGCAGAGCGAGGTCACAATCGTGAGCTGCAAAGAGCACCCGGGCTTTGTAGGGCTCGGGGCGATCCATTTTTTTGATGTAGATCAGCCGTCGGTTGCTGACCACATGGGCATTGGTGAGGAAGCGGTTTTTTCCGATCAAAAAACCTGTGCCGACTCCGCTGCCCAGACCACCTATATTCCAGGGGACGCGGTAGTTGCGGTTTTCGACTTCAACCTCGATGCGGACGATGGCATCAAATTCAACCTTGGAAACATCGGCTTGAACGGATGGGGGAGGTGGGATGTTGATCTCTTTCTTTTTGTCCTGGGCGCTGAGCGGAGTGATGAGAAAAAAAGCGCAGAAACAGGCGAAAATCGTGATGATGGAGAATGGGGAACGGGCGAATGTGGTCATATTAAATCTATAGGGATCAAATCAGCAGGGCTGGGAAGTCTAAAGTGTAGGGAGAGGAGAAAAAAAGTCAATGTTGATGAAAAGTCTATATTTAGAGCGGGCTGACTTGCGTGTTTTGTCTATATAGAAAGACAAGGCGCATGAATCGCTACCGGCTTGGATAGCGGTGACGGTGGCGATTGCGAGGAGGGGGATCAAACGTTGAAGAGAAATTCAACCACATCACCATCCTTGACGACGTATTCCTTGCCTTCACTGCGCAGCTTCCCGGCGTCGCGGGCAGCGGCTCGCGAGCCACATTCGATCAGGTCATCGTAGGCGATGATTTCTGCGCGGATGAATCCGCGTTCAAAATCGGTGTGAATGACACCGGCAGCCTGGGGGGCTTTGGCTCCTGTCGGGATGGTCCAGGCGCGGGTTTCTTGTTCACCGGTGGTGATATAAGTGCGCAAACCGAGTAGCTGATAAACGCCTTGGATCAGATTGGCTCCGCCGGAAGTTTCCACGCCCATGTCGGCGAGAAATTCGAGGCATTCCTCGGGGCTGAGATCGATCAGTTCTTCTTCGATGCGGGCTGAGATGACAACGGCTTCAGCGTTGTGGGATTCGGTGGCAAATTTACGCACGGCACTGACAAAAGCGTGGGAGTCAGGGTTTTTCTGGGCCTCACCGAGTTCGTCTTCGTGTACGTTGCAGGCGAAGATGGTGGGTTTGGCGCTGAGCAGGTAAAATTCTTGCATCAATTTGCGCTCGTCGTCATTGAGGTCGGCGGTCAGGGCAGGTTTGCCTTGGTCAAGGTGAGGCAGTAATTTGGTGATTAGGTCCACTTCCGCTTTAGACTCCTTGTCACCGCTGCGTGCTTTTTTCTCGCGGGATGTTTTGCGTTTTTCCAGTGTTGCCAGATCACAGAGCACTAATTCGGCATTGATGATCTCGATGTCACGCAGTGGATCGACCGAGCCGAGTTCGTGAATGATGTCGTCGTTTTCAAAACAACGCACCACCTGGATGATGGCGTCCACCTCGCGGATGTGGGAGAGGAACTGGTTGCCGAGTCCTGCGCCTTGCGAAGCGCCTTCGACGAGTCCGGCGATGTCGACAAATTCGATGGCCGTTGGGATCACCTTGGTGGAGTTGGAAAGTTTGCTCAGCACCTCAAGCCGCTCATCGGGCACGGTGACGATTCCCACATTGGGATCGATGGTGCAAAAAGGATAATTTGCGGCCTGCGCTTTCTGAGAGCGTGTGACTGCGTTGAAAAGAGTGGATTTGCCTACATTCGGGAGGCCGACGATTCCTGCTTTGAGCATGCGCGGACAATATAGGATCAACTAGGAATTATCAATTAGGAATTGGGAATTGGGAATTGAAATATTTTAGGGGCTTATTGTTTCTTGTCGAAAGTTTTCCAATCATCGGTGCGGAAGGGGGAGGCGGGCAGGCCCTCTTTGTTGGAAAAATTGGGGTTCTCAGGATTGTTGCTCCAGGCGTAACGCACGGCTTGTGGATTTTTCACCTTTGGGCTGCTGACGATGACCGATCCTTTGCCATCGATGCGTGCTTCGGCATTTACAAATTTTTCATCCTCTCCGGCGATGGTGAAATGTCTCAGCGCTTTGCTGTCTTTGTTCGACAGGCCACTGCCGACGTGATCGAATTCGAGGACGAGGGCTTTGCCTTTCATTTGCATCGATTTATAAATGGGTCCGGAATAGACAATGTTTTTTCTGTAGGTATTGGCCCGGGCAAAACGGGCCAGCCGGTCGCCGACAATTCGTTTGTTCTGGGGATGAATATCATCCGGATTGCCGACATCAATCGTGACCACCATGCCGGTATTTTTTCCCTGTTGCCAGATTTGCAACATTTGCTCGCGAATAATCGGCCAGCCATCGGGATCTCCACCAGCGAAGTTGGGCAACTGCACCTGGTAAAAAGGAAAGTCGCGCCGTTGATCCCCTGGTGTTTTTTTTGCCCAGTCGGCGCGCCAACCGGAGATGAGTGCCAGCATGAGGTTTCTATAAGCAGCGGCCTTGGGTGCGGTAGTTGCGTTGGATTCACCCTGGGACCAGACCACTCCGGCGACGGCGTAAGGTTGCAGGGGGGCGATCATGCCGTTGTAAAAACCGGCGGGTTGTTTCGGGTGTTCGAGGCCCATGGGTTCGCGGGGTTCTATATCCGTTAAAGATTTTCCCGCCAGTTCTGCGGCCTTCACTTTCTGCGTCCACTCCGCGAGCGCTATGTCATAGATTTTTTTGGCTTCCGGGTAACGGGCAAGGCTGCCTTTAAAACCTCTGAGCAAATCCGCTGCTGCAGGATCATTCTCGAGTGTGTCTTTGGAAATCCAACAAGAGGCGTTGGTGCCTCCCCAATTCGCATGAATCAAACCCACAGGAACCTTTAAGTCGCGATGAAGGGTGTGGCCAAAGTAGAAGCCGGTGCCGGAAAAGCCGTTGACGGTCTCTTTCGTGCATTTTGCCCAGGATGCCTTGATGCTGGACTGGGCCTGGTTTTTTCCAGACAAGGGAACTTTGAATAAACGAATGGTTTCGAATTTTCCTGCCCTGGCGTCTTCGATGATGTCTTTTTTGTCCACCATGCCTCCCATGCTGCGTGCCATGTTGGATTGACCTGCACAGAGCCAGACTTCACCGACGAGCAGGTCTTTGATCACCAGTGATTTGCTTCCTGCAGATACAGACAGTGTGCGTGGCTCGGCACTCGCAGAAAGTGGGTCGAGCAGGATCACCCACTTTCCGTCAGCTTGTGTGGTGCTTGTTTTTGTTTGTCCGCCAAACCGAATTCGTACTTTTTCACCGGCATCTGCACTTCCCCACACGGGCACGGCTTGTCCTTGTTGCAGGATGGCGTGATCGGTGAAGAGTGGGTGGAGTTGGAGTTCGGCTTGTGATAGGCAGGTCAATACGCAAAGAATAGCGATTGAGAGCCGGGCGATTTTTGCCTGATAGTGCGGTTGCTTAAAGCTCATGGTCTTCCGTAGTCAAAAATTGAAGGCCGTCAGTATCAGGGGAATCTTGAAAGCAGTAGACATGAAGGACAAAGGGGGATGGGGGAGTGATATTTTAAAGGTGACTGAGAGCGTTGTCTCGCTCTATAAGAGGTAAGGATATGGCTTTACCCCCTTGTCGGTGGGATTCAAAGACGGCGCAGCACATCTCTACTGTTAGTAGTGCTTCGTGTGCATTACAAAGTGGCTCGCGATCGGAATCGCAGGCGGCGATCAAATCTTTTACCCCGGCCGTGTGATCCATTACCTGAGAAATTAGTTTGGAGTGGGTTTCCGGTTTTCCGACTCCTGCAGTGGTGATGGGGATCCAGGGGCGTGCCTGGCTCGTGGGCGAAAAAGGGTTGCCGGGTAAAAGATGAGCCACGGGGTTCTTGTCACATCCGATGTTGATGATTCCTTCGCTACCCACTAATTGCAAGCCGAAGCCGAGTCCCTTGGTGCCATCATTTGCAATGGAGTCGAAGTAGGCGACAACATTTTTTGACATCACGTAGCGTGCGTGCAATTCATTTCCGGCCAAGGGGCCCAGACCTTCAGGGCCGTCGATTACGTCTTTTTTCGTGACAAGCTTTCCGTCTCGAAGGATGACAGCAGAGCAGGATTTGGCTTCACCGCTAAAATAACTCATTAAGTTTATCACATGAGTTCCGAGTACCCAAAGGTCTTCGCAGCCACCACGGCGGTCACCTTTCCCGCGCCCGCGAATTTCCAGTAAACGACCGATTTTTCCATCGGCAATCAGTTGGTCGATAATCTTCAAGGTCGGGTGATAGCGATTGCGATGAGCTACGGCAATTTTAGCACCATGCTTTTTACTGGCAGCGATCAACTGATCGGCTTCTCCCGGATTGCGGACAAAAGGTTTTTCGACATAGATGCCTTTGACGCCAGCTTCAATTGCAGCCAGGGCCATGTCGCGATGCTGGTCGGCATGTCGTGGAGAAACGGTGACGAATTCCGGCTTTACTTCAGCCAGCATTTTGCGGTAATCGGTGAAACCTTTTTCAGCGGGGAGCTTCAATTTTTTCAGTTCCTTGGCCAGGCCGGAAGCATCGCCGTCAGCAAGGCCGACGATCTCGGTTTGAGGAAGTTTCAGCCAGACGGTATCAAGCCCGTGACCAAAATCGCCGCGACCCGAATGGCCGATCACTGCTACGCGGCGTTTTGCGGTCTGGGCGATTGCAGGATGGCTGAGGGCCATCAGGGTGCCTGATGCAGTGGTGATAAATGAACGACGCTTGATTAATTTTTTTGTCATATTTTTTTTGCCGGGGGCGTTGTTTTCCGGGATCGCGGTGCTTTGGGTTTCGGCGACCACTTGAGAATCTGTCCATCGGCGACAAGACGGGCTTTTAAATTTTCGTAGTTCAATGTTTGCACAGGCACGTTTTCATCGATGGCGAGACAGGCTGCCGTGGCCGCTGACTGAGAAGTGATCATGAAAACCGGTTCCATTCGAATGCTGCTGAAAGCGGTGTGACTAGCGGATAGCGCAAAGGTGACAAATAGGTTTTCACATTCGCTCTGCTTTGGAACGATGGCCCCATAACCAATCTGATAAGGGCCGAAACCACCGCGGCCGGTGGCGGTTTTCCCTTCACGGGTGACGACTCCGTCTTTGACGATGCGGCGGATTTCGTGGGTGTCGGTGCCGTAAGAGCCAAGCCCAATTGGCTGTGGCATGATTTTTCGACCGAAGGTGTGGTTTTCGGTCATCACCAGATCACTGATCATCCGACGGCCTTCACGAACATAGATCTGATGAGGCCAGCCGCCGGTGTCGATGAATTCATCCTTTGGTAAACCAAAACGCTGGGTGTCGCGGCGGACTTTTTCCGGAACGCGGGGATCGGTGGCGAGGAAGTGCAGCAAGCCTCGATGGTAATTTTCGATTTCTTTCGAAAGCTCCGCTCGTTTCGCGTAGCTGGCTTCTGGCCATCCCCAATTAGCACCCGGCAGATTGCCGCCGAATGTTGCCGTGTTGAAATCCCATTTTTGATTCGGCAGGAGATCGTGCTTGCTGAACCATCGCAAATCCATGTCGTCTCCCAAGGCCTGGCAAGCCTTGATGAAGCGAGCGACCAATTCGTAATTGCGAGGGTTGTAATCGGGTGGAGCTTTGATCGGCAAGCGATCTTTCGCGGTGGTCAGGCAGAGCCGGAAGCAATAAGCCTGTATGCCTGGTGCGGGTTCGCCCGGCTTTCCGGGTTCGCCTTTGTTGATCAATGGCAACAGACCGCTCGAGGGATCGCCTTCCACAACGTAAGGGTCGAGTGGCAAGTCGCGGTCCCATACTCCCTGGCCTCCCGGAACCCGGCCATTAGCCCCAGGTTGCTTGTGGTTGGTGCGGGGTTTGTAACTGTCTGTATAGTAGATGCCGTTATGCTGCTCACCGTATTTTGCTTTGCCTTCCCGTTGCAGCGTGTAAGTAATACCGGCCGCCGCCATCAGGTCTCCTTCGTAGGTGGTGTCGATAAACATCTTCGCCCGCAACACCCGGCCATCCTCCATTGTCAGTTCACTAATACGCCCAGTCTCTTTCTTGACAGACTTGAGCCGTGCGCTGCGAAGGACAATTACACCTGCTTCAGTGGCAATTTCATCGAACACCTTTTCGGCAACGTGGGGCTCGATCGAATAAGCTCCGCCCGTTGCCGGTCCGCCATGCCCTCTGAAAGATTGATCCCAATTTAGTTTTTTTCCATAGCTTGCGACCAGCCGGGTAAAGTATTCACGGGCGATTCCTCCAACGCTGCGAGGATCACCGATGTCCACGGCACTCAGTCCGCCCGAAGTCATCCCACCCAAGTGTCGTCCCGGTTCGACGAGCACCACGCGCTTGCCCATACGCGCTGCCTGAACAGCGGCAGCAACGCCTCCGGACGTACCGCCGTAGACGCACACGTCTGCTTCGAACAGGTCGATTTTCTCGACCAAGGGCTCAGCCGCACTTAAAGAGATAGCGCAGGAGAACAGTGCCATCATGAAATTGATTGAATGAATTTTCGATGTAAGCACTGTGCTTTTTTTGTGAATGATGGATTTTGAAGGAGCGCCCTTGTGAGAAGCACTTGGAAAGCTTCATGCAACATGGGGTTTGACTCTACAAACAAAGCTTAATCCGGCCGTTCTGGGAATCAGAATATTCTTTCATTTTGCATCAATCTGCCTTTCCCTCATGAAGGCGTCAGGTGACTTGCCATAAGTGGAGGGTGTAAAAAGTACAGGATTTTCAGGTTTTTCGATGAAACGATTAGGATTATTGCGGTTGGGTTGTTTGGCAGCGTTTGGTTTGAACGTGGTGCCTGGCGATTTGGTTGCGGATGATTCTTCGCGAACATACGATAAACTTGGCATTCTGATGGATGTGTCACCGGAGATGGGATTTCTCGTTCCTCAGGTGCGCAAAGAGGTGAGGTTGCTGAATGAAGCGCTCATTGCAGCGAAGCATGATCCGGTCGCTTATCGTGAAGTTACTGGATTTGCGGTCGCTCCAAGAGGCAGCTTGAGAATACCTGCCAGCCGGAATGCGGTGCATTCTTTGGAGGCTTTGATCAAGGATGATGGAGTAGATGGAATTTTGTGGATCACCAGTCTGCGGGGAGAAGAGACGGGTTATGAAAAGGCTGAAATGGATAAGATATTTTCCGGGGCGAAGGCTGATTCAGAGGGCGAGGAGGAAAAAGATGTTGAGATAAAAACGCCGCAATTAATTCTGCATCAAATTTGGCAGGATCAGGCACGCTCGGGGTTTCGTGATGTGGGTAAGGAGGATGATTTAGATCATTTGCTGGATGAAGGTTTGATGAGGGAATGGATAGAAGTGATAAAAAACAGCGAGGGTTATCTTATGCGGTCCTGGTGGATGCCTGATTTCGAATCAGCTTCGATTTTCGCTTTCCCCTGGCGTGTTACACACGGTAATCTTCTTCGTAAGTTGAATATTGGCGAGGCGGCTCAGCAATATCAAGATACCTGGACGAGTCGTTTGCGGATGCGTTATGGTCTGGAATTTGCTCATCTCAGGGAGATCTGGCCGAGGACGGTCATAGGTCGGGCATGGTGTGAGGAGACGACAATTGTGCCGCGTTTGAAATCAGATGCGGTGCCGCTGAGATGGGAAGGCGTTTACGAAAAACTCAGGGCACGGGATTCGATCGAAGAAGATCTAGCTATGATCAAAGCTGACAGGCTGGGGGTGCTGTTTGGACTCGGTTATGTGAAGCGCGATTTGTCGGCAGCGAAGACGGGGCTGAAACGTCGGGTGAATGCAAAACAGCGCTACATGGAAGAATTGATGCAGATAGGAAATGAAGTAAAAGATCATATGGAGGCAAATAAGAAAATTGATGATCGAGTGTACGCGCTTGAGTATCTGGAAGTGAACAGCGGAAAGCAGGCGAAGAATACAGATGAATTTTACGCCCGGCGCATGGCAAAAATGATTCGCAACGAAGGTGTCGATGCGATTTATTTTTTCACTAACGGTTATACCGGTTCGGGATACTACGGAGAATTCAGGGTGAACGAAGAGTTGATCACGCACGCGATTCGCGAAGCTGGGGTTCGGCTATATGTGCGAGTTCCTTTCGAGTTTGGAGTGGTGCCTTTAAAATTACAGAAATTGGCTATCGCATCCGGAGGTGGGGTGTTTTTTGGTAAAAGCAGCGACCCTGATTTTGATATAAGCAGGCCCAAGGGGGCATGGCCGGAATAGTTAGTAATTTGGGACGAGAAGTTTGTTAGGGATACAAGGAGTCACTCCGCTTTGTAAGCTGGTGAATCAGGGTTCGATAAAGCTTGTGCCGGCTTGCAGGCTTCTATTATAACTGTGTGAAGTTACAGGTAAACTGAAGAGGGGTGTTAATCGGACAGAAAAAGATGAAGACGAAGGAGAGAGGATATAGGGGTTGGCTTTTTGTTGGAGTGGAAAAGTGGGTGCTGGTGATATTGGTCGCAGTTGGAATTCCGGTCAAGGCGCAGGATAAGGAGCTTGCGAAAGCTAGGGAGAATGAAGAAGCGGAAGTGGTAAAAGCCTGGCCGCAGGAGATCAAAACGGAAAAGGGGGCGATTGTTATTTATCAACCTCAGGTCGAGTCGTTTGATGGCAATAGCTTGTCGGCTCGTTCGGCTGTTTCGGTAGAATTGACAGAGGTAAAGGAAGGTGAAAAAAAAGAGCCGGTATTCGGGGTGATCTGGATGGCCGCTAAGGTGGAAACGGATAGGGAAGAAAGGGTGGTGTACATTCGCTCCTTGAGTATTCCCCGGGTTCGCTTTGCTGGTTCGACTCCGGAACAGGAAGCGAAGCTTGCTGCCATCATCGAGGCGGAGGTGCCGAAGTGGAACCATGAAATTTCTCTGGATCGGGTGCTGGCCAGTCTGGCTTTGGTGGAAGATGAGAAAAAGGAAGCGGCTAATTTGGATATGGCTCCACCAAAGATTATTTATTCCAAAGAGCCAGCGGTGTTGGTGACGATTGATGGTGAACCGCAACTGAATATCATGGAGGACTCGACGGATTTAATGAGGGTAATCAATACGCCCTTTTTGATCGTGTTCGATACGACCTTGAAGAAGTATTCTCTCTATGCGGGCAAGGATGCCTGGTATTCCGCAGCCTCTTTAGAAGCGGGATGGTCGATCGATGCGGGGGTGCCAAAAAAGGTGGCCGACCTGGCCCCGGATGAATCCGATATGGAACTCTCTGAGTCGGACGAGGGAAGTAAGGGGACGGTACCGAAGCTTTACGTGGTGACAGAACCAACGGAACTGATTTACACCGATGGAGAGCCTGCCTTCACGCCAATATCCGGAACAGGCATTATGTTTGTCGGCAACAGTGACAGCAATCTATTCATGGATATGAGCAAGCGCACTTATTACGTTTTGTTGTCAGGGCGTTGGTTCAACAGCCAAAATTTAAACGGTCCGTGGAAGTATGTGGCTTCAGACAAATTGCCTGCTGATTTCAAAAGAATCCCGGAAGATTCTGATGTCGGAGATGTGCGCGCGTTTGTTTACGGTACGGAGGAAGCGGCGGAGGCGGTTCTGGATGCGCAGATTCCCCAGACAGCAAAGGTGAATCGGGGAGAGGTGAAAGTGGAGATAATCTACGATGGCGATCCGGAGTTTGCTGCTATTCCGGGAACAGAACTTCAGTATGCGGTGAATACGGGAAGTCAGGTATTGATGGAGGGGGAGCGTTATTTTGCTTGTGATGCAGGGGTCTGGTATGTGTCGCCATCCCCATTAGGCCCTTGGCAGGTGGCGGAAGAGCGGCCGGAAGGCGTGGATGATATCCCGCCCGAGTCGCCGCTGTATAACGTCAAGTATGTTTATATTTACGATTCGACTCCTGAGTATGTGTATGTCGGTTATACGCCTGGTTATACCGGATGTTATGTTTATGGCGGAGCATTGGTTTATGGAACGGGTTATCGGTATCGCCCCTGGTGGCGTCGTGGGATCTATTTTGGCCGGCCTGTGACTTATGGCTATGCGGTGCGCTGGAACCGTTGGTCGTCGGGCTGGAGCTACGGAGTGGTTTACAGCAACGGCAGATTCACTTTTGGCATGGGCTATGGGAGATGGGGGAGATGGCATGGAGGGGTGTGGGGAGCTGGTTTCTATAACGGATACTGGCGTGGACATTCGCGTGGTTTTTATCGAGGTTTGCATCGCGGCTACTATCAGGGGTATCGCGCTTCCCAACTCGATCGACTGGCTGCGGCTCGTCCGGGACAACCGAGGCGATATCCGGGAGCTGATCTTTACCGCAATTATCAACGTCCGGGTGTGGCGCCTTATCGCAAGAGTGTGCGTCCGGTGACCAAACCGGGACAGTTGCCAACTCGACCTGGAGTCAAACCCGGGGCCAGGCCATCGAAGCCGATCGCCAAACCTGGATCGCCGACGATAAAACCGGCGATTCCGGGCAAGCCATCACAGCCGATCGCGAAGCCGGGTGTGCCATCAACGAGACCGGCGGTGCCAGCGGTGCCATCGACTCGTCCGGCAAATCCTTCTCCCTCGATTGCTCTGGATCGTGCCAACAATGTTTATGCGGACAAATCAGGCAATGTTTATCAAAGACTGCCAAATGGATCTTGGAATCACCTTGCTAATGGACGACCTGCTCCTGTGACTCGACCGGTTACGACGCGGCCCACTGTGCCGACGACCCGACCGACGGCTCCCACAACGAGACCGGTCACAACACGACCGACAGTGCCTACGACCAGACCAGTCTCAACTCGTCCGACTACTCGACCATCGACAACGATCAGTCCCTCGACTCGTAGCAGTTTAAATAGAAACTACCAATCCCGTCAGACCGGGACATCACGAACCATGCAATCCAGCCGTTCTCGAAGCAGCGTGAGTCGTTCCAGAAGCTCAAGCAGAAGCCGGGGTGGTGGGGGGCGGCGGAGATAGTTCGGCAAGATTGCTAAAATGATTAACAGGTTTGTAGGACAAATTTTTATATTTGTCAGTGTGATGTAAACATCGCCTCTCAAATGACAGAACTGGAGTTCTGTCCTACAAATACGCAACAAAATAAAAATGTTGCGAATCTGTTTCATTATGTTGTATTAATGGATGCCGAATGAAATCAGAGCTCGTGGCGCTGCTGCGGAGATTGAAAAATACCTCAGAGGGGTTGCGGCTGGCGGGGAGTGGCCCGAAGGCGACGCTTTACCGACGACCCGGGCTCTGGGGGAAAAATTCGGTGTGGCCAATACCACGGCTTCGCGTGTTTTTCATCGTTTGGAACTTGAGGGGCTGGTGTGGAAACAAGATAACGGGCGTTATTTCCTCGAATCCTCACGTCAATTATTGCATCGCCCCAAGCCGATTGCTTGCCTGACCCGGGAACTGGAACGCTGGAGTGGAGTTTATCGGGCGATTATGGCTGGCGTGAGTGCCTACACAGCGGAGCGTCAGACCGCTCTATTACTGTGGAGAAGTGAATCCCTGGTCAGTCACATTGATGTGAATCTTCCTCCCGACTATGGTTCTCTGGAACAGCAGGCAACATCATTGGATGATTTTGAAAGGTGTTACGGTGAAACTCACGGTGGAGTTTTGATTGATGATGTTTGGAGTGATAAAGCTCTCGCTCAACATCCGGTTTTATTAAAAAATGCAGCAGTCTTGTACCGGGAGACGGATTTGCCCGGGGTGGGAAATGTGTGCATCGACACCGAGGCGGGCAGTTTGTTGGCATTGACTCATTTACTGGCGCGCGGGTACGAGGAGCTCTGGATTGCGCGTCCCTTTCGAGGCGATGCCGCGATGGATGCGCTGGTTGCGGATGTTGCAGCGCTTGCTGAAAAAACAGGCACCGGCAGTCTGGTCTATCATATCAAGGAAGCGGGCACACCTGAAGAGAGGACGGCATTGATCAGTGAAGCCAATAGCTCATCAAGCAGAGTGGGCGTGTTCTGTCCAGAAGACAATGTTTCCAAATCCCTTTACCGGGAATTGATTTCCCAGGGCGTGGATTGCCCGGGCAAGGTCGGTTTGATGTCAGGCATGGGTACCTCGGTGTTGGAGGATGAAAACATCAGCACGCTTTTTTATGACTTTCGCGAAATGGGGATTCGGGCGGCGGAGATGATCTGTTCCAAAGAGTCGGGACAAATCAAATTGCGGCCTGATCTGCTCGTAAAAATAACGACCTGATTGCTTTAGAAAATGTTTCTGAAAATAAAAACGAAACTATTAACCATGAAAACACCAACCCTCCATCCAAACAAAGGTGTCTCCAGTTTCGTGCTGGCGACTGTTGCCACACTTCTAATGTCGACTGGCTCAGTCTGGCCAGCTCCCAAGTCACTTGGTGTGGCTCCCAAAAAAGATGTGCGTCTTACCTTCAACAAAAAGGAGAAACCTGCGCTTGATCCAGCTTTGGCAAAGTATGGAATGTATGAAAAAACGGCAGCGAGGCCGGAAGTAACGGCTTCTGTCGACACCGGCCTTCCGCTCCAGTTGAATCCGGGGGATCGCATCGCATTCATAGGCAACACTCTTTTGGATCGTGCCCGGGATTTTGGTTATTTCGAAACTCTCTTGCAGCAGAGTTTTCCCGAACACAAACTCATCGTTCGCAATCTTGCCTGGGCAGGGGACTCGCTGGAATCCCAGCCGCGCCCTCTCAATCTCGCTGATGTGGAACAGCACCTGACTTACGAAAAAATCAATGTCATCATCGCGGCTTTTGGGTTCAACGAATCTTTCGCCGGCGTGGAAGCGCTACCGCAGTTTCGTCGTCGACTGGTGGATTCCTTGAAAAAACTCAAGACTAGTAGCTTCAACGGCAAGAACGGACCACGCATTGTTTTGCTGTCACCGATCGCCAACGAAGATATCAAGCGAGTGGCTGCGGGCACGATGAACAACGAACAGTTGGCGGCTTACACCGCGGTGATGAAAGAAGTGGCAGCTGAGCAAAAAGTAGGTTTTGCCAATGTGTTTGAAGCTACGAAAGCCGCGATGGAATCACCGGGTGACGACCTGACGGTCAATGGGATTCACCTGAGCAAGGAAGGTTATAAACTGTTTGGCGGCACTGCTTATCGTCAAATTTTTGGGAAAAAAGCGCCTGACCTTAACGAAGCTTTGCGTCTGGAAGTGTTGGAGAAAAACAAGCAGTTCTTTCGACGTTACCGTCCGGTGAATACCTACTACTACACTGGCAAACGCAGTGAAGAACACGGTTACAACGACTTCCTGCCGGCGATGCGTAATTTCGACCTGATGGTTTCAAATCGCTACAAGCGCATCTGGGATCTCGCCCAGGGTAAGTCTGTGCAGGCGAAAATTGACGACTCGAATCTTTCTCCCCTCAAAGATGTATGGGAAGCGCGCGGAACCAACCCATGGTTGAGTGCCGAGGACGAAAAAAAGGCTTTCATCATGGACCCCCGCTTTGACGTGAATCTTTTTGCAGGCGAGGAAGAGTTCCCGGATATTGCCAATCCGATCAGCATCCGCTGGGATTCCAAGGGGCGGCTGTGGGTGAGTTGTTCGACTTCTTATCCGCAGATTTTCCCGGGAGAGGAGCCGCATGATAAGCTGGTGATTCTCGAAGACACCGACGGCGACGGCAAGGCAGACAAATCGTCGGTCTTTTCAGATGATCTTTACCAGCCGCTTTCTTTCGAGTTTGGGAACGGTGGGGTTTACGTCTCCCAGCAACCCAATCTTGTTTTTATCAAGGACACCGATGGAGATGGCAAAGCGGATCACAAGCAAATTGTCCTGACCGGTCTTGGCACTGAAGATTCCCATCACGCTCTGCACGATTTTGCCTGGACTCCGGATGGAGATCTCATCTTTCGTGAGTCGATTTTTCATCACTCACAAGTCGAGACGCCTTACGGCCCGGTACGTCAGCAGAACAGCGGATGGTTTCGTTACGATCCGAAAACCGAACGGTTAATTTCATTTGGAACCTACTCCAGCACCAATCCCTGGGGAGTGACCTTTGACGAATGGGGGCAGCATGTGGCCAGTCATCCCATTTTTGCATCGGCCTTCCATGCGCTCGATCCTTTTTATCCGGAACAGCATCCCAAGCCGATAGGACTTCAAGGTTACTCGGGAACCTGTGGTCACGATTTTGTCGACTTCAAAACCTTTCCCAAGGACATGCAGGGAGGTTTTGTCAAAGCGCGATACAAACCAACCAACCGCATCGAGTTCCTTGAATGGAAAGAGGGTGAGTTTGGGTATGAGGAAAAATATGTCAGTGACATTTTGTTTTCGTCCGATCTGAGTTTCATTCCCGTTGATCTTCGTTTTGGTCCGAGAGGGGCGCTCTATGTTTGTGACTGGTACAATCCGATCAAGAGTCACAATCAGTATTCGATGCGGGACTCCCGCCGGGATCGTAAGTCAGGACGTATCTGGCGCATCACCGCGAAAGGCAGTCAGCCGGTCGATCCGCCTGTCATAGCGGATGCGAGCATCACAGAACTTTTGGATAACCTGAAACTTCCCGAGTATCGTTATCGTTACTGGTCTCGCCGCGAACTGCGTGACCGTAATCCAGATCAGGTCAAAAAAGCTCTGGATCAGTGGGTGAGTGGACTTGATTCGTCCGATCCGCGTCATCGTCATAACCAGATGGAGGCGATCTGGATGTATCGCGGCATCGGTCGCGTGAATACAAAGTTACTGGCCGATTTGTTGGCCTGTGATGATCACAACGCACGCGCGGCAGCCACACGCCAGCTGCGTTATTGGAATTCCAACGTAAAAAACTCCGAGGTTTTGCTCAAGGAGGCTGCCAATGATGATAGCTCGATTGTTCGTTTGGAAGCAGCCATCGCCGCTACCTATATCGGTAGCGAAGGAGCTCTGCTGGCAATGTTGGACACCTTGAAGCACCCGCATGGAGGTCACCTGAGTTATGCCATACGCACATCACTCGGTTCGGCTCCCTTGAAAAAATATTGGGGGGATAATGAGGAATTTAAAGTGGATCATCCAGAGATTGCTGACTTTTACGCCAAATTTGAGCTTGGTCAAAAAGGCAAAGCACGCAAAAAGAATAGCAAAGAAGAGGACGCCTTTGATGCACAGAAAGATCTTAAAAAAGTGACCATTTCGATCGTCAAGGAACGCTTGCTCTATTCATTGAAAAGCTTTGAGGTAAAACCTGGTCAGGCGGTTCGTATTGATTTTGTGAACCCTGATGCAACCCCGCACAATCTGGTTATAGTCGAACCAGGCGCGTTGGAGGAAGTGGGCATGGCGGCTAATGAAATGGCCAAGGATCCTGAAGCCGCTAAGTTGGAATTCATTCCCGAGTCGGATAAGATCCTGCATCATTCACGTATGCTGAACCCCTACGAAGCCGAGTATCTACGTTTCAAAGCACCTAGCGAACCTGGGGTGTATCCTTACATTTGCACTTTTCCTGGTCACTGGATCATCATGCGAGGGGAGATGATTGTGAAGTAGCCGACTATGGATTGGACTTGCGAGCATCAGACAAATCAATTATCCTGCCGGATCGAAACAGGCAAAACAATGGTCTGCCACTGCGGTTCAGAAGGATAAGAAGCATGATTTATTACCTTTGCCTCAAGGGACATCGATACACTGTTGAGGGCTGGTTGCGAAAATATAGTGGTAGCCAACGGGGGCAATTCAAAGTTTTTGGCTATCGTCAACTGGGAGAATTGTCTGGTCCGGCAACCATTATTTTTACAGATTTTGACCGCTTGCCATCGGAAGTTAGAGCGGAGGCAGGGGAACACTGTGAGCTTTTGGAGAAGGCCGGCTACCGGGTTCTGAATCACCCTGGCAAAAGTCTTTTGCGCTATGATTTACAAAAAGTGCTCAATAATGATTTTTCAGTTTATCGAGAGGATGAACTGCCATCCTGTCGTTTCCCTGTATTTCTCAGGGCTGAATACGGGCATGTAGGTAGTGAAACGGGACTACTTCGTGATCAGCAGGAGCTATCCGAGGCTGAATCGAAATACCCCGGCAGCTTGGCGATAGAATTTCTTGATACCAGTGATTCACAAGGTGTGTTTCGAAAGTATTCGGCTTTTTGCATCGGCGAAAAAATCGTACCCAAGCACATTCTTTTCAGCAAACATTGGGAAGTGAAATCACCTGATATTGTGGACCAAAAAACGTTGGCTGAGGAAGTTGGTTTTATTCAAAAAAACCCTCATCAGAGAGAACTTAGTAAAATTTTTAAACTCGCTAATATTCAATATGGCCGGATAGACTATAGCTTTTTAGACAATAGAATTCAGGTTTGGGAAATCAATACCAATCCCATGTTGAACGTGCCGGAAAATACAAAACACGAGACGCGCTCGGAAGTCCACGAAATGTCGGCGAGTTTGATCAACCAGGCCTTTTTGGCTTTGGATTCAGCGGTAAATGTTGCATGATGTCGCGAATTGAAAGGAAATTACAATGAATTTTCCCGCCATTTCCGACCCGAATGCGATGGCCAGGTTCCCTGATGCGAGAGCAGAGGAACGAGATGCCTTGCTGGAATTGGTGAGTCTGAAGGCTAGCCAGCGGGTGCTCGATGTCCAAGCGGCAGGTGGGTTCCTTTCGGATGAAATTGATAGACGTTTGGCTCAAGAGATCACTTGTGTGTGTATCGAACCTTGTGAGCAACTTGGTCAGCGGTTGAATCCACGCTTTGAGTGGCTCAGGGATTCGGTCGAGCATTTTTGTGGTGTAGCTGATTCCAGTATTGATGTGGCTCTTGGCTTGGCGGGATTGCATCACAGTGAATCTCACAGAGCTACTGTTGGAGAAATGTATCGTGTCTTGAAGCCGGGAGGGGAGTTGGCAATTTGTGATGTTGAGGTGGGATCTAAGATAGCGGCTTGGTTGAATGATTTTGTGGATCGTCACAATCCTTCCGGCCATTCAGGTGAGTTTCTGCAGTTTGGAAATACAGGAAATTTACTGAATGAAGCCGGTTTTACCGAGGTGACGGAAAAAAAACAAAAGGTGCCTTGGCGATTTGAGAGAGAAGAGGACGTATCGATATTTTTCAAAGCATTGTTTGGGCTGGATCTGCAGCTTGAGCAGGTTGGACAGGCGGTCGAGGACTATTTTGAGGTGGAGGTGAAAGATGACGGGGTATCGATTGATTGGCAGTTGATTTATTGTTTTGGGAGGAAAGCAAGGGAGTTGAAGACGTTGTCAGAGAAGTGAAATTTTAAGCTGATTGATTATTTGCAAGCATTCCGAGCAGCTTCGGCGACCTGCCCGATTAGCTCCTTAATCTTGGGGAGGTGATCTGTGAGTTCCATGAAAGGGATGAAGCTATTTGGTGAGACATGCTTTATTCCCTTGAGCGAGAAACGAGGATCGATGGAGTTTAGGGATTTCCAGAATTCACCAGATACTAGGTCGCATATGTCATCGTCGATCCCCCATTTTTTAAGATGGCCTGGAAAAAAACTAGTATTGTAAACACGGCTTCCTTTTCAAAAAATGTGTAAACCTGCATTGAAGTTTATTTTTAAAATTGCCACGCAAGAGTGGGAGTTCGAGCAGATCCATGATTTAAACTACCGTACTTTTGTGGAAGAAATTCCCCAGCATGAAGTGTCGAACAGTTTGCGCAGGGTAGATCCGTTTCATGAGGAAAATACGTATTTGATTTGTTTGCGGGGGAAGAAACTGGTCGGGATGCTCACCTTGCGTGGGGAGAGGCCTTTTTCGCTGGATCAGAAGTTGACGGATTTGGATACTTATTTGCCTGAAGGACGGAGTGTCTGTGAGATCCGCTTGCTGGCGGTGGAAAAGGAATACCGGGGTTTGCGAGGGGGGCGGATTCTTGCAGGATTGATTGACCTGCTGAGGCAGTATGGGGTGGGAAGAGGCTATGATCTGGCGATTATTTCGGGCACGACTAGGCAATTGAAGCTTTATGAGCACATGGGCTTTGTGGCTTTCGGGCCGTTGGTTGGATCGCAGAATGCACCTTATCAGCCAATGTATGTGAGGCTTGAGGACTTTGATCTTTTATCACGGAAATTTCTTGGGGGGAGGGGGGAAGAGCTCACACGGAGGAATTAAGC
Organism: Verrucomicrobiota bacterium; assembly: GCA_030625775.1. Taxonomy (GTDB): domain Bacteria; phylum Verrucomicrobiota; class Verrucomicrobiia; order Verrucomicrobiales; family DEV007; genus JAADHD01. Next base: position 183,234 of record DAOUQC010000001.1, read on the forward strand.
TGAGGCTAATCCGATGAAGCAGGGTACGGGATTTCCTAATAATTGGGCAGGATGACGAAGGAGATACCGGCTTGAAGGTGGGAGGGCTTACGCAGAGTTTCTACTTGCGCCACTTCAGGGGGCTGCCGGGGACTTCTATGTTTTGCTTGAAGATGAATTTGGTGGCGTCGTTGCCTGGGGTGGTGATGGATAGGGTGGTGACAGGGTTTTTGAATTGGATGCGCACCAGGGAGTCGGTCATTCCGTTGCCTTTGAGTGCATTGCCGTCTTGAGTCGCTTTGTCTAAATTTTCGAGAAGGCTGAAAGGGGTATCGAAGGTGACTTGACCGGTTTTGCTCATGCCTGCCACAGTGATTTGTAGATTATTGATCGCCTTGTCAAACGTGAGCTGGTGGGAAACGGTGCTGCTTCCTTTAGAGTTGGTGGTGATAATGGCCCCCGCTGATGTGGTGGTTTTGTGTTGCGGGCCGATCCATTTGATTTGCTTGTCACCAAAAGTTCCTGCGCTTTGTTCTTCGGAGACTTCAGTCCAGTCGGGCGTCACGGAAGCCTGCCGTTTTTTGGTGCCGTCTATCATGGAGAGTAGAACGATCAGGTCGTTCTGTTCCTGACCGATGGAAAAGGAGTCGCTGTTGTTGATGTCAAAACCTTCTAGTTGCTGTTCTGCCCAATCGGTGACTCCGTCCTGATCTTTATCTGTCCCTAACAAAGAGGCTAATTTTTCTTTGGATGCTTCAGGGCTGAGAGATTGGTTAGAGGGATGTTTAAATTCCCAGACATCACTCAGGCTATTGCCATTGCGGTCGATCACGGAACTGCGTTTAGGGAAGGTGGTGGAATACAGGCGGGAACCGAGCAGCGCATAGCTGTCGGAGGAATAATGGATGCCGTCGGTTTTGGAGTTGCCATTATCGAGGCGGGTTTTCAGGTTGGCGTTGGAGGGGGTGACGCGAACCAAAGCATCGGAGCTTGCGAGGGCTGACATTTCCCGATTGATCAGTGCAGCCCATTCGTCATGCCTTGAATAGGCGGAAGCCGGGGTGTCGATCCAGTTTCCTCTCAAGAGGCTGTAGGTGATTGGCAGGGAGGTCAGGTTTAACTCTTTTTCTAAGGCGCTTTGAACCGTTAAAAAGCGATCTTTAAATTTAGGGGCATTCACTTCACCACTGTCACTTTCTCCGGTGATGACAAAAGCACCTTTCCAATTCACCTGGTATCCCAATTTGGACATTTCAGCTTCTTTGCCTTTCAAATAAGCGACCATGGGAGGGAAAAGGTTATTGCTCGAGGGGAGGAAATTTTTGATCGAGGTGCCTCCGGAGCAGAATTTAACCAGCAATACTGGGCGTGGAGAGTGAGCTGATAAATACCTGCCGAGGGTGACTTCCACTCCGACCCGGTTCAAGGGATCGGGGCGAATAGCACCGAGAGGGATCTCTACCGGGTTGCTGCCGTCTTTCCACGCTAGCTCGTGATAAGCGTAGTGGATATTGGCATCGTAGGGTTGTCGCAATGCTTTGTTGGTGAATTCCTTGCTGTAGGATCTGCCATTGGCATTGGATTGGCCGTAGATGAAATAGGCATCCACTTGCTGGGGAGCAGCGGATAAAGGTAGGGTGAAAACCAGGGCAAGGGCGGAGAGGGGTGACAGGATGACTTTCATTGCAGAGAATGGAGCAGAGGCAATCTAGAGAGTCAAATGGATGGGAAAATTTGAGATTTGAAATTTGAGATTTGAAATTAGGGTGTGTTTATGGCGAAATTAAAAACGATCTGCTCGTATCTGGAAAAACATCTCAAGCTCGGAGTGATTCCGGATTATTCGAATGCTTTGAACGGGCTGCAGTTGGAAAATGGAGGTGAGGTGAAAAAAATTGTTGCGGCAGTGGATGCCTGTCTGCCTGTGATCAAAAAAGCAGTGGATGAAAAGGCGGATTTGCTCTTGGTGCATCATGGAATGTTCTGGCAGGGGGCCCAGAAGATCGAGGGTTGCCAGTATGAGAAATTAAAACTGGCGATGGATAATGGGCTGGCGATTTACAGTGCGCACATTCCCTTGGATGTGCATTCGGTTTTGGGCAACAATGTGTTGCTAGCCAAGGCGATTGGATTGAAAAACTTGAAACCTTTTTTCGAATGGCGGGGGATTCAATTGGGCTTGCGATCTTCAAGTCGGATGAGCCGGGGTGTACTTGTTGAGCGGGTAAAAAAAGCTCTTGGCAGTGAAGTTCATCTCTGTCCCGGTGGCCCGAATCAAGTGAGTAGAATTGGAGTGATCACCGGGGGAGCGGGTGCCGAAATTTATGCAGCGGCAGCTGAGGGGATTGATACCTTCATTACCGGGGAGGGGCCACACTGGTCTTATACTTCGGCGGAGGAATTAGGGGTGAACGTGATTTACGGTGGACACTATGCGACCGAGACTTTTGGAGTGAAGGCTTTGGCCAGGCACCTAGCAGTAAAATACAAGATCAAATGGGATTTTGTGGATCACCCAACGGGATTGTGAAGGATGCTGCAGCAGGATTTTTTTCAATCTGATCCAGTAACCTGTGCCCGTGAACTGCTCGGAGCAGAATTGCGCTGGGATGGTTGTGCGGGAATCGTGGTGGAGACCGAAGCCTATGCTGAACACGGGGATGAGGCCTGTCATACTTTTTCCCGAAAGGGCGCACGGCAGTTTGTTGACGAACATGAAGCGGGTGCGGCCTATGTTTACCTGAACTACGGGGTGTATTGGCTGGCTAATGTACTGGTCAAGGGGGAGCAGGGAAATGGATTTGTTTTGATTCGTGCCTTGCGCCCGACGCTAGGTTTGGATGAAATGTGTATTCGCCGGAAGCGGGAAAAGTCTGGAGAGCTTTGTTCAGGTCCAGGTAAGTTGAGCATGGCGTTGGATATTCATGGCGAGCATCATGGCAGCAGTTTGGTGCAGTCGGAAGAGCGGGCTTTTCATCGCTGCGCAGGTGAACCGAGGACGGTGATATGTGACGGGAGAGTGGGGATTTCCAAAGCAGTGAATCTCCAATGGAGATTTTTGCTGGAGGGAGAAGAATGTTATTTCAGTGTTCTCCCAAAATAGAGAAGTGGTAAATTCAGTTAAGGGGACGAATGGGGACTGCGTCAAGGCTCTCTACTGTGACGCATGAGCTGAGGTCATAGTCCCAATGGAGTTTTCGCAGTGTGGCGATGAAGATGAGATTCTGTGTGCTCAAGCTTGTTAAGTTAGGCGCAAAATAGTCCAAGGCAAAGGCAGTCAGTTTGGGATTGGCTTTTTTTCCTGCTTCCAGCAATGACAAAGTGTCGGTCAGTTGGTGGAGGGGGATGAGCTTTTGTTGGTTGGCAAAACGGTTTTCCAGCAGAATGTGATCAATGTGGGGAGCAATAGCGGGGAGGAACTTGAGTCCGCCGTTGGCGATCAGCTTGAGTTGGGGGAATTGCTTGCGAATATCGCTGATGAGAGCCGCGGCCCGTCCGTGTTGCGTTTGCTGGTAGATGAGATCGAGGTCATCGAGGTAGAGGCCATTGAAGCCTTTTTTTATCAGTTGGGGGATGAGCGCTTGGATGAGCAGGTTTTTCCATGCCGGATTATCCAGGTTAATACTTTGGGCTTCGGATTCAGGGGATGCTTTTTTCAGAGCACCAGCTTCGGCCAGAGGTTTGAACCAGCCTTGATTCGGAGTGACCTTGGCAAGGCTGAGGTGGCAGAAAACGGTTTTGCCACTCTTGCGTAGAATTTCAAGACTGATGGCAGGGTAGCTGGTATCTACGGTTACGAGAGAAAAGGGGGCAAAAGAAATGGGAGGGAACTCTTTATTGTAACAAACAGATAGTTGAGGGGCGCTCGTTGCCGACGTGGAGGGATTCGTTGTTTGTGCCTCGCGGGTTTGGGACCATGTCCCAGGTGCCGAGAGCAGCAATATCACAATAAAGAGTGGAGTGAAAACTTTCATCGCAGCTTCGTTGATATAGAGAATTTTCACAAAAAATTAAAATGAGCAAGCAATAGGTGGGATTTTTGGGAGCATTTGTTAGAATGATTTATCAAGGGATGGGGAGATTTGCCAATATGAATATAAAAAAAGCGGCCGACTCCCCAAGGAGATCGACCGCTATGAAGATTTCAACGGGTAAACTTATTTACCACTATCCACGTAACCTGGTGTAGCTGGTGGAGTGTAAGTTTGTTGTTTTGATTTGCAGGCTCCCAGTGCAAAAGCACCGGCAACAGCAACCATGGCGGCAATCAGAGTGATGGATTTCATATTGAATTGATTCGAGGTTTTCAGTTAATTTGAGTCATTATAATAACCCGCAGTAAATATAATCAGCTTTTCTTTCGGATTGCAATGTGTTTTTTTAGGTGCTGAATGTTTCAGGGTAGAAAATTTTTCATCCCGGAGATTACAGAGGATCACTACCTTGAGAGGGATGTGGAAGAAACGATGCCTGTGATGGCGTTTTTGCCGGAATCTTCATTGCGTTCCCAGCTCAATCCATCTTTTGAGGTCCACAAGCGGCTGCGCCAGCTGAAGCCAAAATAAGTCTTGGCTG
>DAOUQC010000127.1 GCA_030625775.1 Verrucomicrobiota bacterium
CGCTACCGAATGGCTCCGCGAGAACTTAGAAAAAAACATCAGCTTACCAAAGGATAATCATCTGCAGCTACAAAAACTCGTTCATGCTCCTGCCAAATATCCCCTTCTTGCTGCAAAACACTGAGCAAAACCGGATGATCCAGTTGAGAAAAATGGGATGCCAGCTGTTTACTTAAATCTTGAAATGACAATGGCTCGGAGTTCCTAACACTGAAACACTTCGGTGATAACCAATGCGGTTTTTCGATAAGATGATAGCGCCTCAGGCCATCACTCCCTGCCTCATCAAGCCAGGGCAATTCCGAGCAATGAATCCAAACTCCACGCAAATGATCAGACCTCATCCCCGATGGTAATTCATCCGGCTTCTTAGCTTCCGGGTGATAAAAAACACGCCCCTTCACAAAAGCCTGACGAATACTCACTTCCGGAAAGACTTCTTTACTCAAAGGCAGTTGCTTGGCGAATATCCTCTCTCTTTTCAGCTCAAAGGTATCCTGCGCGTTGGGACCAATGTAATGGCTCCCTTTTACTTTGCGATCCTCACAATATAGATAAAACTTCACCGCCACCTCCCAATGATTAACGCATCCCTCTTCATCACGGAAAACAAAATCGAGCTCACCCAGCGTCCTCCCCTCTTCCACAACCTGAAGTCCCTGAGCCAAAAGCTCCACTTTGCGAACATGTTTCAACCAATAGTGAATCAGGCTCTCAAAATAATATCCCACTCGATGGCCTGCATATTCCCCCTCGAATGATTTACTCCCTTCCTCACTGATTTTGCAGGCTTCGACTTCAGGTCGCATAGAAACACCTTGATCAGAAGCTGTCGGGCACATTAAAAACGGACTACTCATCGCCCATCTTAGATCATGGATCCAATGCCTATTCTCTGGTTTTTCTGCACTTTTCATCTTATTCAAAACTGCCATCTCACTGATTTAGAGAGGCATTCATAACAGACGTTACGATTTTTCTCGTTAAGCCGCACCCAAATTGATACTTTGATATTAACAATAAAACGCGACCATCCGCTTAACTCAACCAGCAGTCCTCCAATGAGCAAAAAAAATAAACCTCTCGCTGCTACAGACAAAGAGCCCGCCCTCGATATATCATCCATGATCGACGTTAGCTTTCTCTTGCTGATATTTTTCCTACTCACTTCCACGCTCGATCCAAAAGAAACGGATTTGGGGATGGCGCTGCCCACAGCAACTACCTGTGGACCTGGCCTTCCGGTCGAAGTCCTGCAAATCCAAGTTCAGGCAGACGGAGGCATCTTCGTGAATGGCATAACGCTGGACACCGACGTTAATCAAAGAAACTTGCCTCTGCTTGAAGACAAGCTCAAACAATACAAAGCCGCTTCAGATCTTCTGAGCACCCAACCTCTCATCACCGTGCTGGCTGACGATGCGTCAAAAGGGCAACGTTTTATCGATGTATTGAATACCCTTGCCAAAGTTGAGATCAAACACTTCACCATAGGACTCTGAGCGATAACCTCACTTAGTAGTGATGGATTGCCAATCCGTCCACCCGCCAACTCTCAAAAGCCGCACAATGACATTGTGTGCTACAGCTTTCTTCAACTGGCGCCCGCCCCCTTCCTGTGCTTGTTTACTTGCTGAATCATGAAAACTTCTATCTCAATCCCCCTCTGGATCGCTGCCTTCACCGCAATCACGCTTGGGCTGTCCTCAAACGCCCGGGCAGAAGACAAACCCCACCAAATCCGCATCCTCTGTTACAACATCCACTACGGCCAAGGCACTGACGGCGTTTACGACATTGCGCGTCTGGCTGACGTCATCAACAAAACCAAACCCGATCTTGTCGCCCTCCAGGAGATGGACGTGCACGTCAAACGCTCGGGCCGCGTTCACCAGTTGCAGGAGCTCGCCAAGTTAACCGGATTGCATGCACGTTTCGGTCCGACCCAGCACTACGAAGGCGGCCTGTTTGGCAATGCGGTTCTCTCCCGCTTTCCCATTCTCAACGTCGTCATCCAACCTCTGCCTTACACTGAAAGTACCGCGGAAAAAGTCACCTACCCACGGGCAACGGTTGCAGTGACCGTCAAAGCACCAAACGATAAACCTTTACGTATCGTCAGCACTCACTTCCAGCACAACATGCCGGAAGATCGTGTCGCTGAAGCCAAGGCGGTGAACGCCTTGTTCACCTTCAAGGACGAAACGATCCCCACCATTCTAGCTGGCGACATCAACGCCAAACCTGAAGCCGAACCGGTGCAAATCCTGCTGGAAAAGTGGACTAATGCTATCGACAAAGAAGCAACTCCCACCGTGCCCGCCACGGATCCAAAATCACGCATCGACTATATTTTCTATCGGCCCGCATCCGCGTTCAAAGTTATCGATACCAAGGTGATTCCTGAATCCATCGCATCCGATCATCGTCCGGTCTTTGCTATCCTGGAAATTCCAGCTAAGTAATTCTTTTGCTTCGCTCGCATGTCACCACATAAATCGCTGCAGGCTCTTCCCTTTTGCCTGGTCGCCTTTGCGGTTTTCATCGTGCCCGGTTTTGGCGGCCCGCTTTTCAAGCAGGACAATATCCGTGTCGTTTTTGTCGGCGACAGCATCACTGGCCAGGGCGGTGGCTGGATAAACACGGGCTTTGTATTTCAAATCGAAAAAGCTCTGGAAAACATCTACCCGGATCAGCAACGCGAACTCATTTCCCTCGGAGGAAGTGGCAGTGGAGTCCAATCCTGGCTCAGTCATGAAAAAAAATCCCGCGAAGAAGAGCGTTTCCTCGACATCAAAAAATTCGAACTGAAAGAAAACCTGGGCAAACCCGCCGATATTCTGGTGATCATGCTAGGCATGAATGATGTGCTCGCCCCCTACGTCGGCGATGACGAGAACTCGCTGAAAAAGTGGCAGGCTGATTACCTTTCCCTGATCACCGCACTGCGTGCCCGCATCAATCCAAAAACCGTCGCCCTCGCCACCATCTCCATGGCCACCGAAGATCCCAAATCGGCGAAAAATCTGCTGATCAATAGATTGAATCAACTCATTCGTGACATCGCAAAGGAACACCACTTTCTAGTTCTCCCGGTTAATGCATCCGTATGGGATGTCTTAAAACGGGGCCGGCAGATCAACCCCCGTTTTCACGCAAGCAACGATTTTGTTCATCCCAACCTCGCCGGACACATTGGGGTGGCTACAGGAATGTTAAAAGGCTTGGGCGAAACAAAAGCCGTCGCCTTCCTCGAAGACGAACCTTTGGCAAAGGTCTGGCAGGCGGAAGAAAAAAAGAAAAAAGAAAATCCTGCCCCATCACCCGCAACTCCCTGGCTACTGGCCGCAAAACTTCCACAACCCTTCTGGGATGGAAACGCATTTCAAGCCGACAAAGCACGCACGCCCATCGATAAAGCCATTGAAGCAAATGCCGACTTCACTGCAGCGATTGATATCGGGAAGGGGCAGCACCTGGTCTGGCAAGAATACATTCCCAGCATCAACTACACGGGCAAAGACCAGCCTGGTAACGCTGATTTTTCATCAATCACTCACGCCAGTATATTCGAAGGCGGTTACGGGGCCCAGTGGATAAAAAGCCCGGAGGCCACTCCGGTGCATATCAACCTTTCTACTGATGTTTTTGCCGGCAACATTCATCTCACCCTGTGGCTGAATGGAAAACAGCTTCATCAAGGAATGCTCAAAAAAAAGGCATCGGCCGCCACCGTTAAAGCCACGCTCCAGAAAGGCTGGAACACTCTTGTTTTCAAAGCCAATCACCGAGCCTGGCAGTGGCAGGTCGTTGTTGCGATTACTTCTCCCGAGGGCAAAACCGTCAATAAGCTCGAATATTCGGCCAAACCCCAATCGCCTATGAATAGCACCCTCCCGGGAACGCCGACGTCCCCGTCGGCCTCTTCTCTATAAAATATGTAACCGCCCATCCAACGCCCCCTCCGCGTCAACCTGCACCAATAATATTTACCCCACTCTCTCCTCCCACCCATCACTTGAAAAAACTGATTTATCCCTTACGCATAGTAGAAACAAAATCCCAAACATGAAAACAACGTTGATTCCATCTATCTACACTCCGCTCCGGTTCTTCACCCTTCTCATCACCGCATTTTCCTGGCTCGGAATTCAAAACTCCAAAGCCGAAGAGATCAAAGTCGGCATCATCGGCCTCGACACTTCCCACGTCCTCGCTTTCACCAAAGCTTTCAATGATTCCAAGGCGGAAGGCGATCTCGCCATTTGCAAGGTCGTCGCTGCTTACCCCAAAGGCAGCCCTGACATCGAATCGAGCACCAGTCGAGTGCCTAAATATACCGAAGAGATGAAAAAAATGGGTATTGAGATCGTGCCCTCGATTAAAGCACTCCTGGAAAAGGTGGATGTAGTTTGCCTGGAAACCAATGATGGCCGCCCACATCTCGAACAGGTATTGCCAGTGCTCAAAGCCAAAAAACGGGTATTCATCGACAAACCCATCTCAGGTTCCCTTGAAGATGCGATCGCCATTTTTGCAGCTTCGGAAAAATACGGTGTACCTTTGTTCTCCTCATCATCCCTGCGTTTCGCCTCGCAGAATCAAGCGGTTCGCAACGGTTCCGTCGGCAAGGTCAGCTACGCCAAAACCGGTAGCCCGGCTTCGATCGAAAAAACCCACCCCGATTTATTCTGGTACGGAATCCACGGCGTGGAATCCCTGTTTACTGTCATGGGGCCGGGTTGCGAATCAGTCATTCGCTCCCAGACTGATGATGGGAAAATCCGGGTTACGGGCAAGTGGAGCGGTGGCCGCACCGGGATCTTTGAAGAACGCAAAGGATATGGCGGCACAGTCAAAGGTGACAAGGGAGAAGTTAAGATTGGCAAATACGACGGTTACAAACCCCTGGTCGCCGAAATTGCCAAGTACTTCCGCACTGGCAAGGTTCCCGTAAGCCAGGAAGAAACCCTCGAAATCTACGCCTTCATGGAAGCCGCCGATGAAAGCAAACGGCAGGGAGGCAAGGAAATCACCCTGGCCAGCGTCATGAAAACAGCCAAAGCCAAACTCGATAAATAATTGTCTTTCCCGGGTTTTGGTCTAATCCTTTCACCTCAATCTCTCACCTGAACACACACCCATCAATACCATGCCATTTCAATTTACAGGATTCGCCGACGAAGCAGAAAAATCTCTCGATGGACAAATCTCTACTCTGAAAGAAGTGGGCTGGTCAGCCATTGAGCTCCGCCTTATCGATGGGAAAAATGTTGTGGATCAAAGTGATGACGAGTGGGCCCGCACCTGGGACACACTTCAGCAGGAAGGAATTGAAGTAGTAGGTTTTGGAGGACAGATCGCCAACTGGGCACGCCCGATCACCTCGGACTTCCAGGTTGATATCGATGAACTGAAACGAGTCGCCCCGCGCATGCGCCAGGCGAACACCAAATTCCTCCGCACCATGTCCTACCCGAATGATGCGGACAGTCCTCTTGAACGTGAGGCCTGGCTGGCGGAGGCCGTCCGTCGCTTCAAGGAACTCGCGGTCATCGCCGAAACTGAAGGCGTGATTCTGGCACATGAAAATTGCAGCGGCATCGGTGCGGACCCTGAAGGTTATCTCGAACTGGTCGAAGCCGTCAACAGCCCTGCTCTGCAGCTTATTTTCGACACAGGAAACAACAGTCTCCATGCCAATAGCACGGATGCCACCTGGGATTATTACGAAAAATGCCGGGACCAGATCACCCATGTGCACATCAAGTGTGCCAAAGCCGGGCCGGATGGAAAAGAGTTCGTAACTTGCCATGTTGACGAAGACCCCGTACAAAGAAAAATCATTCAAGACCTGAAAGACACCGGCTACAATGGATGGCTTTCAATCGAGCCGCATATCAAAGCGGCGATTCACGCGGGTCAGGATGTTGATGACTCTGGAGAAGGACGCACCGTATGGGTCGACTTTGCCAAACGTCTTGAATTACTTGTCGCTGATATCGAAGGATAGCCCGCCAAAACCCCTGCTCTGATCACTCAAAACACTGACGACCAGTAGCAGGATTCTGATATGGGCCAAAAGAGCCCGATGTCCCAGATGGCAATCGAAATACAGCATTGTGGTCTCACTGACATCGGCCGCCTGCGGCAGCAGAACGAGGATAACTTCCTTGCTGACCCCAGGCTGAACCTGTTTATAGTTTGCGATGGCATGGGAGGTCATGCCGCAGGAGAAGTTGCGAGTAAAATCGCTGTGCAGACTTTTCATAATGAGATATGGAAAGAACAGGGCCTCCTCAGGCGTTACTTGGATGAAAATGACACCCCCAATAAGCAGGATATTCTGAACTTAATGTCCTTTGCGGCTAATCGTGCATCCAGTGAAGTCCACGCGGAATCTCTCAGGAACAACGAGCAAAGCGGCATGGGTACCACTCTGGTATCCATATTGATCGCAGGAACCAAAGCTTTCATCCTCAATGTTGGCGATAGCCGGGCCTACATGCTTCGCAATAACTCGCTCGAGCAGCTCACTACGGATCACACCGTCTTTAACGAACTTGTCAGTAGCGGGCAATTAGCACAAAATCACGCTGAAAAGCTTGGATTATCCAATTCGATTACACGCGCCATCGGAACCCTCGAATACGCAAAACCGGAAACCCTGGTCGTGGATTTACTGCATGGAGACCGCTTCCTGCTCTGCTCGGATGGCTTGTCCCATTATTTTGAAGAGGAAGTTCAAATGCTGGGTAGCATTCTGGCAATCTCAAATTTGGAGCACGCCGTACAGACAATGATCAACGCTGCCAACGAAGCAGGAGGGGGCGACAACATCACAGCCATCACTTTATCGATCAGTGAAGGTGAACAGCCCGACGAGCAGCGTGCTCGAACTCTGCAGTTGAAACACGAACTGCTCTCCCAAATACCCCTGTTCAAGCAACTGGATGAACGGGAACTGCTCCATGTCCTACAGGTAACCGCCGTCATTTCCTACCAGGATGGTCAAACCATCATCAACGAAGGAGAAGAGGGAGACAGTCTTTTTATTATCCTCAAAGGACAGGCAAATGTGAAAAAAGGCACTAACGAGCTGGCACTGTTAGTTGCCGGGGATCATTTCGGAGAAATGGCCTTGGTGCGCGGTGAACCACGTTCCGCTTCCGTCATCAGTAAAGGCCCTTCCGAACTCATGGTGATCCGCCGAGCAGAATTTTTCGAAATTCTTCGCCAGGAACATCAACTCGCTGTAAAATTGCTCTGGCAGTTTCTCGGAGTGCTTTCCAACCGCTTTGCCAATACCAATACGGAATTAGGGAAAGCCAAAGAAGCCCTTGCTAGCGAAGCCCCGGGCTGGCAGCAGATTTTCAACCCGGAAAGTGAGTAAACTAGTCGCGAGCCTGATGAAAAACCCACTTCATAATATACCCTCCGTTTCTTCCAGCCACCGCGTGGCCAAGCTTTAATTTCCAAACCCCTAGCCATGATGCCCCCCATACAACAAAAAATCCTCCTCCAGAAATGTCCACTGCCAATGAGCACCGCATTGATCGTCTGCACCCTGGCTGCAGTTACCCTCATCTCTCAGGCTGCCGAGGGCGAAGGATGGACCCGTTTCCGCGGCCCCAACGGTTCTGGCCTAAGCAAAGCCACGACAATTCCGGCAGAATTCAATGAAGCTGATTACAACTGGAAAACCGAACTGCAAGGCATCGGCCACTCCTCCCCCGTGGTGTGGAAGGATCACATCTACCTGCTGGTCGCAAATCCAGACAAAGAGGGCGACCGCTCTCTAGTCTGCTTTTCAACAAAAAACGGAGTAGAACTTTGGTCTGTTGCAGACCCTTACGAAACCCATCACACCAACAAAAAACTCAATACTTTCGCCTCCTGCACCCCAGT
>DAOUQC010000108.1 GCA_030625775.1 Verrucomicrobiota bacterium
CCTGCCCGGGGAAGTTTTTCTTCCCCTGCAAGCTTGGCCAGTTTGCTGCTTGGCCGACGACCACCGTCATACCAGGTGATTTTCAAATCTTTCCCCTTGGTGTATTCCGTTCCAGGAAACACATAATGAATGGTTTGTGAAGCCGGCCACACCTCGTCATTGATACCGGTATTATCATTTTTAATCGTCTTCGGAGCACGGTTGATTTTTAATGCGGTGAACACTGGGTCCAGCAAGTGACAGCCGAAATCTCCAAGTGCCCCTGAGCCGAAATCCTGCCAGTCTCGCCAGGTAAAGGGGCAATAAACACGGTCGCCGCCGTAGGGACGCATCGGCGCCACCCCAAGCCATAAGTCCCAGTTGAGAGAGGGGGGCACTGGAACTGATTCCACTGGTCGATTGAGAAGACCTGCATACCCATGCCCTGTGTGAGGCACCCAGGAATGCACTTCCTTGACTTTTCCAATTGTACCCGACTGAATGAGTTTTGCCGCTGTGCGGTAAGCGGTGTTGGAATGGATCTGATTGCCCATTCGGGTGATAACCTTGCTTTTTGCTGCCTGTTTGCGCATCTGGCGAGCCTCCCACACAGTACGGGCAAGCGGCTTCTGGCAGTAAACATGCTTGCCGCGGCGCATCGCATCGAGTGAAATGTAGGCGTGCATGTGATCAGGAGTTGATACCGTGACGGCATCAATTTTATCACCCAGTTCATCAAACATTTTTCGATAATCCTGATACAAAGCAGCTTCCGGAGCGAGGCGTTTTACCTTGTCGGTTCGAGATAAATCCACATCGGCAAATGCCACAGGCACAATCTCCGCATGAGTGGACATCTCCTTAATGTCGCTCCAGCCCTTGCCATTGGCCCCAATACCAGCAAACTGGATTTTTGAATTCAGATTTTGGCCGCGAACCAAGGCTGGAACTCCGGTAAATACAGCCGCCATTCCGGCGCCACTGGTTTTTTTCAGGAAATTGCGTCTATTAAGAGGGCTTGTCATTTCAGTAGGATAGGTTTTTAAAGATGGGAGGAGAAAATGGACGGTAAAAGCCAGCTTGAAAAGGGGAAGGCCACACGTTTGTGAGGCCTTCCTAATTCATTGGGGGAATAAGTGGGTCAATAGCCTAGGCCTGCTTAGCTGCGGCTTTTTTAGGGGCCGGTTTAGCTGCCGGTTTGGCCACTGGTTTTTTAGCTGGTAGAGAGGTGGCTTTTTTAGGTGCGGCTTTGGCAGCCGGTTTAGCCACTGGTTTTTTAGCGACAGCAGGTTTGGCCGCCGGTTTCGGGGGAGTGCTGGCTTTTTTTAATGCGTTCAAAGCCGCTTCAGCTTCTTTGACCACCTGTTGGGCGGTCTTGGCGGCAGTCATGGCATCAGCTGCTGCTTTGGACGCAGAATCAGCGGCAATTTTAGCCGAGGCCAGAGCTTTGGCAAGGGCTGCATTCGGTGATACAGGAACGGCGGTTTTTTTGACCACCGGTTTTTTGGGCGCTGGTTTAGCTGGAGCTGCTGGTTTTTTGACAACAGCTACTACAGGCTTTACTGCCGCCGCCTTGAATCCGGTATTGGCATCCAGTCCTGCAATTTTTGCTGCCAATTGTTTGGAGCCTTTTTCGGTCACTTTGGTTTGCCAGAGGAAAAGTTTTTTCAGTTTTTTCAGTCCTGCTAGTTTTTGTATCCCGGCGTCAGTCACCTGAGTACCGTAAAGATTGAGGTATTCCAGATTGCTGAGTTTGGCGATATTGGCAAGCCCGGCATCTGTAATTTTGGTATTTTCAAGATGCAGACGGGTGAGGTTTTTCATCGCTACCACATCAGCCAACGCTTTATCGGTAATTTGAGTGCGTGCCAGATCCAGCCACAGAATCTGTTCATTCACTGGTTTCAGAACTTTCAGGCCGCTGTCATTGAATTTTTTCGCGACATTCAAAGCACTGAAACGTAACTCCGGAGTGTCCTGGGCAATAGCCATCAGAGATGCTCCTGCCTTCTCAACTTGTGGCATCACGCCTGCAAGAGCTTTGGCACGTGCTGCAGCGACTTTAGGATCCATTTTGGGTTTGGAAGCTTTTTTGGCTTTGATTTTCGGCGGGTGGGCGATGACAAAGTTGATGGCTTCAGTCTCGGCACCAGCCGGTTTGGCCTGCGACACTTTCATGTCTTGTTTGGCACCGGATTTGATCCAGAACTCAAGCACTGCCAGCTCCTGCTTGGTGAGCTGTTCCTTGTCTTCCGGCGGCATGCGGTCATCGTCGTCCAAAGGAAGGTGGACACGAACGATGGACTCACTGTCTTTTGGCTTGCCTGGGATAACATTATCGCTACCAGCATCACTGCCGCCTTTCATCACCGCTTCGTAAGAATCGAGACGAAGTTTGCCTTTGGATTTTTCTTCACCGTGACAAGACACGCATTTGGCTTGAAGAATAGGATTCACTAAATCTTTGTAGATGACAGGATCCTTGGCATCGGCAGCTATTACCGAACTGAAACCGAGGGCTGAAATGGCACAGGCATACAAGAGAGGGAGGGTCGTTGTTTTCATAAGATTAGATTAGCGAGCAGAAGGCGAGAGGGGTAAAATCAGTATTTGAGCAGTAATATGGGGAAGATTTACTATGAGGCAAGGGGGAATAGATTCTTAGAAAAGAACTATCCGCTTGTTGTTTTGAAAGGATTTACCTGAAGACGTTCAATAATGAAGCACCGGGCAGCTACTTTCTCAAGTTGCCTGCAGGAATCAGACAACTTCTTCGACTTCCCACCCCTTGCGGTATTCTTTTGTCAGGAAGGCATTGGCTTCCGGGATATTGGTGACTTTGAGCTTGGCGGCATCCCATTGCAGGGTTTTTCCGGGGAAATGAGCGGCGACATTGCCAAGTTGAACCGCTTCGGTCAAGGGGCCGGCATAGGCAAAGTCATCTGAGATACGTTCACCTGACAGGCAGGCATCTACCCAGTCGTGCCAGTGGTTACGCTTGCCTACATCAGGCAGTTCGTAATCTGCGAAATCGACTTCTGGAAATAGTTTTGGGGTTCCCCAGTGAGGCACCAGTAAGTTGCCTTTTTCCCCGACAATCAGTGAGGCGGGTTGAAGCAAATCATGCCCGGAAGGTGTGCCGGGTAATTTGAAGTTGGGTCGGCGGCCTCCGTCATACCAAGTAATGCGCACTTTGTCTTTGGCTGTGTATTGGGTGCCGGGAAAAGTATAAATGATGGTTTCCTGGGCCGGCCAGACCTCCTTGTTTAAACCGGTATGATTGTTGGTGATCGATATAGGGTTGCTGAGATCGAGGGCGGTGTAGAGAGGGTCGAGCAAATGACAACCGTTGTCTCCGATGGAACCGGAGCCAAAAATCTGCCAATCGCGCCAGGAGCGGGGATGGTAAACCCCATCGCCTCCGTAGGGGCGCATCGCTGCAGCTCCGATCCAGTTATCCCAGGAAACGTGATCGGGGGCCTTGACCGGTTCGTTCGGTGCAGAAAGAACCCCGGAGCGTCCATGACCTGAGGCTGAAATCCAGGTGTGAATCTCCTTCACTTTGCCGATGACACCCTCCTGAATCATTACCTTGGTGGCACGGTATTGTGGTTCGGAGTGAATCTGGTTCCCCAGACGAGTGGTGACTCCCATTTTTTTGGCCATTTTGGCCATCTGGCGCGCTTCCCAAACGGTGTGGGTGAGTGGTTTTTCGCAGTAGACATGTTTGCCGCGACGCATTGCTTCCATGGCTATGGGGGCATGCATGTGGTCAGGCGTGGAGACATTCACGGCATCAATGTCGTCTCCCATTTTGTCGAACATCTTGCGGTAATCAGCGAACATCGGTTGGCCCGGCCAGGCCTTTGCAACATTTCTAAAATTATTCGTATCGATGTCGCAATAGGCGACCACGTTGACTTTGCCATGGGTTCCAATACTTTTGACATCTCGCCAGCCCTGGTTGTTACAGCCGATACCGGCAAAATTGAGGGTGGAGTTGGGGGATTTGCTTTTGGTGATGTTAGCCATGTTAAGAGAGGATTTCTTTTTGGAATGGTAACGATGGACGAAAATCTCTAATGTCTCAACTTTTTATGTCTGTTGCGGCTACGGTTAATCTGGCGCAAAGTTCTGTTGAAATGAATACACTGACCCCTCGGGCAATCCGCTTAGTATTGGCGATAGTTTTAATTTTCAATTTTTCCCATGCCGGGGATGGTAACAAACCTTTGCCTGCGAATCATCAACGCTTGGATTATTATCTGGATAGCAATAGAGAAGAACAGGCGGTAAAAACGAAAGCCGACTGGCAGATCCGCCGACTGCAGGTTTTGCAAGGATTTCAGAAAGTTGCCGGACAACTGCCCAGTCGTGAAAGTATGCCAGACCTGGACATTCGGGTCAAAACCGAAGAACAGAGGGGAAAACATGTGAGACAGACTATTGATTTTGTCTCAGAAAAGGGAGATCGCACCCCGTGTTATCTTTATATACCCAAAGGAATCAAACCGGGTGAAAAACGCCCCGCCATCGTCGCCCTGCATCCAACCCATAAGATAGGCAAGGATGTTGTGGATGGTTTGAGTCAGCGACCGAATCGAGCCTATGCAAAAGAATTGGCGGACAGGGGTTATGTAGTGATTGCTCCGGACTATTTGTCATTTGGTGATTACGCCGATTATGATTTTGAAAAAGATCGCTATTCTTCCGGTACGATGAAGGCAATATGGAATCACATGCGTTGTGTGGATTTGCTGCAGGCCAGATCTGATGTGGACGGAGATAAAATCGGCACCATCGGTCATTCACTGGGTGGACATAATGCGATTTTTCTGGCAGTGATGGATCCACGGGTGAAAGTGATAGTATCCAGTTGTGGATGGACTCCCTTCCACGATTATAAAGGGGGGGATATCAAAGGTTGGACGAGTGATCGCTACATGCCGAGTTTGAGAGATGTGTATGCATTGAATGTGGACGAAGTTCCATTTGATTTTTATGAATTGATCGCCGCGCTAGCACCAAGAGCCTTCTTTTCGAATTCTCCTTTGTATGATTCGAATTTTGATTACCGAGGGATTGAAAAAGCCGCTCCGGTGATAAGGGAGATATACAAACTCTATGATGCGTCTGATAAAATGAGAATCGCCTACCCGAATGCACAACACGATTTTCCAACCTTGGTACGTGAGGAATCTTATCGTTTTCTCGACCAAAATCTAAAAACTGATTCGAAGATAAACAAGTGACAGCTAGCAATAATGTTATAGGAAAAGAGGTGTTGCGCAGCGTATCGCGGTCTTTCTACTTGTCGATGAAGGTATTGCCGCATGAAATGCGTGAACCTGTCAGTCTTGGTTATTTGTTGGCAAGAGCTACGGACACGGTTGCTGATACGGCTGTAGTGCCCCATGAATTGAGGTTGGAACTCTTGAAAAGTATCCGGGAGCGGATTTTTAACAAGGGGGAAGGATCGGTTGAATTTTTCGATCAACTGGAAAAAGACTTCATTCCCCATCAGGATCATGCGGGAGAAAAACGGCTATTGGAACACTTGCCCGAGTGTTTTAAGTGGTTGCAGCAAATGGAGCGAGCCGACCAATACTTTGTGACCAAGGTATTGGGACATATCACCAATGGCCAAATATGGGACGTTGAGCGATTTGGATCAAATGACCGGGATGCGCCAGGTTTTGTCAAATCGGGCGAGGAATTGGAGCAATACACTTATAGGGTAGCGGGCAGCGTGGGAGAGTTCTGGACAGAAGTTGGATTCGCCAACGGGGGGAGGGACTTTTCCCTTGAAGAGAGTGTTAAAATGAAAGAACTGGGACGGCTGTATGGGCAGGGTCTGCAGTTGGTGAATGTGCTCCGGGACGTGGGAGAGGATCTGCGCAATGGCCGGTGTTATTTGCCTGAAAATGACTTGATCGAAGCTGGTTGGGACGGGGCAGGGGGGGGGCCTCCTGAAGAGTTGCTTATGGCGGTGCATGGTAAATGGCTGGGCCAATGCCGTGAATGGATTCACGCAGGGCAGGTGTATGCTGAACGAGTGCGATCACGGCGAGTGCGGTATGCCACCATTTTGCCTCAACTGATAGCGAAGAGAACCGTAGACTTGCTTGAAAAAGCCGGGCCGGAAATTTTGCAGAAAAAAGTAAAGGTATCGCGCTGGGATATCCGCAAATTGATGCTGCGTGCCTTGTTCAGTTGAAAGAGGTCAGGGTTTGTTTTTTTCGATGACCTTGGCTTTTATCCCACCTAGGGAAGTGGCAAAAATTCCCAGCAGATTGCCTACCGGCCGCTCTCTGCCGCTGGAAGGGTAGTTCAACAGCCGATAACCTCCTCTGCCATTGTCCATCACCAAGGTTGATGATCCTCCTCCATCCAAATTGCACCCATCCCAGGCCCCGAAGCGGGCCAGCCACACAGCGGTGTCATGCAGATTGGCTCCCATGCTGTGAAAAGGGCGTCTTCCATCAATGAGAACAAATATGAGATATTGTCCGTCTTTAGAAAATCCGGCCGCAGTGCGGGGTTGTTTTTTGTCATCCGGTTCGCGGGTAGGTTTGCCCGCTTTGATCAGAGTATTGCCGGCAAACGCGAACTGCAGGGAATCCACCTTTTTTGGGGGACGGTTTATTACGTAGGGTTGGTTGTTTTTTGCCACGGCTATGCCAACTGGGCGGCTGTCTGACCAGGGGGAGACCAGTTGGCCTTGAGCCACAGCCAGTCCCGATACATCTTTGCTCTCATTAGAAATGCTTGAGCAACAGGGATCAAAAAACGACGTGTTAACGACCAATTGAGCCTGGTGCTTTTTGAGGAAATCGCTGGCACGTTCCGAGAAGGTTTCTTTCGCTGCCGCCCCATTGGAAGCCGTAGCCAGAAACTTAATTCCGGGATGCTTGAGATCAATACGCGTCGCAACGCATTTTTGCATGGAATTCCCGGTGCCGAAAATTCCCCGTGCTATCTCAACGCCTTGGAAAACAGGATGCCATTCGACCGGAGTTTTGCTGTCGCGTGGTATAGGTTTTTGGGCGAAAGCGATCGAACAGAAGCCAAAAAATAGAATAAAAAATGGGTAAGTATTAGAAGTCATCCTCTGTCTCATCATTCATATACAGGTTTTTCGCATCTTGTCAGTCTGAGACACGTTTGCCAGGTGCGATTCTTGCTTTGATGACACTACCATCGCTTGTTCGTTCCCCGTCGGTAAACCATGCCGCTATGTCCTGCTTAACGGCAAAGGCACTTCTGTATTTGCCATTCACAGAACTATCTGAAATTACTTTCCCTCCACGATCTACAAGAACCAGACTGGGGGTTCCCCGGGGTGCATATTTTTTAACCAACCTCTCTCGATTGGAGTCTGAATACCGAATTGCGGGCCAGGGCATGTTTGAGCCAAGCATATACTCTTCCATTGTTTTTTTGTCCTGGTCGCGGCTGATAAAAACGATTTCAAAGTTAGGGTTTGCGAAGGCGATGTTGTTTCGGTAATACTCAGCCAGTCGAGGAGTGAACTGAGCGCAGACATGGCACCAGGAAGCAGCAAAATATAAAGCGTAGTAGTCCGGCGTACTACCCAACTTACGGCTTTTCACACTATTGCCATCAATCGCCACCAATTTTGACTTCAAGCTTGAAATCATCGGGTTGGTATTTTCCGAAGGGGGAGGCAGGGGGATATCATTGCTTGCCGCAGTCATTTTCCCGCTGGCATTGGGTGTTTTGCCTTTGGCGCGGTTTGTCAGATCAGCAAATTTGAGGAAATGCTGATCGGATGGAGAAAAATGAGCAAGGGGTAATTCGTAGAGTTTCCCCGTATGTTCCAATCTTAAAATAACCGTTTTTTTCGTTCCCGACGTTTTCATTTCTACGAACGAGCCCTCGATTTTCACGCCTTGAAGGGTTTTGAAAATTCGCGCAAAAGCGGAGCCCTGCCCACAGATCACGAGCAGAGTGATTAAGGTGAGTATAATGAGTGGGGCCTGCTTCATTCTTAAAAAAGTAAGCAAAAAGTCACTGGGGCGGCAAGCGTGTTCAAGATGTACATATCCACCATCCACGTGAATGAGTGCAGACCTCTCACTTAATACCCAGCACCTGGTCCATGCGTTGGGCTACCTGCGTTAACCGCTTCAAATCTCCTCCTTGAACCTCAGCCGTTGCCCAGCCGTTGAACCCGATTTCAGCCAAAGCCTTGCGAACATCCGGCCAATCCACATTGCCTTCGGTCAAGTTACAGTTTTTGTTCTTGGCGTAATTGCGATCCTTAACATCAATTTTGGAAATACGGGTGCCCAGGGCCCTGATCCAGGTCGCTGCTCCGCCTTCTATCTGGTCATAGTTACCAATGTCAAAAAAAGCACCCACCAGATGGCTGTTGAATTGATCAATGTATTTGATCCATTGAGGAATGGTTCTGCAAAAATCGTTGCCCACATTCTCGCATTGGATTCGCACACCAAGTCGTCCTGCGGTCGGCAGGGCTTTCTGAATCTGGGCAGAAGAACGTTCCCACACTTGCTCGTGATTTTCAGTTTTGGGATCGGTCACTTTTCCGATGACAGACAAGATGCTGGAGGCCCCCACATCATTGGCAAATTCCATCGCTCCAAGCATGTTTTTTAAAGCTGCTTCACGAACAGTGGGGTCGACGTCCGAGAGCCGGATTTTCCAATGATTCCAAATATTCACGTTATGCACGGGGAGGCCCGTTTTATCCTGTGCGGCCCAGACCTCTTTGGTGTCAAATTGTCCGGGGCCGAAGAGGCTGATTCCATCAAAGCCGGCATCCACGCTTATTTTGAATTTATCCATCACCGAGAGGGTTTCCGGCTGGATCATGGAAACTTTAACGGCTTTTAGAATAGTGCTCATACATTGGAGGGGGAGAAATTAACAATTAGGAATAGGGTTAAGATTGGATTTCAAGATCGAGCGCCCAGTCGAGCAGGGAGCGTGAGCTTTTCCATATAGTTGCGCTTGAGCTGCCGATGATCACCACAATACGATCCTGGCCATCTTTATGGGCACTGGAAATCAGGCATTTTCCGCTGGCGCGAGTGTATCCGGTTTTCATTCCGTTGCAGTAAGTAAAGTCGCGCAATACCCGGTTGGTATTGATCAAAGTTCGTTTTTTTCCATCGTTAAAATGAAAATCGCAGCTTTTGATTTTGATCATTTCTCTGACAACGGGCTCCTGATAAGCTTCAAAAGCGAGCAGTGCCATGTCGTGTGCCGTGGAATATTGTCGCTTGTCGGGTAAGCCATGTGGGTTGGTGAAATGGGAGTTGCTCATGCCCAGCAGCAAGGCGAACTCATTCATCCTGTCACTGAAGGCATCGACACTACCGGCATTGTCAATTGCCAGGCATTCAGCAATGTCGTTTCCGCTGCGCACCAGTAGCCCTTTCAACAGCTCCCGCCGGGTATAATGCTGGCCGGGTTTGATCCCGATGACAGTGGGTTCAACTTTGGCAATTTCCGGCTGAACCAGAACCTTTTTATCCAAATCACCGGTGCGGATCACTAGTAGCGCCGTCAGCAGTTTCTGGGTGCTGGCGACCGGGGTCTTTTTTTCAGCATTCTTCAGATGATAAAACTGCCCGGTTTTGCCATCAATAATAGCCACGTATTTCCCTACCACGCTGGGGGCCTTGGGGCCATTCCACGAATGGGGAGGGGGCAGCTTTTCCCGGCGTTTGATCAGGTTTTCCCGGACTTCGAGAAGAGCCTCGCGATCGACCAGTACTTTTTCCCGTCCGCTCAGGGCTTTTTCGCGTTCGGCAAGGGCTTTTTCGCGTTTGAGAACGGCTTGGGTTCGTGCTGATAAATTATCAGCAATACGCTCAAGTATGTCCTTTTTTTCCTTTTGAGCAGCGGAGTCTTTTGCAGAGGCGGGGCGGGCTTTGGCCGGCAGGTCAACAGGGGACGTGGCGGGAACAATGGATGGCGATTCTTTAGGGCTCTTGTCCTGAGCTGATGAAGGGAAGCCGAGTGCCGCTACAAAGAAAATCATCCCGGCGAAAAAAATCGATCGCTGCACTGTGTTATAAAAAATCATCTGACTGAGTCGCCTTTATAGTGAGCTGGAACATAAACGAAATTAAGGCATCCGTCATCCCAAGAAATCGGGACATTAAAAGGGGGGGATTTGACGCGCGATTTGCTCGCGATTCTATTAGAGGGTATGAGGAATCTGTTTTTCCAGTTCAAGTTTTACGTCGCAATGGGTGTGATGCTCAGCGTTTGTCCAATGCTATCGAGGGCAGCAAAGAATAAAAAACCTAATATTCTTGTCATCCTTACTGATGACCATCGCTGGGATGCGCTGGGATTTCTCGGACATCCTTTTTTAAAAACACCGAATCTCGACCGAATTGCCCGAGAGGGTATCCACTTCTCTAATGCCTTCGTTACCACTTCGCTTTGTTCACCGAGCCGGGCATCTATTCTGACCGGACGCTACGCTCACAACCATCGAGTGGTCGACAACTACAACCCCTTGCCGAAAGGGCTCACTTACTTTCCTCAATACCTGCAGCAAGCAGGATACGAAACTGCCTTTATAGGGAAGTGGCACATGGGCGGTGAGATCGATGACCCTCAACCTGGTTTTGATCACTGGATCAGTTTCAAAGGGCAGGGGGTATACTTTCCCGATCCCTCCAAAGCCAAAGCAAAAGGGCGCTATGTTCCGCAAGCAGTTAACGATGGCTACAACGTCGATGGCAAGCGGCGCACGCAGCAAAGGTATATCACCGATGAATTGACAACCTTCGCGCTCGACTGGCTCAAAGGACGCAAATCCGGTGAAACCAGTAAACCATGGATGCTCTATTTATCACACAAAGCCGTTCATGCGGACTTTCTTCCGGCGAATCGGCACGCATTTAAATATGAGAAAGAGCCATGGACCGCTCCGGATTCCTGGTTTGATCAAACGGATAAATTTCGCGATGTTCCGATGTGGGTACAAAATCAACGCAACAGCCGTCATGGGGTGCAATTTGCATATTACAGCGATCTTGATCTTGCCACCTACTACCGGCGATACTGTGAAACATTATTAGCTATAGATGAAACGACCGGAGCTGTGATGAACGCGTTGGAAGTAAGTGGTGAACTTGACGACACGCTCATTCTTTACCTGGGCGATAACGGTTTCCTGTTCGGAGAACATGGCCTGATCGACAAGCGCTGCGCCTACGAGGATTCCATTCGCATTCCCATGCTGATGCGTGCCCCGATGTTCAGTAAGGGGGGACGCACTATCGATGAAGTGGTTGCCAATATCGATATCGCTCCAACACTGCTCGACGTAGCGGGGCTTCCAAGGCCCGGGCAAATGGATGGCCGCAGTTTTCTGCCACTGGTAAAAGGGGATGAAATTGAATGGCGGGACTATTTGCTCTACGAATACTACTGGGAGCGCAACTATCCACAGACCCCAACGATGCACGCCTTGCGGGGAGATCGTTTTAAATATGTTCGTTATCACGGTATCTGGGATGTAGACGAACTTTACGATCTGCAGGCCGATCCCAAGGAAATCACCAATTTGATCAATGATCCCAATCATGCTGAAACGGTAAAAAAACTCAA
>DAOUQC010000043.1 GCA_030625775.1 Verrucomicrobiota bacterium
AAACATCAAAAAATAAAATCCTATCCATCCTGGTCATCCATGCACATTCCTCCTCCTTCCTCTCGAGCTACTTTATCCTCTCTTCTCCATCAGTGTTCATCCGTGTAATCAATGGTTAAACAACCGACCTGCAGTTCTCCATGTTTCTAAAACTCGATAACCTCAAAGTCTATTTTCCGGTTTCCAGCGGCTTCCTCTTTAAAAAGAAGTTCGATGTCGTGAAAGCCGTCGATGGTGTCGATCTGGAAATACAAAAAGGAGAAATCCTGGGACTGGTGGGCGAATCAGGGTGCGGCAAGTCAACTTTATCCCGCAGCATCATGCAATTGATCCCCTCCACCGAGGGCCAGGTCTTCCTCGAAGAGAAAAATTTGACCTCTCTTTCTGAAAACGAGATCCGCACTAAACGGGTCGACTTCCAGATGATTTTTCAAGACCCCTACGCCTCACTCAATCCACGAATGACAATTTTCACCACGCTCGCAGAAGCCGTGCGAACCCGTCACCCGAGCACAAAAGGTGACGAACTCACTCAAAGAGTTTCGCAGCTCATGAAACGTGTCGGTCTCGAACCTCGCTATATGCGCAAATACCCCCACGAATTTTCCGGAGGCCAACGCCAGCGCATCGCCATCGCACGAGCCCTCGCACCGGAACCCAAACTCATCATCGCAGACGAACCCGTCTCAGCCCTTGATGTCTCAATCCAATCACAAATTCTCAATCTTTTAAAAACCCTGCGCCAGGATCTGGATCTAACCATGATATTTATTTCCCACGACCTGTCAGTCGTTCGTTACATAGCCGATCGCATCGCCGTCATGCACGAAGGAAAAATTGTCGAAATCGGTAAAGCTCAACAGCTTTTCCAAAACCCGCAGCACCCCTACACACAAAAGCTACTCGCCGCCGTGCCGCACGTTGCCTTCACTTGATTAGGCCCGCTCCTACCTCTACTGATCCGCACCCAGCACACGACGCTCAGGAATCCTCACCGAGCCCTGTTTGGGTCGTGTCGACGGATACAGTTCGCCACTCGTCGGGCGCTGTTGAGTAGTATTTCCACTGGCCCCGGGTATCCCCGTAGCCGGCGAGTTCCCGGGCAGAGCGGTATCAATCACCTTAGGGCTTGGCCCTTGACGATTGATCCAGACGGTTCTCAACACCGAGCCCGTCACTCCGGAAACATGCACCTTGCCAACCAAGCGGTCTTCCGCATCGACCAAGGCCAGAATCCATACCGGCTCATTGGAATATTCCCGTGCTCGCAATACGTAATTCAGACTATCAAACCCTACCCTTGCTCTCCTCGCTTCACCTTCAGCAACGGTAAACGCGGCAACACTGTCGAGTTTCAATTTTGTGAAATCAATATAGCCGATCGGCGCCTTATCTGGATAAATCTCATCGTAAGGCCCCTCGTTGACCGTCCGTCCCCCCTCACCCACCCAGTATTCGTTGAGCAGATAAATACTGGCAGGATCATAAACCACTACCGTCCACTCCTTTGGCTGTGGCACCCCTTTGAATGCCCGCATCTCTACAATCCATAGAAATCGATTGGCGCCAAATTTCTGCCCCAAAATGTTTAATGCATTTTTTCCCGACAAAGGAACGCTCTGTTGCTGCTGACCGATCGCCGTTCCAATCAACAAAACCGTCAAGCTCAATAATATCCATTTTCTCATCACGCTGCCATTCTAAACCCATTTTGTTGAAAATTCTCATGGAAATTATCAGATATTTGCTCTCGGCTTAGAAAACAAACCCTGCTGGAATAGAGATACCCTTTAGTTATAAAACCGCATCCAGTATTCACATGGCTCCACCTGCCTCGCTTTGTTTCGCCCGTGTGCAATAGTAATTGATTCTTCTTCCGCCCTCCCACTGACCTCACCGCTATCGCCGTGTCCGAACATCGTTCCCTATCCTTGAGCACCGCCGTTGCGATTGTCATCGCCAGCATGATCGGCACCGGTGTGTTTACCAGTCTGGGATTCCAATTGATCTCGATTCAATCGGAGTTTGTCATCATGTTATTGTGGATCTGCGGGGGAATCATCGCCATCTCCGGTGCCCTGTGTTACGCCGAACTGTGTGCGATGATGCCACGCTCGGGTGGCGAATACCATTTACTGCGGGAAACCTGGCACCCTGCACTGGGTTTTCTGGCAGGTTGGGTTTCCATCACCGTTGGTTTCTCCGCACCGGTTGCTATCGCCGCAAAAGCTCTTGGCTTCTACGCCGGTGAAGCATTGGGAATCGCCCAACCCGGCTGGATATCGATTGCAGTGGTAGTCCTTGTCACCGCAATCCACCTCGGACATCTCCGCTATACCAGTAGATTCCAGATCACCTTCACCGCTTTCAAAATCATACTGATCATAGTCCTGATTGTTGCCATCTTCATTCTTACTCGATCAAATAACTTGTCCCTGTCCCCCCGGGAAAACGATTTACAAACTTTGTTTGGTGCCGATTTTGCCGTATCCCTGCTCTACGTCACCTATTCCTACACCGGCTGGAATGCGGCAGCGTATATTGCCGGGGAAATCCGTAATCCCCAGCGCAATCTACCCCTCGCCATGATAATCGGCACAATAATCGTCACCGTTCTTTATGTTCTGCTCAATCTGGCTTTTCTGAAAGCCGCTCCCATCGATGCTCTCAAAGGACAGGAAGACATTGGCCGTATCGCAGCCATACACACTTTCGGAACCAGGGGAGGCAATTTAATGGGGCTGTTGATAGCCCTCGGTTTACTTTCTTCAATCAGCTCAATGATCTGGGCCGGCCCGCGAGTCGCCGCCGTCATGGGCGAAGATTATCCAAAGCTCCACCCCCTAGCAAAAAGGAATCGTTACCACATCCCCTGGATTGCGCTCTTAGTGCAAGCCGCCATCATCATCATCCTTTGCCTGACGGTCGACCTGGATCAACTCATGCGTTACATCCAGGCCATACTGACGCTGTCATCCCTGTTGGTAGTCATCGGGGTTTTTCACCTGCGCCGGAAAAGACCCGATGCCATTCGTCCAGTGCGCGTCCCGCTCTACCCTTTGCCTCTCATCCTTTTTGCAGGCATGAACGCCTATATGTTGATTTACTACCTAGTCAACAAAACGACGGAAAGCCTGCTGGGCTTTCTAACATTAGCCCTGGGTTATATCGTTTACCGCTATACCGGGAAAACCCAAAGCCCCCGGATCTAAGCGGTATTCAACGAACGATGCGACGTGGAAAAATCCTCGTATCACGCTTGTCAGCATCAACATCGCCGTAACCATGTCCGGCATGGACCACCGTCGGATTTTCGAAAGTCACAAAAAAGCTGACAGCCCTGCTCGAGTACACATTTGGATTACGGTTGCTTGCCTCTCCGTAATAAATAAGCGTACCTTGATAAGCTCTCTGACTGTAGGAAAACGTTCCTGCGGATTTTGCTGATCGCTCAGCCGAACGAAAGCGATTTGATCCCCCGTGATCTCCTGCCCGATAAATAATCACACCGTCCTCTGCATAGATCTCATGTGTCAATACCAGGCTCAATGCTGCCAAAACAAATAGCCCAACAAATTCTGTAGCTCTTTTTTTCATATCACTATAATCTCTACATTCTTCACAACAGCGAATTATGCACTGAATATTCACCTGAAGTCAAGATTTCAATGCCTCATAAAAATTCAATTCTCCTTCGAATCATCGTCCCCAGCCAAACCTTTGCTTTCCTCCCCCAGGGCCTTGAGCATCCTTTTGATATCTTTTGCCCCGAACACAGTCACCAGACAGGCCGTCAGCGCAAAAATGATCATCACAACCACAAACATCACCTTCCATAATACGATCCAAGTCATCAGCCTGCTCCCCTTTCTTTTTCATCTAATCCACCATTTTTATCCGGCACAATCAAAGAGCCTACTACCATCGTCGTAAATGCGAGAGCTATCACCATCAGCCCCAGTTGGGCACTCGACAGTCGCTCGATGTTTTCACCCGCCGCATTCACATACCTCAGCCCTACCAGTTTCTGAACAGGCTCCAGTCCCAACAGCATCAAAAAACCTGATAACAAACCCAACAGAGCGCCAAAGGTGCTCGCCCCTTTCCAGTAAATCCCCAGGATCAAAACCACAAATGCTCCGGTAAAAAAGATACCTCCACTCACCGCCATGTAGTCCCAGATATCTTCTCCCCCTTTATAGAACATTCCCCAGTAGAGCACGTAGCCGCCGATCAATACAATCACAATCCGAGTGAGCTTGACTCTGGCTTTGGTGGATAAATCCCCACCTCGCAAGGGTGCTATGATGTCCTGGGTAATCACCGAACTCCAGCAAAGAAAGTAGCTGTCATGAGTGGACATGAATGCAGCAATCATCGCCGCAGCAATCAAACCCACCATCACCGGAGGCAGCAGGCGTCCCATGAACACCGGCATGGCATAAAGATTATTCATTGCTTCGGCCTCACTTCCCTCGGGTGGAAAAAACAAACTTTTAAGATCCGCCCCCTCCGGACTGGTCATCACATAAACAAAAGCGCAAATCCCCCAGAACATGGGCAGCATGAAACGCACGGCGAATGAAACCGACGACCACATATACTGGCGTTTAAGGGCCTTGGTGCTTTCCATCGCCAGAGCGCGTGACACGGCAGTGGGCCAGACCGCACTGCCGACCAAACCCGCCGTCACCGTCATCCAGAGAATGTATTCCCAGCCAAAAGCCGAGTCTTCAGCAGCCGGGTTAAAACCACCCTCTCCCATTTGCTCGCCAATGGTAACAAAAATATGATCCCACCCCAGAGTGGCAATCGCAATCCCGGTCGCCACCAGCAAACCAAAGGCCAGCACCACAAATTGAATATAATCGGTCAAAATCACCGAGATCATGCCGCCCATGGTTGTATAAACAAGCACCAACAACAGCAGCACCACCATGACAATTTTGAGAGCTTCCCCCTCGCTCGGAAGCCCGGTGATGCCGACAATAAACATCGAGCCCACTTTCAGGAACAGGCCCATATTCAAAATCCCGGCAAAAGCCAGCATGACTCCTCCCAGCACACGGATTCCCCGACTGAAACGTTTTTCATAAAACTCGGGAATAGTCAGCACTTCCAACTTCCTCAAGGGCACCACAATGAAACCTGTGAGTCCTACAAATAAAGTCGCCGCACCGGCAATCAAAGCCATGTGAAATGCTGCAAACCCACCCGTGAAGCCTTTCTGTGCCATGTACATCACCGTGATCAATCCCAGTTCGGTTCCCGTCATCGTTGCCACTCCCAACCAGGTACCAACTTTGCGCCCCGCCCCGATGTAAGTCACCATATCGGACACATAGCGTTTCACATACAGGCCGATTGCCACCGAAATCAGCAGATAAACCCCGACGATGACCCAGTCGAATGCACCGAAATTCGTCTGACTGAACGCCTCTTGTGCTGCCTCTTTTACTGCATCTGTCATATCTGCGCTTTCTAGATGCACAATGATGAGCAAAAGCTCAAGCAGGGAATGAAAAAAACGCAGCCCCTATTGGTCATTTTCTGTTTCCCCTATTCTAAGCAAATGAGTATCATCGATGAATGCCTGATCCAGTGAAAACTCGAAGCGGAGCCACCGCCCTGTTTTTGGGACGTAAACCCATCCCATTTAAAAAACGCACGCTCAGTTTTTTCATCCTGCTTTTTTTATTTGTTATTCTCCCCCTCCTGATCGGCTATTTCATGATCTCCCAGCCTACCATGGGTCGGAACCAGCCTTCTGATTTGAAAGTCAATGCTGCCGATCTAGAAGCGCATGTCAGAAAACTGGCCGTCGATTTTTTTCCCCGCAATGATTTCCAGTCCGAAAATCTCAATCAAAGTGCCGATTTCATTTTGGTACATTTCAAAAAAGCCGGCGCCCGGGTGGAAGAACAGCATTTTTCCGTATCCGCCACAGGCGACCCTGATGCCAAATTCCGCAACCTCTCTGCTCATTTTGGCCCCGAAAGCGGCCCACGCATTGTGATCGGTGCTCACTACGATGTTTATGGCAATCTGCCCGGTGCGGATGACAACGCCTCCGGGGTTGCAGGATTGATCGAGTTAGCCAAGCTGTTCGGAAAACAACCTCCCTCCCAGCCAGTTGAATTGGTTGCCTACCCTCTTGAGGAGCCCCCCTTTTACGCAACCTCCAAAATGGGCTCAGCCTTCCACGCCCACGCTCTGAAAAAAGCTCGGATTGAGGTGAAGCTTATGATCTGCCTGGAAATGATCGGTTATTTCACCGACAAACCAGCCAGTCAGAAGTATCCGAACCAAGCCTTGAGACTCTACTACCCCTCGATCGGCAATTTTATCGCCATCGCCTCGTCCTTTGATTACCGCAAAGAAACCCTGGCGATGAAAAAAGCCATGAGCGGCGTCACTCCCTTGGCAGTGGAATCCATCAACGCACCGCGAAACCTGCCCGGCATCGATTTCTCTGACCACCGTAATTACTGGGCTGTCGGCTATCCCGCTGTCATGATCACCGACACCTCCTTCTACCGCAATCCCCACTACCACAAAAAAACCGATACCCCTGACACCCTCGATTACCAACGCATGTCCCAGGTAGTGGTCGCCGTCTTCGAAGCCGTCCGGAAACTCTGAAATTTCAATTCTTCACTCTTCATTCCCCTCCCCCCGTCATTGCGCCATTGACCGAGCTTCTTTCAACGCCGATTCTCCCACCATGACCATTCTCCGTTTCAAAGTACAGCTGAGCACTTTCCTCTTCACTTTCAGCCTCCTGACTGCATTTGCTTCTCTTCAAGCAGCCCAACCCAACATCCTTTGGATCATCGCCGAGGACATGGGGCCCGAACTCAGCTGTTATGGAACCCCCGAGGTCAAAACCCCGGCCTTAGACCAGCTCGCAGCCAAGGGGGTACGTTACACTCGCGCTTTCACTGTCACCGGAGTCTGCTCAACCAGTCGTTCATCCTTCATGACCGGCATGTATGCCATGTCCATTGGTGCCCAAAACCACCGCTCCCACCGTAAGGACAATTTTGCTCTGCCTGACGGTGTGCGTGTGATCACCGACTGGTTGCGACCTGCCGGATACACCACCGCCAACATTAAGACCCTTACCAAAGACCCGAAGCTTAAAAAGTTTTATAAGGGAAGCGGTAAAACCGACTGGAACTTTAAATACAAGAGTCCCCTTGATCCCAAGCTCAAACCCTTCGATACCGCCAACTGGGCCGACCTGAAAGGCAAACAACCCTTTTACGCCCAGATCAATTTTTCAGAAACCCATCGCGGTCACGCCTGGGATGATGCCCACAACGAAATCGCCAAAGAAGACTGGGTTGATCCCGCAAAAGTAAGCATCCCTCCCTACTACCCGGATCACCCTGTCACCCGGGCGGTCTGGGCCCAGTATCTGAACACTGTGATGGCTGTGGATAAAAAGGTCGCGTTTATTCGCGAGCAGTTGAAAAAAGACGGACTCGATAAAAATACCGTCATCGTTTTCCTGGGCGATCATGGTCGTGCCATGCCCAGAGGCAAACAGTGGGTCTATGATTCCGGGCTCAGCATTCCTCTCATCATTCACTGGCCGGAAGGAAATCCCGATCTACCTGCCCCCGCCAATTACAAACGCGGAACCGTCAACGATCAGCTGATCGAATCCATTGATCTCTCCGCCACCACCCTAGCTCTCGCTGGCGTCGAAAAACCCGCCAAAATGCAGGGACGCATTTTCCTCGGTGACAACAGTGATGCTAATAGAAAATACACCTATGGCGGACGCGACCGGGGTGACGAAACAGTGCTCATGATCCGCACCGTGCGTGACAAGCGCTACCGTTATCTGCGCAACAAATACCCTGAGCGCCCATTTTTCCAACTCAATCGCTACAAGGAAAAACAATACCCCATTATCGCTCTGATGAGAGACCTTCACAGCCAGGGAAAATTGACCGGCCCACCCGCCGGACTGATGGCCGCGCATCGCCCCAAAGAAGAACTTTACGACCTCAAGGAAGACCCCTGGGAGATCGACAACCTGATCCACTCCCCCGACCACACGGAAATCAAAGCCCGGCTGAGCAAGGCCTTGGATTCCTGGATGGAACGCATCGACGACCAGGGACGAATCCCTGAATCCAAAAAAATCACTGATTTCTGGGAAAGCGAATTGAAAAAAAACTACGCCAAAAAACTCTCCAGCCGCCCCAAAGACTGGTATCTCACCGCCCCCGCGCTAGGCCCCTATAAGATCGAAAAGTAGCTGAAACACAACGACCTTTGTGGGGTCAGTTTCAGTCGATTGGTTTTCACCCGTCGCTCACAGCAGCATGATCGGCCCCAACGATTTTTCCCTGATCGGGTTGGTATTTTTCGTTAGTTGACAAGGCCCCGGTCGGACAAGCTTCCACAACCTTGTCGGCCACATGTTCGAGCCCTTCCCACAGCGATTTATCCAAGGAAACCCCGGCAGTCACATCAAAACCCCGACCAATAAAAGTAAAGCCATAAGTTTCATCCTCTTCCTTGGTGATCTGCACACACAGACTGCACTTGATACACTTACCGGGTTCGTAAACCGCTCCGGCATTCTGGTTGATGTGGGAATATTTTGCCCGCTGCTCCCCTTTGAACATCGATTGTTTGGCACCATATTTATCACTGTAAATCCGTAGCGAGCAATCATGCGAAGCACGGCAATCACAGTGCATGCAACGTTCACCCTCAAGCTGGACGTCAGCTTTATTATAACCGTCCACTTCAAGGTTATCCGGCGTCACCCGCGCAATCGGGTTGGCCCCGGTGACAAAAATATCGATCTCGCCTTCCTGCAGGCGACCCATCATGTGATTGTACATCTCAACGATGCCATCGATTTTTTCACCATTGGCATACTGGCTGGCACAAGCCGCCACATCTTTCGCTGACTGGACAGCTTTCAGAATAGGCATCTTCGCCTTGGTCACACTGCCTGCGGCAAACACTCCGTCGATTTCAGTTTTTGCAGTTTTCCTCTCAACCTTGATACCCTTTTTTTCATCCACGGGAATACCGATCGCTTCCAGTGACTCGTTTCCAATCTGTCCGCAGGTCAAAATAACAGCCGCATAATCTGCTTTCAAAGTATCAAGAGAAACCTGATCCCCGAGAGCATACCCTGTTTTAAACTCAACCCCCATCAGTTTCAATACCTTCACTTCCCCCTCGATCACCCAGTTCTCCATCAGGCTTTGATCGTAATCCTCTTCACTGCGAAGCCGGCCTCCCACTTGCTCCTCTTTTTCAATAATGGTGCAGGCGTGCCCCTCCCGGGTCATGTAATAAGCAGTTGCCAGGCCTGTTGCGCCGGAACCCACAATAACAATTTTTTTACCGGAACTCTCTCGTACCGGTGGAATGTAAGGTGTTTCCCGTTTCAGATCCCAATCGGAAATAAAACGCGTCATGTGACGAATCGAAACTCCGTCATCATACTGCGCTCGACGGCAGCCCTTTTCACAAGGGGCGGTGCAGAAGCGTTCCAATATCGATGGGATCGCCATGTCTTCACGCACAGTAGCAATCGCATCCTCAAATTGATCGTCCTTGATCTCACGGATCATTTTGGGGATCTCGGAATGAATCGAACACAATCTCTGGCAAGGCGCTTCGCAGTCGCCCACGTGTTCACTGAGCAACAACTCCAGTGTTGATTTGTGATGCGCAAGAACTTCATCACACTGGGTATCGATTTCCATGCCCTCGGCACACAGCGCAGAACACGCCGGATGGGTTCTGCCCGACGCCTGGTCCTTCACCGTGCACATCATGCAGGAGGTGAAATAATCATAACCGTCCTTGTAGCACATGATCGGAATCTCAATTCCGAGCTTTTTGGCGGCGTGGAAAATTGTTGTCGCTTCGTCCAACTCAATTTCCTGATTATCGATCGTCAGTTTCATCGTTTTTTATACTTTCTTCAGATCAACAATGTGAATGGCATCCACCGGACAAACCTGGAGGCAGATATCGCAACGTGTGCACATCGGATCCTGGATAACATGGTGGCGGTAAGGATTCATCGGAATGGCGTCCGTCGGGCAAAACTGGGCACAACGCGTGCAGCCGATACAGGTATCGTCAATGTCATAACGAATCAAAGGCACACACTTTTTCGCGGTGCAAACCCCGTTGATATGATCCTCGAATTCTTCCCTGAAATACTTCATGCAGGACAACACCGGATTGGGGGCCGTCACACCCAGTCCGCAAAGACTCCCCTCTTTGGTGATGCCCGCGAGAGTCTCCAGTTTTTCGAGATCCCCCTTACGGCCTTTGCCTGCACAAAGTCGCTCAAGGATTTCCCCCATGCGCTTGGTGCCAATTCGACAGTGGGTACATTTTCCGCAGGATTCATCCTGCAGGAAACGCATGAAATAATTGGCGATGTCAACCATGCAGTCAGTATCATCCAACACGACCATGCCACCCGATCCCATGATCGCGCCGACCTTGCTGATTTCTTCATAATCAACCGGGGTATCACACAAATACTCAGGCACACAACCACCGGAGGGTCCACCCATCAATACCGCTTTCAGTTTCCGCCCATTGGGAATTCCTCCACCGATATCTTCGACAATCTCACGCAAGGTCATGCCCATCGGCACTTCGATCATGCCGCCGCGAACCACTTTTCCCGCCAGCGCAAAAGTTTTACTGCCTTTGCTTTTTTCCGTTCCAATAGCTGCAAATTTTTCCGCACCGTTACGAATGATCCACGAAATAGAGGCAAAAGTTTCAACATTGTTAATCAGTGTCGGCTTGCCCCACAATCCGGATTGTGCAGGAAAAGGCGGCCGGAATCTCGGCATGCCGCGCCCCCCCTCGATCGCTGACATCAGAGCCGTTTCCTCACCACAGACAAAAGCTCCGGCCCCCTCGACCACTTCAAGCTTCAACTTCATTCCTGTACCGAGAATATTATCACCGAGATAACCATGCTCCTCGCACTGGGCAATGGCATTCTGAATCCGCTCGGTGGCCAGTGGGTATTCCGCACGAATATAAAGCACTCCCTGCTCCGCTCCGATCACATAAGCCGCGATGACCATGCCTTCGATCACACGGAAAGGGAACGACTCCAGGATCATGCGATCCATGAATGCCCCCGGATCCCCTTCATCTCCATTGCAAATGATGTATTTGGTTTCGTTTTCTTCGATGCGGGTAAACCTCCACTTCATTCCCGTCGGGAAACCAGCCCCACCACGTCCGCGCAATCCACTATCGAGCATCTCCTGGATGATGCCCTCGGGGTCATTCCCTTCGAGGCAGGATTTCAATGCCACAAAACCATCGTGTTTGATGTAGTCATCTATACTTTTAGGATCGAGCACCCCCGAGTGTTCAGTAACACAGCGTTGTTGAGGCCCTTCAAAACGCATATCCACTTTCGCCCGGACATCTTTTGAAAAGCGTGTCGGTGGATCCCAGTCTTCATCGGTGAGTAAATTCTCTAACAAATGAAACGCTTTTGCCGTCGTTTTTTGAAGCCAGTTTGCAGGTTGAAAATGCTTCAACAACAAACCTCTGACATCAGTGACCTTGACCAGGCCATAACGATGTCTGCCCTGATTATAAACTGAAATTTCAATCAAAGGAGTTTCAAAAGAAGCCCCCCTGCAACCCACCTTCTTGATCTTCACTGGCAGGTTCATGCTACTGACCACCTGTTTCAGTTCTTGGTAAACCTTGAAGGCCCCACCCGCCGTACAACTGGAGCAAATGCAAATACGCACTTCGCCGCTTACATTTTTCCGCTCATCCTCTTCTTCTTCGCTGCCACCTCCCGACATCGCGGCTTCATTGGCGAGAAAATCGTCGAGTAGTTCGGGAATTTTAAAAGCTTCCACTTCTCCGTAAATCGTATCATCCACCTGCACAACCGGTGCCAGCATACAACAGCCCAGGCAAGCCACTTCTTCGACAGTAAAAATGTCATCGGGGCTGGTGTGTTCACCTTCACCCACTTTCAGATGGCTGCGAAAAGTTTCATCCAAAACTGAAGCACCACTAACGTGACAAGCGGTGCCGATACAAGTTTTGACAATGTGTTTACCTACCGGATGATGCCTGAACTGGGAGTAAAAGGTCGAAACCCCGGTAATGGAATCAGGTGTGATTTCAGTGATCTCAGCGATGTGCTCGAGAGCTGCCGGCGGCAACCAGTTCCATTTTTTTTGAATCGCTTGCAGCAAGGGAATCAGGTGCTTGGCCTCTTTCCCGATTCGCGACACCATTTCATCGACCGCTGACAGGTCTATACCAAGGTCCTCCTTGTCTGAACAAGTGCCCGCACAGCTTTTGCTTTCGGTTAAAGTCGCTTCTTCACTCATGGTCCGATCCGATAGAGGTTTTTCATGCCGCGCACATAGAGAGTGTCCCCCAGCGCCGCTGCCGTACTGACGACCACTTCACCCAGCTCAGGTTTACTGACTGACTTGTATTCCGCCCCCGGTTCAAAAATATGTGTCATGCCCAGCCGGTCAGCCATATAAACCCGCCCCTCTGCCAGAATAGGCGAAGCATAAAAGCCCTCATCGGTGTCTTCCGTCCAGACTTCCTCACCGGTCTTGGCGTTGTAACAAACCACGCCCCCATCTCCCAGACCTCCAATCAAATAATCACCCACTACCAGAGGAGTAGCGATACCAGGAATCATGTCCGAGGTTTCCCATACCACTTCATGTGTTTTGACATCGATCGCAGCTACTTTGATATAATCGGCCGCCACATACAGCAGACCGTTTGCATAAATTGGCGTCGGGGCAATTTCCCCCCCTTCCAGGCATTCAAGCCGCCAGAGTTCCTTGCCGTTATTCGGATCGTAGGAAATCACCATCGGGTCAGCAATCAGCACCACTTCGTCCCGCTCCCCTGCATTGAACAAAGCCGGCGATGACCAGGATGGACCAAAATCGCGAGGTGTTCTCCATCGTTTTTGCCCGGTAGCGACATCCAATCCAGTAAAAAAACTGTCCTCTTCGCGATCATATTGAATCAAGAGCAGGTTTTTATACACCACCAATGACGATGAATAACCGTAGGGATTCTCTGGAACACCCAGATTTTTCGCCCAAACCTGATTGCCCTCAAAATCAAAAGCCGCCAGATCACCATTCGAGAAAATAGCAAACACCCGCACCCCGTCTGTAGCCATCGTAGCCGCAGCATAACCGGTGTCATCACTCACTTCCGGCGACTCCTCTACGCTCGGCGAACCAGGAACGTTCTCCACTGCTTTTACCCAGAGGATCTTACCGCTATTGGCATCAACACAATAAACCTCCCGGGTTTTTTCATCGGCTCCAGAGAGGAAAATTTTGTCTTCCCAAATAATAGGCGAGTTGAATCCTGGCAGTGGAATTTCCGTTTTCCAGCGAATGCCGTCCCCCGTCTCACCGTTCCATTCGGTAGGCAGGCCCTTCGTTTCAGCAAGACCAGCTCTGGGACCAAGAAATCCCGGCCAGTTTTTAAGCCGTTCTTCCGCAGTCGCGACAGGTTTGGCATCGGCTGCGGGTTTGGCAGCAGTCGCTGGAGCTGCTGGAGCAGCGGTTTTCCCGGAAGTTTCTTCCAAACCTCCCTCTTTACCGCCAGCAGTGCTGCCATCCGCTAAATCCACCTCAGCCAAATCCAGCGCACTCTCCCACGGCAAAGCAATCATCAGGGCGAACCCAACCAAAACCAAACCCACTGATATAATGGATTTCCTGGCCCAGGCAGCCTTCTCTACCAAGTTATCCTTTGGATCCCCAGAATCGGGCAAAGGCGGCAATGAGGTGTAAGCTTCGAGCGACTTAAAGGCAATCACCATCACCAACAAACCTCCCACCAACATGTAAATAGCTACACGGTTGAAACGCTGGCTGGTAAAAAAGGCCCGCCGGGAGATATGATCCAGCTCACGGATTTCCTCACGCAGAGCCTGATCGTTCGGATTGGTTTTGAGCTCCTCGACCAGACGTTGCAAAGCTGGGGAGTGAATCGGGTCCGTTTTTTTCAAGCTAAGGTTATTTGCTATCAACAAAGCACAAACCACCAATGCAAACACACCTGATACCATCGCAGCTCCTTTAATGAGCTGATAAGGCAGGGAAGTGGTGCTTTTTTCATATTCTACAACTCTCATCGTTTCTCTAATTCAAATAAAAACTCAACCAATCAAGCCAACTCAGACAGCGGCAGGTTTTTCCCCACTTTTTTTGGCAGGCTCTTCAGCCCCCTTCTCTTCACCTTCTGTTTCGGGAGGTTTGTAGACAGGATCTCTCAGCGACATCGCCTCATTATAAGGCTGGCTGCCGACAATGAAGTTCAAGCTGTGCATATCATCGCTGGGGCAGTACGAACAACATCGTCCGCAACTGAAACAGCTTGGCTTGATCACTTCATAATCCTTCTGCTCCCGTGACACCGACAGTCCGATCAACTTGATGCTGAAAACCAAACCCAGGAAACCACCGAGGATCCAGCCCCCCATGTTCATGATCTTCCGGATACGCACTGCATTGGCCATCAGTTCAGTTTCTGACGTCCCCATCGAACGATAAGTTTTGGTTTCCAAGGTTTCTGTCAGCTCTGGATTGATCTTTTCGGCCAATACCTGTTCCGCCAAAAACACCGTATTGTTGTAGCTGGACAATGGAATTGACATGCGGTGACCTATCCAGCCACCCAGCACAATCATCACTGGCATCATCACAAAAAGAAATCCCAAACGCCGCACCCCGGTATTACGGTTCTCCCTTGCCAAGCCGGTATTGGGTTTTTCGATATAATCAAAAGGACAGGATACTTCGCAAAGCCGACAATCGATACACTTCGAGGGAGTGATGGTCAGATGTTTCCAGGCAAAACGGGACATGAAACCAAGCAGCACTCCGTAGGGACAGAAAAAGCGGCAATAGGGCCGGGCAATAAACATTCCCGCAATCAAGAATCCCACACCGAGATAAAGATAGGGAGCATTGCCGTTGAGACGGAAAAACCCAATGAAGGGATCATATCGACAAATGATGAAGCCCGTTTTGGTCGCCGCAAAAAGAATTGCCAAGCCCAGGTAAACATAGGGAATCATGCTCAGTGCCATGGTCAGCTTTTTGGGCAACTGAATCGGCTTGATCACCACCAGATCCTGAATTGCCCCGAGCGCGCACACCGAAGAGCAAAATACGCGCCCGAACAACAGCGCAAACAACAGCGGCATGACAAAAAATATTGTCACCGTCATCGGCACCGCATAATTGGTGTCAAACAAACTGAGCGCCACATTTTGAATTGATCCAATTGGGCAAACACAGCCTTGTTTGTAAAAACCAAAATAACCCAGTGAAAAAACCATCACCCAGAACAAACCACGCCGGGAACGCCGCTTCACCGCCAGCCAGGAGGCCAGACTCAATACAATGAAAAGCACCCCCACATCGATCCATTCCTGAAAATCACTGGTTGGTTCCGGCACCGTGGTCAGAGGAAAATCATAACCACTGATGAATTCCGGTTGGGGAAAATTCATCACATCGGCAGCGGGTTCGGCCACGGCTCCAGCCAATACCACAAACAATAGGGAAAGCACCGCGAGGTGCTTGGAGATCAAACTCAAGGGCCTCATTTTCTTATAGGTAAATTAGCCGTAAGCGACAACTCGATCTGTGGTTCCAAAGGGTAATCCTGCTTGTGCTTGAGCATGTAAGGCTGGTCTGCCGGCAAGCGCACCCAGGCATCCGACGGACACTGCATGGCAATCGAACAGTTGTTGCAGTTCACACAAACGTCATGCCGCACTTGCAGATAAAAAGAAGCATTGCCAAACATCTCGCAGGGCTGAATGCATTTGGCACAACCGATGCAGCGATCTTCGAGAATGTTGTATTCCCAATAGGGATCTTCGACAAAAACACGCTCAATTGCATCGGTAGGACACAACTGGTTTTCTGCCGCAGAAGTCAACTCGGGTGCCTCGGGTTGAAAATAACCAAAACACAACTGGCAATAACCGCAGATCGAATAGGATTGCACGCACTTCACCGCCGACGGTGATACCACACAGGAAGTCGAGCAGTGCTCACATTGCACACACTTCATCGGATCGATCTGCCAAACCGTATTCCTCTTGCGTGCTCCAAAAGCCGTCCAACCGCCAATCACACCCAAAGTCAAACCAACAAAAGCCCTCATCCCATTCCTGAGAAAAGTGAAGCGGGTGATTTTTTCGGGTTCTTTTATTAACTCAGCCATTTCTACTAAATGTTAATTTTACTGTTGCGAAACATCGAGGCATATCATCCTCTTTGAGTCCCTTAAAATCAGCTTACCATCTATCATAACCATCGGCCCCCAGGCGTCATGACCATGTTCTATGACCTCTGCGTGTCCCAGTTGTTCATATCCCGTGATTGATTTTTTGATCATCGTCAGCTCACCGTGATCATCCAGCAGGTAAAACAGATCATTTGCCAACAAAAATGGCCCCAGTCCAAAACGATTGGTCTTACCACTGCTCCACACCACCTTACCATCCGGATTCATGCAGACAAACTGCCCGCGACTCGCCGCAGCATCCTTAGGCAAAATCGCATACAAGTGCTCCTGGGAAAAAATCGGTGTCTGTTGTTCACAGGCAAAAACTGTTTTTTCCAACTCGTAGATAGGCTCGGCCACAATTTTGTCACCCTCTTTTTTCAAGCCCAACATCATACTGCCACCCCCATAACCCACAGTGAGAAAAATCCGGCTGTCATCAATTTTAACCGGTGAAGGAGAAGTGACTGAATGAGTCCACTTATTGGTTTCCCACAATAGTGTGCCACGATCCCCGTCCTCGGCAGATACCCCGATCACTCCCCCTATGGCCATATAAACATAAGTCTTTTTCCCCATCACCGTCATCGGAATGATCGATGAGTGCGACATCTTCCAGCCGTTGGGATTAGGTGTTTCCCACAACACATCCCCGGTCTCACAATCCACCCCCATCATCAAAGCTTTGCCGCCAGGTGAAATGACTGCCGTAGTTCCGTCAATCAAAGGACATTGGCCGGTATACCACAACGGCACCTTGGTTCCGTAATCAGCTTTCAAATCGATGCCCCAACGAAAATCACCTGTCTCCCGGCTCAGGCAAACCACATGACAAGCCGGCCCCATGGAGACAATATAATCCTCGGTGACCGCCGGCACGGTTCGGGAATAGCCGTGATTGGCCTTGATCGGATTTTTGTAAAAATGACTCCAGACTTCCTTGCCATCCTCAAAAGAAAAACAACGTAATACGTCCCCTTCTTTTTTGTCATCATAATCACTGATATAAAAAAGACCTTCCCACACCGCTGCACCGGCATACCCCTCACCGAGGTCAATCTCCCAAAGCTTAGGAGGTCCGCCCTCCGGCCAACTGGTTGCCAGCGGCACTTTGCTGTCGACGATGTTGCTGTAGTCTGCCCCACGGAAATTGGGCCAATTGCTATTGGTTTTACCCGCTTTGCCATCAAACTTGGTAAACTCCCCCTTGAGATCTACTTTCTCGACCACTTTTGCAGCCTTGGCCATGCCAGGTTCCTCGGGTAATGTCCCGGCAGACCGTTCAGCCGAGTAATCCGTTATCCGTTTCACTGTTACCACCGCAGCGGGGCTCTTGAACAGTAGAAAAAGAAAGCCACCCGCCATCAGTGACATCATACCGACGATAGCTAATACCAGTTGTTGTTGTCCGAAACGATCCATGGGGTTTTCAGGGAAGACGTATCAATAAATTCATATTCCAGCGCCAACTGCCTACCCCGCATTGTGACAGAGCCCGGCAAGATTTCTTGTCGGAACAGCAGGCCTACACAATATACACATGAATCCCGCATTTGCATGCCGTATTTGCATTTCTCCCCTTCCCGTAATTACGTGTATTTTTTATGATGACAGATGAAGCATTTAAGTGAACATTACAGAAGAATTGCTGTCTGAAGGCTGATATTATGGGAGATAAATCCGACATAGGAAGACGAGGATTACTGGGAGCCGTTTTACTCGGAGTAGGCGGCGCAGCCGGTTGGGTTGCCCGCAAGTTCCAGAGCCCCAGCCAAATCCGCAAACCGGTACCAACCGCGCTTGATAGTCGTTTTGTTTACGACATCAGTAAATTTGAAACGACAGCACCCGAATTATTGCTCTACGATCCCGAAGAGCACATCACTACCGGATTTGAAAGAGTCAAACGCATTGAAGCGATGCCCGAAGGTCGCTTTGCTGTCGCTGGTGATAAGTCAGTAAAAATTTTTAGTGCCAAAGGAGCAGTAGAATCCGAATTTCCGCTGAAAGGCGCGCCCCATTGCATGCTGGTCACCAAGAACGGCGAACTCATCGTCGGCACGGCCAAGGAATTCACCGTCTATGATTTTTCAGGCAAGGAAAAATGGCAGTCTCCAAAACTACCTCGACGAACCTACCTGACCTCTATCGCCGTTAGTGACGATGCTATCTATCTAGCTGATGGGGGTAATCGCAAAGTCCTGATCTGTGACCGCAAGACAGGTGAGATTAAAGATCAATTTGGAGAAAAGGACGAATCCAAAAACAACCCGGGTTTTGCCGTTCCCAGCCCTTATTTCGACCTGACCGTGGCAAATGACAAACAACTGCGGGTGGTCAACCCCGGCCGTTTGCGGGTTGAGACTTATTCCCTGGACGGACAATTCAAATCATCCTGGGGTGGCCCCGGCATGAAAATCGACCGTTTCTGCGGCTGTTGCAATCCGTGTTATTTCACCATGATGCCCAACGGCGATTTTATCACCAGTGAAAAAGGACTCGCCCGGGTGAACATTTATGATGCCGCAGGAGAGTTCAAAGGAGCCGTTGCCGGGCCTGATATTCTGGTCGATGACAAGGAACTCGCCAAACGTGCTTGTGGGGATTGCAGTGTAGGTGCCGGTTTTGATGTAGCCATCGAAGAGTCCGGTCGGGTTTTGGTTCTGGATCCCTTCCGAATGGTGGTGCGTCCCTTCACTCCAAAATCTAAAACAGAAGCTGAAACAAGCTCGGATGTTACTGCCTGATTGTCTTAAAAAAGGAGTCCCCATGGATCAAAAATCACACGCAAAACCCACCACTCCGGCCCGACGACAATTTTTTGCCATCGGGATGCGTACTGTCATCATTGGCGGCATCGGTTCTTATGCCATGTCCCAGGAAGCCAAACGCAGACGCCTGGCAGGCGACCCGAACTGCATCGAGCTCAACACCTGTCAGGATTGTGTTGAACTCCCCTCCGGCTGCAAAAAAGACAAAGCGGAAAATTTTCGTGCCGAGGTGCAAAACAAAGGCTCAAATCTTGCGGGTTAAGAAGTGGCGAGGCTTTGCCTTTGAACACTAAATTACCTTGTCGCGTACCAACTTGCGCAACATCCA
The DNA here is from genome assembly GCA_030625775.1 of Verrucomicrobiota bacterium. Classification (GTDB taxonomy): domain Bacteria; phylum Verrucomicrobiota; class Verrucomicrobiia; order Verrucomicrobiales; family DEV007; genus JAADHD01. Next base: position 19,447 of record DAOUQC010000043.1, read on the forward strand.
GAGTAAAATCGTCGTGCCTAAAAAGGCCAGACTTGCACAAATCAGAAAAATCTGATTGGCTGGTATTTCGAATTCAGCTCGAGCTCCCAGGTAAATGAGTGATCCAATGGTGCTGCACATGAAAGACATCGCGTTAGCGGTGCCAAGAAAGCGACCGCGTTCATCATCCGGCGAAAGCTTTTGCAGTAAAGCCTGCAAAGGAATGATGTAAAACCCGGCAAAAACCCCGGCACCACCGATCAAAATCGCCACTGTTTTGAAGTCAGGTTTCAAAACACCTAACAAAGTAAAAAAAACGGTCATCCCTGCCGCCCCCAGAGGAATCAATTTAGGCTGGATTTTGTTCCTTGAAATAAACCCGGCCAACACACTGCCAACGCCGATGGAAAGCCCCATTATACCGAGCAGATAACCCGTTTTGGTTGCACTGACATCGAGCAAGGTCCGGTATTCGGGCAAAATCAAAAGAGCCATCATCCCTATCATATAAAAAGAAGCCCAGGCGATTGCAACAGTCAGCAAGTGCGTCTTACGCATATCTTTCAAGGCTCCTAAATATACACTGAAGGGATTCCAGTTGAATTTGAGTTTTGGATTCATGGCCTTCAGTGGTGGCATGAACATGATGGCAACCCACCCCAAAATGGCTAGAATCAGCATGGCGGTGGTGGGTGCGCTCGATTGTGACGAATCCACCCCCGCTCCCTGGAAGGCATCGTAGATCGGTCCAGCCAACAATGTGCCCACAATCACCGCGATATTTGTCGACATATTAATAAAGCCGTTCGCCTGGCACAAATCCTTGTCATCAACCAACTCAGGAATCACTCCATACTTTGCCGGTCCGAAAAAAGAACTTTGAATGGCCAGCAGAAGCATCGCACTCAATGCCAGCCAAAGGTTACCTAGATAAAACCCCATAAAGGCTATTAGAGCGATTCCAATTTCCGCCACCTTGACCAGTCGCGATATTTTTTGCTTGCTGTAGCGATCCGCCAACTGACCGGCATATCCCGAAAGTATAATAAAGGGAATCGTGAGGCACAAACCCACATAGGCCGGACCACCATCCCCCAGCGGCCCATACCACACCCCGCCACTCGCCACAGAAAAAACCAACAGAGTCTTCAACAAATTGTCATTCGCTGCTCCGAAGAACTGGGCCACCGTAAGACTGAGGAAGCCGCGTTTGAGAAGTCTGGTATTCATTATTAATGGTGTGCTCAACTAAGCATGACAATTTCAAGTGTCGACCGCAAGTCTTTGGAAACTCAAAAAGCCATCTCCCGGCTTTCTCTTATTGCCCTCCTTCAATGCCAACTTAACATGCTGTATGAAATCAGCCCTTCCCTCTGTTTATTTTCTCACTCGAAATGCCCTCATTTTTTCACTCGCTCTTTCCGGGCATTTGTTATCAGCCGGCGAGGACAGCAAATCACAAAACTATGATTTGCTTATTTATGGAGGTACCTCTGCTGCTGTGATTGCCGCCGTGCAGGCAAAAAAAATGAATAAAACGGTCGCCATCGTCTGCCCTGACAAACATCTGGGAGGACTCTCCAGTGGTGGCCTCGGCTGGACAGATACCGGCAACAAAGCCGTCATCGGCGGGCTGGCACGGGACTTCTATCACCGCATTTGGAAGGAATACCAGAAACCTGAAACGTGGAAATGGCAAAACCGCAAGGACTACGGCGATAAAGGACAGGGAACCAAGGCAATCGACGGGGTGAATCGAACGATGTGGATATTTGAGCCCAGTATCGCCGAAAAGGTTTTTGAAGATTTTATCAAGGATTACGACATCCCCGTTTACCGCGACGAATGGCTCGACCGCAAAAACGGAGTAACGATGGAAAATACCCGCATCACCTCCATCACCACATTAAGCGGGAAAACATTCACCGGAAAAATGTTTATGGATGCCACCTACGAGGGTGACCTGATCGCATCGGCCAAAGTCGACTACCATGTCGGTAGAGAAGGCCGCAAGGTCTACGGCGAAGAATGGAATGGAGTGCAAACCGGCGTCCTGCATCATCGTCACCATTTTGGTGCCCTGGACAAAAAAATCAGCCCTTATAAAATTCCCGGTGATTCCAACAGTGGCGTATTGCCTCGTATTTCCACCGAAGCCCCGGGTGAAAAACACCGCGGTGACAACAAGGTCCAGGCCTACTGCTTTCGCATGTGCCTGAGCAATGACCCCGACAATCGCATCCCCTTCCCCAAACCCGAAAACTACGACGCTTCGCAGTACGAACTCCTGGTGCGTATTTTTGATGCGGGTTGGCGCCAGACTTTTGCCAAATTCGATCCCCTGCCCAACCACAAAACCGATACCAATAATCACGGCCCCTTCAGTACCGATAACATCGGTTACAATTACGATTACCCGGACGCCTCTTACGAACGCCGCAAGGAAATCATCAAGGAACATGAAAACTACCAGAAGGGCTGGCTGTATTTCATCGCCAATGACCCGCGTGTGCCGGCTGAAGTCCAGCAAGAGATGAAACTCTGGGGTTTGCCCAAAGACGAGTTCACCGACAATGGCAACTGGTCACACCAACTCTACATTCGCGAAGCCCGTCGCATGGTTGGCCACTTCGTCATGACCGAGCACGAATTGCAAAAAAAGCGCCCCACTCCCGACTCGGTCGGCATGGGCTCCTACTCCATTGATTCCCACAACATCCAACGCTACATCACCCCCGAAGGAAACGTTCAAAACGAAGGCGACATCGGTGTAAGCACTCACGGTCCATACGAAATCGCCTACGGCTCACTAATCCCCAAAAAGGAACAGTGCGTGAATCTGTTTGCTCCTGTCTGCGTTTCGAGTTCCCACATCGCTTTTGGTTCCATCCGCATGGAACCCGTATTCATGATCCTGGGACAGAGCGCTGCGACCGCCGCAGCTATAGCAATCGATGATAATCTCGCTGTCCAGCAAGTACCTTACCAAAAACTGCGCAAACACCTGCTCACCGATGGCCAGATACTGGAATACAAAAAAGGGAAATGAAATTTCTCGATCGACAGGCCCTCTGTTTTATAGGCTAATAAACCCATGCATGCCCGCTCTCTATGGAAGTTCTCCGCTGCCCGGTTTTCACTGAAGGCGATACTGTTTTTGTTTCTGTGTTTGATGGCAGCACAGCCATCCAGGGCAAAACCCGACAATGCTAAATCAGAAAGGATACAGGAGGCCCTCAGCGAAGTGGTCTCCAGTGAAAAAATACCGGGAATGGTCGCCGCCATTGTGGACGCAGAAGATTTGATAGCCATTGCTGCCGCAGGAGTGCGCAAAACAGGATCAAAGGCACTCCTGGAAGACAATGACCTGATGCATATCGGTTCGTGCACCAAAGCGATGACAGCTACCTTGCTGGCACGGTTTGTCGACGAAGGAGTGATCACCTGGGAAAGCACCTTGATCGAAATTTTCCCGGAATACCGGAACAAAATACATCCTGACTACCATCAAATCACTCTGTGGCAGTTACTCACCCATCGCTCGGGGCTTCCTGCCAATGCCAGGGACTGGTGGGCACATCGCCGGATGGAGCTCAAAGCAAGGCGCCAGACGATCATGTTGGAAAATATGAAAGAGGCGCCAAGCGGAAAACCGGGTGCATTCCTGTATTCAAATCTGGGCTACATGATCGCCGGATGCATGGCTGAAAAACTGAGCAAAACCAGCTGGGAAATTTTGATGAAGAATTATTTATTTGATCCGGCCGGAATGAAATCGGCAGGTTTCGGCCCACCAGGAAAACCTAATCAGGTTGATCAGCCCTGGGGACATGTAAAAAAAGGCGGGCAGTGGCAAGCCAGACAATTTGATAATGCGGAAGCACTGGGACCAGCCGGGCGTGTGCATTGCACTCTGGAGGATTGGGGGAAATTTATTGCCTTGCAACTGCCGGCTAAAAAAACGCCGCTCCTGGACCGCAAGTCTCTGGGGAAATTAATTAAACCCAAAGATGGTGATTATGCTGCGGGATGGAAAGTGGGCGAGCGATCATGGGCTGAAGGTGTAACTCTGTCTCACAGCGGCAGTAATACGATGTGGTATGCAGTGGTCTGGGTGGCTCCTGAATTGAATCGAGCTTTCATTGTCGCCACTAACTCCAAGGATGATAAATCAGCAAGTATTTGTGACAAGATGATCGGAAAATTGATTGTGATTGATAAAGGGGAATGAAAAAGATGGCGGACTTTAGTGCAATGCATAAGAAATCGGCTGGCAAGCTGGCTTCTGCGGCCCCTGGTGCTTCGAACATGCTCACTGTGATCGAACCCGCGCCTTCCGCGAGATCGGAATGCTGCGGGATTGGCTGCGCAAGTGGACGGCAGAGGCTAAAGGGCAGTAGCAAGCACCAATGAGTTCATGCTAAACATTGTTTATGAATAAAATATCGCTAATCCTCCTGTACACATTTTTCCTCGCCAAGGTCGTTTCCTTGTCTTGCGCCCAAACCGCCAAAGAAGATGTAGAAAAAGCCACCAAAGAAGCGGTCGAACGCTTTACCGTAGACACCAAGCGCAACCCAAAGGATGCCAACGCATGGAATGGCCTTGGTGCGGCTTTACTGTTTCAAGGCAAGACGGATGAAGCCATTGCGGCCTATCGTAAAGCTGTCGAGATTAAGCCAGCAACTGCGATCTTGTGGGTCAATCTTGGAAAGGCCCTGCTCGATTCCGGAAAACTGGATGAATCAATTTCAGCTTCGCGTCGAGCCATTGAACTCGAGTCGGAAGATGTTGCTGCGTGGGCTAATCTTGGAGGAGCCTTACTCAAACAAGGCAAGCTGAATAAAGCTTATGAAGCTACTCATAAAGCAACTGGGCTCGGCCCGGCAAACGCACCCGCGTGGACCAATCACGGAGCAGTGTTGCTCAACTCAGGGAAGCTGGACGAGTCGATCAAAGCTTCGCGCCGAGCCATTGAACTCGATCCGACAGATGCGATAAGTTGGGCCAATCTTGGGGGAGCACTGCTCAAACAAGGCAAAGTAGCTGAAGCCTTCACAGCTTCTGATAAGGCGACAAAACTCAATCCGAAAAGCTCTATTGCGTGGAACAATCTCGCCGGAGCTTTACTCAGTCAGGACAAGCCGGATGAAGCGGTCACAGCATTACGCAAATGTATTGAAATAGACCCATCGGATGCAGAGACCTGGGGGAATTTGGGCGGAGCTTTAGCCAAAGCGGATAAGCTGGAAGAAGCTGTCGCAGCCTTACGTAAATCAATCAATTTGAATGCCCGGCATGCCAACGGCTGGAGCAAGCTTGGAGAGGTCTTGCTGAGTCAAAACAAACTGGACGAATCGATCAATGCTTCGCAAAAAGCGGTCGAAATCAATCCTGAAAAACTAAGTGCATTAGGCAATCTGGTAAAGGCAAATGGTCAGGCAAATCGCATTGACCGCACCGGAATTTGGATGGCACGCTGGGTGATGGCTCTTCTGGATCCGGCCCAGGCTGCAGATGAGACAGTGATATTACTGGAGGTAACAAAAGGGCTTCAGATTTTAAAGATTGAACCGTCACTGGAAACACCCACGGACTCCATGATTCACGCATACTATGAAAGTCACAAGAATGACTTCAGCGACGGAAGTGTGCACCTGCAAATGATCTCCTGTCCGAAAGCCACAAAAGTGCGGAAATTTATGGATGAACTGCGGGAAAAATTAGTCTCTGGAGGTGATTTCGGGGAAGCGGCACGGAAACATTCGGATGATTCTGCGGCAACGGATGGCGGAGATCGCGGATGGATGAAACGAAGCGACTTGCGAGCTGATCTCGCGGATGCTGCTTTTGCACTGAAGATCGGGAAAATCAGCCCTGTGATTGAGGACAGCACTCACTATCGTATCCTGCGCATCGAAGAACGAAAATCGGGCTCCCCTGCCCCTCTGAATGAAGTGAAAAATCGAGTTATTTTCAAAGTGAAAGCTGCTTCCATGGAAGCAAAAATACGGCAGTGGATTGTGGATGCGCGGAAGGAATTGAAAGAGTCACAAATCCGTCAACAGCAGTAGCTTTAAAGACACGGCAAGCGACCTTTTTCAAACCAGCGGGCTCCTGGTATAATTGCGCTTGTCGAAAGGAAGGTTGTAATTCACCGTTCCTGATTTTTCGTTGATGACGTATCCCGAGCGACGAATTAATTCGGGGCCTGGAAGAAATTCGTCGTGAGATTCCTTGAGCAAATGTTGCAGCTGCTCCTCGAGTCCTTTTTGAAGCTGGGCATGTACCCCCTTCCCGACGAGGTTGTTCTTTTGAAATGGATCCGCTTCGTTATCGTAAAACAACCAAGGGCCCTTGAGGTCACGACAATAGGTGTATCGAGTGCTGCGCACCCCACGGTATTCTTTGCCGCCCACTTTGCGGCTCCATTGACCAAAGGGCTGTGGACAAGTGATCAGTGCCGCATATTCATCGTCCTCTTTTTCCTTACCTAGAATCACACCGGAAAGATCCCTGCCCTCCACTTCATCGGGAATTTTCGTATCCCCTACCAAACCCAGCAAAGTCGGCATGATGTCAGGCGTATCAATCGGCATTGAGATCTGACGAGTCTTGTTTTTCAAGCGAGATGGCCAGCGTACCAGAAACGGCACACGTAGTGATTCATCCCAAGGCTGCTGCTTCTTTCTGAAGCCATGGGAATACAACATATCCCCATGATCCGAGGTATAAACCACAATGGTATTTTCAGCCTGCCCGGTTTCTTCAAGAGTTTTCATCAAGCTGCCTAGACAATCGTCGAGCGCTGTCATGTGTGCGTAATACCCCCGGTAATCTTTCAATGCGATTTCACGCTTATCGTCGGGAACATTTCCTCTCAAGGTAAGGTTCTTTTGCGCATAAAGTTTTTTGTATTTATCAGGAGCAGTGTGATAGGGCGCATGTGGCGGCCCCCATGACAGAAAGAGGGCAAATGGATCATTACCCTGTTTTTTTGAATGATTTTGCAGGAAACTTTTCGCTTCCTGGGTCTGTGCAAGGGCGTCGTATCCCTTCCAGTATTGTTTGTCAGGAGAATTCGCGTAGAACGCCGACTTGTTATAATTGTGCGGACACTCCAAAGCACGCCAGAACTGAAATCCCTGGCGCCGTTCAGGAGGCGTGTATTCCTGCCGCCCCTGTCCGTCGATATGCCATTTCCCGATATAGCCGGTTTGATAGCCTGACTCATTCAGGCAATGCGCAATGGAACGATGATCAGAGCTCAGTGATAAATCGTTGAGGTAAAGTCCATGCGTCAGTGGACGTTTGCCGGTCAGCAATGACGCACGATGCGGACAACAAACAGGGATCCCTGAAACCGCATGAGTAAAATTCACGCTTTGCGAAGCAAGGGCGTCAATGTGCGGCGTGATAACTTCCCTATTCCCAGTATAGCCATGATCCGATGCCCGCCACTGATCAGAAAATAAATAGAGAATGTTGGGACGATTACTCGAAGCCTCCGCCGCATGACTTGCACCCACGGCAGTAGAAAGAGTGGCACCAGCAGTCGATTGAATAAAACGACGACGAGAAACAGTTTTAAGATTCATATATTTAATGCGGTTTCGTGAGCTTAGTTTTCACCATGAAGGAATAAAAGGTCTTTCTTCATGTCCTTCAATACCTTCATGGTGATTTTTTCCTACCGTCCTACCTTGAGCGCTCGGCACATCTCACACGCTGAGTTCAACTGACCGATGACATGCTGACGCATTCTGTCATTCAGAACCCGGTCACGTTTACGGAATTGCTTTTCAAGGCGATTAAGCCATTTGAGAAAATATTTTCCATTTATTAGACAAGCCTGAAGCCATTTAGCAGGCAGCTCTATTTGTCCCGGGCATGGCGCAGATACGGGACGATAGCGCTTGATCATTCTATTGATAGGCACTTCACTGAAAGCAATTTACCTCGAAATACATGTCACGATTGTTACTCTATCTATTTTTATTCTCCGGCTACCTGATGGCAGATAGCAAGGGTGCTGAAACCCGTCCCAATTTTATATTTTTTATTACGGATGATATTTCCCAGGAGGATCTCAGCCCCTACGGCAATGCCTATGCGCAAACTCCAAACCTGGCAAAACTTGCACAGGAAGGTATGCTCTTCGAGAACGCCTACTTGACGATTTCTAGTTGCAGCCCTAGCCGCTGCTCAATGATTACCAGTCGTTACCCCCACAATACCGGTGCACCGGAATTGCATACTCAATTACCGGAGGGACTGGACACTTTCCCCTTGTTGCTCAAGCGAGCTGGATATTACACGGCCCTTTCGGGAAAGCATCATATGGGCAAAGCTGTGAATCCTGGATTTGAACTTGTCTCCAAAGGCAAGGGACCAGGGAAAGAAGAGGACTGGGTTTCTATTCTGCAAAACAGACCTAAAGATAAACCGTTTTTCTTTTGGTTTGCTTCAAGTGATGCTCATCGAAATTGGGAATTTAATGATGAAGCTCCGATTTATATACCGGATGATGCACCGGTTCCTCCCTACATGGTAAACAACAAGGAAACACGTAAAGATCTGGCAGACTACTATCATGAAGTCAGTCGGACAGACACCTATGTTGGTAAATTACGCAGGGAATTGGCGGCACAGCATATTGAGGGAGATACCTATTTTATATATTTGGCTGATAATGGGCGTCCATTTCCTCGTGACAAGGTTCGTCTTTATGATAGCGGAATCAAAACTCCGCTCATCATTGCTTGTCCAGGAAGGCTGAATCCAGGCATCTCTCAATCCCTGGTAAGTTCGATCGATATTGGCCCTACAATTCTTGACCTGTCAGGCGTGGATAAATCACCTCAGATGCAGGGAATCAGTTTTCTCCCCATTATGAAAAACCCTGAGGCAGTGACTCGGCATTATGTGTTCGCTGAACATAACTGGCATGTTCATCAAGCTCACGAACGCATGGTGCGTTCGGGTCCGTGGGTGTATATCCGCAACGCTTGGCCCCACCTTCAAAGCATGTGCGTCGAACAGGCCCCCGCCTTTCCTGCTGCCAAAGCCCTTTGGCAAGCTGAAGAAGAAGGTAAACTGAACACCCATCAACGTGACATATTCCTGATTCCACGTCCCGCGCAGGAGTTGTATCATGTTGGCAAAGACCCCTTTCAATTGCACAATGTGGCAGCAGATAAATCTAATGCTGACATCCTGAAAAATCTGGATGCTGCGCTCGATCAGTGGGTTGAACAAACAGGAGATACAATCCCCCTTAATCCTACCAATGACAGGGAAGATATTTATGGGGTGAAGTATCCCAAGCACAAACGTGGCACCATGCCGGGTGATGAACGGGAAGCGACCAAAATCAATCATCCCGGTCCGATAAAAAAATAAAAACATCATGTACCAACAAAACCAATTTTCACTACTTCCCGCAGTGATTGCCTTTACCGTATTGTTTACTGCATCAGCATGTTCAGGTGGCAAGGAAAAGAACAACTCCCCTTCCCAACCCAACATCATTTTCATCATCGCTGATGACTTGGGTTGGGCCGATGTTGGGTTTCATGGGGGGAATGTTCCAACCCCGAATCTCAAACAACTCCTCACCGAAGGCGTTGAACTTCGCCAACATTACGTGGCACCGGTATGCAGTCCGACACGTGCAGGTTTTATGACCGGGCGCTACTGGAGTCGGTTTGGAATTACGACGCCGACGAACAGTTTGGGCCTGCCCTTCGATACGGTCACTGTTGCCAAGGCGCTCGGTGAGGCGGGTTACAAAACATGCATCACAGGCAAATGGCACCTCGGCTCAAAAGCTGAATGGGGGCCTAATCACTTTGGCTTTGATCACAGTTACGGATCCATGGCAGGTGGAGTCACGCCCTGGTCCCATTTTTACAAAAAAGGCCCATACTCAACCACTTGGCATCGCAACGAGGAGCTTATTACGGAAGATGGGCATGTTACTGATCTGCTTGCAAATGAAGCGGTCGAGTGGATTGAAAAGCAGCATAGTGATGAGCCGTTTTTTCTATATGTGCCGCTAACCGCTGTCCATTTGCCGATACGTGAACCCCAGGCTTTACTGGATCGTGTACCGAAGGAAATCACCGGTGAAGTGGCTCGCCATTATGCGGCTTGCGTCCTCCATCTCGATGATGCGGTTGGGCGTATTGTTGCGGCTGTAGAAAAAGCAGGCAAGAAAGGCAACACCCTCATCGTATTCACCAGTGACAATGGTGGATCTACTTCAGAAAACAACGACACAAAATACCCCAACGTTGATGACAATTGCCCCAACGGAAAATTGCCGGGCAACAATCTTCCATTAAGAGGAAAAAAAGGTGATCTCTATGAAGGCGGCACTCGTGTTCCCACCATCGCACGTTGGACAGGTAAAATTCCTGCCGGAAGCTCCAGTAAAACTCCGGTTCACATCGTCGACTGGATGCCTACTTTCTGTGCACTGGCGGGGTATCAATCAGAGACGGTCAACCTAAATTGGGACGGAACTGATATCTGGCCGGTCATTTCAGGTGAAGGCTCTTTAGCTGCGCGAAGCTTGTATTCCGCTGGAACCAGTTTCCGATCCCAGGCTTTGCGTGATGGTGATTGGAAACTGATTATTTTCCTCTCAAAGGACGGGGTCGAAACAAGAGCCGAGCTATTCAATATAGCTGAAGACCCAAACGAGAAAAATAATCTCGCACAATCTCAAGCGGATATAGTTGCTGAGATGCGCAAAAAACTTAAAGCAGCTGCTTCAAATGATCGCGATGCGGTAGCTCCAAAGGAATAGAAAAGAGACCGTGAGCCCAGCTCCTTTCAGACGATCAAGAAGCTCTATCGCTGAGTGCTTCTACAGCCTCATTTTGTATGGGGATAAAACTAAAAAAACTTCTTTCCACAAGCCTTCTCCTGCGTAGAATCGCCATTCACACCACAAATTTCAATGAAAAACATAACAACCTTGCTATCAACCCTCGTAGTGTTTTTTGCCATTGCCTCCCCTGCCCTCGCCCAGGAAGCCGATGCCGCGGCAACGGGTAACAATGCCTGGATGATGACATCAACGGCTCTCGTTCTTTTCATGTGCATTCCGGGTTTGGCTCTATTCTACGGAGGTTTGGTTCACAAACGCAATGTGCTGAGTGTGTTGATGCACTGTTTTGCCCTGGTCTGTGTCATGAGTCTCGTCTGGTTAGTGATTGGCTACTCTATCTCTGTGGGCAACGCTGGCGGCTGGATTGGTGGTTTTGACAACATTTTCCACAAAGGCATCGGACCGGATAAAATTCTGGGTTCAGCTTTCCAGATGACTTTTTTCATCATCACTCCGGCGCTCATCATCGGCACCTTTGTGGAGCGGATCAAATTCACCGCCATGATGTTGTTCTGTGTGCTGTGGACATTGTTGGTTTACGCCCCGATCTGTCACATCACCTGGTTCGGAGGTTGGTTTGCAGAAATGAAAGTCGTCGATCTGGCGGGAGGCATCGTGGTTCACATCACTGCCGGGGTAGCTGCCCTGATCGCCTGCATCATGGTTGGCAAACGCAGCAATGCTACTCCGCCGCATAATTTACCGATGACCGTTACCGGCACCGCAATGCTCTGGGTTGGATGGTTTGGATTCAACGCAGGCAGCCAGGGAGGCGCTACGGATGCAGCCGCAATGACCTTGTTTGTCACTCATATTTCTGCAGCGACAGCCGCTACTGTATGGGCGGTGATTGAGTGGTTTACGATCAAAAAACCGAGTGTGCTGGGAATCGCGACTGGCGCAATTGCCGGGCTGGCAGCGATCACTCCAGCTTCCGGTGTCGCGGGTCCAATGGGTGCGGTGCTGATTGGCGCCGTCTCTGGGGCGGTTTGCTGGTGGGCTTCAGTAAAACTGAAAAATAAACTGGGTTACGATGACTCTCTCGACGTGGTCGGTGTTCACGGTGTGGGCGGCCTGGTGGGCACACTGTTGGCTGCACTCGTGGGAACGGCTGCTTTTGGTGGGTTCGGCGACTTTACTTTTGGCAACCAAATCGTCATCCAACTGATCGCCTCAGGTGCCACCATCGTTTACACCGGTGTTTTGACAGTTGCCATCCTCTTGTTCGTGAAAGCCGTATGCGGAGGATTACGTGTCACCGAATCCGAGGAACGTGAAGGCCTCGACGAAGTATCACACGGAGAATCGGCTTACCACATGTAAGGAATCCTGATCAGGCCAAGTGACTGAACCAGAAATTTATTTTTTGTATTCGAGTAACTCTCCAGGCATCACCGGCGAAATCCTGTCAATATAAGCACCCTCGCCGTAAATAGAGGGTTTCATGGAAGGGCGGGATTTTTCAAACAAAACCTCCGAGATTTTGCAGTTGATCGTCTCGATTTGCATCGCGCTGCGGGAGTAGTTGTAACGCTCATATTGGGTAAAAATATTCCGTATGACTTTTTTGTCATCCGCAGAAATTTTTATGACCAATTCGAAGGGGAAACGAAGTGCTTCATTTTTGCCTCTCAGAATGACCTGCGCTCCCTCACTTTGAATCGCATCCACTTTAAAAGAAAGCGTGTACCACCCAGCCACGACATCCTCTTTTGTGACCAAATCCTTATTGATTAAGTTGACGACCTGAACCCCCGTATCCCCTGTTTCAATCAACCTATTGCCCCTGCCCGGCAATTCAGCCGCAATTGTCCTGGCTAGAATATCAGCAATGATTTTATAGCCCTCTGGGCTGGGGTGCAGTTTGATTTTTTCCTCCCACCCCTCAATGGCACGAATTGGTTTTTCATATTCAACCCAAACCACCTTTCCTGAGGGGAAAGCGGTTTTGAATTGAGTTCGCAAAATACGATTTGTTTCACTGTTGCATTGATCCCTCAGAGGATTTTTTGTGAAACAGGGCAGGATCGATGATAAAAATACCTTTTCCGCTTTTGATTTTTTCAGCAAAGCCTTGACGATTTTCATAATATCTTCGGCCGTCTTTTGCGCCCTCACCTGAATTTCACCTTGCTCGCGGACCCCACTATTATTAGTGCCAATCAACAAATTATAATAGGGGCAGTCCGGAAGACTATCGATGCGCGCCAAAACGCTTCCGGTGCTATCACCTCCTTCGCCAGCATGGCTGTAACCCAACAGCGCACTGTGGTTTCCGATAAAAGCCAGATTGGGCAGATGCTCAAGCAAGGACTTGCGCCAGTAGTCCCCTTTCCCCGCCCAGGTAATACTATCACCGACCATGCAAAGTGGGATCTGCTTGCTCAGTTCGCTTGCCCGATAATCAAACACAGTGAGCCGTTCTCTGCTCTCTCCTTTGAGTTTGTTAAAGCTGTCCGTATCCAGCACCCTGCCCGGAGTGATTTTTATCCTCCCAGTTTCACCTGCAGCGACTTTGATTTCAAAAACCTGGTGATCTTTCCACGGCCCCCAGATTCTTGAATCTGCTTGAAATTCGACTGAGCGATCCCCTTGGATCCACTTAAAAACCCTACCCGAAGTTTCAGCTGGCAGCTCTAGCATTTCTGCATTATTCGCAATGACGGTCGTCACCGCCTCGCTGAGAATAAAATAATAGACTGCTTTCTTATCCGTCTTGTTGCGATAGGAACAAACAATATCCTTCTCGGTGAATTGATAATTCACCTCCCCGAGTTCATTGCTTCCCGACAGGGAAGACTCACCTGACAACTTGATATTCTCCAGAGGCGGCATCCCGCCCCCCGCCAAATAACTGCCGCCTGGCACTTTTTTCTGGGCCAGAAATTCACGCCCACCAATGGTCAAATTATTCAGATAACCATTTTTTGAAGCAAGCTTGTACCCCTGGGCCTCGACCCACCAAACACCCTCCTCAATAGAAATCTTTATGCCAAAAACCGGATAGGGCAGTAAACAGACAAACATTAAAACTAAGTGGAAATATTTTTTCATTTTAAAAATCAGTAACACCTCTCTCACCCTGCCAGAATAAAAAACAAATGTAGCTTCGACTTTATTGTCAGTAAATATTACCATTGCATGCCTCGAAAAATATCATTTATGAGCCCAGCAGCATTGACTCTTCTTCGAAGCGGGATACTCACCTTGTTTTGCGCCTGTTTTTCAAGCACAGCTTTCGCGCAGGAAATTGAGCTGGCCCGCGATGGAAAAACGGACTACTCGATCATTGTTCACAAAGGAGCCACGCTTTCCGAAAAATATGCAGCGGAAGAGTTGGGGAATTTTCTCAGCCAAATCACCGGCGCATCCTTTCCGGTCCACCCGGCAACAGAGAAAATCGCAGGGCCGAAGATTATTGTCGGCCCGGGGAATCTGACGACTAGTGTTCTGACAAACAACGAAATCAAAAGCCTCGGTGACGAGGGATTGGTGATTCGATCTCACGGCAGCGATCTGATTCTGGCAGGAGGCCGGAAAAGAGGAAGCCTTTATGCCGTTTACACTTTTCTTGAAGATACCCTCGGCTGTCGTTGGTGGACTTCGACGGTGAACACCATTCCCCATCTTCCAACTCTCAGGATCCCACCTCAATTTATCCGGCAACTGCCCTCTTTTGAATACCGCGAGGCCTATAGCCGTGACGCATTCGATCCGGATTGGGCAGTTCGAAACAAGACCAATGGAAAAGCTGCTGCTATTGACAAAAAACGTGGAGGCCATCTGACATACAAAGGTTTTGTCCACACTTTCAACTTGCTCGTTCCCCCGGAAAAACATTTCGATCAACATCCCGAATGGTTTAGTGAGGTCTCCGGAAAAAGGAAAAAAAACCGAAGCCAACTCTGCCTGACAAATCAATCTCTCAAGGATTTTGTGGTGCAACAAGTCCGTGCCTGGCTCCGGGAATCTCCCGATGCAAACATTGTTTCCGTCTCACAAAATGACTGGCTCAATCGCTGCACGTGCACAGATTGCGCGAAGCTCGAAGCCACTGAAGGAGCCCCTTCGGGGCCGATGCTCCATTTTGTGAATTATGTTGCCGGGAAGATCGAAAATGAGTTTCCACATGTCGCAATTTCAACTCTGGCTTACCAATACACTCGCAAACCACCGCAACAAGTCCGTCCGAGATCCAACGTCATCATTCGTCTCTGCAGCATCGAATGCTCTTTCGCTCATCCGCTCGACAGCGATACAAATACCACTTTCCGGCGGGATCTGGCCGCTTGGTCAAACGTATGTAAACGGCTCTATGTGTGGGATTACGTCACAAATTACCATCACTATATTCAGCCTCATCCCAATCTCCGTGTAATGGGGCCCAACCTGAAGTTTTTCAAATACAAAGGGGTTAAAGGAGTTTTCGAACAGGGAAACCGGCTATCCAAGGGGGGAGAATTTGCGGAACTTAGAGCCTGGGTTTTAGCCAAACTCTTATGGAATCCCGACCGGGACGCCGAGGCTTTGGTCGATGAGTTTATAAACGGATATTATACCGCCGCCGCACCATCGATTCGTTCCTACATCAAATTTCTTCATGACGAAGTGGAACAAAAAGATCATTACCTCAGCGTCAAATCGCCCCCGGATGCTTCGTTCCTGTCTTTGGATATTTTAACAAAGGCCAATGACCTGTTTGATCAAGCCGAGCAAAGTGTTGCCGACCAGCCGGAGGTCTTGAAACGGGTGAAACTGGCTCGTCTTCCTCTGCAGTATGTGTGGATCAAACGTTGGGCGAAACTGAAAGAAGAAGCTACAGCAAGCGGCATAACCTGGCCCTTTTTTGGAACACTGGATCAAGCGAGTCATCAGTTTTTTGAATTTGCAAAAGCGAATCAGGTCAACTACATCGCGGAAGGCAAACCCATGGCTGATTTCGAAAAAGTCACCCTCGGCCTAAAAAGAAAAACCTCACCCACCCCAGCCGGATGTGAGAAGCTTCAGCAAAAGGACTACATTAATAATCAGGACGACCTGTTTCAACTGACTCTCAATAAATCTCAGGTAGAATTGATCCCGGACAAAACCGCTTCAGACGGAGTGGCCGCTCGAATGCCGGGGACGCATCATAACTGGGCGGTGCAAAAACATTTTCGTTTCACGCCGATCGATCAGAGCTCTCTGTATCGGGTATTCGTAACAGTCAAATGTGAAACCACCGGCAGCGAGGGAAACGCATTCACCTGTGGCATCTGGAATACAAAAAAGAAAAAGGGTTACGGGGACAAAACGGTCACAATTGCAGAGATCGAGGATTCCAACTATCACGATTATGAACTCGGAACCTTTCCAATCAGTGCAGATGACTATTTGTGGATAGCCCCGGCAGAGAATCCAAAAAACAGCAAAGCCGTCTGGGTGGATCGAATCTACCTGATCAAAGCGGAAAAGAGGAATTGAAACATTTTAAACCACCCATTCACGGTGTTCGTGCGGTCGACTATTGTCGAAGGCGGCTGTCCACAAACAGCTAGACAGAATCAATTAGCGTTGGATTCCCCTTTCCTCTTTCATATTCACCCTTCTTCAAAAGGATCAAAGTAACGCTATGTGATCAATCAAATGTTATGATACTTTTGGCAAAGTATGAAATCTAAATGCAAAGCCAGAATCAAAACTCTCGAGCAGGCTTATGATTTCATTATCGAGGAAAAAATCTGCCTCATCTTCGGCTCCAAAAAATCTGATCTCCCGAGTCTATGGGATGTGGTGGATCTGCCGGACCGGCAGTCAGGACAAAAAGGTTGGGGGCAAAAGGTAGTAGCCATCTGGGCGTGGAAAAATGAATTACCCGCACAATTTCCCAATGAGATTTTTTACGGCAAATTGCCTGGCGGTTTAGCGGCACTCATGCACTTGCCTTATTTATTTGAGACCCACTACCCCGCTCACCATTATCCCGTTCAGACCTGCAAAGCTCTCGCCCAACAACTGTTTCAACTGATCCGGGCTGAATCTCAAACCACTGCCGAGCTGCGACGAGCAGTTTCGCCTTCGAGCAAAATCAGCAAATCCCGCATTGATACCGCCCTGGTTGAGTTACAAGTGAGCTTGAATATCGTGAGATCAAACGCCCCGGAGATAAAAAATGACACCTGGCTGCCCTTCTTCGAACAATACCATCTACCAGAAAACAGCGAATGAACCGCACTGATTGATTAGTTGTTGTGGTGGTGTTGCTGCTGTCACGCCAAATTCATGATAGGCAATTCCCACAATTATATTTCAGGAGAAATTACAGCTTGGAATGCCGGGCTCTAATTATCCGTTTTCCCAGCTTTGAACTCTTCCCTTAAAATAGCTGCCGCAGCCGCTTCATTACACAATTTTTCGTAGGCTTCATCCACAGGGACAACTGCTCCTGAACCGGGTGCAAACCCGCAATCGGGATTCAGAGTGATTCGAGCAGGATCGATTACCTTCGCAGCCAAACGAACACGTTCAGCAATCGTTTCAGGAGAATCGATGCAACCTGGAGTCACATCCACACAGCCCAATCCGATCTCCAAATCCTCGCGTAAATTCTTAAGCACCTCAAAATCGCCTGCACCAGGTGTGGTGAATTCCATCGTCAGATGATTCACTTTCAAACGGTTCAACTGTTTGAGAATCTGATCAAAACCACCCTTGAAGCCAACATCACCACGAGCGCGGCCACCGGCACGACGGCAGAGATGTTCGGCAAATTTTGCGTCCCCTGTTCCTTCGATAATATCGTTCACGACTTCAACGGCGAAGTCAGCGGCCTTGTCGGGATTGTCATAACCCGCACGCACTTCTGAATCGACAAAGAGGCAAAGATGCGGGTCATCAATCTGGATGATGTCAGCACCCGCTTCAATCAAGAGCTCGACTTCGCGACGAAGGATAGGCACACAATCACGGACAAAATCGTCGCGATTCGGGTAGGCCAGTGCCGATTTTTCCGGATCCCACATCCGCTCGCCCAGCAGAGCGGGCGAAGGCAGAGTCGCCTTGATTTTTTTAGTCGTGATCGATTGCACAAACTGAATTTCACGGGCGATAAATCCCGGGGTTTTCGGTGACAGCTTATCAACAACCACAGTCATCGGGCGTCCATCAGCAGGATTAACGCTCAGCTCAAAGCCATGGGCGAGTTCGGCGATGACTCCAATGTAGGATTTGCGTCGCCATTCACCGTCGGTGATCACGTCGACTCCGGCTTGTTCCTGAAGGGCAACCACATAGCGGATCGCGGCGTCCATGCGTCTCTGTGCATCTTCTGCAGAAATTTTAATATCGCCAAAAATCAGGTCCTTGACGAATTCAGGTCTTGGCATCGAGCCAACAACGGAGGTGGGGAATAAATCTGACGAGCTCATTATTTGTGGTTCCAGTTTGTTTGGGCGTATTCGAAATCCTGCTGGGTATCGATCTCAATATATTCGTTCGAGGTGTCGGCATGGCGCATCTCGACCTTATGTTCGATCATTTCCTGCAAAAGGTGAATGAAATACGACTTCTCGAAAACAGCCGCTTCACGGAATTTTTTTCCTGCAAACTCAGTGCGACAGCGGGCATAATGTTTTTTCAGAAACTCTGCACCGGCTAGGGAAAATTTTGCAACACCAGTGTATTCACCCCAGGCATCATCGTTTTCAATCTCGCGGTGAATCCGGGTGATGACTCCCTTGTCCGTTGTCACTTTCTCAGCGTCATCAGCCGGATGCTCGGTACGGTCTGCGTAGCGTGCGGCCCAACCGGTATCGACCGACAAGGTGATATCGTGTTCACTTTCCAATAAACCGGCGATGAGATTGGCAGAATAAAGCGTGTCTGAATAACAACAGATGAAAGGCTCGTCCATCAAGTCCTCTGCATACATCAGTGAAGCCAGGATGTTATTATTCGGCCAGTCATCATTATGGCGAAAAGTGAAGTTCGGATGTTGCTCGCGAACCGTATCGATCAGGTAACCTCCGATGAAACAAATATCGTCGATCCCGTTTTCAGCAAAGGCTTCGATGTTCCAGTCCAAGATTCGTTTGTCCTGAACTCTGGCAAAGCACTTGGGTTCGTTTTCTGTGGTTGGCATCAGACGACTGCCGCGTCCCGCTCCGATAAAAATGACTCTCATAAAATTAGGTTATTTCTGACTTTCGCTCGCCGCTGCGTTTGTTCCACAGGAAAGCACTGATTACCGCAGCTGCAAATGCACATCCCGCCCAGAACTTGAGTCCGGTTTCCCAACCGTAAGCGTCCACAACGTGACCCGTTACGTAGTCCCCGGAAAAAGCGCCCATATAACCCACAAAATTGACAAATCCGACCGCTGCCGCAGCTGCTCCCCCGCGAGCAAGATCCATCGGAGCCGTGCCGACAAGTAAAACCTGGGGTCCGTAGATGCAGAAGCCGATCAAAACCAATAACACCATCGGCATTATCGAGCTGCCTCCCGCTGTGACCACTTTACTGTAGATCAGGGTAAGAACACCCAGCGCGGTCAGCAATACGGCAATGGCAGGGGCTGCCCGCCCTCCGAACCAGCGATCCGTAACCCAACCTGACAGTAAGGCGCCTGCGATTCCCCCCAGGGGTAATACCGCATATTTCAGAGCTGATTTGGCAATTTCTCCTCCCTGGGTTTCGATCAAATGCGCAAGTCCCCAGTCGAGGAAGCCATAGCGGCAGGCATTGAGCAGACCCAAGGACACAGCGAGAAACCACAACCAGGGATTACTCAAGGTCAGTAGGATATTTTTTCCAATACTGCCTGTTTTTTTGATTTTCGGAGAGGTTCCCTGCTCCGTGTCCAATGCACTGGTTTGCGGAGGTGACTCCTTCATGAAGATCAGCATGTGCATACAGCTGATGGCAAATAGAACTGCCGGAGCGTAAAATGCACCACGCCAACCAAAAAACTGCACCGAAAACCCGGCAAGAACAAAAGTGAATGCAGCCGTCGCCTGATAGCCCGTGCCGATGATTCCCACCGCACGGCCACGTTTCTCAACCGGGAACCAGTTCGCGGCCACCCGCATACAGGGTGTCCAACCAAGCGCCTGGAAGTACCCGTTGCAGGCCCATATGAAGATCAAAAAATACAGTGCTGTTCCAAAACCGAATAAGACGTTCAGCAGAGCTGACATCAACATACCAACAGTCAACAACTTGCGCGCCGAAAATTTTTCCGCAAGCTGACCGTTGATCAATTGCCCAAAACCATAGGCCAATTTTAATCCGCCAAGGATCAGTCCGATTTGTGCTTTGCTGAATCCAAACTCAGCTTCGATGCCCGGAATCGCTGCTGAAATATTCGTGCGACAAAAATAAAATGAACCATAAGTGATCCACAAAACCCACATCACTCCAAACTCAGCTCGGTGGAAAGGCTCTTTGAAATAGGTGCTACTTTTGGGGGAAGACATCAATGAGAGGCCATCCAATCAGAACTTGG
>DAOUQC010000132.1 GCA_030625775.1 Verrucomicrobiota bacterium
GCGGCGGGCGAATAGGAAGAGTAGTAGTTGGTCGATGAGGTCGGCGGTGATGTGAATGATAATGAGGGTGGTGAGTCCGGCACCATGCAGTAGGAAGTAGATCATCAGGCTGCCCTGGATGAGGGTTTTGGTCAGGGATGAAGCGACGATGAAGTCGTAACGTACGTGGCTGCGCAGGATGACGGGAAAGATGCGGGTGAAAAAGCGGATGGCGACGTTGAATCCGAAGGCCAGCAGGATCCAGCGAATGGAGTCACTGTAGTCGTTGCCTTTGATAAAGTGGGGAGCGCTGAAAGCAACGATGAGGGCGAGTGGGATGGTGATCAGGCCGATGCGGCGGTAGATGGTCAGTAGGGTGCTGATGTTGATCTGGTAGTCTTTCGGGTCGTCGGCACCGATGGAGCCGGCGAGGAAGCGGGAGCCGGCCAGGGTGATGCCGAGGTCGAGCAGTTTGTAATAACCGACGATGGCCATGGAGATGAGCCAGACGCCGTATTGAATGTCGCCGAGCTGGCGGATCATCAGGGGGGTGACGAAGAAGACCACCGCGAGCTGGACGAAGTGCTCAAGGAGATTGAGCGTCGAACTGCGGAAGACTTTGGCGGTGAGGGACATGAGCGGGAATAACGAATATTGAACAAGGAGTGAGGAGTGAGGAATGATGAAGTGAAGAAAGCGTTGAAGAGGGGGAAGAGGTTTCTCGCAAAGGTGCTAAGACAGCAAAGGAAGATAGATGGAATTGGAATAGCTTTTTACAGGGAGTAATATCTTACTGTAAATTTCAAGTAACTATAGGGGGGAAGGAGTCCACACAGCGGTATAAAGTATAGCGAAGGAAGAGAAATCTGTGGCGGGGAGGATGTAACACGCAATGTCATTGCGTGGGTGGAGTGGACGTTCGGAGGAAACGGATTGGCAATCCATTTTACGGGGTGAGGTAGCTTGCTACGGTTTGGGACAGGCCTTCTTCGGTGGGGGTGATGGTGGTGAACCCGAGGTGTTCGACGGCTTGAGTGATGTCGGCGAGGGAGTGAGTGATGTCGCCGTCGCGGAAGTCGCGGTGGATGACCTCGGGGATGTTTTGTCCGGGGCGGATTTCTGCGAGCGATGAGCGCAGGGATTCAAAAAGTTCGTTAAGGGTGATGCGGTTGCCCAGCGCGATGTTGTACACGCTGTTGAGAGCATCGTTTTGTTTCGTGGTGGCGGCGAGCAGGTTGGCTTGTACGACGTTGGAGATGTGGGTGAAGTCGCGGGAGGTTTCGCCGTCTCCGTTGATGAATACCTGGTGGCCGTCGATCATTGATTGGATCCACAGGGGGATGACGGCGGCGTAGGCTCCCTGGGGATCCTGGCGGGGACCGAAGACATTGAAATAACGCAGGCCGACGGTTTCAAGAGAGTAGGCTTGGGCGAAGGCGTCGGCGTAAACTTCACAGATGGCTTTGGTGGCGGCGTAGGGGGAGAGCAGGTGGCCGGTGCGGTTTTCAATTTTGGGCAGGGTGGGTTCATCTCCATAGACGGAGCTGCTCGAAGCATAGACAACACGCTGGACGGAGCTTTCGTCTTTGGCTGCGGTGAATAGGTTGATGGTGCCGGTGACGTTGCTGGCATGACTGGCGATAGGGTCGTCAATTGATCGGGGGACGGAGCCCAGGGCGGCTTGATGGAGAATGTAGTCGACGTCTTGGCAGGCTTCGCGGCAGGTGTCGAGGTCGCGGGTGTCGCCTTCGATGACTGTAAGTAGTGCCTGTTGCTCCGGGGTGGCGGAGGACTTGGCGGAGTCAATATTTTTGGTGTAGCCGGTGGACAGGTTATCGAGGGAGATGACTTGCTGGCCGAGTTGTAGCAGTTGCTCGATCAGGTGGGAGCCGATGAAACCAGCGCCGCCGGTGACAAGCCAGCGTTTGGGGCTGGCGGTGAGTTGTTGTTGGAGTGTGGTGTAGGCAGACATGGGAAGGTGGGAATGTTGAAGATCGAACAAGGAACAAGGAATGATGAGGTGAGGCTCTAGGTGTGTAGGGGAGCGGAAGAAGGGGGGGCTCAGTGGATTTTGTGGATGAGGAATTATCTACTGAGGTAATCTTTCAACCAATTGACATTCGCTTGAAAGGCCTCATGCAACTCTGGGATATCCGGGATAATTGCCTTTTCAATGATGTGATTCAACGTGGATAGATTGACATCGGTATGTGTTAATAAAAACGCAATATCAGTACGATCCTGGGGATCAATGCGCATCATTTTTGTGAGGATGAGGTCGTTGGTGGATGGACGAAAGAGTTGTAGATGTGTTGCCGGAAAATGGATGGCAACCAGGTGATCGAGCCAGTTTCCAGATAGAATAACCTGATCCTCAGCGAATAAGTGGGTGAGATAGAGTCCGCTGGGCTCGAGCTCCGAATTGGTAAATTCCAATGCACTCCAGAAGGCATCATTTTTTTCAAGGCCGGGCATTTCCATGAGTGGCAATATGGCATCTACGTCCATGGTGGCACCATATTCCGGGGGTGTATTATTGTAGCCTAAAACCAAGGCCGCCCGCCCATATAAAATGAGGCGTATTTCATTTTGAAGAAATCCATCAAGGGTGGTGAGAATTTTTCGAGGATTATTCATGCGTGGGCATCCTTCGGGGTTAACCAGGAGGGTTGCTGAATGCCGCCCCGTTGAATGCCGGGGTTAATCATAAATCGGCTAGGATGGGGTAAAATACCTGCTGGAGGGAGGGAACCCCGACCTGCGAGTGAGGCAAGTATGGTGTTCCAGAAATCGAGGCCTTCCAAGTCGAAATTGGCTCCTTGCTGTGCGATGTATTTGAGGGGAGTTTCACATCGTTCCTGAATCGCTAAAAAGGCAACACGACGGGGAGAGATGAATTTTGATTTCAAAAGTTGCGCGGCACAGCGAATGGCGATGGGCTCGTTGCGATTGTTTCCGTGTAGGAGTGAAATAACTAGCTCGTCCTGGCTTAGCTTGTCGAAGTCAGGTTCATGGATGTTCTCTGCAGAAGCAGAGTGAAGAGGGAGAGTGTTTTTGAAGTGATGGCACCCTCTTGTTATTGCGAGTTGGATCAAGTTTTCTATGTTTGCAAAACCAAGGGCTCTAACTTTATGCATCAGGGGGGATTGATGAGAAGTTTGATGAAGCGATTGGTTGAGTGTTGTCATGCCGCATTATGGTCTATGAGTGCTCTGAAATCAATCCGCTCGATAATCAATTAAGGAGTCAGGATTTTGTGGATGATGAATTGGGCGGGCTGGGATTTTTTTCTTTTGGACGGGATGGTGGCCAATGGCTTGGAGTTTTTGTTTTGGGATAGGGTGCTTTGCAGCAGGGTGTGGTGAGGGAGCTTAAGGTGTTCGGGGATGCCGGTATCGACAATCACAAAATTGATGTTTTCGGAGAGGTAATCAGTGAGCTGGGAGGGACTTTCAAATTTTGCCGAATAGTCCCGGCCGAGCCAGTCGCTTTGGGCGAGGACTTTGCTGGACCGGCGGAGGGACAGGGTGTCGGGCCAAGAGAGGCAGCCTTCGGCGATGAGGGCGCCTTCGCCTCTGGCATCGGAGGAAAGCAGAACGATTTTGCGCTTATCTGTGTCTGGGGGGGGCGTTTGTTTTTTTAAGGTGATGATGGTTTCGAGAGCCTGGTGACTGCCGGTGAACACTTTTTTGTTAGGCCGGCCGTTTTCGAGAACGATCAGGGCGCAGGTGATAAATAGGATTAGTTTGGTTCTTGGTGCTTGGTTTTTGGTAATTGGTTTTTTTGCGGGGATGAGGCTGGAGAGCCACTGCAGGGAGCCGAAGGAGAGTAGGATGATGGAAGCAGAGGCAGTTAGCAGGTAGCGGGCATCGAGGCCAGCGGGGACGATGATGTACAAAATCAGACTGCTGAACAGGAGGGCCAATAGCAGGGTGGGGAGGGTGTTTGGTTTTTTTTTCTGTGGAAAAAACGAGAGTAGCAGGAGGGAGCTGAGGATGAATCCAAAAGTCCGGGGGATGGCTTTGGCATAATAAACGAGGGCCTCGGGGATGAATTCGACAAGGGGGCTGTGCTGCATGCCTTCGTCGGTGATGTGACGGGTAGCTAACATCCAGGGAAGGGCGAGAGTGATGACGGGGAGGGGAGCCAGCCAGAGACGCCAGTTGGTGAGCAGGCTGAACTGGCGGGAGAGAATGATGGCGAAGGGGGGCACAAGGGCGAGCAGCAGGCCAGAGCCTTTGGTGAGGATGGCTGCGGCGGCGAGCAGGCCGAAGAGCAGTGAGTAGTGAACTTTTCTGCTGTCCATGAAGCGGCCAAACGAGAGGGTGGCGAGCAGACAGAAAATCACCAGTAGCATGTCGGACATGACGATGGCGGTGTAGGTCTGGACGAGGGGGATGAGCAGGAAGGTGGTTGCGGCCAGTAAGGCTGTGGTGGGAAGAAGGAAGCGGCGACCGGTCAGCCAGACGATGAAGGCGGTGAGTGAGGTGAGGGTCGTCATCAACAGCAGGATGGCAGTTTTGCTGCGTGAGGGAAGCAACCACAGGCCCTCGACGGCATAGAAGCCGGGGGGGTAGTGGCCGAGGGCAACCTTCGGAAAATTTTCGTAGTAGGATTCGGCGAAGCGCATCGGGTGCTGGCCCTGCCAGAGTGGTCCGGCGATGTAGTCCCTCACCATCAGGCCGGTGACGACGTGGGCCGCTTCATCGGCATGGGCTCCAAAGTCATTGGAGAAAGCACCGTTGCGCTGTTGCAGAGCGAGGGTGAGAAGGAAGAATGAGGCAAAGACGACTAGGCAGAGCCAAGAAGGTTGGGAATGTCGAATATCGAACAAGGAACCGTAGATAGCTGGAAGTTAAGACATGGAGGCAATGAAGAAAGATGAAGTGCTTCTGATCTATTAGCTGCACCCTTTTATTCCCTTCCGGAAACCATTCATTGGATGCCGTCTCCTTCACAGACGCTGCAGCGGGCGTTTTCGCCTTTTCTGGGCAGAAAACTATAACCTTTGCCGTTGCATTTGTAGCAGGTTTTGCCAGTGGCAGCAGCCTTTTGTCTTTGCTGGGTGGTGGATTCGAACTCGGGCTCCAATTCGATCGGGTTGTGCTGCAATTGGATGAAAGAGCAACTGGTGATGAAAATGCAGCCGATTAGGCTGAGTAGGTGAGGTGTGGAAAAACGCATAGATGAGAGAAGTTTACATGGTTTTTTTGAATTTTAAAGTGTTAGAGATAAGCGTTTTGGATTTGGGCTTTGGGGGACGTAGGATGCAATGGTAATGCGTGAGGTGTTGGGGACGGCTCGGGGAAAACGGATTGGCAATCCATTTTACGTGGTGTGAGCGTGTGGGTTTTGGGGGGATGTAGCACGCAATGCTATTGCGTGAGGTGTGCTTGCCGTATTTCTCAAATAACAGAATCAGAGCTGGAGTGTAACACAGACCGCCGGAGGCAATTCTGTCCCACGGGGATTGATTTTACGTGGAGTTGGGGGCGTTTGGGGGGGATTATTTCCCCCGGCCATTGCACTTTTCGCACAGGGTGCCTTTTCCGGTTCCGGGAGAAAAAACGTAGCCTTTGCCGTTGCAGGTGTAACAGATTTTTCCTGTGGTGATGGGTTTGTGTTGTGGCAGGGGTGCGGGTGTTTGCACTGATTGGGGGGAGAGAGGGCTTTGCTCAGGATCGGGCGGGCGGGGTTCACTGTCGGTGATTATTTGAGCTTTGTTTTTGGGGAAAAGGCTGTCGCTGGGTTTCCAGTTTTCTTCACGGCCGAAATATTGTTGGCGGCTTGGAGCGGGTTTTGTTTTGGGCCGTTTTGTTTGCTGGGCAAGTTCTGTTTTGTCAGGGCGGTTTTTGCGCTTTTGTTTGTAGTTGCGGATGGCGTCGGCTTCCAGTTCAAAGGGGTTGTGCTGCACTTCAATGAATGAACCACAGCTGGTGAGCAGGAGCGTTGCCAGCAGGGCGCAGAAAGATGAAATGGAGAAAGACATGAGGAACCACTAATGGACACTAATAAACCCTAATAGGGATGGGGAGAATAGAAATGAAGGAATGAGAAGATAAGTAATTTTTGAATGTAGCACGCAATGCCATTGCGTGGGTTGTTGGGGGCGGTCGGGGGAAACGGATTAGCAATCCATTTTACGGGGTGTAGACGTGTGGGGTTTGAGGAATGTAGCACGCAATGCCATTGCGTCATTGGTCAAAGCTGGCAGCCTGGCTGTGGTAGAGTCGGGCGTAGATCCCCTTATTTGTGATTAGTTCGTCGTGATTTCCCTGTTCGGCAAGCCGACCTTGATCGAGCACGATGAGGTGGTCGGCGTGGCGGGCAATGGCGAGCCGGTGGCTGATGATGACGGTGGTGCGGTTTTTAGAAAATTGAAGGAAATGTTCCAGCCAATCGGCTTCGGCGAGGGCGTCCATGGCGCTGTTGGGTTCATCGAGCAGCAGGACCGGGGAATCCCGGTAGGCGGCACGGGCAAGGGCGATGCGTCGCCATTCGCCTCCGCTTAATTCAACGCCGTCACTGAACCATTTGCCCAGGGGGGTGTGGATGCCGTCGGGGAGTTGCTGAATTTTTTCAGCAATGCCTGCTTCGTCCAGAGCGCAGAGGGCGCGTTCGGGATTGGGTTTTTGATCTAGATGTCCGAGGCCTACATTGGCCAGGACGGTGTCCTGGAAGTCCAGCGGTTGTTGGAACAGAACGCTGAGCTGTTTTCGCCAGGCCGAGGGGTCGAAATTTTTCAAATCTTGTCCATCTACGAGGACTTGTCCGGCTTGAGGATCATAGAGGCGGCAAAGAAGTTTGAGCAGGGTCGATTTGCCCGAACCGTTGGGGCCGACGATGACGGTCAGTTTTTCTGCCGGGATGGTGGCGGAGAACTGGGCCAGGGCCAGATGATTGTTTCCCGGATAGCGGAAGTTTATTTTGCTGAGTTCGATTCCAGAGATGATTTTTCCCGGGATGTCAGACGTTTTGATCGGGGCTTCGATTTTTGCTTCAAGGGCCAGGTAGTCGAACAGGTTTCTGAGGAACAAGCCGTTTTGGTAGACACTGCCAAGATCAGTCATCAGGCTGCGAGCGATGGATTGGCCCTGGTAAAAGGCCTGGTAGAGTAATGCCAGGTCTCCCAGGCGGAAGCTCTGGTCTGAAACGCGATAGAGTATGTAAAGCAGCGAGGTTGCGAAGATCAGTAGGGCGACCAGGGAGGCAGCTATGCTGGCGAGGCTGTTGCTGAGTTCCAGTTGATTTTTTTTTCGTCGTATGGTCTGGCGAATCACCCGGTAGGATTCCTTGAGGAAGTCCCCCAGACCGAAGAGGCGGATTTCGGCTGCAGCAGAGCCGGAGGTGATCAGCCAGTCGTAGTAGCTGGCCTTGCGTTCGAGAGGGGTGGATTCCAGCCACCAGCGATGTTCTTTGCGGGTATGGCGGATCATCAGGAACAAAGCGGGAAGAGTGCTGAGCAGGAGGGTGATCGGCAACCACCAGGCGTAGGGGAGGAGGATGAGTACCATGGCACTCAGGGTGATGCCGCCACGGATCAGGCCACCAAGGCTTTCGAGCATGCT
>DAOUQC010000119.1 GCA_030625775.1 Verrucomicrobiota bacterium
TCGTAATCCGCCACCCGTGTTTCCCAAACACTGAATAACACCCGCTGCCCATCGCTCGCCCCACCGATAATCGGCACCGGAACAAAACGCATGCCAAGACTATTCTCAAAGGGTTTGCCCTTAGTCGCAGAAGCCGCCGTATCGGCGGAACTTGTCATTGCACCCGGAGGCTTCGAAACTGCAGGCGCAGGTGTTGGTTTGAACGATGCGTCACTCGCGGTGAATATACCAAGGGTGTCCAGAGCCTGCTTTCGATCCATCAACAGAACTATGACTTTATCTTCTTCCTTTTTAGCCTCCATAGCTTCATCCTCTTTACCTTCTACGGCGAGCGTTTTTTGAAGCTCCTTGAGTTCACTGCGAAACTGTTTAAGAGCCACTTTCAATTCATCAATGATTTTATTTCTGCGTGATACCCGTGCTTTATCGTAGATAGCCCGGAGTTTCTCTAACTTCTCAAATTTAAACTTCTCCGGCTTCGCTGCTGCCCGAAACCCCGCCAATTCTTTTTTTATCGCCAGCACTTGCTCCAGTTGGCCACGGGCTTGCGCCTCTTTTTCCAATTTGGAAAGGTGATCGGAATAGGTCACATCAAGTTCAAAAAGCGTGTTCTTGAACCCTCTGATTTTATTCTCAAAATCCCGTTTAATCAATTTAACGGTCGGTTTTATCTTCAGGCTTTTACGTGCTTCGCTTGATAAATTTGAAAATGGAATTCTGACAACTCCACCTTCATGCAACAAAACCACCACACCGGATTCCACCTTCTTGACTTCCGCATTTTGATAAATTTTACCACCAAGCGTTTTCACCGTGACTCCCGCAAAAACATCAGCCCTGCCTGAAATGAGCAAAACAACAAACAAATAAACGAACCTTCTCATAGCTGGAAAAGCCAAACCCGACTAACTCCCTTTCACCTCATCCAATATATCCAGATAAGTGCGGCTCACCCTTTTCCCGGAGTCGGGATCCAGGGTTTCTATCAGCATTTGATCGACCATCCAGATATCGCCCATCTTCTTAACGCTCTGCACTTTAAAAGCCTTGACCCGTTTCCCCTTGAGCGGTTCAAAGCCTTCCATCTTCAACATACTGCCACTCCCCTTGTCCACCCAGATGCGAGCCGAGCCATAATCCCCCAAGCCACTGGGGTTCATAACCTGCACCACCCAGGCGTCGCGACGGAGAAATTTTTCCTCTTTAATAATCTTTGCCTTGGGCCAGTAAAGAAATCTCATCGAGATATCATCAAAAGTAACATCGGTGCCGCGAATACGTTGCCTGTACCATGAGGGCTCAACTACTTTCAGCTTCCCTTTATCTCCAAATTCTTCCTTGAGGATCAGTTTGTCATTTGCTGTTGTCAGCTCGATCATTTGATAAGGAGAGCTGAATTGAAAAATGATGTCATCGGGTTTTAAACTTAGCAAGAAAGGTATCTTTTTTTTATCATGCCTGAGCTGCCCCTTGAAATTCCGATTCACTTTGGTGTAGCTGTAGCGCACCAACTTGAGCACGTCATCACCATTGAGGTCCTCGATCGTCTTCCCGGCAAATGGCGATCCCCCTGACTGCCCGGAAGACTCTAACGGCATCCCAAAAACCATCATCACGGACAAAAGTGTCGCAGACAGCCAAAGCGTTTTCCCCAACAGGTTTCTTGTCATTGTTTGAATAAAATACTGATTTTCCATTTCTAAAATACGCTTATTTCCTGTTTCGCAAAGGTGGCTGTGAGCAGAGAAAAACAAAAGCTTCCCTAACCCGGATCTGCTGCTCTTCGTTCGCCAACATTACCCGGGTATTGCCCTTGTTATCCCCCTGAAAAAATGTCCTGCCCTCTTGCGATACTTTGACCATACCTGGCAAGGTCAAAGCAAAATAATCGCGATCTGGCCGAACCGCATAAAGCACACTGGTGAGATCATAACAAGGTCGATCATAAGGCATTTTACCCCACAATCGATAGGCATGCTGCACTGGATTAGGACCGCTGTGACCATAATCACGTTCCAAACTCACTGCTGGTATCTGGATACTCTTTCCCAGATACCAAGGACTCATGACCAACTCACCCGGCCAGTTCTCAATTACTTTTTTGGCAGATGGGATATCAACTTTCACATTGTATTCGATACGTTCCTTTCCAGGCCCTTCAGGCTCGAAACCAAAAGACCCCGCCATCATCGACAGCAGCTTGATCTTCTTGCTGATCAATTCGACGCCGCTGAGCGGTGAATATTCATCCGCTTTTGAATCCATCAGACGTACCACATTGGTACTGAAACCGACGACTAGCAGTACCACGGAGTGGTCAGGCTGTGCCGCCAGGGTTTTACGCAAAAGAGCAACGGCTTCGGGAGCCTCACTGTCCGGCTCCAGATCAAAGGGATACAGTGGCTTGCCCTTGTCATTTTTCGAATCTACAACCCCTTTGACGTATTTCCCCGGTTTGGGAGTCATCCCGTCCTTAACCCGTCCCACCGGAAGATCCGGGTGACCGTAATAAGTGTTCACCGCATCGACAAAACTGGCCGCATAAGGATTCTGTTTACTGACAGTCACCGCCAGCAATTCACATTCACCGCGATCCTGCAGGGCATGGATCACCGCCAGGGCCAGCGCATCATCAATGTCATTACCCATGTCTGTATCAAAAACGAGCTTCACAGGCTCTGCGGCCTTACTGATTTGGACAAAAGCCATGAGAATGGTGAAAACCACCACTCTTCTTCTCCACCTATTGTTATTCTGCTTGATTTCCATTCTATCTCCTAACTTCTAACTTCTAATTTCTAATTTCTTCTCCCCTTTTGCAGCCAAACGCACCCGGTAAACATCCGCCACCACAGCAATCACTATCACAAAACCGGTAATCAATCGCTTGGTGGGTTCGGAGGCTCCGATCTGTGCCAATCCTGTTTCAAGAATAGCAATAATCAGCACCCCGATAAAACTACGCACTACCGAGCCGCGCCCCCCCATCAAGCTGGTCCCTCCAATCACAACAGCCGCGATCGCCTGCAGTTCCAGACCAATGCCTGCATTGGGATCCGCTGACCCGAGCCGTGATGCGTAAAACAAAGCACCCAGCCCACTCAACATTCCCGACATGGCAAACACGCCGATCTTCACCGTGCGTGGATTAATGCCTGAATACACCACCACGGATTCACCTGCCCCGATTGCCAGGGCATAACGTCCCCAAATGGTCTTAGACAATACCAACTGCCCAAATACCACCACCAATACCGCAATCACAAAAGCTGGAGACAGCCCCAATACTCCGATCGGAGTCGCCACCCCTTCCACTGAATTTCCAATATATTTGGTGCTCGATCCGGTGACCAGATATGCCCCCCCACGGGCAATTTCCAGCATCCCCAAAGTCACGATGAAAGAAGGAATCGCCCATTTCACCGTTATCGCACCATTGACAGTTCCACAAAGAGCCCCCACCAACAAGGCCAGCCCCACCGCAGCAGCCAGACTCCAGCCCCAGTCAACGATTGCCACGCCAATAACGCTGCCCGCCAGCGCCAACACTGAGCCTACCGATAAATCGATCCCGGCAATGATCAGCACAAAAGTCATGCCCACCGCAATAACTGTCAGCGCCGGTATTTGATTCAACAGGGAAATCAGCGTGCCTGCAGAAAAAAAGTGCTCCGACTTGAACGAAAAAAAAGCAACTAAAAGAACCGAAAACACGGCCAGTCCCGAATAGCTTTTAAGCACCTTTATCATCACTTCGTTATCACCGTTTATCTAACAACCGCACCGGTCAAGCTTGGCTCACTTCAAAGAATCAGCCGTGATCAAATCCACCGGGGTCTCTCGGTTGCCCGCTCCATTTTTGCCTGCCGACAGTCTTCCCAAAGCTTCTTCAATTCCGTAAACCGCTAATTGCCCCCCATGTTGATCTGCAGTGGCAAGCACCCGCCCATCTTTGATCATTGATTGAATCGCAGAAATATTGTCAAAACCCACGACCAGTATTTTTCCCGACTTCCCAGCAGCTTTTACAGCGGCGACCGCCCCGAGGGCCATACTGTCATTGGCGCATAATAGAGCCTTCAAAGCAGTATTTTCACTGATCATCGCCGCCGCAATCCGATTGGCTTTTTCCATCTCCCATTGCGCACTCTGACTGCTTACAATTTTCATTCCGCCTTTTCCCAAGGCATCTTCAAAACCAAGCTTCCTCTGCTGCGCATTGAAGGCCGTCTGCACTCCTTCGATAATGGCTACCTGATCACCCTTTTCCAAACGTGCAACCAGCGCATCTCCAACCAGGCGCGCCCCTTTACGATTGTCCGGCCCGACAAAGGGAATGGTGACACCTGCTTTTTTCAATACCTCGGCATCCAGTTGATTATCAATATTAATCACCACCACACCCGCTTTTTCAGCCCTTTTCAAAGCAGGCACGACTGCTTTTGAATCAGCCGGAGCAATCACAATGGCAGATACCTTTTTTGCTACCATCTGTTCGATCAAAGCCACTTGCTGACCAAGATCAGTTTCATTTTTGATTCCATTGACAATCAGATCATACTGGTCGGAATGCTCACTTTGATGCTTTTTTGCTCCCTGGGCCATGGTGGAAAAAAACTCATTCGCCAAAGATTTCATAATCAAAGCCACTTCAGGCTTTTTGCTGTCAGCCTGGCCAGTAACGGCACCTTCGTTGGATGGACCGCATGCGGGCATCAGAATGAGAAGCATAGCGAGCGGCATTACCCGCTGCATAAAGCCTGCCATTTTCCCTCTTAATATCGATTTTAGTATTTCCTTCATGATGATTTGCGCTTCAATGTAAACAAAACATGCCCGAATCCAAGCTCTCAATTGTGACCGTCGTCGGATCGCTCAATATTGACTACCTCAGCTCAGTCACCCACCTCCCCGCACCCGGCGATACCGTTGCCGCCTCGCAGTTGCGCATTCTTTTTGGGGGCAAAGGGGCCAATCAAGCCATCGCTGCGGCCCGACAAGGCGCCAAGGTGCGCTTCATTGGTTCTGTGGGCGATGATGACACGGGGCGCTCTTATCTCGATTACATGACAAAGCAGAAAATCGAGACCGATAATATTTTACAGAGAAAGAACATCACAACCGGGTCAGCTATGATCGCCGTCGACCAAAAGGGCGAAAACATGATCGTAGTAGCCGCGGGTGCAAACGCAGAAATCAGCCCGGATGATATTCGCCAGGCAGCGGATCAAATCAGCACTGCTGACATCCTGGTGCTTCAATTTGAAATTCCACTAGCCAGCGTTACCACCGCAATTAAAATCGCCAACAAAACGAAGATCCCCGTAGTATTGAATCCATCCCCCATCCACGATGAATTTCCCTGGGGTGAGCTGATCATTAATTACCTCGTCGTCAATGCAGGTGAAGCCGAAGTGATCCTGGGAATGCCCATCACTTCAATTACTGACAGATCGCAAGTTCAATCACTGCTAGCCAAATTAAAGATCAAAAACCTGATCGTTACCCGAGGTAGCAAAAGCACTCTGACTTTCACTGAGCAGACGGTGATCGAAACACCAACACTGTCAGTAAGCCCCGTAGACACAGTCGGTGCGGGCGATGCTTTTTGCGGCACCTTTGCCGCCCGTCTGGCGGAGAACCCCGGCACCCTTCTCAGCGATCTAGTTATGGCCGCCAACTGTGCAGGTGCCCTGACCACCTTGTCCCATGGAGCCCAGGATCCCATTCCAGACAGAGAAACAACTGATGCAACGCTGCAGGATTTTCAAGCCTTGTAAAGCACCCACCCCACACGCAATGACATTGCGTGTTACATTCCACAACGTAAAATGGATTGCCAATCCGTTTTCTTCGGGCAAAGCTCAAGAACAGCCCTTTTATTTCGGTGGGCGAATCAGCGCCTTGTATTCGGGCCATTCAATCCGTTTGCTCTCTACACGTGGCCACTTCCATTCCGGCCAGACCGGGCTTTCTTCCCTCACTTCACGATAAAGTTTGGTCAAATCCTCTTTCATCCCCTCGAATCGGGCGGTCTCCGCCGCTTTCAAATCTTCTGTCTCTTCCAAGTCCTCCTTCAAGTTATACAACTCAAAACCGGTCAATTCAGCAAGCTTGTACATTTCCATATCGTCCTTGCTCACATCCGCCGTGCCACGAAGCTTGGACATCGTGACCCAACCTTTGTCATCGGTGACAAGTTCCCCCTTGTTTTTACCCGCAAGCCTTTTTGCTAAATCCGCAGGCAACTTGATTCTCGCTTCAAGTTTCCAATCTCCCTCGCGTATCGCCACCTTCACCTCGCTACTGGAACGAATAAAATGCCAATACAAGGGCGTATTTCTCTGAATCTTCCCCCCTTCAAATACAGGCAAAAAACTCGCTCCGTCTATTTTCCGATCACTGGGAACATCAGCACCCGCAATCGCACAGAAGGTCGGCAGAACATCGACCCCGCTTACCGGCTCGTCACTGACCGATCCCGGCTTGCTATGCCCCGGCCACCTCAAAATTCCCGGCACCCGAATTCCCCCCTCATAAATATGCCCCTTCTTGGCCCGCAAAGGCCCGGTAGACCCATAGGGATGAAAACCGGTGATTGCCGGTCCATTGTCACTAGTGAAAAACACCAGGGTATTCTCAGTCAATTTCTGACGGTCCAGTTCAGCCATCAAGCGCCCGAATGCCGAGTCAAGCTGAGTCACGTTGCCGTGATGAGCCCTTTGTGCAGGGTCTTTGAATTGTTTATATAAGTCAGTGTATTTCTCAGCTGTAGCAATGGGCTCATGCGGTTCATTGAAACAAACATAGGTGAAAAACGGCTTTTCCTTGTCTCGCACATCACGCAACCAATGAATCGTTTCATCCACCACAATGTCAGCAGAATAACCCTCGATCGGTCCCGCCGGAATCCCGTTGCGGACAAAATTGTAAGGGTTTTTGTGATTCGGCAAGGCATTGTTCTGAACCGAAAACCAATAATCAAAACCATGATCACTGGCCTGCGGCTGCCCCGGCAAATTAAACATGCCGTTCAAATGCCACTTACCGGTCTGGCAGGTCGCATACCCAGAGTTTTTCAACAAAGTCGCTACCGTAATTTCCGACTCCTTCACATGCACTGGTGACAAAAAGGGAATCCAATTATGAATACCAACCCTCCACGGAGTCCGTCCCGTCATCAGCCCCGCCCGCGAGGGAGAACAATTTGCCGCTGCCGCATAACAACTTGTCAGCTTCAATCCCTCAGCCGCAAACTCATCCAGATTCGGCGTGATCACATTCTCTGAACCAAAACAAGCAACATCTCCATAACCTAAATCATCAGCCAATATAACCATCAGGTTCGGCCGCTCCGCAGCCCTGACAAAAAAAGGCACCTGCCCCAGCAACAAAGCCAAACACAAAATAATCCATTTATTTTTCATATCAAAATCAAGTCCCTCTTATTCGTGTTTATTGGTGTCCATTTGGAGGCTTCGCTCGACATTTCAGGTCACTTGTCTCAATTCATTCGGCTGTGGTTCTCCTCATCTATACCGCTCTACGTACAACACGGGCAAGGCTGCACCCAATGCCCCGGCTCCACTTCCACCAAGTTCAAATCCATCCCCACACTCTCTTCCCACTTCGGGTGTTTCATTCGATACCCGAAAGCACAGCCCTGCGGCGGATCAATCGGTGAGGGCACATCGCCTTCAAGTAACTTGCGGTCCCTGTTGGAATTTGGATCAGCAATCGGAATCGCAGAGATCAAAGCCTTGGTATAAGCGTGCCGGGGATTATTGTAAATTTCATCCGCATCGGCCAACTCCATAATTTTGCCCAGATACATGATCGCCACACGATCCGAAACATGCCTCACCACGGCCAGATCGTGAGCAATAAACAAATAAGCCAGTCCCATATCACGCTGAAGATCCATCATCAAATTCAAAACCTGACTCTGCACTGACACATCGAGTGCTGAAACCGGCTCGTCACAAAGGATCAATTTGGGATTCAGAGCCAGAGCACGGGCTATCCCGATCCGTTGGCGTTGACCCCCCGAAAATTCAAAAGGAAAGCGCGACGCCATCTTCTCGTTGAGCCCCACTCGTTCCAACAGGGCGGCCACTTTTTTATCTCGTTCTGCCCGTGTGCCAATCTTCTGCACCACAAAAGGCTCGCCGACAATCTGCCCCACCGAGTGTCGCGGGTTGAGTGACTCTACCGGATCCTGAAAAATCATCTGCATTTCCCGTCTCAAAGGCATCAGCTCCTTACGCCGCATGTGAGTGATGTCGTGACCGTCAAACACCACTTTGCCAGCAGTGGGGTTCAGCAAGCGACAAGCGGATTTTGCCAGAGTCGATTTTCCGCAACCGGACTCACCAACCAGCCCCAGAGTTTCTCCGGGCATGACCTTCAACGACACCCCATCTACTGCCTTCGCCGAAGCAATAGGACGCAAGAACACTCCTCCCTTAACCGGGAAGTACATCTTCAAATCCGTTATTTCCAATATCGGCTCCATCTCCTATCTCCTACCTCCTATCTCCTCCTCCCAAAAACATGAACACCCTTCCACCCAATGCCCCGGCACAGGTTCAACCATACAGGGCCGATTTTTCAAAACCTCATCGTCATGCGGATTGGTGCAACGCGGTGCAAAACGACACCCCTCAGGCATTTCCGACAGTGCCGGCACCATGCCTTCAATCGTTTTTAAATGTTCCTTCCGCTTCGAATCCATTCGTGGAATCGAATCCAGCAATCCTCTCGTATACGGATGCAACGGATTCCTGAACAACTCTTCAACTCCTGCCCGTTCTACCACCCGCCCTGCATACATCACCACCACTTCATCCGTGTTCTCGGCGATCACCGCCAGATCGTGAGTGATCAAAATCACTGCCATCCCCATCTCCTGCTGCAGTTCCGCAATCAAAGCCAGAATCTGAGCCTGCACCGTTACGTCCAGCGCCGTAGTCGGCTCATCAGCAATCAATAGCTTGGGCTTGTTGATCAAGGCCATCGCAATCATCACCCGCTGCCGCATGCCACCCGATAACTGATGCGGATATTCTCCCACCCGAATTTCCGGCGAAGGAATTTTGACCCGCTCAAGCATGTTGACCGCCTGTTTCAAGGCTTCCTGCTTGCTGACTTTCTGATGGATCAACACCGCTTCCATCAACTGCCGT
>DAOUQC010000157.1 GCA_030625775.1 Verrucomicrobiota bacterium
ACCCCACCACAGTCATCAGTGGGCAGAGGAAAAAATGACACCTTATAACCGGATCTATGAGATTGACCCGAATTCAAGGGAGTCGCTATCGCGGATATTGAATCATTTGATCTCCCGTAAAGAGCGTGCAGATAAACCGTCATTTATATATATTGGGAATCAGTTGGAAGGAAATGCCCTGCATACGCTCGCCGATGTGTTGGAGGGGGTGATGGGGTGAAGAGGAAGAAGCTCACGCAAAGCCGCCAGACGCAAAGGGGGAGGAATTAAGAGCCGAGTCCTGCGACCGCGGGACGAGACAGCCGGAGATTACTGTCCGTAGGCAATTAAAAGCTCTTCGCAACTTTCTTCCATTAACAACTTTGTAATTCTTCCTTTGCGACTTGAGCGAAGCGGGCGTGAAGCGCTTCTTACTTCTGTTCAGTGTTCCAGCCCACGGTTCGCCCGGTTGTTATCATCGGCTTTGGCTTTTTTGATCGCTTCGTGTTGCTGGTCGTTGTAGAAATCCGTGCTCAATTTTTTGCGTTTCTCGCCTGAAAGTTTCTCCAGCATCTTGAGCAGCTTGTCGACGATCTGCGGTTCGGCCTGTTGCTCCATTCCAGCGGTGCGGGAGGGCCAGGTGGTGTATCCGCCGAGGTAGTGTTGCTCTGGTGGAGGAATGTAACCAGCGGCGCCATTGGCGAGCTCCATGTTGAAGGTGGTTTTGAAGGGGCTCTGCGCTTTGAGCTTCAAACCGGTGATACCATACACTTCGTGCGGCAGAGTGGTGATGGCGAGATCACCGATGCGGATGGTCTGCAGAATGAGGTCTTCCTTCGGGTTCTCAACAAACCAGGTGGCCTGTTCAGCATAAACCTCGGGTCGATTCTTGGGTCGGCGGTCACCTCGTTTGGCATTGAGCTCCTTGGCCCAGGCAATACGGGCCTTGCTTGCTAGTCGGCGGCCGAGGGTGAGGGTGCTTTCCTCCATGTCCAGTTTCGGGTCGCCGGATTGGTAATCGATTTTTTGAAAAGCGCCGAAAGCGATGTCAGCGAGTTCGCCGGTGTATTGGTCGATGCCGTAGTTCTCCTTTTTTGGTTTGGAATAATCCATCCAGTGGAGATCTCCGGAAGTGCCCTGGGACATGGCAGCGACAAAGGGTGCTTTGCCAGAAGCGGTGCCAGTTGATGCGATTTTTTTCTCCATCAGATCACAGAAAAGCCCGTAGTAGTCGGCAGAAAAGCCACCACCAGCTCCGAAGTAGTGCATCGAATAGTTGGCCAGCAGTCCGATCGGGCGTTTGCCATCGGCGGACTGAATGCTCACCAGTGAGAGGCCGGTATCAACCGGGCCGGCTTCGCCAATATAGTCTGGATTCTGATAACCTGGATGCATCATGGCACGAACAGTTTTATCCCCGAAGGGATCGTTGGCGTATTTGTCCGGATGTTTCAACCAGCGGCGGCAGTGGGTGTGGTCAGGTGCATCGACGACCGTCACACCGATTTGTGCGGCTTCGAGGTTTGCATGGGCAAGAGCGATGCCTTCCGCCAGTTTCGCAGGCAGGAATTTTTCATAATTGGGATCACTGCTGGTGCCGAGGCAGAGATTCATCACGCTCGGTGCGCTGTGGGTGTGGGTGGAGGCGATGAGGATTTGATTGACGGGGATGCCGGTTGTTTTACTCGCCAGTTCTTTTGCCTGATTGCAAATGTCGCGTGGGATCATGCAGGAGTCGACAACGGCGATGGCGATGGTGGTGTCCCCGGATTTGAGGACGAAGTTACGTGAGTGCAATTTATCCAGAATCTTGTTGTAGCTGCGCTGGGTAAATCCGCCGTTGCGGATGGCAGGCAGTTGCTGTGGGGTGATGTCGATGGAATGGGCTCCGGCGGAGAGCTCGCTGAATCCCATGACAGGCATGAGGCAGAGGCAGCTTAGCAGGGAAAATAAAGCTGGTTTTGTAAAAGGGGAGGGTTTCATGGAAGATAACAATGCATGGGCTGATTCCGGGTGCAAACAGGATTTAGCTTCGGGTTGATCCCAGGGCAGAGCTTGGCTTGGGGGATTGAGCTGCGAAGGGGTATCAAAAAACAGGTGAAGATTACCAGAATACTGTGATAAAATAAGGCTCTGTGGAGCCTGTTTTGAGGGCAGCAATATATGCTGAGGAAATAACAGCATTTGAAGGGGGGGCTTGTATTTGTGGCCTATGTTCCGTCGTAGCATCACTTGCCAACGTCATGTGAAACAGGTTGTGTCTAACAAAAAATCCCTCATTAAATAGAGATGCTAGGGATGTTTAAAACAGCTAAGCTAACCCTCCAAAAAAAGTAACTTATGAATATTCTAAAAATAATCGATCAACGAAAAAACTGGTGGAAGATATTTGTCATCATATTTACGGTCAGTATCTGTGTCGTGGGATACATCGGCTACAAGACCTACGAGTATGCTCCCCC
>DAOUQC010000066.1 GCA_030625775.1 Verrucomicrobiota bacterium
GGAATAAGCGCTGATTATTTTGGTTATTTTAGTCGAGAAGCGGAAAATTTATTGGGTGGCACCAAGGAAAGACCTGTTGTTTCGATTATTTCTAATGGCACCAGTGGTGACATAGCTCCGGGAGGAAATCCGTCCAAACTGGGCAAAAGTCTCGCTGAAGTTGCGGTAGCTGTGGTCAAAAAAATCAAACATCGGGATCACTTGCCGATCACAGTGCGTGAGAGCGAGCTTTTGTTAAAGGTTCGACGTCCCAGCGAAAAACGCCTTGCCTGGGCTCGGGCGGTGAAGGCTGGGACTGCGGAGAAGCCGGCTCCCCACTGGCAGGGGATCTATGCCAAACATACCCTGTGGCTGAATGATTATCCGGACGTGGTGCCAGTGAGACTGCAAGCGATCCGCCTGGGAGATCTCGCCATCATGGCGTTGCCATGTGAAGTTTACGCTGAAACTGGGTTAGCAATCAAAGCTCGTAGTCCTTTTAAAGATACCTTTAATGTTGAACTGGCGAATGGTTATCGAGGTTATCTGCCTACCCCCAATCAACACCTCTTGGGGGGGTACACCACCTGGCCCGCAGTCAGCAGTTTGTTGGATGTCGATGCGGAACCCAAAATCAGGGAGGAGTCTCTTCGTTTGTTGAATGAAGCCGCTGAT
Source organism: Verrucomicrobiota bacterium (assembly GCA_030625775.1). Lineage (GTDB taxonomy): Bacteria > Verrucomicrobiota > Verrucomicrobiia > Verrucomicrobiales > DEV007 > JAADHD01. The sequence goes on from DAOUQC010000066.1 coordinate 655, forward strand.
CCAACGAAGAAGGCCAAGCAAAAAAAGAATGTGCTGTTTATCGCCGTGGATGATTTGCGCCCTGAACTGGGTTGTTATGGATTTGATTATATTAAGAGTCCTAATATTGACCGTCTTGCCAGGGAGGGGGTGCTGTTTGAGCGGGCATACTGTCAGCGCGCGATTTGCATGCCGTCGCGCACCAGTGTGATGACGGGACTGCGTCCTGATTCATTTGATGGCTTGGGGGCTCAATTTCGCCGCACGATTCCTGATGTCACCACATTGCCTCAGCATTTTAAGAACAACGGCTATTTTACCCAGTCATTTGGAAAGATTTATCATGGCTCCTGGGATAAAGCTTATGACGGGAACCGTTTTCAGGATCCGATTTCATGGTCGGTGCCGCGCTGGACAGGCAGCCCGCAATACTATTTTTCGGAAAGGGGGATTCGCAAAGCACAAGAAGTGTTTGCCACTTCCAAAGTCAAGCGTCTTGCCAGTATTAAAAAAGACCCTGCTAATCCGGATCAGTGGAAGGATTATTTTGTCCAAGGGTCCTCTACCGAGGCTCCGGATGTTGCTGATGATATTCCTGGAGACGGAAAGATGACCCAAGCGGCATTGGGGAAAATACGCGAGTTGAAAAAAGAAGGAATGCCATTTTTTCTTGGTGTGGGTTTTATGAAACCTCATCTACCTTTCATTGCGCCCAAGCGGTATTGGGATCTTTACGATCCTGACAAGCTTCCACCCGTCCCTAATCCGAAACAACCCGAGGGAGCTCCTTCTGTCGCGCTCACCAATTGGGGAGAGTTGAGGGTTTATACCGATATCCCCAAAAAAGGCCCGCTAACAGAAGCTCAAACCCGCCGACTACGTCATGGTTATGCGGCTTGTGTCAGTTATGTGGATGCTCAAATTGGCTTGTTGCTGGATGAGTTGGATCGCCTTGATTTGCGAAAGAATACGATCGTCGTATTGTGGTCTGATCACGGTTATAAGTTAGGGGACTACGGGATGTGGTGCAAACACACCAATTTTGAACTTGATACCCGGGTTCCCCTTATCGTGAGTGCTCCCGGTCATGCCGTGGCCGGGAAAAGCAAGGCTTTGGTTGAGTTGGTTGATTTATACCCAACTCTTTCCGATCTTGCGGGTTTGCCCCAACCTCATGCAGTGGAAGGTCTTAGTTTTGCTGCGATCGTCAGTGATCCGAAAATCCAGGGTGAGGCGGTCGCCCTCAGCCAATACCCGCGTGGCACGGTGACCGGCTATAGCATGAGAACGGATCGATACCGTTTCACTATATGGCGCAGTCCTAAAGATCGATCAAAAGTGCGTGCGGTAGAATTGTATGACCACCAATCCGACCCGGGGGAAACGACTAATATTGCTAAGGTTGCAGCCAATAAGGAATTGGTCGATCAACTCACCCGGCAGCTGGATAAGGAATGGGATAAGAAGTATTTGTTTCGTAAGAACTGATAGGAATACGGGCACTTTTTCACAGGTTAAGTATGGATTTTAAAATAAATACGCTCAACTTTAAATAACATGAGATTCGTTATGATATGGACATGGGTGCTTGCGATTCCTTTATTATCGCAGGCAGGTGATCTGAAGGTAGGCGCTGCGGTCGTGAATCTGGTGGCGGATGATTCGATGGTGATCGCCGGCAGTATTCTGCCCAAGAAAGCCAAAGGCCAGGAAGGGGAGTTGCGGGCAATTGCGGTGGTGATCGAGAAGCCGGGTGGAGCAAAGGTTGGGATCGTGGCCTGCGACGTGTTGTTCCTGCCGCGCACGCTGGTGGATCCGGCTTTGGCAGAAATCGAAAAAACGACGGGCATTCCCGCAGACCAGATTCTGGTGAATTGTACGCACACACATCATGCGCCTTGCACGGGCACGGTGCATGGCTATGAGAATGATGAGGTGTTCGAGGTGCGGGTTCGACAGGGGATTGTGAAAGCGGTGCAGGAGGCCAATGCGAAACTAGATAAGAACGACGCAGCAAATGCAGATTTTTTCTTTCAACTGGGTGAGGAAAATACGGTGGGCGCGAACAGTCGGATTCTGCTGAAGGACGGAAAGATTCGCTGGATTGGACGAGAGGAAGGTCTTCGTCCGACAGGGCCTTTTGATCCGCAATTGCCGGTGCTTGCATTTCGCAAAGCGGACAAAAGTTTGCTGGCGACTATTTACAACCACTCGACGCATACGATTGGAACAGTTAAAGGCCGGGTGCGTTCACCAAGTTTTTATGGCTTGGCAGCACAGGAGCTGGAGAGTGAAATTGGGGGTATGGTGGCCTTTCTGGAAGGGGCTTCTGGCTCAACGCATAATATCACCGGAGTAAGCACGGCGGATGCGGTGATCCGAATGAAGGATGCGGTGAAACTGGCCTTAAAACAAGCTGAGCGTCATCCAGTGACCCGGCTGGCTTCGATCAAGCGCAGCTTCCCATTTAAAGTACGTGTTTTTGACGAGGCGGTTGAAGATGAAAAGGTAGTTTCCTATGTCACTAAATATGCCCGTGCTGAATCGGTGGCCCCTTATATCAAAGTGTTCCGAGATATGCGCAAGCTGTTGGAACCGCAGCAGGGGCAGAATCGTGAGACCTGGTTGCAGGTGATGGCGATTGGGGACGACGTAGCACTCGTCGGTGTGCCGGCCGAATATTTCACAGGCTTGGGTGTCGACATCAAAAAGCGTTCACCATTCAAATACACCGTCGTTGCCGAGCTTGCCAACGATTGGATCGGTTATTTGCCTGATCGTGAAGCGCATAAATTGGGTGGATACCAGACATGGATGGGACTTCATTCATATGCTGAAGTTGGAACAGGTGAAAAAATAGCTGATGAAATCGTAGAGATGTTGAAGGAGTTGAAGAAGTGATGAAGCCGGGTGTATTATTTTCCATCCTGATCAGCGTGCTTCTGCCTTCACCGTGTGGAGTTTGTGCTGCGGACAAGTCGGCTCAGAAGAAGCCCAACTTTATCATCATCTTTTGTGATAATCTTGGTTACGGCGATATCGAACCTTTTGGCTCGACTTTGCACCGCACGCCTAATCTCAATCGCATGGCGAAGGAGGGCAGGAAGTTCACCCATTTTTGTGTTACGGCAGGCGTCTGCACACCTTCGCGGTCGAGTATCATGACCGGATGTTATTCACAACGGGTTGGTATGCATGTAACGGATCGCGATGGCTGGGTTTTGCGTCCTGTTTCACCCTATGGATTACACCCGGATGAAAGCACCATTGCAGAAGTGCTTAAGGAGCAGGGGTATGCCACGGCGATCGTAGGCAAATGGCATCTTGGTGATCAGCCGGATTTTCTGCCGACGCGTCAGGGCTTCGACTGGTTTTTCGGCATTCCTTACAGCGACAACATGGTTGGCAATAAACGTCCCGGTTGGCCGCCGCTTCCTCTGATGGAAAACGAAACGGTCATCGAAGCTCCCGTTGATCGTGACCCTTTGACCAAGCGATTGACGGAACGGGCGATGCAGTGGATTGCCAAGCACAAGGACGAACCTTTCTTTCTCTATTTCCCGCAGGCCATGCCAGGCAGCACGGCAGCACCTTTCTCAAGTCCGGCGTTCAAAGGCAAAAGCAAAAACGGTCCGTGGGGGGATTCAATAGAGGAACTGGACTGGTCGATGGGGGTGATGATGGATCAGTTGGTTGAACTGGGAATCGCCGAGAATACCTTTGTGATCTGGACATCCGATAATGGGGCACCAATCAACAGGGGGAACTTACGACGTGGATCAAATCTGCCACTTCATGGTGCCGGATACACAACCAGTGAGGGCGCATTCCGTGTACCGACGATTGTGTGGCAACCGGGGAAAGTTCCGGCGGGCACTGTCTGCAACGAACTTGCAACGACCATGGATTTGTTACCGACCTTTGCCAAACTCGCAGGTGCTAAAGTTCCCAAAGAGCGTAAAATCGATGGTCACGATATTGCGCCACTGCTGTTTGGGGAAGATGGCGCCAAGTCTCCCTATGAGGCTTTTTATTATTACCATCAGGAACAGCTGCAGGCCATACGCTCCGGTCCGTGGAAGCTGTTTCTTCCAGTTAAGTCTTCGCGGGTGCATCCGCATTTTAACAAGAAGCAGAAACCTGAATATCTGCTGTTTAACGTGGAGGAAGATATTGCCAGTGAGAACAATGTCGCAGCAGATCATCCTGAAATTGTGGCCAGACTCAAGCGGATGGCTGACGAAGCGCGAGCGGATCTTGGCGATGTGGGGAAACGCGGCTCAGGTCAGCGCCCTCCAGGAAAGGTTGCCAGGCCGGTGGCGCAGGTGATGAAGTGAAAGAAGAAAGTTTGGAACAAAAATTTAGGAGATAGAGAAATATGAAAATACATACCATGAAAATAGCATTGTCGTTCACTGTCGCATTGTCCCTGGCAGTTTTACCTCTATATGCCGCTGATCCCAAACCGGACTCTGAACCAGTGGCGGCGAAGGATGCACTGGCTCTGCTACACGTCCCGGAAGGATTCGAGGTGGAATTGGTGGTGGCCGAGCCGGACGTGATCGATCCGGTTGCACTTACCTGGGGAGCGGATGGGCGGTTATGGGTGGCTGAAATGATTGACTATCCGATGGGTATGGATGGTGAGGGAAAACCCGGTGGCCAGATCAGGTGGCTGCGGGACAAAGACGGTGACGGCCGTTATGAGGAGTCGGTGGTGTTCGCCGAGGGGCTGTCGTTTCCCAACGGTGTGTTGCCGTGGAAGAAGGGTGTGCTGGTGACAGCGGCGCCGATGATTATCTATTTGGAAGACATCGATGGTGACGGGAAATCGGATAAGCAGCACGTGCTGTTCGAAGGGTTTCAGGAGGGAAATCAACAGTTGCGGGTGAATGGATTGAACAGGGGACTGGATAACTGGATTTACTGTGCCAGCGGTGCCCACCATTCAAAATACGGTGCAGACAACCGGATTAAATCGGTCAAAACAGGAAAAGAAATTGCCCTGGGTGCCCGGGATTTCCGTTTTAATCCGGAAACCGGTGACTTGGAACCGCAATCCGGGCCGAGCCAGTTTGGCCGCAACCGTACAGATTGGGACGACTGGTTTGGTGAGATGAACTCTTATCCGTTGTGGCACTATGTGTTGCTGGATCACTACATTCGGCGTAACCCCCACGCGGCTTCGCCGGATCCTCGCAAGCAGTTGGTGCTGCCGAGAAACCCGAAAGTGTATCCCTACAAAGCACTGCAAAAACGCTTTCACGGATTTGACCAGACCGGACGATTCACGTCGGCCTGCGAGGGGATGGTTTACAGGGACAATTTGTTGTTTCCCGAGTCAGGTCCATACACGCTCGACATTTTCACCAGTGAACCTTTTGCCAATCTGGTTCAGCATAATCGCTCGGAGCCGGATGGGGTGAGCTTTAGCGTTTCAGAAAAAGGTCCGGTGGAGTTGAAAGACGGGGTGGATTTTTTTGCATCGAAAGATCGCTGGAGTCGCCCGGTGACGTCCAGAACTGGTCCGGACGGTGCGCTCTGGGTAGCGGACATGTACCGCTACATGATCGAGCATCCGCAGTGGTTGCCAAAGGAGGGCAAGGATGAACTCAGGCCATTTTATCGTTCAGGTGACGACAAGGGGCGGATCTACCGAGTGTTTCGCAAGGGCCAGAAACTGCGCCCAGTGCCTAATCTGGAAAAAATGAAAAGTGATGAGTTGGTGGCGGCCTTGGAGACCCGCAACGGCTGGCAGCGCGACACGGCCCAGGCGCTATTGGTGGATCGCAGTGATAGTGCAGTGGTTCCTGATCTGAAAAAAATGGTCGCTACCGGAAAAGAGCCGCTGGCCCGTTTGCATGCCTTGTACACTTTGCAGGGAATGGGAGCCTTGGATCTTAAAGTATTAAAAAAGGCAGTAGGCGACTCTTCGTCCGGGGTTCGTCGCCATGCGGTGAAATTGTCGGAGAGCTGGGTGAACGATCATCCGGATTTGCGTGACGCCCTGCTGAAACTGGTGAATGACAAGGATGCTAAAGTTCGTATGCAAGTGGCCTACAGTCTGGGGGAGTGGAAAGGCGAGGCGGTTGAAAACAGCCTGGGGCGCATGGCTTTTACCGATGGGACGGATCCTTTCATGGCGGCTGCGATTACCAGTTCGGTGAATGCGGAGAATCTGGCGGGAGTGCTGGCGGCGCTTCTGGCTGAACGGGCAAAAGCGAACAAGGGAGGTGAAATGCTTGGATCGCTGCTGGCTCTTGCTGTTGCCTTTGATAACAGCAAGGCGATGACGGATGCCTTGGGTGTTGTGTTAAAAACTGGAGGGGATCCTGTGTGGCAGTATGTCACCGTAGCGGGATTGCTCGATGCCCTGGATCGGCGCAAGACAGCAGACAAGAAAGCGAGCAGTCTTGATCAGGGAGTGAGGGAACGGATCAAGTCATTGACGGTATTGGCGCAAAAAACCGCCATGGATGACGAGGCGCCAGAAGCACAGCGAAAAGCTGCGGTTCGCTTGATGGCAAGGGAAGCGGGCACGCGTGCTGCTGGCATCAAGGCCTTGGGGTCTTTGCTGGGTTTGCAAACTCCCGCAGCGGTACAGGTGGCGACTGTGTCACACCTTGGAACTTTGTCAGGCAAAGAGGTGCCGGAGGTTTTGCTTGCTGATTGGACCAGTTACACACCGGCGATCCGCTCGGAAGTGTTGAATGTGCTGACTACACGGAGCGACTGGGTAACGAAATTATTGGATGAAATCGAAAGTAAAAAAGTGGCCCATGCGGATATCGATGCCGGGACACGGCAGCAACTGACGAGATATCCCAACAAAAAGCTGAGGGCCAGAGCCAAAGAGTTGCTGCCGACTTCGAGCAGTGCGGATCGGCTCAAGGTGGTGCAGGCACATCAACCGGCCTTGAAATTGAAAGGTGACAAGGAGCGCGGAAAAATTGTTTTCCAAAAAGTCTGTGTCGCCTGCCACAAAATGGATGGCGTCGGTCTGGAGATTGGCCCCAATCTCGCATCCGTCACAGACCGGAACCCCGCATCGTTGTTGTCTGGAATTCTTGATCCCAATGCTTCAGTGGAAGGCAAATACAGTTCCTATGTTGCCAGCACCAAGGATGGCCGGGCGATTCTGGGGATTTTGATTTCTGAAACCGGGGCGAATATTACTATCCAGGATCAGGCAAACCAGAAACATGTGATCCTGCGCTCCGAGCTAAAATCACTCAAGAATACAGGCATGTCCTTGATGCCTGATGGACTGGAAGCAGGTTTTAACCAGCAGGAACTCGCTGATCTCATCGCCTATGTAGCGGCGGCAAAATAGGGGGCAGCGGCATTATTAATGTATTAATGTGATCAAAGGAGGAGATCAGTATGAGAGAAAGACATCCTCCACGACATGGGTTTCTGGCCGCAAGCGGCCTTGTAATGGCCGCTTGGCTGCTGTGGCTTGGTCAGGGCGTAGCGGCGGATCCGCCTAAACTGCAAATCGGCGTAGCCAGCAAGATCATCACTCACAAGATTGGTGGTTGGGTGCAGGGTGCCGGAGTGCCGAAAAAGGCAATGAAGATCCGTGATGAACTGGAAGCGAACGCCCTGTATCTGGACAATGGTGAAACCCAAGTCCTGATCGCCAGTCTCGACCTGGCGGGTTTGGAGCCTCCCTACGCAGTCCGGTTTTGCAAGGCGATGGGGGAAGCTGCGGGAATCCCTGCCCGCAACATTCTCCTATCCTGTACTCATACCCACGGGGGGCCGTCGGTGGTGAAAACCAATTACCTGATGCCGCTCGACAGTGAATACTTGGACAAGCTCGAGGGCTGGTTGGTGGAACTTGCCAAGGAGGCGGTGAAGTCCGTGCGTCCTGGCAAGATCGGTTGGGGAAAGGGGAGCGCTCAAATTGGTTACAATCGTCGTGTCACTTGGGCCGATGGTACGCATTCCATGCACGGCGATACAAAACGCAAGGACTTCGCCGGGTTGGAGGGTCCCGACGATCCACAGCACATGGCTTTGTTTGCCGCGGACGAGAATGGCAAGGTGCTTTCAGTTCTCTACCATAACACCACCCATCCAACGATTTTTTATGCGGCAGGCGTTTACTCGTCTGATTTTGCCGGTGAGACACGCAACATCCTCAGAGAAGAGTTTGGTGATATTCCGGTGCTCTTTCTCAATGGCGCCCAGGGGGATATCGCCATGGCTGACCAACTCAATAAACGCAAGGAGGGGCGCGAGGAAAAGCTCGAGCGGATCGGACGCATGGTGGCCGATGAAACCCTGCGGCTTTACAAGGAGGTGAAATATCATAAACATCCGATCCTGGCCCATACCTATGAAGATATGGCAGTCCAGGTACGCCTGCCCGATCCAAAAATTCTGGCTGAGTCCCGCAAGATCCTGGCGCAGATCGATGCTGGAGAGAATGTGCGTGGCATGAAAATGATCATGGCGTTTGGCACGGTGCAGTTGCAGGACGTGTATGAAAAAAACCCTGTCGATGCCCTGCCAATTCATGCTGTGCGCATCGGTGATGTGGCACTGGTTACCCAGCCCTGTGAACTCTATTGCCAGTTTGGACTGGACATCAAACGCCGTAGCCCTGCGCCGATCACCGCGGTGGTGGGGCTCACCGATGGCTACGCAGGCTATTGCCCAACCATCTACGGTGTTCTGGGTGGCGGATATTCCGGGCAACAGATCAGTTGGACACGACTGGAGCCGAATGCGGGATACATGATCGTGGAGAGTGCAGCAAAAATGCTCAACTCCCTGTGGCATGGCGGGAAGGTAGGCAAGGTTTCAAAATAAACGAAAATATTATCTTATGAAAACAGTCCGCCTTACTCGATTACCCGGCCTTTTTTTGCTGGCGATCTCGTGCGGTCTACATGCCGCTGATAAGCCCAACATTCTCTTCATTGCCGCCGACGATCTGCGACCACAGTTCAATTGTTACGGGCACAGTGAAATGATCACCCCGAATATCGACGCCCTCGCCGCACGCGGTATGGTGTTCGAGCGCGCCTACTGCCAGGCGGCTGTCTGCCGGGCCAGCCGGGCATCGCTGCTCACCGGGCTTCGTCCCGACAGCACCGAGATTTGGTCGAATGGCTCACGCCACAAGCATTTTCGCGATCATCTGGCCGATGTGGTTACTCTTCCCGAGCAGTTCAAGAACAATGGTTACCGCTCCCAGGCTTACGGCAAACTTTATCATGGTGCCTTCAAAGTTCGCAACGGGTGGAACGATCCCAAGTCCTGGTCGGATCCCGCCTGGTTGAATGAGCCGCGTTATTATTACACTGAGGAAGGCGTGCGAGTTGCTCGCGAGGTTTTTGCCAGAAAGACAAAGGCGAAGGGTGCCAAAATCGACGACTGGGTCAACCATTTTGTCCTTGGCCTTTCCCACGAAGCTCCCGATGTCGATGACGATGTCCTGCAGGACGGGCAGATCGCTCTGCAAGGCATTGCGGCACTGCGAAAACTCAAGGATGAACCCTTCTTTCTCGCACTTGGTTTTCTTAAGCCCCACCTTCCCTTCATCGCACCAAAAAAATACTGGGACATGTATCCACCGGGAAAAGTCAAGGTAGCCACCAACCGCGAAGCTCCCAAAGGTGCGACACAATTTTCCCCGACCTCTTGGGGGCATCCGCGCAATTACACTGACTTTCCGAACAAGGGGGAGCCTTCCGAGGAACTTGTTCTGGAACTCACCCGTGGTTACGCAGCCTGCGTGACCTACGTCGATGCCCAAGTCGGACGGGTTCTTGATGAACTCGAACGCCTTGGCCTGAGCGACAATACCATCGTCATACTGTGGGGTGACCACGGCTGGCACCTCGGGGAAAACCATATCTGGGGAAAGGCGACCAATTTTGAACTTTCGACCCGAGCTCCGTTGATTGTCAGCGATCCACGAATGAAAGCAGCAGGTAAAAAGACTTCGGCACTGGTGGAATTTGTCGACATTTATCCAACACTTTGCGAGCTGGCGGGTGTGCCCTTGCCTGACTTTCTCGAGGGGACGAGTTTTGCGCCCCTGCTCGATGAGCCGGAACGGCCGTGGAAGTCTGCTGCCTTCAGCCAGTATCCAAGTAAGTCGCACATGGGTCGATCGATTCGCACTGATCGCTATCGCTTTACCCGCTGGACACGTTCCAACAAATCAGAAAAAATTGGCGGCATGGAGCTCTACGATCACCACAATGATCCGCAGGAAAATGTGAATATCGCCAATCGCCCTGAGAACGCGGAGCTGGTGAAGCAACTGACGGAACAGCTTGCTGCCGGCTGGCACGCGGCTTTGCCGACTTTGAAACAGAACCAAAAAGACAGCAAGTAATGAAAGACAATCGATCAGAATCATCAGGGAGAGGAACTGCTATCTCACGAACCGGAATCAAGCGCCGTGAATTCCTGGCAAAAAGTGTGGCTGCGGGCGCCGTCGCCGGAGCCGCCGGCTTGGTGAACTACCCGGCTCAGGCAGCCCAACCGCTGGTGGAGGGAATGCCCAACACCGGGAAGCTTGGCTGGCGTGTCGGTTTCGCGACCTATTCGTTTCGGAGTGTTACCGTGTTCGAAGCACTCGAGAAAACGGCGGCGACTGGCTTGTGCCATGCTGAGTTATTTGCCTGGCAGAAACTGAGCCCGGCTAATCCTGACGTAACACCAGAGCGAGGGCTTTCAAAGACACAGCGCAATGATCTCAGGAAAAAGGCCGCGGACTTGGGTGTGAAAATTGTCGGCATGTATTCCCGGATGAAAGACCCCGGTGCGACAAAGGCCGACTTCGAGTTTGCCGCAGACATGGGGTTTGAGGTGATCGTCGGCGAGCCGCCGGAGGCGATGCTCGATGTTGTCGAAGGGCTAACTGAAGAATTTGGTGTCGACCTCGCTCTGCATAATCATCCAAAGCCGTCACATTATTGGAATCCGGATACGGGGCTTGCCGCCTTGAACGGTCGCTCCAAGAGGATGGGTTTTTGTTGTGATACGGGGCACTGGTGCCGGTCCGGATTCGATCCGGTCGAGATGCTGCGGAAAGTTGCTTCCCGAGTGAAAACTTTCCACCTGAAGGATCTCGAAGCCTTCGGCGTGTTGGATGCAAAAGATGCCATCTGGGGGCAGGGCAAGGGCCGCATTGCTGATATCCTGGCCGAGGTCAGGAAGCAGGACATCCAGAATCCTTATTTCAGCATCGAATGGGAACGTAATCCCAACGAAGCGATCAAGACACACGCTGCATCAGTCGCTTTTTTCGAGAAGGTCGCCGGCGAACTCGTTGCGTCGTGAATGTATGAGGAGCAGCTATGTTTATAATTATGAAAAAACTTAGGAGACAGGTTATTTGTATATTTTGTATAATGGTAATGTTTGCCGGTATGACTGCGGGGGTTTGTGTAGCAACCGAACTTTCGATAGGCACGGCAATCACTGACATTACGCCCAAACTTCCGATCGTGCGGGGTGGAGCCATGGGTAAGAGAGTCTCCAAGAAGGTTGAGAACCGGCTGACCGCGACGGCTTTGGCTATGGAAGGGGGGAATGGGGAGCAGGCTATCTTGATTTCCTGCGATATTGAGTGTATTCGCCCCCCCTATTCAGAAACGGGTTTGTGAGCTGGCCGGGTCGAAACTGGCGAGCCTCGGCTTCGACGTCGAGAAGCTGGTTCTGAATGCCACCCACGCACATACGACCCCAGCTCTGGATATTGGCCGATGTCTGATGCCGGAGGGAGTTGTCACGACGGCCGAATACATCGACTTCCTCGTGGACAAGTTGGCCGACGTGGCATTGGAAGCCTGGAAAGGGCGGAAGCCCGGTTGCGGGGTGAGTTGGGGGGTGGGTCACGCCGTGGTCGGGCACAGCCGACTGCCCACTTATCAGGACGGCACAACCACCATGTATGGCAAGACCGACCGGGCCGATTTCTCCCATTTCGAGGGTTTCGAGGATCACGCGGTCAACGTGCTTTTCTTCTGGGATGGCGATGGCGAACCGCTCAGTGCCTGCTGGAAGAACACGGAAAATTGCCAGCTGATTTTTATACGAGGTGGTGGAGTGATTTTGCAGACCCTACTGCTAACGTAATTTCACTTCGCGCGGCCGACCAGGATCACTTCTCCACAGATACAGGCAAATACATCGAGCGTGATCTGCTAGCGGGTGAGTTTGTTGCTAAAAACCCAGCGCCGCAACTAGTGCTTCAGGCAGCTTTGAGTCTTGGGCAGAGTAGCTCTCCCAAAGTGGAGGATGCGCTGATCCGCTTATCCCGTTTGCACGGTGATCTCCGCTGGATGGATGCCGCAGTTGTCAGTTCGGCTAGCGGACGTGAGAAGGACTTGCTACTCGCGCTCGCTAAGGATCCAGGGAAAGGGGAGTCGGTCATGCTCAATCTGGCTGGCATCATTGCCGCTCGTGGAGAGGCGAAGGAGATCGGCGCGAGTATCGTTGCATTGGGAGTCTGCAAGATTTGCAGGCAAGCCACTGGAAGTGTTGCGACTTGGGCTCGAGGACACCCCGCCGATTGAAAATCCTGTTGTAGTCCCGGTTCCGTTAGCACCGACGCTTGAACAGTTGGCGCTTATGGAAAAACGCGTACCGAAAATGACCGAGGCTCTTAAGAAAAAGCCAAATATAGATGAAGGCAGCCCCTTTTTCACCACCATTTGCTCCACCTGCCATCGGGCGAAAGGCATCGGTGCAGCTGTTGGTCCCGATCTGGATGCCGAGTTTCAGCGCGCATCGGAGGTGATCATGCGTGATATTCTTTTTCCATCTGAAGCGGCAAGTCCTGGCTACGAAACGGTGTTGGCCAAAACCCGGCGAGGGGAGTCTTTGCTTGGAGTGATTGCATCCGAATCGCCAACCAGTATTACCATGCGATTGCCAGGTGGAGCCGAGCGCACGCTGTTGCGCAAAGGCACAAGCATCCGGACTTTGCGCAACGTATCGCTGATGCCGGCTGGACTCGGAGCCACGCTGAGCCCGGAGCAGATCACCAATATTATTGCCTTTTTGCGCCAGCCACCGAAACCCTAGGTTACATTTGTGACCCAATAATGACAGCATAAGTTATTTGCCTCTTGGTCTGCCAAAAAACTCTCTGGAATCATATCAACTCACCGTTGAAATGGTACAAAAAGAGATGAAGCTAGGGGGGTAAAGTGATTTAAAACTATGAAACTGATTCTCTTGTTCGCTGGTTTTCTGATCCCACTGTCAGTGTCTGCAGAGGACGTGCCTTTGGCCGTCAAAACAGGAGCTATCATTGTCAGTGAGTATTTCAGTTCGCCTGATGCGGTTGAGAAGTGGCGGTGGGGAGCGGGTAAGTGGACGGTGGAGAATGGCCTTCTCAAGGGCACCGAGACGGCGGAGCGTAAACACGCGGCGGGGATCGCTTGCCAGCGTAAATACCATGATGCGGTGATTCAATTTCGCTTTCGCTTTTCCGGAGGCAAGCAGGCAATGTTGTTGTTGCGGAACAAGTTTGGCAATCTCTGCCGCGTGGTGATTTCTCCGAATAGAATGATCATGAGCAAGGATAAACCCAACCTGCCCAAGGATACGCCGGAAAAAACCGAGGTTTTGGGTAAAGCAAAGCTCAAGCTAAAGACCGGGCAGTGGTACGCGGTTACGGCCATTGTGCATGGCGAGCAATTTGTGGTGACTTTGCACGATCATGCTACTCTCAAGGGCAGCCATCCTGCGATCGATGTGGATAAGAGCGAGATCGAGTTTCTGGCAGCAGGGGATTCAATTCTATTTGATGATCTCATCGCTCGGAAGGTGAAATAACTGTTTTTCCTGGATCTGAGGGTGAAACCAAGGCGAACCGTGCTCCTGTATAGGGAAATACAGCTAGTGGGAGCTCGGATTATTTCAGAAATCCTTTGAACAAGTTAAACGTTGCTCTGTCTGATATCATATGACCCCTCCAAATTTTCAAGAGTCAGCCTGCGGCTCTGAAGGTAGGCAGAGTTTGCCCCCATCCAAAAGCGATGCTGCCTCAGTTCGTCGGCGAAAGAGCAAAGGACTTTCCCGCCGTGCTATGAGCATGGATCGGAGACAGATGTTGAAGCTGGGCTTGATGGCCGGTTCGGCTGCGGCGCTGCCATTACAGTCAGCGAAGGCAGTCGTCACACCGGATGACGATACCAATGTGATTTTCATCTGGTTGCCCGGCGGTCTTCCGCATATGGACATGTATGACATGAAGCCGGATGCGCCGCTTGAATACCGGGGGATCTATTCACCGATCAAAACGAATGTGCCGGAAATCCAGGTCAGTGAGCTGATGCCGATGCACGCGAAGGTTGCGGATAAATTTTCGATCATCCGTTCGATGCATCACGAATTTTCTGATCATGGCGGTGGCAGTAAACGTTTCATGATGGCCAGGGATCCAAAAATCCCGAATGGCACGATCAATGATGCGCCGGCTATTTCCGCAGTCATCAAACAGCAACTGGGACCCCTGTCGGATTACGGGATGCCTTCAGTTATCGGCCTTGGTTACGGTTCGGTTGGAACGATGGGGCCGGCCTGGTTGGGCCAGGCGAATGCGCCCTTTCTGGTTCCTGGGGATCCAAGTTCTCCAAGCTTTAAAGTCGCTAACATTGGCGTCGATGACAAACTGGCGAATCGCCTGACTGATCGAATGATGCTGTTGGAAGGTTTTGACAAGGTGAGGAGGGATATCGATGGGGATGGAACGATCAAAGCGATCGATAAATTTAATGATCAGGCTTTGGCTATGCTCACCAGTGAGAAGGTCAAAAATGCTTTTGATTTAAAAAAAGAGCCACAAAAAATCAGGGAGCGCTACGGCATGAATGATTTTGGCCAGAAGGCATTGTTGGCCAGAAGATTGGTCGAAGATGGGGCTCGTTTTGTCAATGTAAACTGGAGTCGCCCCTTCGCCGCTGTGCCGAAGACTGCCGCCGGTAATTGGGATTGTCACTCGGTGAACTGCAACCTGCACAAGGATTTGGAATGGCGACTCCCTCCGTATGACAAAGCGCTCACCGCTCTCATAGAGGATATCTACCAGCGCGGCATGGATAAAAATACCATGATTGTCGTGACGGGTGAGTTTGGTCATACACCAAAAATCAATCCTGCGTCAGGAACAAAAACAGGCGTGTTGCAACCGGGACGGGATCACTGGCCAAAAGCAATGTCTGTGCTGGTTTCAGGTGGCGGCATGAATATGGGACAGGTCATTGGGGCCACCAATTCCAAAGGGGAATACCCGATCGATCGCGCAATGACTCCGAATGATTTGTGGGTGAATATGCTACAACATTTGGGCATCGATCATAACCTCGTCTTGCGTGATGAGCTTGATCGCCCTATTCCGGTGCTTCCATTTGGTAAAGCCATCAAAGAATTACTTAAGTCATAGTCGGTATGATTAAGCGTTTTTTGGCTGTCCTCTTGATTGGGGCAATTTCGGTGAATGCCATGGCAGACACTGTGTTGAGCATTGCGGCTCAATCGGGGGAATTCAAACCTGTCGCTCTGAAAGGAAAAACTTCGGGGCAGCAACTGGTGGTGACCGCGAAGCAGGGAGCAAAACTGGGCGATGTCACTCAAAAGGTTACTTACATCACTAAACCAGCCGGCTTGGTGATGTGCCATGTCACGGGTTTGGTCAAACCTCTTAAAAACGGCAAGGGCACTATCACCGTTCAATTGAAAGGAGCTAAGGATGTCAGCATTCCCTTTGAAGTCACTGACATGGAAAAAACCAGCCCTGCTGATTTTGCCAATGAAGTCATTCCTGTTTTAACAAGATCCAGCTGTAACAGCGGTGCTTGTCATGGAAAAAAAGGGGGCAGAGATGGTTTTAGGCTGTCGCTTCTCGGATATGAGCCTGAAAAAGATTTTCGATACATCGTCTATGAAAACAGAGGTCGGCGGGCTTCTCCGGCGGCTCCTGATCAGAGTTTGCTTTTGCAAAAAGCTACCGGTGAAATTCCTCATGAGGGTGGAGTGCGTTGGGAAATAGGTTCCGAGCCATATGAAGCTATCAGACGCTGGATCGCCCAAGGCATGCCCTACGACCCTGAGGCAAAACGGAAGGTCGAGCGCATCGAACTTTTTCCAACAGCACGAACTTACGACCCCAATGACACTCAACAAGTTGTTGTGACCGCCATCTACAATGATGGCAGCCGGCAGGATATCACTCATGTGGCGCAGTATGAGGCGAATCAGGAGGACATGGCCGAAGTGGACGAAAATGGGTACGTGCAGTTCAAGGACTTGTGGGGATCGACTTCGGTTTTGGTTAGATTCAAAGAGCACGTCGCCACTTTTTTTGGCAATATCACTCTCGGAGAAATGGTGAAAGCTCCCCCGCAAAGAAATTTTATTGATAAGCACGTTTTTCAGAAACTGGAGCTGCTGGGTTTGCCTCCATCAGCCCCCTGTGATGACCAGACTTTTCTTAGAAGAGCGAGTTTAGATATCGCTGGTCGTTTGCCGACTGTGGAAGAAGTGAAATCCTTCCTCGCGGATAAGGAAAAAGGCAAAAGAAGCAAGGTTATTGACCGGCTATTGGAGGATCCAGGTTACTCGCATAATTTTGCCAACAAATGGGCGACCGTACTGAAAAACAAACGCTCTAGATACGACGGAGCCAGAGCGACCTTTGCGTTTTATGATTGGATCCACAACGCCATGAAGCAAAACATGCCCTATGATGAATTTGTTAAATCCATTGTAACGGCATCAGGTGAATCGAGCGCTAATCCCTCAGTGCTTTGGTATCGCTCTTTTAAAAATGACCGCGATTTTATTGTTGAAGCAAAAGAAAGAAGTGAGGATTACGCACAAATATTTTTGGGAGTGAGAATCGCCTGCGCCCAATGTCATCATCATCCCTTTGATAAGTGGAGCATGAAAGACTACAGCGGTCTCACGGCTTTCTTTTCCGGTCTGACACTCAAACCCGGGGTCACAAAAGATGAGTTGGTTTTGGTCCGGGCCAAAAAGCTCAATACCTTTAAAGAATCTTCTCCCACGCTTCTGGGGGGTGAAGAACTGGATATATCCAAGTATAAAGATCCGCGTTTTTCCCTGGCGGACTGGACGGGTGATACTAAAAACCCCTACCTCGCTAGAGCACTGGTTAATCGCTATTGGAAACAGTTTTTTGGAAGAGGGTTGGTCGATCCCATTGATGATATACGGGCAACCAATCCCCCCAGCCATCCAGAGTTACTGGATGAGTTGGCGGACTATTTTGTGAAAAGTAATTTTGATCTGAAGGCCTTGGTGAAAGTCATCGCCAACAGTCAAAGCTATCAGCTCAGAGCGGATCCCAATGAACACAACTTGGAGGACAAGCAAAATTACTCACGTTTTATTCCTCGGCGCATGACGGCCGAAGTGTTCCTGGATTCGATCAATGATGTCACGGAAATGAAAGAGTCGTTTGCGAACCAGGAAGCAACGGTGACGAGAGTTCTGCATTTGCCGGATGATCAGTACAACACACAAATTCGTTTTCTGGAAACTTTTGGGCGTCCGAAAATGGACAGCGCTGCTGATTCAGCCCGCAAAACTGATGCCACCGTGAGCCAGAGTCTGGCAATGATCAACTCGACAGATATTCTCAGACGTATCACTTATTCGGGCGGTCGTGCAGCGAGAATGTCAAAAAGCAAAGAGGCGATCAATACCCAGGTAGACGAGTTGTTTTTGCGAACCTTTTCCCGTTATCCCAACGGAAATGAAAGAGCGATGGCGATTAAATATATTCAGGGCAAGGTTAAGGAGGCCGGTGACAACGCCTCGCTTAAATTGACCAATAAAAAAGAGGGTATCGAAGACATTCTCTGGGCATTGATTAATACCAAGGAATTCATGTTCAACAATTAAGGGGAGAGAAGACTTATGAAAAATTATCTGGTCATTATTTTTTGTGCTGTTTTCAGCGCAACGGCAGCTTTTGCTAAATTTCCTTCTCCCGAGTTACAGGAGATTTATCCCGCAGGAGGTCAAGCCGGAACCGAAGTGGAAGTTACGGTGAGCGGAGTCGACCTGAATGGAATCGAGGGACTGAAGTTTTCCAACCCTGATATCAAAGCGGTGAGGATTTTTCATCCTAAGACCAAAAATTGGACGGAGCCGCGACCCAAAGGGATGAGCTTTAAAGTGACCATTCCGAAGAATGTGAAACCTGATCAGTATGACGTCAGGGTTAAGGGGTATTACGGATTGTCTTCTCCAAGAATTTTCCAAGTCAGTGCCAGCTCAGATCCAGCAGAAGTGAACTCTGAATCTGAAAAGAACAACACCGTTGCCACCGCCCGGGCTTTGAGTTTGGAGAGTGTTGCAAATGGAAAAATAGCCAGGCAAAACGCGGACTATTACAAAATGTCTTTGAAAAAAGGTCAGCGTGTTTTGATTCACTGTTGGGCAATTCGTCTGGGTTCGAAGCTTGACGCCAAGCTCACCATCTTCAATCCCGAGGGTAATGAGATTTATAATAACAACGACTACGTCGGTCGTGATCCGATGCTCGATTTTATTGCGCCTGCAGATGGGGAATATTACGTTTCGGTGGCGGATCAAACCTGGTTGGGTGCACCGGGTTATGTCTATCGCATGAAAGTTTCGGGCAAGCCCTATATTGAAACGATCTATCCGGCGGTTGTTCAAAAAGGCAAGACAAGCCAGCACGCCGTGTATGGCCGGAATCTACCTGGAGGCAAAAAGACGGGGGAAGTAGTCAATGGGGGAAGTATCGAAGTCTTGAATGTTTCCATCAAAGCGCCTGTAAAAAGTGATGCGCTTCCGCTCGATGGTCGGCGGCCCTTGCTGGGTTTATATGACGGGCTCAACTACCAGATCAAGGAATCAAATGTTTTCAGGTTGGCCTTGTCCGATCATCCCAACCTGGTGGAGAAAGATCAGGAGGCTGATATTCCGGTCACTATTCCCAGCGAGATCAGTGGCCGTTTTAATCAGGAAGAGGACATCGATCAATACAAGTTCACTGCCAAGAAAGGCGACCGCCTGTGGCTTGAAATTTTTTCCGACCGCCAGTTCGCCAAGTCGGATCCATTTATGGTGATCGAGCAACTCACCAAGGATAAAGAGGGCAAGGTCGTTGCTAAGGAGTTACGCAGTTTGGATGATTTCGTCCGGGTCAAAACCCAGGGTATGTATGATATCCACAGTTACGATGACGGTATCGAATTGGATATCCCAGCCGATGGGGAATACCGCATTGTGGTCGGTGACAATTATTCAAAACAAGGAGTGCTGCACCCTTATCGGATCCGCCTGACGGCTTCCAAGCCGGAATTTCAACTACTTACCTTTGTTGAGCAGTTCCATTTTTACGGAGATCGACGCACCACGGTATTTCCCGGAGCCTTGCAATTGAGGCCGGAGGGACTCCTGCCGATTCGGGTGAGGGCTTATCGTAAAGGAGGCAGGGAGTTTCCAATCAGTCTCCGAGTGGAAGGTTTGCCGCCAGGAGTGAAGGCATTGCCAGCGAACATTTTTCCCGGTCAGGAAGAGGCTTATATCGTGCTGACCTCAGATAAAGGGATCAAATCATGGACCGGTAACATTCGTGTCTTTGGTTCCATCAATGACGGCAAAACCAAGATCGAGCATGAGGCCGTTGGCGCGACTTTGAACTGGAGCGGAACGGAAATCACTTATGGATATTCCCAGCGGCTCAGCGCAAGAAGAACCCATAAGATTCCTCTGGCTCTTCTTGGAGAGGAATTGCCGGTGCCGATCACCTTGGCACAAAAGGAAATTGATAAAGTCTGGGAGTTTAAAAAGAACGGCAATGTCAAAATTCCATTGGTTACCACACGAACGGATAAATTGAAGGGCGCAGTGACGGTGATGGAATTTGGTGCGGCGCATCAATTGACTTTTCCCTTCCGCATCTTTCTGAACGGAGGCAAACCTCTGGATCTCAGTGTTACCTACAAGCCCAATACCACGACCAATCTGGACTTGCCCGGTGAGGGGGCTTTTATCATGAGAGGTTGGGCTGATATCAATTACACGACTTATCGTAAGGGGCTTGAGCCGGCTAAAGCCTTAAAGACCAAGGTTGATGCCAAAGTGAAGGATGTCGCTGCGGCTCAAAGCAAGGCAGACGCTGAAGTCAAAAAATCACAGAAAGCCATCGCAACCCAGAATGCTGCCAATATAGCTGCGACAAAAACAATCACGGCGAAAGAAAAAGCAGCGAAAGCAGCCCTGAGCAAGCAGACTGCGGCCAAAGTGGTGGCGGTGAAAGCGGCGTCGACAAAAGCGGCGGCTTCGAAAGCGACTCTGACAAAATTGACGGCAGCGAATGTGGCGGCAGCTAAAGAGGCCAAAGTGAAGCAGGATGCTGCCAATGCCGCGGCAGCGAAAGTGGTTGTAGCGAAAGCGGCGGTTGCTAAACAAAAGGTAGAACAGCAGGCGGTGGCAAAACAGAACCTGGCAAAAGTGACAGTAGCGAGTGCGGCGGCGACAAAAGAAGCTGCTGCTAAACAAGCGCTGGCGAAAACGGCGGCAGCAAAAGAAAAAACAGCAAAAGACGCTTTGGTGAAATTGATGGCAGCCAATGCAAACGCAGCGAAAGCGGCTACGGTTAAAGAAACTATTGCAAAACAGGCTTTGGCAAAAGAGACGGCAGCAAAAGCAGCTCTGGCGAAAACTTCCGCCGCTAAAATGGAAAGCCTGAAGCAGGTGATGAAGACTGCTGACGGGGTTTTGAAAACCACGAAGACCGATTTGGTTGAAATCAAAGTGGTTGAAAAGGAAATTCACGCCGAGTTCGCCCAGATAGAAAAGCTCACTAAGGAGACCAAATTTCGTGCGGGATTTTTCTCGCAGCCAGTCAGGTATAAAGTTGTGCTTGAGGAAAAGAAGAAGAAATAATGTTTCCCTTTAAATCATCGATTCCCCTCGCCGCGATCTGTGCTCTCTGCCTGTCGAGCAGTCTTCAAGCTGAAGGTCTGAAAGTCGCTGCCTTGAACAGAAAGACCGAGATCAATTTCAACAAGGAGATCTATCCTTTTTTTAAGCGGAACTGTCTGGCTTGCCACAATAACTCCAAGGCCAAAGCCAAGCTCATTCTGGAAACTGCTGACGATATTCGCAAAGGCAGTTCAGATGGGGAAGTTCTTGTTCCCGGTAAGGCCGAGGAGAGTTTGTTGTACACCACATCGGCTCATCTGGTTGAGGATGTCATGCCTCCGGATAACAACAAATCCAAGGCGAAAAACCTGACTCCGCAGGAGCTGGCTTTGCTGAAATTATGGATTAATCAAGGAGGCAAAGGCAGTGGAGCAGTCCTGGCGGAAGCTCCCAAGGAGTGGCTGAAGTACAAAACGAATCAACCTATTTATGCCCTGGCGGTTTCACCTGATGGTCGTTATGCGGCAAGTGGTCGCGGACAGCAGGTTGATATTTATGACATCAAGTTGCAGAAACATTTGGCTCGTTTGATCGATCCGGCATTGAAGTCAGCGGCTCATCTGGACTTGGTGCGTTCGCTTGCCTTTGATGAGGATGGGACTTTGGCCAGTGGGGGCTATCGTATCATCAAACTGTGGAATGCTTCCTCAATGGCTTCTCAGGAATTCCCACTTCCTCCACAGCCCAAAGGCGTGGCAGCAATCAGTCGAGACAAATCGTGGAGACTTTATTTAGATGAGAAACCAACAGAGCTCAAGAGGTGGGCTCAAAATGGGAAGGTGGTTCAGCAGCTTAGTTTTCCTGAGAAGATTTCCAGCGTTACCATCCTGCACGATCAGAAGCAGATTGCCCTCGGTTTTGACAGCGGAACGATCCGGGTGATAAAAATAGAACTGTTTGATCAGAAAGCGCCGACTAAAGCTCCCGCAGCGAAATCTCCAGCGGACAAATCGGTAGCCAAAGCGCCTGCGCCCAAGCCTCTCATACACGATAAAAACCTCTTTTATGATCTCAAGGGCCATGCCGAAGGGGCTCTACAATTCATCAGTGATGCGCAATACCCGCTGGTCAGCGCTGGTACCGCAGGCAAGGTCATTATCTGGGACCTCAAGACGAAAAAAGCCAAAACGACATTTAATCACGGAGGTGGTCTGAAGCATTTTGCGCTGCAATCAACAGCGAAGCGTCTGATCACGACGAGCGACAAGGGCAAGGTCCTGCTGTGGGATTTGGCCAAGCCGGCAAAATACCTGGTCAGCCTGGGGCAGGATCCAAACGTCAAGGCTGAGATAGATCAATTGAACGTCAATAAAACGGTGAGCAATGGCAACATCAGCCGGGCCACTGCACTCATCAAAAAGCTCGAAGAGACCACCAAAAAAGAATTGGAGTCCTCGAACAACATCACCAAAGAAATTCCAGCCAAGGAGACCGAATTGAAAGCTGCTCAAAAGAAGGCGGCAGAGCTGAGCGCAGTGAAGCCACCAGCCAAAGAAAAAGAAAAAGAAGCCGACAAACAGAAAAGGGAAGATACCTTAAAGGTGAGCAAAGATGAAGTGCAGAAAATTATCGGCAAAATTGCTTCCCTGAAAGTGGGCAAGGACAGGGCGGTGGTGATGCATGGCAAGGCGGTGAAAAGTCTGGCCGAGGCTAAAGTGGATAAAACGAAGCTTGAAGCACATTTGAAAAGCCTGGATGAAAAGTTAAAAGTTTCCAATGAAGTCCAGTCCAAGACGGTTCCCCAATACTTGATTGTGGATAGTGGTTTTTCAAATGACGGCCTATATTTTGCCGTGGTTTATCAGAATGGTAACATTCACCTCTACGGCTCCGCCACCGGTAATTTCATTGAGTCCATTTTGACTAAAAAGCCCCTCAAGAAGATATCTTTCCAAAAGGGCGATGTCCTGGTGGCGGTCGGAGAAGATGGCAAAGCCTGGGCGTGGCCAACACAAAGGAAATGGAACTTTGCCAGTAACATCGGCAATGGCAAGGATGGGAAAGTTTTGATCGATCGTGTGACCGCATTGGGATTCGGGCCCAAGTCGACTTTGGTGAGTGCAAGTGGCATCCCTTCACGCAAAGGGCAGTTGAAGCTTTGGGATAAAAAAACCCTCAAGTTAAAGGCGAAGAACCTCGATTCTCATTCGGACCTGATCACGAGTATTAATTTTTCTCCTAAAAAAAATCAGTTTGTCACCGGTTCGTCAGATGGCACAGCGAAGATTTACGATCTGGAAACCTTGAAAAATATCAGGTCACTGGAAGGGCACAGCCTGGCAGTGCTTGATGCCTCGTGGAGCGGGGATGGACGCCTGATTGCGACCAGCAGTGCGGACGGAAAAATCGTTCTCTGGTATACTGACACAGGCGAAATATATAAAACCGTGGCGGGTAAGGGGGAGGAAGTTACGGTTGTAAAATTCATGTCGAAAGTTTCAGAAGCTTTGCTCACGGCTGAAGGGACGGGATTGCTGAAGGCCAACAATAAAAATTTACCCGGCGAATTTAAATATGCCTATTCCGCATCACTCACCCCGGATGGATCGGTCATTCTCGCCGGTGGCCAGAGCGGCACGCTCAGGCTTTGGGATGCGAAAAAATACAGCCTGTTGAAAAGCTTTGAGCCTGTACCTTGAGCATCTTTCAGGATTTTTATTTGGTACAAGCGGTGATTCCGGGTAGCGTTTGACTTACGCTTTTGAATAGGACAAAGGGCATTGTTTATGATGAAGGATTTTAGGATTCGAGTGTTTTTTTTTGTTCTTGTGATTTTTTTTACGGGTGAGGCATCCGGGGCGGCTGCGGTGGAGTCAGTAAAAAAAGTTTTCAGAGCCGGAGCGGCGACCAGCAATATCACCCCGCCTCTGGGATCTCCAGTGGCGGGTGCCGGGAGCACAGTTCCAACGAACAATGTTCATGATGAATTGCATGCGCGTGCTTTGGTGTTGGATGACGGGGTAACACGGTTTGCTTTGGTGGTTTGTGACAGCAGCGGTATTTCGGCATCGATTTGTGAGAAAGCACGAGAATTCATCGCCGCGAACAAGGCGATACAAATTGCGCCGGAGAATGTCATGATTTCTGCCACGCACACGCATTCTGGACCGAATGCGAACGCCAAAAATTATCGCGATTTTCTGGCCCGCAGGATTGCAGATAGTGTTCAGCGGGCCATTTCAAATTTACGACCAGCTAAAATTGGATGGGGCAGTGTGGATGAACCGTCAGAGCTTTTTAACCGGCGCTGGTATGTGAATGATTCCGCTCTGCTGAAAAACCCTTTTGGTGGAGTGGATAAGGTGGTGATGAATCCACCCCGGGGAAACAAGGCTCTGGATAAACCTGCAGGTCCGACCGATCCGGAAGTATCTTTTTTGAGTGTGCAATCACTGGAGGGAAAACCGGTTGCCCTGCTCGCAAACTATTCTCTGCACTATGTCGGTGGTGCGGGTGAGGGAGAAATATCGGCAGACTATTTTGGCATGTTTGCCAACCGAATAGGGGAGTTGTTGGGAGCAGAATCCGGATTCCCGCCATTTGTGGGAATCATGTGCAATGGCACCAGCGGAGATGTAAACAATTCCGACAGGCGCAAAAAATCTCAACGAAGAGCCCCTTATGAAAAGATGAATGAAGTCGCTGAGAAAATTGCGCAGGGCGTTGCCAAAGCTCATCAAGAAATCATATTTAGCGAGTGGGTTCCTCTTGGCGCAGCAAGTCGTAATCTGTTTCTGAAACCCCGTAAGGCGGATAATAAAATGATGGAATACGCAGCCAAAATTCTGGAGCGTCCGAATGATGTTTCCGGCTATCCTCGATACGCATTGAAATATGCTGCCTACGTCGAGCGGATGGGAAAAGGGGATTATCGAGTACCTGACCTTGTTCAGGTGTTTCGCATTGGTGATCTCGGGATCGCAGCCATTCCCTATGAGACGTTTGCGGAAACCGGATTGCGGATAAAAAAAGAAAGCCCGTTTCAGGATAGCTTTACGATTGAGCTGGCGAACGGGGCGGGGGGCTATCTGCCAACTCCTGCCCAGCACAAATTGGGAGGTTACGAAACCTGGTTTGGAACGAATCGGGTTCAGCTGGACGCTTCAGATATCATCACCAAAGCAATCCTGGGTATGATGAAGGAACTGAAAGCGGATTGAGAAGGCGGTGAATGGTTTTATGTAGCTCACTTTCCGCACACCTTGATCCGGCCGACAAAAATCATGCCAGCCGTTACCAATAGGCCGGACGAAATCTGCAGGTATAGATTGTCCAAGATAAAAAAAGTCGAATAGCCTCCGAATAAGCCCATTGCAGAGAGCGCGATGATTTTTGATTTCAAGCTCATGCAGCGATTCTCTTCCCAATTGCGGATCGCCGGGCCAAAGGTGGGATTGTTCAATAACCACTGATGTCGTTTTTTTGACGACTTGGCAAAACAGGCCGCGGCTAGAATCAGAAAGGGAGTCGTTGGCAGTACAGGCAAAAACACCCCGAGGGAGGCGAGTGCAACAAAAATAAATCCTAGTGCCAGATACATGTACCATATCTAATCCAAAATATAGTTCAGGTGAATTGTTTTTCGGCTTCCCTTTTGTGCCTGTCTTTCGTGGTTCATTGTTTGACTTGGTGGTGGTCGCATGGATGTTTCACTCAACAACTCACCCCATAATCAAAACACCCATGAAAAAATTGAAATTAATCTCAACGGCTCTTTGCACTGTTCTTGGATTTTGCCTGATCAGCTATTCTCTGGCTGCTGAAAGAGGTGATTCCAAATTGGCCTGGAAGTCAGTGTTCGATGGAAAAACCCTCAAGGGTTGGCATCAAGAGGGCGACGGAGAATGGGTGGTTGAGGACGGAGCCATCACCGGCAAAACGCAAAAGGCAGTCAAACTCTATGGATTGTTGGTTTCTGACAAAAAATACAAAAACCTGCGGGTGAAATTCTCCTTCAAGTCGCTTGAAGGGAATAGTGGTTTTTATGTTCGTTGTCATATCAAGCAGCCGGACAAAGCGCATGGTTTGCAGGTTGAAGTCGATCCCCGTAATAATACTGGCGGGATCTATGAGAGTTACGGACGCGCCTGGGTCAGCAAGCCTGATGAGGCAGTGGTGAAAAAAACCTTCAAGCACGATGAGTGGAACGAGATGGAAATCCTGGCCGATGGGGGACACATCGTCACTTGGCTGAATGGAACCCAGATTGCAGAATCAAAAAATGATCCGGTCCTCGAGGCCGGGCATCTGGTGATGCAAATGCACTCGGGTAATAAGTTGCTGGTGATGTTCAAGGATATTCAGGTCGCAGAATTGGATAAATAGGATGTCCGGTGAGGCCTCTTCAGGTAGGCTGGGAATGCTAAAATACCCGTTGACGGGCACAATCTCATTGTCGTTGCTCCCAAGATCCGGGTTCCCTGACGCCCATTATTGGTGTAGGGTTTGTCATTATGACGACACAGGTAATTTGTCGGCGTGGATTTTCTGCCATATTCGTGGTAGCGGTCGGATTCGGGTTTTGCGGGAGAGATGCGAAAGCGGAAGACTGGCCTATTTACCGCGGCGTAAATCACGACGGGATTTCCCAGGAAGTAGACTGGAATTCGAACTGGGGTGAAGCTGGGCCGAAGGTGCTTTGGCGAGGTTCGGTCGGCACGGGCTATTCATCTATCGTGATCAGCCGGGGACGCGCATACACGATGGGCAACCTCGGAGGCAAAGACCAGGAAACCGATACGGTGTACTGCTTCGATGCGGTGACAGGCAAAGTGATATGGAAGCACTCCTATCCCTGCGCCCTGCAACCGCTGTATTACGAGGGAGGAACTCTGTCGACGCCTACCGTTGATGATGAGCTTGTGTATACACTTAGCAAGATGGGTGATCTGTTTTGCTTTGATGCGGCTAGTGGAAAGGTGAAATGGCAGGTGAATGTGAACAAAGACCTGGGCTTTAAGCTGACGACCTGGAGTTTTTCGACTTCGCCATTGGTGATGGGGGATCGTTTGATTCTGAACCTGGGATCGGCGGGGGTCGCCCTGGATAAAATAACAGGGAAGGTGATCTGGGAAAATGGTAAAGGGGTGTGTGGTTATGCAACACCAGTGCCTTGCGAAATCGAGGGGCAGAAGTGTGTGGTGCTGGGTGCTGCGGAAGAGATTGCCGGAGTCAGGATTGAGGATGGCAAGGTATTGTGGACTTATCCGTTCACCAACAAGCACAAGGCAATAGCCGCAGATCCACTGGTGCGGGGGAATGAAATTTTTGCGTCGTGCGCATACGGACGGGGTTGTATAAAAGTCCGGATCAGCGGGGGCAAGGTCTCACTGGTTTTCGACAACAAGGTGATGCGCAACCTGATGAGCTGCTCGGTGCTTTGGGGCGATCAGATTTACGGGTTTGATGAGTACGATCTGAAATGCATCGACTTTGCAGACAGCCAGGAA
This sequence comes from Verrucomicrobiota bacterium, assembly GCA_030625775.1. Classification (GTDB taxonomy): domain Bacteria; phylum Verrucomicrobiota; class Verrucomicrobiia; order Verrucomicrobiales; family DEV007; genus JAADHD01. The sequence continues at coordinate 28,047 of DAOUQC010000066.1, forward strand.
AGCTGGGCGCACAAGGGTTTTGGCAAGGGGTCGCTGATGATGAGTGCTGATGGCCGGATGATAGTCATGGGTGAGCAAGGCGAAATGGCGATTGTCCAGGCGAACCCGGAGAAATTCGAGTTGCTGGCACGTGCGCAAATTCTGCCGAAAGGGATGTGCCGGACGGTTCCCGTACTGGCGAACGGACTGATATATGCGCGCAATGCAAGGGGCGATGTTGTTTGTCTGGATGTCAGGTAGTCGCCTGAAAATTGCTTCACATAAACTTGGTCACCTGGGGTGCTTCGACGGGCATATCATCCGGTTTGTCAATCTGAACATAATGTGGTTGTTTAACCAGATGAATAAGAGGGTTTTATTAAGTTATTTGTTTGCAACGACATTTACCTTAGCGATCAGCTTTGGTAATTCACTGGCCGCAGACGATCTACAGCTCGCAACTTTCCAAGTGGATATCACACCGGCGGTTGGAGAAGGCGTTGGTATTTTTGATAACAAAACGACGGAGGTTGAGCATCCGCTTTATGCGCGTGGTGTGGTGTTGAGGGATGGTGGAGGAACCTACGTGTTGTGTTCACTTGATCTCGGTGGTTTGTGGAATGAAAGCCATGGCCTGTTTCGTGACAAGATCGCCGAAGCGGCACAAACGGAATCCGGTCATGTTGCGGTGCATTCGATTCATCAGCATACCGCCCCTTTTTTCGACGGCGCTGCACGTAAGATTCTATTTCAGAATGATCCTGAGAAGCTGGCACTTGGGCTGGACTACACCAAAGATATAACAGACAAAATCGCTGCGGCGATAAAGGTGGCGATGAAATCGATGCAAAAGGTCAGTCATGTGGGAACCGCCAAAGCAAAAGCCGAACGCGTTGCTTCCAATCGGCGGGTTCCCGGTCCGAACGGCACCTTGTTGACGCGATACAGTGCGGTTCGTGAGAATGATAAATCAGACAGGGATGAGTTCCTGCGTAATGCACCCGAGGGTTTGATCGATCCCTGGGTAAGGACAGTGACATTTTACGACTTGGAAAAGCCTCTGGTACAGATGCACTACTACGCGATGCATCCGCAAACCGTGAAGGGGACGAAGTTCACTTACGACGTCCCGGGTCTGGCAGTGGCAAAATTGCAAAAGGAAAGCGGGGTTCCGCAGATGTATTTCACCGGCTGCGGAGGCAATCTGGCGATGGGGAAATACAATCGGGGAACGATTGAGGATCGTACCACATTGGCAGAGAGGCTCTATCAGGCGATGGTGCGTTCGGCGAACCTGCGGGACTCTAAAGAGGCAGTGACGCCGATTTTATGGAAAAGCAAAGGGATCGATTTCCCATTGCGAGAGGAACCTGAATTTTCATTAGCCGCCCAGCAGAAAATCCTCAACGGTTCGAGTGCTGCTTCCGGTACTCGGGCGAAAGCGGCCTTGCTGATAGCCTGGATTGCACGGGTCAAGTCGGGGAATCCGA
>DAOUQC010000138.1 GCA_030625775.1 Verrucomicrobiota bacterium
CAGCGGCTACACACTTTTTATACCAAAGACCAGCAGGATCTCGTTCAACAAATATTCGAATCATTGCACCACCCGGAGCACCGCGAGAAAATGAACTGGCAAGTGCAGAAGGATCTCATGGGGAAAATAAAAAACACCCCCTCAGTCGGTTTTTTTGGTACACCGGAAGACAAGAATTTTGAATTTATCTACACCGGTCACCATGTGACGAGACGCTGCAATGCCCACACCGACAAAGGTCTCGGCTTTGGTGGCGCACCGATCTTTTACGGAAATTTTGCCAAGGCTTTTAAAGAGTCTAAAGATCACGAGGGCAATCCTTTCTGGTATCAGGGACTGATCTTCAACGAGTTCGTCAGTGCGTTGGATGGCAAGCAACAGGAAAAGATCCTGGTCGATCGAAAACCAAGAGGCGAGAAGCCCGAGACAGTCATCGAGAAACGCAAAGCAAACCTGCCCGGGCTCAGTTGCGCGAACCTGAGCAGGGATCAGCAGTCCAAGTTACTGAAAACCATGCGAGACATGCTGGTATGTTTCCGCCCCGACGATGTCGTCGCCACGATGAAGACCATAGAGGACAAAAAATTGATCGATCAACTGTTTGTCTCCTGCTATGGCGGTCGCTTCGACATCGGTAACGACAAGGTCTGGGACACCTGGCAAATCGAAGGACCTGATATGGTGTGGTACTTCCGTGGAGTGCCACACATCCACGCCTATTTTCATCTGCCAGCATAATAGGCTCACTCCTTTTTTAGATTACGGAAAACGAGAACCCATCGTCCATGAACCTTCTTTGTGACGACACCACTGCGGTCAAAGGGTGGCACCACCTGCCGGCCGGTGAAGCACTCTCGAACCTGGGCGTCGTCGAATCACAGGGCCTCACCCATGAAGAAGCCAGTCGTCGTCTCGAGGCATACGGGCCAAATATGCTACCCGAAGCCAAGCACCGCCCACTGTGGCATGTCCTGTTAAGTCAATTCGCCAGTCCACTGATCTACATCCTCTTTGTTGCAGCCGTCATTGCTTTTGTGATGGATCACCACACCGACTCGATCGTCATCCTCGTTGTCGTCATTCTCAATGCGGTCATTGGCACTGTGCAGGAGGGCCGGGCAGAACGATCAATGGAAGCCTTGCGCCGTCTGGCTTTACTGAAAGTGCGTGTAATGCGTGACGATGAAGAGGAGATTATCGAAGCTCAGGATCTCGTGCCCGGGGATATCGTTCTTTTTTCAGCCGGGGATTCCGTGGGAGCAGACGCCCGTTTACTCGAAGCTGCCGCGCTCGAAGTTGCCGAGGCGGCACTTACAGGTGAGTCACTGCCGGTCGCCAAACATCAAGCACCGCTGCCTGAAGACACGGCTCTCACGGATCGAAGCAACATGATTTATTGTGGCACCCATATTGCGGCAGGTCGCGGTCGGGCAGTAATCGTCGCCACAGGTCTGTCCACGGAAGTGGGCAAAGTAGCCGAGCTCACCGCAGGGGCGGAAGATCCGATGACCCCGTTGGAACAGCGTATATCACAGTTTGGCCGTTACGTTTTAAGTGCGGCCGGGGTTTTGTTCGCTCTTGTGGTCAGCCTTGGATTCATAAGAGGTTTACCATTGGGAGAAGTTTTGATGGTCGCCATCAGCCAACTGGTCTCAATGGTGCCGGAGGGTTTGCCGGTTGCGATGACTATCCTGTTGGCCATTGGCATGCAACGAATGGCAAAACGTGGAGCGATCGTCCGCCGCCTGGCCGCTGTGGAAACTCTTGGCTCCACCAGTGTGATATGCAGCGACAAAACCGGCACGCTGACAAAAAATGAAATGACGGTCACTTCTCTCTGGTTGCCGAATGATCGAAAAATTGAAGTGACCGGAGCGGGCTATTCACCCGAAGGTAAACTGCTCGAGGCAGACCGGGAAATAATTGCCGGTGACGATAAAGCACTGCGCACTTTGCTGGAAGCCGTTGCTCTGTGTAATGACTCCCGCCTGGTCAGACCCGACCACAGCGATCCACGCTGGCGCACCCTGGGTGATCCGACCGAGGCGGCTTTGCTCACACTGGCAATCAAGGGCGGAGTGGAGCTCGATTCACTGCGTCATGACATGCCTCGCCGCCTTGAGATCCCTTTTGATTCTGCTACCAAAATGATGGCAACCCAACACGGTCATAGTGCGCAGGGACGCGTCTTCATCAAGGGCGCACCAGAAGAACTGCTTGATCTCTGCGCAACCATTCGCCGAAATGGTAATCCTGAACCTGTGGATAAATTGTTCAGAAACAATGTGGAAGAAGCCTGCAATTCCATGGCTGCCACCGGACTGCGTCTCTTGGCTGTAGCTGAAGTGGAAGATTGGGCATTGGATGAAGACGCTGGTTTCGCTCAGTTCCAAACACAGGCCACCTTCCTCGGCCTCATCGGCCAGATGGATCCGCCGCGCAACGAAGTGAAAGTTGCCGTGGCCAAATGCCGTGCCGCTGGCATTCGAGCGATTATGGTTACCGGCGATCACAAAATCACCAGCTTGGCCATCGCACGCACTCTTGGCATCGCTCACGAAGGAGACATGGCCGTAAACGGGCGTGAGTTGGAAAAAATGTCGGAACCTGAGCTGTGTAAAAAACTCGACCACATATCCGTTTTTGCCCGGGTGCACCCTGCGCAAAAACTGCGTATCGTCAAAGCACTACAGTCACAAAATAAAGTTGTGGCGATGACAGGAGACGGTGTGAATGACGCGCCGGCTCTAGCCAGCGCCGATGTGGGCGTCGCCATGGGAATCACTGGTACGGACGTTGCCAAAGGTGCGGCCAAAATCGTCATCACTGATGACAATTTTGCGACCATTGTGCACGCCATCGAAGAAGGCCGTCTGGTTTACCGCAATCTCAAAAAAGTGATTCTCTACCTCGTCGCAACATCGATGGCTGAAGTGCTGGTGCTTTTGAGCGCACTTTTTCTAGGCTACCCGCTGCCTCTGGCAGCCGTGCAGATTCTGTGGATCAACATCGTCACCGAAGGCACGGTGACGATCAACCTCATCATGGAAGGGGCGGAGGGAGACGAAATGGATTTCCCTCCGATCAAGGCAAGCGAGCCGATCATTAATAGCACCATGCTCAAGCGTGTCGTGCTGATGACGCCTGCAATGGTGATATCCGCTTTCGGTTATTACGTGTGGCGCCTCTCGACGGAGATCCCCTACGAGGTGGCCAGAAGTGAAGCGTTCACGGTGTTGGCTGTCTGCCAATGGTTCAACGTACTCAACTGCCGCAGCGAACTGAAGTCTTCCCTAAACTTCAGCATTCTAAAAAACTACTGGTTACTGGGTGGATTGGCATTGGGGAATGGGCTTCACTTTCTTGTCATCTACACAGAACCGATGAATCGCATTTTTCACACCACACCCATTCCCTTGGCAGATTTTTTCCTCATCGGTGCCGTATCCAGCCTGGTATTGTGGGTAGAAGAAATTCGAAAATTTTTCGCCCGGCGACGGGTTTGCTCGTTGAAAACACGCGGTGTCTAAAGTCAGCACTCGCTCAAGGACGGACTTCGACAGCATTGCACCACCGTTCGTCAAAATAGCCGGCGCGAAGAGTCTGTTCGGGGAAAGAGGGCAGCACAAAGCGGAAGCCGGATAATTTTGCTGTAAGCACGGGGGATCAGCAGAGTCGGAGTGCTGCTTATATGCCCCACAGATTATTCCAGACTGCCACTCTTATCATCCGAATCGGAAATTTTCTGCAGCAACAAGGACTGCCTAGAAACTTTGATAACAGACTCAGTGTGAATCCCGTCCAGATTTGCGTTGCCGTCCAACTCATCTAGAAAATCCCTAAAATACTGCCCAGGATTACCCGGCAGGAGATCACGTTTTTCAGGCGCTTTATTATCCGGTCCAATCACAAAAAGGTGATCTTGGTTATATGCGATCGACGCCATGCCCCTGCTTCCAAAAACCGTCGTCTGCCAATAACACGGAGTGGCATAGAGAGATGATTCAGGAAGCCAGTAAGACACATCCATCATCACGGTGGTTTTCTCCAGCTTAGCGATCGCTTGAGCCGAATCCATGAACCATGGAGCATCCGCAGGTGCGCTATTCCAACTGTGTGCGGACATCACCTCACTCCAATCTTCTCCCGTGAGCCACGGAACAAAGTCCACCAAATGGATGGCGATGTCATTGAAAGTGCCGCCGTGCAATCCTTTTTCGAAAAACCACGAAGGCCGCGTTCCATACATCAGGGGGTGCATGCCGTTGATATGGAAAGTCTTGATTTCACCCAACTCCCCACTTTTGATCAAAGCTCGTAAACTTATAAACGGAGCCGCGTCACGCAAATCGAGCATCAGCCCGATCGAGCGATCATTTTCCGCTGCGAGAGTTTTGATTTCTTCGAGCTCATCGAGGCAGGTGCAAAGAGGTTTGTCCGAGAGGATATGTTTGCCCTGTTTGAGCCCTTCAATAGCAATCGCTCCACGTTTGCCAAAACAATCGCCAATCGCCAACACATCAAAGTCCGCGTTTTGGATCATCTCCGAGTTGGACTGATAGTTGATCTGCAAACTATCATCAGCCGCCTCTCTACTAGCGGCATCCTCTTCCGAGATGGCCACAATTTCACAGTTGTCGTGAGCGTTGATCTCAGCGATCAAGGCATTGATGTGGACGTGCCGCAAACCGGCAATGGCAAAACGTAACATTTTATGGTTATTTATATGGTTATTTACAATTCAGAAATTCAGCTACTCTTTAAGTGCATACAGGAGGGCGGACATCTTGAGCGCTGCAGCTTTAGCGGAAGAGCTTCCTGCCCGGCGAAGGTTCAACCGAGCTTCCACTCACCGCGCATTTCGCGTGACAGCAATTTATTTGCCGCTTCATCATTGGCAAAACGTTCCGCTTTGGGATCCCAGTTCAATTCACGGCGCACTTGATAGCCTATGTTAGCCAAGTGACAAAGCGAAGCACTGCGGTGCCCTATTTCCGCATGACAAATAGGCAAACCCCGATCCTGCATGCGATAGATCCAGTTACCCATGTGACTGACCCGCGCCTGTCCTCCGGTATCTTCCAATTTCACGTCTTTATCAGTCAGTGGACTTTTTTCCTGCATATTGCTAGGAACGGTAAGCAATTCCCTACGATCAACTGCAACGATGCCATTTGTGCCGATAAAAGTCGTCCCCCCCGGCCCTCCATGAGTCATCTCAACGCCATTGGCGTAGATGAATTTAAGTCCTCGCAAATCCTCTTTGTTGGCTGGCGGAATAATTTTCACCGGTCCAGTATCATCCATACCGAGTCCCCATTGAGCAATATCAAAATGATGCGCCCCAATGTCAGCCAGCGGCCCTCCTGCGTATTCCCTATAATCCCGCCAACGGGGGAAATGAGTATGAACCCCCTTGGGGCACAAAACCTCATTGTAACCTCTCTCTGGAGTTGGCCCCTGCCACATATCCCAGTTGGTACCGGCGGGCACATCCTGAGTCGGCAAATCACAAGGACGGTTAGGGTCACCCACACCGACATTCACACTCAAAACTTTACCGATACGTCCACTGCGCACCAACTCACAGGCGATGCGAAATTTTCCATCAAATTCACTGCGCTGCATGCTGCCGGTCTGAAACACCACCTTGTTTCGCTTCACCGCATTAACCATCGCTCGGCCTTCTTCAATTGTCAGCGAAATGGGTTTTTCACAATAGATATCCTTCTTGGCATCGGCAGCCATGATCACCGGAATCGCGTGCCAATGATCCGGTGTGCCGACGATGACGGCGTCGATATCGTCGCGGCCAATGATGTCCCGGAAGTCGTCATGCTGGCTGATGCTGCCCTTGTAGTCCGCACCGTTCAGCTTGGTGTAAAACTCAGTTCCAAGCCGCGCGGCATCTTCCTTGCGTTCCTTCACCACATCGCTGACGGCGACCACTTGCACTTTCGGCAACCGCATTGCTACGGTCATCAGGTAGCGCGCCTGTTTGCCGACTCCGATCACCCCAATGTTGATCCGGTCGTTGGGCTTC
>DAOUQC010000081.1 GCA_030625775.1 Verrucomicrobiota bacterium
CTGTCTTCGCTTCGCTACGGCTCCCACGGTCGGTCACCCTCCCGCAGTTGGCTTCGGATAGTTCTTTCCATTTTCATGTTCATTCTATAAACAGGGGACTTGAACCCCTTTTGGTTTTCATTCATGCTGGGCGTACACAAGGCGTCGAACCGAACACCTGACCCGCCTCCTATTGAAACCCTTATGGACACTAAATTATTAAACCAGAAGTCAAGGATCTCCCTCGGTCAGGCGTTCGGATGACTCAAACGTTCGCCTCAAAAATAATGAAGACGAGACAATTCGCATCAGTCCTGCTGATTAGCTTTCTAGCTGCGTGGACTAGTGCAGAGGAAGTCGATAAATCTCTCGACCGTTTCCTTGAGGATCATCTCGTTGGCTACCTCGCGATCACCAAGAATCACTCAGCTGATTCGCTCGCTAAAATATTGAAGGGGCGTGAAGCACAGCGGGTGAGTCGTTTCGTCGTATCAGGTTATGCTCAGGGTGTTCCATCCGTCGTTTACACGATTATCGAGAAGCCCGAGAAAACGTGGATCGACGTCTCGTGGATGTTCGAAGGATGGAAAAAGCCAAAGGTTTATCGCACGGAATTTCTCAAGGGAGACATTTCAGCATGGAACCATGCGTTGAAAGGGCTCGATCACGATGGGCTGAAGTCAGTTGATGACAAAAAGGGCAAGAATACACTCGACGGCCGATCAATTTGGCTGGCTGTGAAATCGAAAGAAGCGGAATTCCAGTACGGATTCCAAAACCCTTCGTATTCGGAACTTCCAGGCTTACAGAGCATCCGATTCATTGACCTTCTAGTGGCGGACTGGAGCGGATATTCATTTGGTCCAGCAAATTACGATTATAAACCGAATCCTGGGACGACCCCTCTACCAAACCCAGGCGAGACATACTAGCCAATCATCTGCCCGTTTTGAGTTGAGATTACATGCTAATTTGTTACCGTTCCTGAGTAAGCCATCCGCGCCCTATGGCAGAGGATCGGCTACATTCACACGTTGGGCTACAAAAGACTGTCTCGACACTATTCACAGGTGTGATACATTACCCATATGGAAAGCGCATTACAGTATGTGACCGACGGGTCTGGCGAAAAGACAGCGGTTTTGCTGCCTATCCGTGAGTATGAAGCGTTAATTGAAGACCTGAGTGATTTGGCGGCAATTGCAGATCGTCGAAGCGAGGAAACTGTGCCGCACGATAAATTTGTGACCGAATTGCGCGAAGATGGAATTCTTTCAAATTGAGTGGCGCAAATCGACGAAGAAGGATCTACGTCATATAGCTTCAGAAGAAGTCCAAAAAATTGTGGATGCTGTCGCAGCCCTAGCTGCCGAGCCCCTACCTCATGGTTGCACTAAGATGCACGGCAGCGATTGTGCATATCGAATTCGAATTGGGGATTATCGAGTCATCTATGAAATTTACGAACAAAGAGTAATTATTGAGATCGTGAGAGTAAGTCACCGGCGTGAAGTTTACCGTAAGAAATAAGCCCAACAAAACGGCTCAGCCAATTCTTTGCCCGTTTCCGATAGTTCACGCTTCAACATATTGAATAGGTCTCGCCGTTAAAAGCAAGATAGCCCACGATTTGAACCTCAGAACACGCCCCCTTTTTAAACGAAAAAGGCTAAGCGCTTCCAAGGCTCAGCCATATTGCCTATCCCCAAAAACATTATCGTTTGACGATATTAACGCGGCGCGTTACTATTACAAGTGATTGAATCGTTTGCTTGTGCCGAGACTGAATTGATTTTTCAAGGGAGTAGATCGAAAAAACTACCTCCGACAATACAACAAACCGCAAGACGGAAGCTTATTTATTTGAATGAAACACAGGAACTTAATGACTTACGCTCCCCTCCTGCTAACCGCCTTGAGGCATTAAAGGGAGGTCGGAAGGGTCAATTTAGTATTAGAATCAACCAACAATGGAGAATTTGTTTTGTTTGGGATGATGGAACTGTGAGAAATGTTGAAATTGTTGATTACCATTAAGAAGGGCCGCACTATGAAGAAGAAGGAAAAACTTGAACCGGTGCATCCTGGAGAAGTTTTATTTGAGGACTTCATGAAACCGCTTGGATTGAGCCAGTACCGGGTGGCTCAGGATATTGGAGTTCCAGCGCTTCGTATTAGCGAGATCGTGAGAGCGAAGCGAGCCGTTACTGCAGACACCGCGATGCGCTTGGCTCGATACTTTAGCACATCGCCAGGCATTTGGATGCGACTACAAGCTCAGTATGACCTTGAACTGGCTGAAAGGGCTTGCGGGAAAGACATACTTGCCCAGGTGCCCGAACTTGCAACAATGGGATAATCGGGTAGGAGTAGGGATTGAAACTGCTCCCCCCACACCACCTAGCATGCGGAGCCCTTCAGACATGCCTTGTCCAGACGACCCTTCGCAGGGCCATTCGGATACCGAATGATGTTCCACTGTGTGGCAATCGACGGGACGCCTTGTGTGAGCTATTCATTAGTCAGGGCTGTCTGGACAAGTGAGTTTTAAACTGTTTTTGTGGCAGCTGTTTTCCAGCCCACACTCACTCCTTCCCTATCCAATCAGCTCCAAGGCCACTGTATCTGCCAGCGGTTTGCCTTTCTCCGTCAGTACGATCCTTCCACCGCCCTCGGTGATCATTCCTTCCTCAATCAGCATCTGACGATCCACCTCCCCATTCATCTCGACCACGTCGAGTGACACGCCTTCGGCAGTCCTCAATTGTAGCGCGATCGATTCCATTCGTTTCTGATCCGGTGTTAATACCTCGCACTCATCCTTCCCTACACTCCCCTCCTCCCTCATTTGCCTTACGTAATCTGCTGTATCAGCGACATTTTTCCAGCGTTTCAATCCAATCGTCGACACCGCACTTGGCCCGATGCCGAGATAATCGCGCCCAGCCCAGTAAGCTTGATTGTGTTTGGATTCCGCACCCGGGCGGGCATAATTGGAAATTTCATAATGATGATAGCCGGCTGTTTCAAGCTTGTCTATCGCCAGACGAAACTGCAAGGCATCCTCATCGGAGTCTTCACGAAATCGACCTGCCTGCAGTTGCTTGAAAAAATCCGTGTCCTCCTCGTAGGTCAGGTTGTAGGCAGAAATATGCTCCGGCTGCATAGCAATCACCTGCTCAAGATCCACTTCCCATTGCTCCAGTGACTGATTCGGCACGGAAAACATCAGATCAACATTCAATTGATCAAATCCCACATTTCGCAGAATGCCGAAAGCTTCCTTGGCTTCCTCCGGTGAATGCTCACGACCGAGAAGTTTCAAAGTCTCCGAATGCCAGGACTGGACCCCCAGGCTGATTCGATTTACACCCTGATCACACATCAATGCCGCTTTTTCTATATTGTAAGTCGCCGGGTTCGCTTCAAATGTCCATTCCACCAAAGCTGATAAATCGAGACGCTCATGAAGGCCTTGCAACAAGCGCTCCAGATGCTTTCGACTCAACAAAGTCGGTGTTCCTCCACCAAAATACAAAGTCTTCGGTGCTATCTCATAATCCTTTGAGCAAGCAACTACCTCATCAAGTAGGGCCTCGACAAAAGCCGCATTCGCCAGCTTGCCTGGAGTGTGTTTATAAAAAGCACAGTAAGGACAAATCTGCGCACAAAAGGGAATGTGGAAATAAAGATGCTGAACGGTTGTCTCTGACATTTTTTATTTTTTCCTCACAGAGCCACAAAGGCACAGAGAATTAATCAGATCCAAAAATAAGAATTTACCTCCTCCTCCTCTGTGTCTTTGTGCCTCCGTGAGAGACCTTCTTTCCTACAACTCCGGAAACACCGCTTTCAAATCAAAAGTATCCCCGGTCTCTTTCTGCAAGCCCAGCAAACGCGCAAACAACTGCTTCGCCTGTTCTTTATTCTGCGACAGTATATCCTTCATCTCATGTGGATCTGCCTTCACGTTAAATAGTAAGGCCTTCTTCGCTTTGGGATACAGAATCAATTTAAAATCCCCCACAACCACCGCTCTCTGCCCCTTCAAATAAGCACCATAAATCGCATCGCGTGCGCTATCAGTTTTCCCATCGAGCAGAGGCCGTAAACTCTGAAACTGCACATGCTCCGGAATCGTTGCGCCCGCCAGTTCCAAACTGGTTGGCATCACATCCTGAAGATAAACCCGCGTATCGATGCGCTTGTCCTTCGCCACTCCGGGCCCCACCACCATCATCGGCACCCGCAGGCTGTGCTCGAACATGTTCTGTTTTCCCATCAGGCCATGCTCACCGATCGCCAGTCCGTGATCAGCAGTAAAAAAAATCCATGTATTGTCTGCCCGACCACTGTCATCCAATGCTTTTAAAATCCGTCCGATCTGAACATCCATATGGGTGATCAATGCGTAGTATTCCTGCCGATTGACCTTGATCGCGTGTTCCGTGCGAGGAAAGGGAGCCAGACGTTCGTCGCGAAGTTTCCGCCCGCTGTTCATCTCTTCATTCCATGGATACTCCGGTAAAAAATTCTTAGGTACCGCGACTTTATCCAGTGGGTATTTGTCGACAAACTCCTTCGGTGCCTGCCGTGGATCATGTGCTGCATTGAAAGCGATATACATGAAAAAAGGGTTATCCGAAGCTTTTGCCATTTTCAGATACTCCTCTGCATCGTCCGCAACAATCTCACTCCAGTGACGTCCACCCTTCCAAAACCCTTCAAATTTTTTATCATAGGGACTCCAGACATCCGGCTTACCATCTATGGGACGATTGTATCCCTCCGGTGTCTGGTTCGGCATGCCCGGGCGAATATTCCGTGACACTTTGAAAATTTCATCCGCCTTGGCTTTGACGTGCCACTTGCCAGTGAAATAAGTATCATAACCTGCCTTGGCCATCAGTTGCGACCACATCCAACCTTTTTTCTGAAAATTCGGATAGGGATTGTTGCCAGTCTTTTGCCCTTTCTTCCTACCTCCCAGCCTATCCGCTGCTTGTTTTGCTTTCCACACATACAGTCCGGTATTCAACATGTGACGACTCGCCACACAAACCGCACCGCTCCACGAACCCATGTTGTAAGCACGGGTGAAAGTCGTTCCACGTTTGACCAGTCGGTCGAGATTCGGAGTCTCGATCTCATCATTGCCCAAAGCATGAATCGTCGAGAAAGCCTGGTCATCAGCGAATATGAAGAGAATATCAGGAGCTTTATCCGCAGCATTCAAATTGCTCACGCAACATAAAAATCCAGCGAGTGTCAGGGTAATAGTATGCAGATTCATTGTTCAATATATTCAGTTTATAGCCTGATCCGTAAAGATACGCATTCGCGCATGCTTTGCCAATTACGAGTCACAGAATTATTCCACTCCCCCATTTCACCGTCTTGTAATCGAAAACCCTTGGTGAAAAAGCCTCTTCAACCCTTTGACAAATTTACTAAGCTGATTATTTATTATGAATTCATAAAAAATATTTGCACTAGCGGGACAATACTATATCAGTATTATCTTCTCTATAGAATAATCAATTCAACAAATACCCAAAAGCAGACATCATGAGCGAAAACCACCCTCAAGCCCTGAATGAGGCTTCCCACAATCGGCGCGACTTTATTAAAACTTCAGCTGGAGCCGCCGTGGCGGCAGGCGCCCTCTCCGCCACCATCACTCAAGGGGCAGGCATCCCTGCTGACAAAAAAATTAAAATTGGTTTTATCGGCACAGGTGGCCGCGGGACTGGAGCAGCAGCACAAGCCTTGAGCGCAGATGACAACATGGAACTGCATGCTGTAGCGGACGTCTTTCAGGAACAAATCGACAACTCACTGACTACTCTTTCAAAAAATGCCAAATTCAAGGACAAGGTCCAGGTGCCCAAAGAGCGCCAATTTGTCGGTATTGATGCCTACCAACGGGTGATTGATTCTGGAGTCGATCTGGTCATCCTGACCACAACACCCGGCTTCCGCCCCCAGCATTTGAAAGCGGCGGTCGAGGCCGGCAAACACATCTTCACAGAAAAACCCATGGCCGTCGATGCCGCCGGGGTAAAAAGTTGCATGGACACCGTCGCCCTGTCCAAAACAAAACCCATTGCCATGGTGGCAGGTTTTTGCTGGCGTTATCATCCAGCTCGCCGTGCCGCATATGCACAGGTTCTTGAAGAAGGCCTCATCGGTGACATCACCGGCGTTTACGCGACTTACTACTCTGGTTGGTCCAAACCCCACATCGATCCAAGCGAACGCCGCCCCGGTGAAAGCGATATCGAATGGCAGATCCGCAACTGGTACAACTACTCATGGCTCGGTGGTGGCGGTTTGGTTGAACAGGCCATCCACAGCGTCGATAAAATCGGCTGGGTGATGGGCGATCAAAGTCCTATCTCTTGTCGTTCGGTAGGCGGCCTTCAAGTGCCCCAGCTCGCTGGTAATATTTTTGACCACATCCACGCATCCTATGAATACCCCAACAATGTCTGGTGTCATCTTGGCCAAAGAAAAACACCGGGTTGTATTGGTGAAAATGCCGACTATATCGTTGGCACCAAAGGCAAGTTGATCATCGGCAAGGGAAAAGACCCTTTTATCGAAGATCACAGTGGTAAAGTCATCTGGAAATGGCGCAAACCCCGCAAAAACGCTGGAGAACAGAATATGTATCAAGTGGAGCACAATGAGTTATTCGCCTCCATTCGTTCAGGCAACTTCATCAATGACGGTGACCGCATGATCCACTCCACCATGATGGGCATCATGGCTCGCATCTCTGCCTATTCGGGCCAGAGTGTGACTTGGGATCAGGCACTGAATTCCGGTGAGGATTTGGGCCCCGACCAACCAGCCTGGGGTGACAGCTTCAAACCAGGACCGGTTCCCCGTCCTGGAACGATTAAAGACAAATTGGTTTACAATTACAAAGACGCCTGATTTCAGGGTGATCAACTCAATAAAAAGCGGGGGGCATTTGCCTTACCCGCTTTTTTTGTGCCCAGGTAATCTTAGATACATGCAAACACCGCGGATCAATTTTTACCATTACGCTTCTGCTGTAGCAACAGATTGCCTATCTGTTGATCCGGCTACCCAGAGGTCAGAGGTCAGAGGTTAAACGAATTGGCAATCCGTCCCACTCTACCGCCAACACTTAACGCTGGCAGAAGTGCCTTAATCCACATTCACCCGAATCTCACAACCCTTTTTCCTGCGCCACTTTCTGTAGTTCCATCTGGAAGGCCTTCACGTCAGCCTCACTGGGACGATAGGCAGGGTCTGTAGGATCCAATGACAACTGTCCCATCTGGTTCAATCCCCAAGTGGCTTGCATGCCATCCCCAAAAGTCACTGTCCCTCCTGCCATCGCTCCCGGTGGCAAAACCTCACTCATAGTCACTTTGACAGAAGCTGCGGGTAGTGGCTCGCCTTCGGGCGCAGGATTCTCATTCCCTGTCACGACTTCCTCCTCGTTGCCCGCTTCTTCACTCCCCTCCGCATCCGTCTCCGGAGTTTCTACTACTTCCTCCGAAACCTCCTCTTCAACCGGCACCTCCTTGACGGGCATTTCAATCCCAATATCAGCAATCAAAAACCGCACCTCCATGTAGGTCACCTGAACGGACAACTCGTCAGCCAGTTTTTTCTGGATTGCCGACAGATCATCCCCTCCATCCGCCCAGGTCTGGATAATTGCTTTTTGCTCGTCGTTGATTGTATCTGCGTAACTCATAATAAAAAAATAGAAAATCCCGGAGCCCTTAAGGGGCCATTATTTCCCTGCAACTCCTTGCCCACATTGGGCCCATCGTCCAATGATCATTCTGTTTTATCAGTCGCAGGGCGGGCACTTTCACCGATCAGCTTCATCGCCGAATTCAACAAAGTGCCGACTCTTTCATCCTTGAGCAAATCCCCGAGGATATTCATTTTTGGCGTTGAAGGATCATCGCTAATATCCCAAGCAGTTTTCCACTCAGTCTTAACCTTGTGAAAACCCAGACTTGCCAGACGCTTTTCCAGATCCGGCATATGCCCCGCCCCATACAATACCGCTAATTTGCGTTTCCCGAAGCGCAATTGCTCATGCAAGACCTCAAAAGCCACCTTGTTCCGTTCAGTCACCAGTACTGTCCCGTCATCCCCTTCCAGCCGAGTGATCAGACTCTCCGCTTCACTCAATATCGGTGCCAAAATCCGCTTCAAGGCTGCCGCATCCCCGTTGACTACTGCCCCCATCAAGGAAGTCAACAGCGCCTGGCTTTCTTTTTCATCATTGGGAACTCCCGGCAGATTCTCGCTATTAGCCAAATCCATCGCCCGTGCAAACCAAGTGGCAATCGTCTGGTTGCGTTCCTCTGACAAAGCCTGGAATTTTTTCCAATCCACATCAGCGTGAATAAAGTTTTTTCTCAAGTAGTCGATACCATTCTTTTGATACTCGAGTTGCAGCAAGCTTTGAATCATACCATGGATCATTCTCAACCCCTCGAGAGGACTCCCCTTCTCGGAAACCGCTTCTTCGACCTCCGGATTGTAAGGGCCTCCCACCATTTCGTAGAGAACACCATCATAGATGATCATTCGGTTATCTAAGTCATCGTAATACGCCTGATCCCCAACATGCACCACCGCAATCAGATCCACGCTTGCTCCATCACGATCCCTGACAAAATGGGCAATCGCTGTTTGCAGTTTCCCCTCTTTCCCCTTGTCGACGTAACGAATGTATTTGCCCCCTGTCTGAACGGGGGAAGCAAGGGTTGCCGGAGAAGCCGGTGAAGTGCCTGGGTCTTCTTGTTTGGCCGCCTCAGCTTCTTCAGCAATCCCCCAGCCCGCCACTGACCAGAGACAGCAGACAGCACATAAAACCCTTACCCGCTCACACAGCATAACCGCAGCCTAGCAGATGAACCCACCATAGGGCAATTCATCATTTATAATTATACGCCACTATTTTCCGGCCAGCACCCTTGCTGTGGGTGCATCCATCCTGCCAATCTCCCGCTGCCCGGCCCCACGTTTTTCCCCATCGCCCAGATCCGCCCGCCCCGCTTCAGCCAGCCGGGTCAAGCGCGCCACAATATCAGGATGATCCGTCGCTACGTTTTTACTGCTCGAAATATCATCCACTACATTGAACAACAAAGGTTCACCCAGATCGCCTTTTTTCTTCGAAAAATGCGGATGATTCCTGAAATTTTCCAAGGGTAAAAAAAGTTTCCACTTGCCGGATCTTACCGCCTGCAGTTGAACTCCATCATAATAATAAAACACCTTATAGGGAGTTTTTGCCCCTGCCTCCCCGACAATCAATGCACGAATATCATGCCCGTCGATCTTGCGATCCTGAGGTTCTTCACCTCCAGCCATACGAGCGAAAGTCGGCAGCAAATCCATGGTGGTGCAAAACTCTTCACTTGTCGTTCCCGCCGGAACGGTTCCCGGCCACCACATAATCGTCGGCACTCGAAACGCCCCCTCAGAAGTCGTATATCCCCGTCCGTGCAGAGGCAGATTCGAACCACGGGCCAGATTCCCCGGCTCACGATTGATTGGTGCCCCGTTGTCCGAAGTCCAGATCACCAGAGTGTTTTTATCGATCCCCAACTCGACCAACTTGTCCATCAGTTGTCCCTGTGACCAATCCAGTTCCTCAATCGAATCTCCCCACGGCCCGTTTTTGCTCTTGCCGCGAAATTCAGGACTTGAGAACGGCGTGCTGGTACTGCCCGGCATCGCCTGTGGAAAATAGAGAAAAAAGGATTCGTCCTTGTGTTCCGTGATCCATTCCATCGCCTTTTCCGTGTATCGTTTGGTCAAACCATTGCGATCCACCGGTGCCTCGATCACCTTTTCATTTTCCATCAGCGGCAATGGAGGCCACGCCAATCCACCCAGATTGGGAGCACTCCCATTTTTCTTCTTCCGCGCGGCCGCTCTCTGACCCGCTTCCTGAGTCATGTCATCACTGTAGGGTATTCCGAAAAAATAATCAAAGCCCTGCTGGTTGGGCAAAAACTCAGGCTGGTCGCCCAAGTGCCACTTGCCAATCATCGCCGTGGCGTAACCCTGCTCCTTCAATACCTCGGCAATCGTGATTTCACTCGGATTCAAACCAAAGGGAGAAACCGGACGCAATACCCATCCGTCACGCGGATTGTCATGCATCCCCACCCGTTGCGAATAACATCCGGTGATCAAACTCGAACGCGAAGGCGTGCAAACCCCGGCCGTCACGCTGAAATGGGTGAATTTCCTGCCCTCCTTTGCCATACGGTTCAGATTCGGTGTGCGATGCACCGTCGATCCAAAAGGCTCGATATCTCCATAACCCAGGTTATCCGTATAGATAACGATGAAATTCGGCTTCTTAGCCCCACCCTCAGCACTCTTAATCCCATCCTTGCAAGCAACAAAAGTAAACGACAATGCCGCAAGCACCCCGAATAGATAAAACAAGTTGTTCTTCATTTTCATTTTTAATTGCCTTCGGTTAGTATGTTCCGGCTGCTGCTCTTCGTTCGGCCGTCCATTTTAAATTATCAATTTTTCCACCAAGCGAAAATCACTTCTTCAAAAACTGAATCAGATCAGCCATTTGCTCTTTGCTGATCGCTCCCTCAAGGCCAACAGGCATCAGGGAAATCCCCACCGTTTCCATCTTAACGATTTCGTCTCGAGGAACGATTTCAACAATCCCTCCCAGCATCTTAAGGGTGACCGCCTCAGTGGTCTCTGCACTCACCAATCCCATCAATGTGCGCCCGTCTTTCGTTTGTAAGGTGTAAGCAGACCAACGCTCTTCCACCATCCGGTTCGGATCCAAAATATCTGAAAGAAGAGCTTCGGCTGGCTTAATTTTCACATCAGTAATATCCGGCCCCACGTCGACGCCCTTACCATTTTTGCGATGACAAACAATGCAGTTGGTTTCAAAAACTTTCATCCCTGCTACCGCGTCACCGCCTTTGGCAATAGCCGGTTTGTATTCCGCAATCACTTTGCCCCGGTCGCCCGAAGCCTGTCCGAATAGCTCGGTTGCCAGCTTGTGAGTAGCCGGATCTTTCGACCGGCCCAGACTCCACCGGCGCATGGGATCCATCAAAGCGGGACTGATTTCACCCGCTTTCATTTTTTTCATCAGGCGCATCACGGTTTTGCCATTCGCGGATATCAATACCAAAGCCTCGCGACGCGGCGTCGGCCCCAGTTCTTTCCAACGTTCAAAAAAGAAATCCGCAATCACGTTGCGATCAAAACGAGACAATGCCTGACAAGCCGCCTGCTGAATTTCCACCGGCTCCTTCTGATCGATCAGCTTCTCAACAATCGGCAGCATCTCGGCCATGCCTTTCTGCTGCACCAAAGGCAAAGCCGCCAAGCGGTCAGCCACAGGACGCGAACGATCTTTCAATTTTTCCTTCGCTGAATCCAACACTGCTTTCACGGCTGGAATCTGCTCCTTCAATTCTTCCGGCGGACTAGCCACCAGAGCAGCGATTGATTTCTGCTTCAGTTTGCTGCGACGAAGACCACTGGACATTCCTGTGACCGTTGCATACTGCCACCAGGTTCCTTTTTCGTCAGCCGCAGCAATTGCTTCCAGCACTTCTTTCAATTCCCCCAGATCACCACGCGCTCCAGCTGCGGTCGCAAACTGCAATACCAGATCAGCATGCCCTTCTGCCGCTTTCCCAGTGAAACTTTTATCCCTAAGCAAAGCCGCCAGGATTTTTCCAGCACGGTTCTCCGATGCGCTCAACACACCTTTCCGCATCCACTCATCAGCAGTATTTCCGCGGGTCAAAGCTGTCAGAGCTTTAGTAGCCGCTGCACTTTCGTCTCCTGCCATTTCGATGGCCGCCATGAACTGCACCCGTCCACTCGCATGCTTGCCCACAAAGCCGAGCAACGTTTTGTGAATATCAGCATCTCCGGGAAAACGCAGGATCGCCGCCTGAATCGCGTTTTCCACCACGCCTCCCTCTTTCGACTGTAACAAAGCTTTCACCTGTTCCAGCTTCAAACTCTCCAATCCGTCCAGAGTCCACATCGCATGCACTTGCGCCTGCGCTGTTTTTCCTCCGGTCACCAGTTTGTTCAAAGCGGGAACCACCGACTTGTCCTGTTTTTCAACAATCAGTCGCTGGGCGCCAATGCGGTGCCATGCGTTCGGACTTTCCAGTAAAGCCACCAGCTCATTAGCTTTCCGTGGCAAAGCCTGGATTTTCCGCCTTTTGTCACCGCCTTTTGGAACCACCCGATAAATACGCCCCTGATCGAATCCAGCGCGCATGTAATGCGTTTTGGTATATTCCTCCGGCATGAAACGGGCGTGATCGATGATCTGACGATACATGTCGACTATGTAAAGAGCGCCATCAGGGCCGTTCCTCACATTCACCGGACGAGCCCAGGTATCGCGAGAAGCAATAAACTCTTTTTTCTCCCCAATTCTAATTGCCTTCAAGCTGGCACCGTTCGGCTCCAGAGATGACCGCGTCACTAGTTGACCCGTTGGTTCACAGGTGAAAATATTTCCACGCAGTTGAGGCACCAAATCTCCTCGGTAGACCCCAACCCCACAAGCCGCCGTATAGGTGCCCGCATGAGCATCAGCTGTCGTATGCGTCAACTGTAAAGGGTAAACCTTGGCACCACCAGCAGGGGCAACGTCTTCCACCCCGTCCGTAATCCCGGCAAATGGGTTTTGCTTGATCGCTGCCTGTTCCATCACGGCAAACATGGCGGGGTTCCGATTGCTGCAAAAATAGCGCCGTGCCCAGTCATCCTGAGTGGCTCCAAACTGTCCCCTTCCGGTCACCGCCCCCATGTATCCACTTTTCGGGTCGTAACGCAGATTGAGTCGCGTTATTTTCATCTTCGCATCTTCATTTCCCTCTGGATAAATCTCTTTTCCGTCCAGCCCATTGTTCAAATAGACCGCATTATCCAATCCCCAGCGTGGCGCAGATATCTGCAGTTGATTGTGACGGGGGTCATTACTGCGAAACAACACGGTTGGCTCATCTGCTTTGCCGTCGCCATCCTTGTCTTCCAGAAAAAGAATAGCATTGCGCGTCGTCGCCAACAGACCACCCTTCATCGGCAGCAAACCTTGCACATGATCCAGATTATCCGCCCAGGTCACGGCACTGTCCATTCGCCCGTCTCCATCCTTATCATCCAGCAGGCGAATCCGCGACAGCAGGGGCCCATGTTCCGGGGGCAATGGGTAATCACGCATTTCTGCTACGAACATCCTGCCGCGCTCGTCCCACACCACGTCAACCGGATCACAAACCAAGGGTTCACTGGCCACCAACTCAATTTCAAAATCACCATCCACTTCCCAGCTCTTCAACGACTCCTCTGCACTTATGGCAAAACGTCTCGGCAAAATAGCACTGCCGTCAGGGCTGTAACCCAAGTCCTCCGATCGCTCCGCCACTTTCCAGGGTTCCTTGAACTCACCCAGTGGCCAAAGTTCAAAACGACGCAACCAGCACTCCGCCGATTCCGTCTGCAGACAAATAAAACCCTCCGCAGGCATCGCCTTGGTTCCAGAGTTCACCAACTCGCCGTTGATGTATACGTCCATGTTGCCTCCCTTGCAGACCACCTCCATTCGGTTCCACTCTCCCACCGGGTTTTCGATATCCTTTGAGCCACGATAACCTTTCACATCATCCCAATCCGGGTCCCGATCGCGCCAGTTAATGCGCTGATTCTGTTTGCCCTTTTCAGGGAAAGCTTTCGCCTCCCCCCCTTTTTTCCAAATATCTTCACCATCCCTATCCTTAACCACCTCGCAAGTCAGGCTGGACGGAATAAGGGAACCGTCCGGGTTCTTTCCCTGCAAGACCAGAATATCTCCCGACCCCCCTTCGATTAATTGTGCTTCCACTGATGACATCCAGGTATCTCCCAAAGTCCCGTCGGCACCATGGCCATGTACCAACAAACCGCAATCCCTGGCCCGGTCCTCACGCGGCTTCCAGGTGTGTTCCCCCCATTTGTATTCCATCACCAAGTGGTAATCCTTATATTTTTTATTGGTCCGGATATACCCAAAGCCCTTGCCGATAACATGCAGTTGGCCATCCTCGACTTTCCATATCTCCTCACGCTTATCAGTCAGTGATTTTTTCTTATTCAAATGATAAGTGAAATCCTTGAACTCGGGATCAGCGATCAAATTGACCACTTTTTCCGGTGCGATGGCAGCTGAGTCCTGCCCGAATACTACCGCTGCCCCTGCGGCCAGTGCACCTGAAACAGTCAGAATAAAGGAAAGGCGAGGGATTAGGAATATAGAGGGTTTCATAGTTTGGAAAATGCGTAAAAAAATACAAACACTACTTCCCCGCTTCAATCAACCCTGTTTTTACACCACGACCTTTAAAGCTCCGGGCAATACTCTCATCAACTGCGGCGTTTTTGCCACCACATCCCCATCCACCTGGATATCAATCACAGGGTCGGTTTCGATCAATACCGATTCCACTTGCCAATGATTGACCTCCTTCAATACATCCAGATCAGGCACCACATCGCTCAACTTTATTCGATCCAGGCCCATCATCTTGCCGGCAATTTGCATCAAGCTCGGGACGTTGGCTTTTTTGATAAAAAAAACATCCAATTTCCCGTCTGATATATCGACTGCCGGCGACAAGGACATCTGGCCGAGGCCCACTTTGCCCGCATTCGCCACCAGACAAGCCACCCCCTTGGCACTGAAAGTTTCCACCTCATCAAGAACGATATTATAATTGGAAACAGGCAACTCCTGAAGAACCTTCAAGGCAGAAAACACATAAGCCCATTTCCCAAACTGATCCTTCATTTCCCTGGTGGCATCTTGAACCACACTTGTCTCCAACCCACAGCCGATACGCAACAAAAAGTAATGCGCCCCCATCTTACCAACATCGACAGCCCGAGTGTTAAAGTCCGTCCCACACACCCGGGCACAGGCGCGGTCAAGGTGACGATCAATCCCTAATTCCACAGCCACCAGGTTGCCCGTCCCTCCCGGTAAAATTAACAAAGGAACATTGGTACCCACCAAAGCACTGGCCACCTCCTTCACCGTTCCATCCCCGCCATACACCGCCACCACATCCGCACCGTTCTCGATCGCCTTTTCTGCCTGAATCTGCCCGTCACCATCTCCGTGTGTGATCGACACCTCCCAATAAATCCCCGCTTCACGGAAATGCTGGTTCAATATCGCCAGCAAAGGAACCCGTCTCGACGGAGCTGGGTTGATCACCACGTGAACCTTGTTTGGTCGTGGATTTTTTGTCGTATTTATTTTCACTATGGAGGTCTCTAAAACTGACAAATTCCAAATAAAAAGATCTCACCTGAACCAGGCCAAGTCATTAGTTCCAGACAAAAGACAGCAAGAAAAACATTACTCTTAAAAGTCATACAGAACCTGCCAAAGGGCAGCCCCAGGGTCAATCGTAAACTCCCGGGGAAAAGGAAAAAAACACAGCCTCCATCCTTTTCAGCAGAAGCCGGCATGCCACTTCCCCACCACTACTACCGCCATTTAAAATCACCTAAGCCAATCTGTAACAACAACTTATGCAAAGTAAATAGCAATATTTAAGTGGCTATGAATGTATCGGATACAGCATATTTCTAATGCTGAACAAAGTGAGCCAACCAGCAGCAATGCTAGCCCATAAAACAGTAAGAATTTTTCTGCCAGAAGAAATCCTTATAAACAATCCCCCCCCCTTAGAAAAATTACCAGCCTGCTCCAAGGCCGGTGAATGATGTTCACTATTCCCCCTCCCACTCCCGATCTCCTGACAATAGAGATACAGGAAACCATCGATCACAAACATTCAAGAACATGAAAAAACCACCACCATATAAATCGCGGGTGCTAAGCTTAGGAATAGTAGCACTTGGCTTTGCCACTACCTGCCTATTACAGGGCGCTGAGCCTAAGAAAAAGGTAGAGAAAAAAATCGACCCCGTTCTGGAAAAAGTTCAAAAGCAGGAAAAAGCTACCAGGGAGCTGGAAAGATCGCGTGAAATGGCACGATCGGCTACCCGTGAGATTGCCCGCTCGGAACGCAATCGTGCCGAGGAGGGGCTAAGAAAATGGTCGACTGTAGATGCGATGCTAAAGCGAGCAATCGCTGAAAAACAACCTGAAACACAACTGGCGCCATTACGTGCGGCTTTGAAACAAGCAACTGCAACAAGATGGTCCAACGCCCAGCGCTTGATCGCCGACACCATCACTGCAAACGAAAAAACGAATGAGCTGTTTCCCTCGGAGTATGAGCTTCGCGATAAAATGGCGGCGACACGCACTGTGGAACTGAAACTCCTGGAGATAAAAGCGAAAGCGGCGGCACAACGCACAGTCGAGCTGACCCTGCAAGCAGGAAAGGAGAAGGAAGCCAAAACCCAGGCGAAGACTGCCGACGCCCTCCAGCGCGAGATTCCCGCATTGAAAGCGCTCAGGGAAATGGAGATCCGTCAATGGGCAGCCATCCGGAAGGACACAGCAGAAGAGCTCATCGAGCAAAGTGGTGAGGCAGCCCGGATCGCAAAAGGAATCGCCGCAGTGGATCCCGACCTGGCACACAAAAAAGAACTGCAGAAGTTCATTCAACAGCAGGAGAAAGAAAAAACGAACGCCAACAAGATTTTGGCAATTGCAGTGAAGGCCGTCGCCGACGGAGCAGCCAAAGTTTATCCCCTGCGCTCTATTTCGATGGGAGGACTGAAACCGCTTGCCCCGGAGAAATGGGATTACGCCAAGGCACGGCATCTTCTCGTTCGGGCCGGTTTTGGCGGCACTCCCCAGCAAGTCGAAAAGCTCCGTGCCATGGGACTCTACAAGGCGGTCGATCATCTGGTGGAGTTTTATCGTCAGCCAAGTGACGGCCCCTCGCTCGATCTCACCCCCAAACTCGTGGTTGATCCATTGAGGGGCAAGATGAGGATCCGTGGCACAGGGAACCGTGCCATCAGCCTGGATCCAAGATCCGTGGAAGCCAACCAACTCACCCTGATCCGCCGCTGGTGGTTGCAGCGTCTGGTCGAATCACCCCGCCCGCTTCAGGAGAAACTGACACTCTTCTGGCACGGTCATTTTGCCAGTCAGAACAGTGTGGTGGGGAACAGCTATAACATGCTCCAGCAAAACGAGTTTTTCCGTAGTCAGGCAGCGGGAAACTTCGCAGCTTTGCTCTACGGTATCGTGCACGACCCGGTGATGCTCCGTTACCTGGACAACAACAAGAATGCCAAAGGCAAGCCTAACGAGAACCTCGCCCGTGAAATCATGGAGCTGTTCTCCATGGGTGTTGACCAGGGTTATACCCAGCAAGATATCGTCGAGGCTGCCCGGGCACTGACTGGCTACAATTATGACAATGCTACCGGAACCTATCGCTTTCTCTACAACCAACACGATAATACCGAGAAGACCATTTTTGGCAAAAAAGGCACGTGGACGGGTGACGATTTGGTACGCCTGATCCTGGAGCAACCGGAGACCCCGCGCTTCATCGCCTTCAAGCTGTGGGAATATTTCGCCTATGAAGACCCGGACCAGGTAACGACCGAAAGACTCGCAGCTGTACTCAAAGGGCGGAAATATGATTTGGAACCAATGCTAAAAAACCTCTTCCTATCGGAAGAATTCTACAGTGCCCGTGCCATGGGTAAGCAGATCAAAAGCCCGGTGGAACTGATGGTCGGCCTGCTGCGGGATCTGGGGTCAAAACCACTCGCTGTTCCCCTGCCGATCAGCAAACCTTTGCCAAAAGCAGACGGCTCGCGCCTCGTCGTGGAGCAGCCGCTCGCCAACTACGAGGCGCTCGACATCGCGCTTCAGGACATGGGTATGCAATTGCTCGAGCCGCCGGATGTGAAAGGCTGGCGTTACGGTCGCCCCTGGATCAGCTCACAACGATTATTTGTCCGCTACAATGCAGTGGCTAGTTTGATCGATGCTGTCGGTAAGGAGGGTGTTGACGTGGTGGCTCTGATTGAGGCCGGTGGATGCAAGAACGGCGCTGAAGCCGTAGACTATCTGGCCAAGGCTTGCCTCGCGCAGCCCCTGAACGCAGAAAAACGCAAGGAACTCATCAGCCACCTCGGCAAGCTACCCCCATGCACCGAGTGGGCAAAGCAGCGTCCAAAAGTCAACCAGAAGCTGCGCTCGATGCTTATGCTCATGCTGTGTGTACCGGAACACCAGATCTCATAACGCAAGACCAAACCCATTACAAAAAAACCAAAAAGGAGCCTATTATGAAAAAAACCAATATTGCAACACGACGCGATTTTTTGAATCGCGGCCTGGGTATCGTGGGAGTCGGTGCAACCCTACCTAATTTTGTCCTGCGCACGGCTCTGGCCGGCCCACCGGCAGGCTCGGACGACCGCATTGTCGTGTCGCTTCTACTCACCGGCGGCCCCGACGGCTTGGCGGTCGTACCTCCCTACGCCAACGAGGAGTATTACAAAATGCGCAAGGTGTTGGGTATTCCGGCCAAGGATGTGCTCAAACTCAATGATGAAATAGGCCTGCACCCGAGTCTGAAACGTTTCAAAAAAATGCATGACGAAGGATCCCTCGCTGTCGTTCTTGGAACCGGATATCCGGGTTTCAATCTCAGCCATTTCACTGGTCGGGAGGTCTGGGAAGCTGGTAAAAAAGGAGTTAAAACCGGCAAACCCGGAGCCACTGGCTGGCTCGGTCGTTTTGTGGACCATTCCTGCAAAGACACCTCTCCGACACGGAACATCGCCGTCGGCCCCGGAGGTTTGCCGCTGGGACTCACCGGAATAGAACACCCCGGAATCGGCTTTGTGAATCCGGATTCGTTTCGCTTCAATGGCAGCCGTAATGAACGTGAGAAGATGCTTTATTCCAAACTCAACCAAATGCAAAAGGGAATGAAGATGGATCCTAAAAAGGATCTCCAGTTCGTCACCCAGACAGCCGTCAATGCAAACTCCGCCAGCGGCAAGCTCGGCGAGTTGGCCAGCGGGTACAAAACGAAAATCGAGTACCCGGACACTCAGTTTGGTAACTCGGTGAAAACAATCGCCGCTTTTATCAATGGAGGGCTCGATGCGCGTGCCTTTTACGCGGCTCAGGGTATCGCTGTCTTTGGTGGTTATGATACCCACGCCGACCAACCACGGCGACTCTCCCAGTTGCTGACCGAACTCGACAACACCATGGGGGCCTTTTATGAAGATCTCGCCCGTTGTGGCAATGCGGAGCGTGTGCTCACCTACACCTACAGTGAATTTGGCCGCCGCGCCGCCGAGAACCACAGTGGCGGAACTGATCACGGCCAGGCCCAACCGATGTTTATTCTGGGACCCGGCGTCAAAGCCGGCGTTCACGGCAAACAGCCGAGCCTCACCGACCTCACCAAAGAAGGCAACCTGAAAACCCAGGTGGACTTCCGTAATGTCTACGCCGGCATCCTGGAGAAATGGTTGAATATCCCGACCGACAAAATACTGGATAAAAAATACCCGATAGTGGACTGCATTGGGTAGCGACAATTGAAAGGTTCCTCCCTATTCGTTATTCGCCCAATCAGAGAACCCCCGGTTCTCTGATTGGGCCTTCGTTGGAAACACAGCGGGTTCAGCCTTGATGCAGGGGAAAAGCCTATCGCTTCGCATGACTTGGAGGGGCGCAGGCGGCTTGCGGAGTACCTACTACGAACACCTTTCTCATTGGAGAAAATAACCTGTAATGAAACGACCGGTAAAGTGATCTGCCGCTCCAGCCGTAGCTGCGCACCAAGCGCAATTATCAGGTTTTCACCGCTACCGACTTCCCCGCCGCCGCCGTGCAGATCCCACCCAAAGGCCAGCAGACGATAAGGCATTATGGTCTCTCCCGGTTCACCCAGCTTCTTTTGCTCCTATGAACAACCAGTTTTTCTTCCCTATGGCCGTAGGACGGATTGCATTCTCAACTAGATTATTATCTATTTCAACTAAGCCGTTATCGATATACACTTCCAGCATATCCCCTTGATTGAGGGTATAATTGATCGCTTTACCCAAAAGGCTTTTGGGCAGGATTGTCTTACTGGATTTTAAGCGCAACAAGGCTTTTCTGATACGTTTGAGGATTGGTTTGCTTTCACTTTGCCTAATCGCATTCCTTAAATTCGGGCCCGCCCGGCATTCACGCAGCTTTTTCTCAATCCGGTAAAGGTGTTGGATTTGACGTATGATCCAACCCGATTGTTCACGGGAGTCACCCATATCGAAAGCATCGAAAAATTTCCGTCTCGCATGAGCCCAGCAACCTGCCAGACGCACTCCATTACGATCACGCGCAAAGGTCCGGTAAGCCCCGAAAGCATCGCATTGGATAACCCCTTGGAAGCTCTCGGGAATAAATAATTTCAAGCATTTGTGGCCTCGCCCGGGATGCCAGTCAAAGAGAGTGTCACCTCCAGGAACCCGATAAACCCACAGGTAACCTTGCTTGGTCTTCCCTGCGCCAGGCTCCAGATATTTGATCGGCGTTTCATCTGCTTCAACATAGGAGCGAGCGAACATTTGCCGGGCCACCTCATTGTGAATCGGGTGCAACCAGTCAGCGACCACCTCTACCCAGCGGGCCATGGTCTGGCGTGGGATTTCAACTCCGTGCCGTTGTAAAAAAATCTGTTCCTGACGATAAAGAGGTAAATGATCGCAATACTTGGCGATGATGATCTGGCTCAGTAGTCCCGGGGAGGCAATACCTCCATCGACTAATTTCGGTGGCAAATCCGCAATGATGGGAGGGGCTTCCCGGTTGGCCTTTTTCACATACTTACGCCGCACTAATCGACGTCGCAAAAAGCGCCCTGGTTCGTAATCGAGCTGTTCACTGCTTTCTTCTCCTATGTAGCTCCACGCTTCAGGGCAGGCTTTGACTGGCTCCGGATCAATGATTTCCTCGACTAAGGGCAAGTGCTCGGGAATACGCGGACGGCGGGTCTCAGCCGTTTTGCGGCGACGGGGCTTGGCTTCGGCCTCCAACAACTCAATGTGAGCTGCGGAGGCTTCATCTTTTCCCGGCGCATCAGCATCAATATTAGAGAGCAGTAACTCCAATTACGCAGGGTCGAGGCGTTCACTTTTTTTGCCGAACATCTGACGAATCACCAGATCAAGCTTCTTGGTGCAGCAGCTTGTTCTCTTCCCGGAGTCGGGTGATTTCCTTTTATTGGGACAGTTCCAATTCTGTCATAACGTGGATACTAACCGTATAAAGCAAATGATCAAGCTGATATTTGCTAAAAGTTAAGTATTTCCAATGTCATTCCCGCTTATACCAGGCCCGGCGACAGCCATCGCACAGATCAATCCCATCGGTGAGCATCCCCAGTGCCTCGGGAGTCAGTGTGAGCTTTGTTTGCCCTGCGCTTGAGGCTTGCGGCCAGGAAAAAGCGCCCTGCTCCAGACGTTTTGCCAACACCCATAGGCCGGTGCCATCGTAGTAGAGTAGCTTGATGCGGTTCCTGCGTTTATTGGTGAATACGAAAATCGCACTATTTTGCGGATTTTCCTCGAGCTTATCTTGAGCCACCTCGTAGAGGCCGTTAAAACTCTTGCGCATATCCTGTGGCTCGATTGCAATATAGATTTTGAGACTTCCAGGGAAACTGAGCATGGCTATTTAGTTTGAGTTACCAGCCGAATGAGTTCTGCGCTCATTGCAACCTGTCCGGCATCACTGACAAACAGGATCACCCCTTCCGGCAGTTCGACCCGCATGCCTTTGCCCGGCTGTTCCAGCACAGGTGGCATTGGATTTTTAATCACTACTTCTGCCAAAGTCATT
>DAOUQC010000080.1 GCA_030625775.1 Verrucomicrobiota bacterium
GACTGCCGTCGGAAGTGGTCTTGCACCATTCTTCCACTGCTTTGAGATCGTCACGGTCCGAAGAAGTGAACAGATCATCCCCAACGGCAAGCGCCCGCCGCAATCTTGTCGGGCAGACATAATTCCGCCGCCCCTTCAACAGCACCGCCCGCACATCCTCCCCCTCTGTATCGCCCAGCACACCTTGCAGCAATGGGATGTCTTTTAAAATCAGTTGCTCCTGCAAGTTGATCGTATGAGTGGTAATGACCGCCTTGCGCTTCTCACGACGAGCCAGTAAAACCGCCGGCACCAGATAAGCCAAAGACTTGCCGACACCCGTTCCTGCCTCCACAACCAGTGGCTCGGCATTCATCAGGGACGATGCCACATGCACCGCCATTTCCTGTTGCTCGGCCCGGTATTCGAAATGCTCCAGCTCGGAAAGTGCGCCCTCCGGAGAAAAAAACGCCCTGACTTCGTCCACTAGAGACTGACCAGTGCCAACGTCGTTTATCGAAATCATATGTTCAACCGTGCAGTACCTCATCCATGAACTTGACGCAAACCTTTCTTCGGGCCCAGACTGAAAAATCCCTTGCAGGCTTGCTCTCAGCACCCACACTTCTGTCATGTCTAAAACCTTCCACCTATCCCCCCTCGCTGTTTTGATCCTGGCCACCGCTTTGATTTTGCTGCCTGCGTGCACACCGAGTGATACCCCGCAAGATACAACTGCTCCCAAAGCTGATGGCCAAGCAAAGCCCAGCGCTCAACCTGCAAAAGCCGTAAGCAAAAAACCCGAGGAAAAGCCAAAACCTGTCGCAAAAGCAAAAACTCCCCCCAAAGATCCCAATGTAATCCCAATGTTTGAGGGGAAAAAAATGGGCAAGTGGAAACCAGTTGAATTCGGCGGTGAAGGTGAGGTTTTCATCACTGACGAAGGCAACCTGCAGTTCGATTTTGGGGCAATGATGACTGGAGTGGTTTGGGGTGAAAAACCACCCACCACCTCCAACTACGAAATTTCCCTCGAAGTAATGAAACTCAGCGGCAACGATTTTTTCCTCGGCCTCACTTTTCCGGTGAAAGACAGTCATGCCTCATTCATCGCCGGCGGTTGGGGAGGTGGCATCATCGGCATCTCCAGCATCGATGATCTCGATGCCTCCGAAAACGAAACGATGAACATCGAAGGCTTTGAAGATAATCGCTGGTACAAAATCAAGTTGCGCGTGACCGATGCTAAAATCGAAGTCTGGCTCGATGACAAACAATTTGTCGATCTTGAGCTGAAGGACAAAAAAATCAGTGTGCGCCCTGGCGACATCGAACTCTGCATCCCACTGGGGCTGTGCTCATTCCAAACCCGGGCCCAGTACCGCAACATCGTCTGGACCAATATCAAATCGGCAGCTGCCAAATAAATCCTGACAAAGAACTCTGAACACTTTTGCCCCATCCATTGTCGAAACCCGATTCAGCCAAGCTACACATGAAAACCAATAAACTCACCCTACTCACCTCCGCGGTTGGCCTCGGCCTGATCGCCGGCCTGTCTTTCACCTCTCAAGCTGCGCCTAAGAAAAAAGGGGCCGATCCCGCCATCGTCGCTGGAAGCAAAACCCAGGCAATGCTCGACAAAGTCGATAACTGGCAACCTCTTTTTAATGGCAAGGATTTCACTGGATGGACCGGCGATACCGCCAACTACAAAATTGACGGAGCTAATGTCACGTGCCCCAAAGGAGCCAAGACTATTTCCTCCGAAAAAGAATACGGCGACTTCATTCTCGACTTCAGCTTCAAACTCGAGACCGCTGGCAACAATGGCATCGGACTGCGGGTTCCCAAAGACAGTGCCCCACACCTCGACGGCATGGAAATCCAGATCCTCGACAGCGAATACAAAAACGCCAAAAGCTGGCAAGTTCACGGCTCCATCTACGGCGTCGTTCCAGCCAAAACCGGCTACCTCAAACCCGCGGGAGAATGGAATCACGAAACCATCATCTGCATCGAAGACCACGTCAAAGTCATCGTCAACGGAGCCGTCATCGTCGATGCCAATCTCGATCGGGTCAGCCCAGTCGAAGGAAAAATACATCCCGGCCTACGCAATCCGAAGGGTCACCTGATGCTGCTCGGTCACAATGACCCTGTGGAATTCAAAGATCTGAAAATCGCCGATTTCAGCCCTAGCCCGAGCAAACCAACCAGTGATAAAATGAATACCCCTCCCAAAGGGTTCACTTCCATGTTCAACGGCAAGAATCTCAGCGGATGGAAAGGCCTTGCTGACGGCAACGCCATTAAGCGTCGTGCTTTGAAAGGTGCCGATTTGAAAAAAGCCCAGGAAATTGCCGACAAACTCATGACCGAACATTGGAGTGTCAAAGACGGCGAGCTCGTCTATGACGGAACCGGAAAAAGCCTGTGCACCAGCAAGGACTACGGTGACTTCGAGTTTTACATCGACTGGAGAATTCCTGCAGGAGCTGACTCCGGTATCTACTTGCGTGGCACCCCACAGGTCCAGATATGGGACCCCTGGGACAACACCCTCAAGGACCGCAAAGCCAAAACTTCCAAACCTGCCACCACCCCGGCAGATATCGTCGCAGCCTACCGCACCGGACGCAATCTGGGATCCGGCAGCCTGTGGAATAACAGACACGCACGCAACCAACCTCTAGTGCTGGCCGACAATCCGATCGGTGAATGGAACACCTTCCTGATCCGCATGGTCGGTGAAAAAGTCACCATCTGGCTGAATGGCAAACTAATCGTCGACCGCACGGTGTTGGAAAATTATTGGGACAAAACCCGGCAGACACCGGTCTTCCGGGCAGACCAGATCGAGCTGCAACACCACGGCAGTGATCTCTATTTCAAGAACCTCTACATTCGCGAGATCCCTTATTAGTCTGCGGCCATAGTAAACTCAAGGCGGGCGGGACTTCGGTCTCGCCCGTTTTTTGTGCCTGCCACTCAGTCAAAAGCGCGTGGATTCTCGATTAATTGCTTCAGAGCAAGCACGTCCGGTTGGTCTTTTCCATGACTTGAACCGAATCACCTTTCAATGTCACCGCCAAGCCGCCGACCACGATAAAGTTGACTTCATCCTTTTGCCGATGAACCAAAAACTTTTCGAATGTGGGTTCCATCGTCTTTTCCTCTCCAACCCTTAATCAAGGCGTCTACGTTACACTGTAACATCGCAAGACGCTGGAATGGCGTTCTCTTCTCCAGTATCCCTTCAAACCTTTTTAACAGGCCCACGAAGCTCCCTTATCTCCTGCTCCCTAATCGCGATATACTAAAGCTTGGCACACTTGGCTTTTCTTCGTCATTTTTTCCTATATCACCTCGCTCCACATGCATTGGCCAAAACTGAGATTCATAAAACACTAGACTAATAAATTTTCACCTCAGCCTCAATCGGCAAACGCAGGGGCAACCACTTCCGCAAAATATCTCAGTGGACTATTCGGGGAATAATAACTGGTAAAAACACACACCAGATCCAACTCCGGCAAAACAAATATGTACTGCCCGCCCGCTCCGCGTGCGGAACGCACCCGATAACTTTGCCCCTTGATATCGATCTCATGACTCCACCAGAAATAACCGTAGTGATGCGGTTGATCCTGATTCACATGAACCGCTGTGGCTTTTTTAACCCACTCTGAATTCAAAACCTGCTTGCCGTTCCACTCACCCCCGGCAGCAGTCATCAAACCAATTTTGAGCATATCCCGCGAGGTCAAGGCCATGCCCGCCGCCCCTTTATCGAGTCCACAGATGGATTTTCCAAATTTGTAATCCGTGATTCCCAGCGGAGCAAAAAGGTATTCCCCGGCAAACTCGCCCAGGGTCTTGCTGGTGGTATTATATAGAATATGGCCCAGCAAATCCAAATTCACTCCATCGTATTTGTAGATCTTCTCCTCCGGAATCGGATTGGTGAGCGATAAAATCACTTCAGAGTGATTCTTCAAGGTGATCTTCGCCTGCGGTTTTGCCCCTTTTTTGATACGAATACCGGAATTCATGGTCAGTAAATCCTTGAGCTTCAAGGTTTCCACTCCTGCGGCGATTTTATTACGGTCCACTTCGGGCAGGTAATCTAAAATCAGATCATTCTCACTCTTGATCTTTCCCTGCTCAATAGCCTTGCCAATCGCATAAGACATGATGCTTTTGGTGATCGACATTTGATAATGCGGACGATCCCATCGCGCGTCAGCGAAGTATTCTTCGACCACCAGCATACCGCCTTTGGCGATCAGCAAGCTATCCACCGTTCCCTGGATCTTCGGACTCCATTTGCCATCCGCTTTTTTCACCGCTTTGCCTTTACCTATTTTAAAATCCTGATTTTGTTTTTCGATTACATTGACAAAACCCATAATTTTACTGAGATCGGCCACCTTGCCGGCCTCGCCAACCTTGATACCATCCTCACGTTGCTCCGGTGCCTGGTAAGTGATCACACCACGATCTAAAAACTGGCTGCGATCAATAAAAGCAAATTTAGATTTAACATTCAAACTCACTTTTTCATCCTCAGTCCCCGTGCTCTGTTGAGCGAAGCTATTCAGCGAAAGAGTGCACAGTGAAAAAGTGATCGTAAAAAGAGCGCAAAATAATTTGTTTTTCATCATAAGTTTTTTGTTAGTATTAAAATTTCAGGTAAATTCCACCCTATTGCGTCATGGCAGGGCGTTGCCAATCGACAGCTTTATAGCCTTTTGGTTTTTTAGGTTTAAAAACTTCCACGATCTCTTTCTCAGATTCATAAAGCGGCCAATCATCCGTGCGAAAAGGCGAGGCGGGAATGCCTTCTTTATTATAGAGCAAATTACGCTGGGAGGGATTCATCGCCCAGGCGTAACGAGCCGCGACCGGCTTGGCAACAGCCGCAGAGGAAAGCACTACTTTATTTCCCTTGATCTCTGCATCCGCCCAACGCCACTTTTGATCCTCCCCCGCGATCGCAAATGCATCCAGCTCGCCCTCTCGTGCTGCCATCAGACCGCTGCCTGGTGATGCAAATTCAATGACGATCTGATTTCCCTTCACGCTGTATTTTTGATAACTGGGACCACTATCGACGATGTCCTTTCCGTAGCTGCGCCTCAGAGCCAGGTAAGCGTGCCGAATCCCCAATGCTTGTTTGTTCTGTGGGTGTAGAAGAACAGGATCACCGGTATCAATCGCCACCGCCATACCTGTGTTGGGGCATTCTTCACTCACCAGACGCATCATTTCACGACTAACGACCCACGGAGCTTCGACTCCTTCCACGGGCTTTGACTGGATTGGATTCCAACTGGGCAATTGAGTGAAATAGAAGGGGAAATTCTCATCGGTGTTGCCACCGGAAAGTTCATGCCAGCTTTGACGAAAATATTGAATCATCTGCGGCAGCTGCTGACGATAGTGCACAGCTTGGGGAACGTTCTTGGCATTGCGCTCTCCCTGATACCAGATCATGCCGCGGATTCCATAAGGACGGACAGGATAAATCATCGCATTAAAAATATGCGCAGGATACTGGTGCCCAAGATTTGCCGGTTTGGTAATGATAGGCGGTGATAATTGCCTGAATTTATTTTTCATCGTCTCGCCCACATCAATTTTCCCATTGTAGGTCTTGATCTCTTTATCAAAATCGGCCAGCGCTTTTTCCTGCGTCATTCCCAGCTTCGTAGTCTGCCTCACGACCGTATCATCCAAGGCCTTTTTGTGTACCTGGGTCCGCGCATCATTCTTCTGAATCTGCCACGGCATCCAGCCTTCGATCGGAGTTCCTGCATAAGCCTGCACGATGATTCCCACCGGAACTTCGAGTTCCTCATGAAGCTTCCTGCCAAAATAGTAGGACACTGCAGAGGTGGCTGCAGCTGAATCGGGCGTGCAGGGCAGCCATTTGGCCAAACGGTCACGGGATTTTTTGAGCGGCTCGTGCCAATGCTCCCGGGATGATTTGAAAATGCGGTAATTGGGAAAATTAGCCTTCGCCCCCTCATCTTCTCCACCGAAGGTTTGCCCGAGTGACCATCCCATATTCGATTGCCCTGCACACAACCAAACTTCACCGATCGCGACATTTTCGATCAGCTTTTTTTCTACGCCGTCAGATATCTCCAAGCTATGACCGGTTCCATGAACGGGCGTTTCCAATAACAAACTCCATTTCCCGTCCTTACCCGCCTCTGCCGAAGCCCCTTCTCCCCAACTCGCACTGACCGTCACCATACGCCCCGCCTCCGTCCAGCCCCACAGGGTATTTTTACTCTTTTGCTGCAGCACCATGTTGTCCCCGAATAAATTGGGGAATGTCATCTCTGCCCGGGCATTCCCACAAAGAAAACACAGTATTAAAACAAGGGCTACCTGTTTAACAAAAACCGCTATTGGGGTTGAAGATAAATCTTTCATCATCAATGTAGGGATGAGACGGGATTTTGTCACAAAGGGCTGCATTTTTTCAAGCGGGCACCTCAATTTCACTCCCGCGCGTCCACGATCACCCGCACTTGATCCATACCATTTTTCAGGGATTGCATCACCAACCAGTCCACCCCGAGGGTTTTACGATCCTCGCTCAGAGTCAGGGAATCCCCGTGTTCGAGGCCACGGGCCTGGGTAGATTCATATTCAAAACGGTGTTTGCCAAGTGCCGGATCCGATTGTTTCAACTGATTGCGATTGGCAATCACCGCTAGGATAGGGCAATCAAAAGTGACCTGCCCAACAAAGGGCACCTGATCTGAATTGGGGGCATCCTCGACATAAGGAGGATTGTATTGCAACAGGTAGCTGTTCACACGCTTGCCTCTTAAATCGATAATCGTCTCACGGCCGATCAGTTCTTTGGGGCGGTAGTGCCCGGGCTCGGTGATGGTCACAGAGAGACTGTCTCTGACTGAAGCATTAAAACGTTCTGGAAATACGATGATGTTTTCTCTGTCGACCACTTCACGTGGATTACGAATCGGCTGGGCGTTCACAAAGCGAATCCGCCCACCTGTATTCAGCACACCAAACAATACCGGCCAACCGCGAAACGAACGGGAAATCAACTTCACCGGCCTCAGTTTTCCCGAGTCTTCCGCGAGTGTCACCACACTGCCTTCATAAATGATTTTTTCCTCACGGCTTTTCACCGATGTGACTTCTACCTTGCCTTCAAAAACGGCAACATCTGTCTTGCCATCAGCACCGACTGAAACACCGAATGTAGTACCCAGATCGACCACTTCCGCCTGTTTGGTGTGAACCAGAAAACCGATGCCTTCCGGTGGAACATGAGCTGCCAAATTACCCGAATGCAAACGCATTTCTCCCGCTGCGATCAGCTCGAAATCCGTGGGTCCTTCGAGAGTTACGCGAACCCCATTGGCAAAATCAAGCCGTGCCACCCCGGACAGCAAATGAACCCGCCCCTTGCCAAGCTGGTCTCCGGTGGAAAGTGGAAGCTCTCCCTGCCACCTGGCATCAATCACATGACTGAGGGTTGCCAGTCCATCCTTATTATCCTGTAAAATAAACACCAGGGACAGTGCCACCACCGCTGCAGCAGCGGCTGCCACAGAAGCAACCTGATGCCAGGCTGGAAAGCGAATCACTTTGAGCTCGACGGATCCAGCCGCCACTTTCAATTCCGCCATCACCTCATCAGTGAGGTCTGGCGATTCGTTTCCAAGGCGGATGCTCTCGATCACTTCGACGGCCACGGCTTCATTGCCGCCATTCACCGCCAGAACGTGCAACAAATTGCTGGTTCTGAGGTCTTCAACAAAGCGATTTTTTGACGCAGGATCCAATGCGAAAAATTCCAATAACTCACGGCAACCTTCTTCATCGATGCTGTGATCGACAAAGCTCTCAAATAAATCGGCAAAACGTTCGTCGGTCATGACAAAACCTCCGGTTCGGCTTGGTTCTCAAGGCAACTCCTCAAAGCTTTTCTAACACGACTGAGCGTGGACGTTACCCAGGTGAGGCTGCAATTCTTTTCTACTGCAATCTCCTTGCAACTCATCTTTCCAACATAACGCTGCCGAATAAGCTCAGCGCTGCCCTCCTGAAGTCGATCGACGCAGTCCTGAAGGGCATCAAAGCGATCCTGCTTGAAATCGACTACCAGATCGTCCGCAGCCGCAGTGGCGATTTCGAGTTCCAAAACATCACGAAACCTGTCCCGGTTACGAACTTCACGACGGCGTTTTTCCAATTCACTCAAAATGAGATACTTTGCCGTCACGCAAAGCCAAACCCCAAATTCCTCGTCAGCTCGAAATTCCTCCAGCTTCTGATAGGCTCGAATAAAGGTCAGCTGTACCACTTCTTCCGCCTGCGTCCAATCCCCCAAACGCCGCAAGGCATAACCCTTCACCATGCCCTGGTATTCACGCACCACCTCTCCGTAGGCATCGAGATCACCGGCGAGAATCTGCTGTTTTTTTTCTTCGTCCATCACTTGGCTTTTGCCTTCTCAGCGTTTTTTCGTTTGAGCCGTTGCTCACGTCGTTTGCGCTTTTGCTCATCGTCGCTTGTTTTGCCAGATTTTGATTTTTCCACCGATTTGTCTACTCTCACCAGCTTCGGATAGTTTTTGACTGCCGCCGCAAGCTTGACCGGATCATCACGAACGTCAAAAGCAGTGATACAGTGATCGTTTGTCTCAAGCATCCACTGCCGCAGGCGTTTCTGATATTGAGCGATGCGTTCCTGATATGCAGGCTCATCAATCAGATTGATTATGCAGCCCGGGTCTTTCTGTAAATCATAGAACTCCTGAGGGATACGATAGCGATACATATCCACCCGCTCTTGAATCGCCGGGTCATTCTTACCTGCCTTTTCCATCGCTTTAAAAGTCAGCCCCTCGTTGTTATTTCGGTATTTGAATTTGCCATCGGAGAAGGCATTGAAAATGTAAGCGTAGCGCTCATCCTGAATACAACGCATCGGTTTGGCGGGACCACCTATGGTGTAATCGATTTGCGTGAACACATACTCTCGATCCTCCTGACTCTCTCCCTTGAACAAAGGCACCAGCGAGCGTCCGTCCAAACCTTCGGGCTTTGGCAATCCGGCAACCTCCAAAAAAGTTGGGAAAAAATCGACCTCGGAAACAAAATGTTTTGCATCCACACTTCCTGCTTTGGTCACGCCAGGCCAGCGCACCAACAGTGCCGTGCGAGTGCTGGCCAGATAGGCGTTGGCTTTGGCAAATGGAAAGGCTGAACCGTTGTCGGTGATAAATACCACCAGGGTATTGTCCGTCAGGCCTGATTGGTCGAGCGCTTCGAGCACATGACCTACGGTATCATCGAGACGCCTGACAGAATTGTAATAGTGTGACAGCTCCTTTCGCACTTCCGGCAAATCCGTCAGATAGGAAGGCACCGGCACTTCTTCAGGGGTAAACAAACGCGAAGGTTCTTCCGCACTTTTCATCGGACGTTCCGGATTGTGAAAAGGGCGATGTGGATCGTGGGAATTGACCATGAAATAGAAGGGTTTTCCCTCCTTTTTACTACGGGCAAAAAATTCTGCTGCGTAATCATGATACTTGCTTGGACTGCGCCCGGCTCCCAGTTCACCATAGTCGTGAACAAAGTCCCATACAAAATCCGGATCGCAGGTGGAGTGACTCACTTTGCCCAACACCCCGGTGAGAAAACCATTGTTTTGGAAGCTTCCAAATACAGTTGGGATTTTTTCCGTCAGCCGGTTAAAACCAAATAATCCGCTATTGTGCCCATAACGCCCGGTGCCAATCACACTACGACTGGGAGCACAAATCGCCACATTCACGTGAGCCTTTTTGAAACCCAGACTCTGGCTGGCCAGCTTCTCGAGATTAGGCGTCACCCCGGCCAATCCCCCGTCAAGAAAATCAAGCGCCTCATATCCCAGGTCATCAGCTGTGATCAATAAAATATTACTCGGTGATTCTGCAGACCTGGCAAAAGTCGCCAGCATACAAAACACAAATGTGAAAAAGTAGCGCATAATGGATTTTGTTTGAAAGACCATGGCCAAGGAAAGTTTAATGTTTGCGCTTTTTCTTCTTCTTAAGTGCTGGGGGTTCCGGGAGATCATAGTGTTTTTTGAGGTCTTCAAGGCGCTGCTTCAGCTGAGCCACTTCGTCTTGATAAGCAGGATCGCTGAAACGATTTGAAAGCTCGCGCGGATCCTCTTTCAGATCATACATTTCCCAGGCATCATAGTCATAGAAGTGAATCAATTTATAGCGACTATCACGCACACCCATGTGCCGCGGCATATTATATGAACCACGGGCTTCCGGGGTGCCTCCGTCATAATAGGTATAAAGAATGTCCTTGCGCCAATCAGCTGGAATGGCGTCTGCAAACAAAGGCTGCAAAGCACGCCCGTGAATTTCATCCGGCACCCCCAGCCCGGCGGCTGTGAGAAAAGTCGGTGCAAGATCAATATTCTGCACCAGTGCCGAAATGCGGCTTGCGGGTTTGATTTTTCCCGGCCAGCGCATCAGCAAGGGTGAGCGAAAGCTCTCTTCATACATCCAACGTTTCTCTGCCCAACCATGTTCTCCTGTGAGAAAACCTTGATCCGAACTGTAAACCACCAGGGTATTCTCTGTCAGTCCCGCTTCGTCAAGGTAAGCGAGCAGACGCCCGACATTCTCATCAAGCCCATCGATACAGCGTAAGTAATCTTTAATGAAGCGCTGATAGGTATAACGAAACCCTGCCTGCCCCTCCAGCAACCCGGCTTTTTTGAGTCTCCTGTATTCCCGATTGCGCGAGTCATAAGCCGTATGCCAGACATCCCGTTGAGCGACAGTCATTTCTTTGAGGAATTTCGGAGTCAGATCCGGGTTCTTCTCCAAGTCCGACTTTGAAGGTGCGATATTGAGCACTCCTTCCTTCATTCCTTTCAAGCCCATCCAAGTGTCTTTGACAAAAGGCTGCCGACTGCTGAAATCATCAAAAAGGGTATTCGGTTCGGCAATCTCAATCCCATCGTAACCCCCCATGTGAGTTGGCGAGGGAATACGATGAATGTGCGGCACCTTGAAATTTGCACACAGCAGGAAGGGTTTTTGCGGATCGCGATTTTCCAACCAATCGAGAGCCTTGTCAGTGATGATGTTAGTGGAATAACCCTCCACCTTCGACTCTCCCGTGCTGCCACTGAGAAACTTGGGGTTATAATACGAACCCTGACCCGACTTTCCTGAAAGAATCTCCCAATGCTGGAACTCATCTGTCGGATTGCCCTTGAGATGCCATTTCCCGATCAGCCCGGTCTGGTACCCGGCTTTACCCAATTCACGGGAATACACCCACTGTTTGCTATTCCAGGCCGATCCATTTCCCGTGATGCCATTGGCATGACTGTGTTTCCCCGTCAGGATCGCTGCACGACTGGGACAACAGATCGAATTGACATTAAATGAACGGTCAAATATAGCACCTTCCCTAGCAATCCGGTCCAGATGAGGGGTCTGGTTGATCGAGCCCTCAT
This sequence comes from Verrucomicrobiota bacterium, assembly GCA_030625775.1. GTDB lineage: Bacteria > Verrucomicrobiota > Verrucomicrobiia > Verrucomicrobiales > DEV007 > JAADHD01. The sequence goes on from DAOUQC010000080.1 coordinate 11,512, forward strand.
AGGCGCCAATTGTGCGCAAAGCGTGATCGTCTGAAAAAAGAAAAAGAATATTGGGTCGCCCGTCAGCAAAAAGAGGGCTGCTGATAGTCAAACATAGCAAAAACAAAGGTATTTTTTTCATGAAAAGTAGGCAAGGGCAATTGCGCCCTTTCCCAAGTAGGGTTGAGCTTTTTCTTTTGTCACAAAAACTTTACTGAACTTTACTTAAAAAAACAAAAGTCGAATCCTGCCCATTTTTTGTCCCCATCGCGCATCTAACACCATCAGGCTAGTTGACGAATGGCAAATTCTCTCTAACGGTTTACGCCCTGTTGCAGGGTTGTCTTTAAACCCTACAACAACCTGAAACCAAAATTGACCCGCACAATCAATCCTGAATCCATGAAACTTTCCCGCCCAAGCCTTCTGGCCACCGCCCTGATCACGAGCAGCGCCTTTTCCGCACAAGCCGCTGACAAACCCAGCAACATCGATTTTGTCAAAGACGTACAGCCGATCTTCGAAGCTGCCTGTGTGAACTGCCACGACGAAAAAAGTAACGAAAAAGACGGTGGTGACTACCGCATGGATACCAAGGAACTCGCATTCAAGGGAGGTGCGGACTACAACCCCTCTATCGTAGCCGGTGATCCCAATGAATCCCCTGTCTGGTGGATGACCACCGAGCCTGCAGACGGCGACGTCATGCCCGCCAAACCCAAAACCAACGCACCGATCACCAAACTGCAACAGGACATCCTCGAAGCCTGGGTGAAGGAAGGCGCCAAATGGCCGGACGGCCTGGATCTCGTCGAAACACCACGACTCAAATTCAAAGTCAATGTGCTGCCTGTTCTGAAAAAAGGTGCCCCTTTTTCTGATAAAAAACTGGCTACCATCAAAACCTGGATCAAACAAGGTGCTACCTGGCCCGCAGACTACCAACTTCCGCTTGAAGGCGAAGCCAAGAAAATCGCTGAACCGGCAGGCAACTTCACTGTTACAGTTTTGCCTTTATTGAAAAAAGGGGGTGAGTTTTCCGTTGCTGAAATCGCTACTCTCAGCAAATGGGCGGATGCGGGTGCTCCCTGGCCAAAAGGTTACAAACTACCTCTGGCCGAAGAGAAGGGCCCCAAAGACGACATCACTCTGACCTCTAAGATCCGTGAGAAAATCCTCACCGACTCCAAAGAAAAAACGGAAGCGGAGATGAAAAACTACACCAATAAAATCCCCATCTCAGGGGAGGACTTCGACATGGTGGCCATCAAGGGCGGCGAGTTCATGATGGGTAGCCCTGACTCCGAAAAAGACCGTGCTGACGACGAAGGCCCGCAACGCAAGATCACCATCGAGCCTTTCTGGATGGGCAAATACGAAGTCACCTGGAACATGTATGAACCTTACGGAACCACTGACGTTCCACGACGTAAAGACGGCTTCCCCGAAAAAGTAACTGAAGAGATGCCTCCCGAAGCCCTCGTTTCCGCTCCGACGACTGCTTACTCGGAAATGAGTTTCGGCATGGGAACCGATGGTTTTCCCGCCATTTGCATGACCCAGCACGCAGCCAACAAATTCTGTCAATGGCTCAGTGCCCAGACCGGGCAGTTCTATCGTCTGCCCACCGAAGCCGAATGGGAATACGCTTGCCGTGCCGGCACCAAGACCGCCTATTCTTTTGGAGATGATCCCGCCAAATTAAAAGAATACGGTGTGTTCGATGCCAACCAGTATTCCAAGGTCGGCAGCTTGAAACCCAATCAATGGGGACTCTACGACATGCACGGCAATGTGCTCGAATGGGTCATTGACCAATACGGCCCTTACAACAAAGAGTTCAAGAACCCCAATCCCTGGGCCGTGCCTACCAAGCTTTACCCCCGTGTTGCCCGCGGCGGATCCTGGTATGATTACCCTTCTGATTGCCGCTCTGCGATCCGCTACCAATCCGAGGCTGACTGGAAAATGGAAGATCCCCAGTTGCCCAAATCAATCTGGTACCACACCGACGCCCAATGGCTCGGCTTCCGTCTGGTGCGCCCACTGAAAACTCCGTCAGTAAAAGAAATGCATGAATTCTGGAATATCGGAGTGATTCCGGACGAGGACTGAGAGCCAAACAGTCCAAGTCGACGAAAAAGACGAACCGGTGCCCCTCTTGCACCCGTTCGTCTTTTCTATATACTGAGGTCACCACCCTGGCCTATGACCCTCCCCCTTCGATACTTTATCACCGCCCCCCTGCTCGCATGCCTTGTTTTTTCCATACAGGCCCAGGACAAGAAAAAAGCCCCACTGCCTGGCAATATTGATTTTGTCAAAGACATAAAACCAATTTTTGAGTCAGCCTGCCTCAACTGTCACGACGAGGACAGCAATGAAAAAGAAGGCGGCGACTATCGCATGGATACCAAGGAACTGGCCTTCAAGGGAGGTGCAGACTACAATCCCTCTATCGTAGCCGGCGATCCCAATGAGTCTCCCGTCTGGTGGATGACAACTGAACCCCCTGATGGCGACATCATGCCGGCCAAACCCAAGACCAACCCCCCCCTCACCAGAATCCAGCAGGACACCCTGGAAGCCTGGGTGAAAGAGGGGGCCAAATGGCCTGATGACATAACCCTTGCCTCGGCTCCCCGTCTGAGGTTCAAAGTCAACGTACTGCCGATCCTGAAAAAAGGCGGGCCGTTTTCTGATAAAAAAATCACCACGATGCGAACATGGATCGAACAAGGTGCGATGTGGCCAAAAGATTATACCCTGCCGCTCGAAGGCGAATCGAAAAAGGTCGCCGAGCCCGCTGGAAATTTCACCCTTACCGTTCTGCCTCTGCTAAAAAAAGGCGGTGAGTTTTCAGTCGAAGAAATCGCCACTCTCAGCAAATGGGCAAACGGTGGAGCTCCATGGCCAAAAAATTACACCCTCCCTCTCGCAGAAGAAAAAGGTCCCAAGGATGATATCACTTTGACCACAGATATTCGTGAAAAAATCCTCGCCGAATCCAAGGAAAAAACAGAGGCGCAGATGAAGGATTACACCAGCAAAATCCCCGAAACCGGCGTGGATTTTGAAATGGTCGCCATCAAAGGCGGCACCTTCACTATGGGCAGTCCGGACTCGGAAAAAAACCGGAGCAAAGACGAAGGACTGCAGCACGAAGTTACCATCGATGCATTTTGGATGGGTAAGTTCGAAGTCACCTGGAACATGTACGAACCTTTCGAAATCACCGACGTTCCACGACGCAAAGATGGCTTCCCTGAGAAAGTGACAGAAGACATGCTTGCACAAGGCCTGGTATCCGCGCCAACCGCCCCTTACTCGGAAATGAGCTTCGGCATGGGAACGGATGGTTTTCCTGCCATCAGCATGACCCAGCACTCCGCTAACAAATTCTGCCAGTGGCTCAGTGCGCAAACCGGACATTTTTATCGCCTGCCTACGGAGGCGGAATGGGAATACGCCTGCCGGGCCGGAACAAAAACTGCCTATTCTTTTGGCAGCAATCCTGCCGACCTCAAGGATTACGGCGTATTTGATGCAGATCAATATGCCAAAGTTGGTTCCAAAAAACCCAATCCTTGGGGACTCTATGACATGCACGGTAATGTGCTCGAATGGGTGCTCGATCAACACGCACCCTACAGCAAAGAAGCGGTGACAAATCCTTGGGTGAAAGCAACCCAACTTTATCCGCGCGTGACTCGTGGCGGCTCCTGGTATGACCTTGCCTCAGATTGCCGCAGCGCCATTCGCATCCAGTCTGACAAAGACTGGAAAATGACAGACCCACAACTCCCCCAATCAATCTGGTATCACACCGATGCTGACTGGCTTGGTTTCCGCCTGGTCAGGCCCTTGAAGGTCCCTTCGGCAAAAGAAATGCACGAATTCTGGAACCTCGGCGTGATCCCCTATGAAGACGAGGAATGAAAAACATCCAGTCTAAGGCATATGTAGGACGGATTGCCAATCCGTCTATCTGCCGCCATGCAATGACGTTGCGTGCTACTTCAGTGCTGCACGATTGTCCCCTCGGGAGGTCAAATTACCGCTAACTTTAACGCAAACAAATGATGAAAAATCACGCCCACCTGCTCCTCTTGATTTTTCTTGGAAGCCTGTTTTTGCCACCCTCAATTTCTTCGGGCGCCCCCCCCTCCCATTCCTCCAGCCCAAAACCCATCCTGCTGTCTTTCCAAAAACCACGGATGGGAACCCTGTTCACCATCCGGCTCTGGGCCGCACCTGCCGACAGTCAAAAAGCCCGTGCTGCAGCCGATGCGGCTTTTGATGAAATTTCCCGGCTCAACTCCATTCTTTCGGATTATGAACTCAACTCTGAACTCCTGCTGGTCACCCAGGAGCCCAAAAACACCTGGCTTCCTATCAGTGATGATTTCCTCAATATTTTGACACTTAGCCACCAACTCGCTGCCGCCACCGACGGTGCTTTTGATGTCACCGCCGGACCCCACATCCGCAACTGGCGACTGAGCAAACGGGATCGCCGGCTACCACGCCCCTCCGCGTTGAAAGACGCCTTCTCTAAAACCGGTTATGAAAAACTGGAAATCGATCACAAAAAGAAAGCCGTTAAGTTCACCGTTGAGCGCATGCGCCTGGACTTTGGGGGCATCGCCAAAGGTTATGCTGCCGATGCCGCCCTAGCCATTCTCAGCAAACACGGCTTCCCACGAGCCATCGTTGCCGGCAGTGGTGACATCGTCGTCGGAGATCCCCCGCCCGGTCAGCCTAAGGGCTGGGCCATCGGTATCCGCTCACTGGACCAAGAAGATTCAAAAAAACTCACCGACACCGTATGGCTCACCCACTCTGCTGTTTCCACTTCAGGTGACACGCAGCAATTCCTCGACATCGATGGCAAACGCTACTCCCACATCGTCAATCCTAAAACCGGCCTCGGCTTGACCGAGCGCATCGGAGTCACCATCATCGGTCCGAACGCCGTCACCACCGATAGCACCGCTACTGCCGTAAGCGTGATGGGAAAAAAGCGCGGCCTCGCCTATGTCGAAAGCCAAAACAACCTTGAGTGCCTCATCATCGAAAAAGATGACGAGGGAAAAGACCAGCTCACCGAATCAAGCGGCTTTAGGAAAAAGAGAGTCAAACAGAACTAATGCCCCCTCACATTGGCCAATCGTCTCAACTTTTTGGCTGATCGGCTCATAATTCTGGCAAATCAATTCTCCAGTTGCCTTTTTCTGCTCTATCTCCGATAATTTCACCCCTTTCACACTCAATCCCTAAATAAAAAATTTCATGGCAAGCAAAGTAGGAATCATCGGAGCTGGCGGAATGGTCAGTTATCACATTGACGGCTTCAAAAATGCTGGTGCGGAAATCATCGCCATTGCCGACATGAACAAGGACGCTGCCCAGGCCGTCGCTGATCAACACGGCATCCCACAGGTCTTCGGTGATGTGGCCGAGCTGCTGGCCCTATCCGATCTCGAAGGGGTAAGCATCATCGTTCCCAATAAATTCCACGCCCCTCTTGCTATTCAAGCTCTCGAAGCAGGCAAACACGTCTTCTGCGAAAAACCCCCTGCTCTTAATGCCGCTGAAGCCGCAGAGATGATCGCTGTGGCGGAAAAATCCGGCAAACGCCTGATGTTCAATTTCAACAACCGCGCCCGACCCGAGTCCTACGCGATGATGGCCTACCTCGCAGACGGCACAATTGGAACGATCAACTCCGCACAAGCCAAATGGTGTCGCCGGACCGGCATCCCCGGTTTTGGTGGTTGGTTCACCACTAAGGCGCTGTCAGGAGGCGGCCCGATGATTGACCTGCTGCACATGCTCGACCTCGCACTGTTTTTCATGGGCAATCCAGAACCCGCCCATGTGCTCGGCCAGACCTTTGACAACTTCATCACCGATAAAAACTTTAAAGGCCCCTGGGGACTTCCCGATGTCGAAGACGGCACCACCGATGTCGAAGCGGCTGCCCACGGTTTCATCACTTTCAAAACCGGGCAAACTCTCAGCATCCAGATCTCATGGGCTGAAATGGTCAAACGCGAAGAAGTCTCGGTTGTCTTCCAGGGAACCGGAGCAGGCGGAAAAATCGAACGTCTCTTCGCACGTGACGGCCTCGACGAAACTGCCATCGACTCTTGTGAGCTTTACGTGCAGGAACACGGCAACTCGGTCAACCGCAGTGTCATCACCGAAGAGTGTGAAGACATGGGGCGCATTCGTTCTGCCACCAATTTTGTTCTTGCGATCGAAGGCAAAGAAGCCCCTCTCAACACCCCTGACCAGGCGCTGTCTCTGATGAAGATCATCGACGCCCTCTACGAATCCGCCAAAACCGGAGCCCCCGTCGCTTGTTAAGCTACTCAAAATTTTATCTCCTAATTTCTCACTCTTATATCCTCTCCAATGAAAAGAAAAATACGCATGGGCATGGTCGGAGGCGGCCGTGGTGGTTTCATCGGACAAGTCCACCGCATGGCTGCCAATCTCGATGGCAAAATCGAACTCGTAGCCGGATGTTTTTCCTCTGATCCGGAAAAATCCCGCGTCTCTGGCGAGGATTATTTTCTCAATCCTTCACGAGTCTATGCCAGCTATCAGGAGATGGCGGAAAAAGAAGCCGCCCTGCCCGAAGACGAACGCATCGACTTCGTCAGCATTGTGGTTCAGAACAACCTGCACTTCCCGGTTGCCGAAATTTTTCTCAAAGCAGGTTTTCACGTCATCTGTGACAAACCAATGACCACCACCCTCGAGTCCGCGCTGGAACTGCGCGACCTGGTAGACGAGACCGGTCTGGTTTTCGGACTCACCCACAACTACACCGGTTACCCGATGGTCAAAGAAGCGCGCCGCATGGTTCAGGACGGTGAACTTGGTCGCATCGTGAAAATCGTCACCGAATACCCTCAGGGTTACGCTGCAGGAGACATGGAAGGCACCGCTGACAGCCAAATCGCCAACTGGCGAGCTGACCCGAAGATCAATGGCATTTCCAACTGCATGGGAGATATCGGCACCCACGCGGAAAATCTCGGCCACTACATCACCGGCCTCGAAATCGACGAACTTTGTGCCGATCTCAGCACCTTCATTCCCGGACGTGTACTCGACGACGACGGCAATCTGCTGGTGCGTTACAAGGGCGGGGCCAAGGGCATTCTCTATGCTTCACAAATTTCCTCTGGGGACGAAAACAATCTTAATATCCGCGTTTACGGCACCAAAGCCTCACTCGAATGGCATCAGGAGGATCCCAACGAATTGATCGTAAAATACTCGCAGGCACCACGAAAAATTTATCGCCGTGGCAATGGTTATATTGGTGAGGCCGCCCAGGCTAACAGCCGCACCCCTTTTGCCCACCCTGAAGGATTCATCGAAGCTTTTGCCAATGTTTATCTGGCCATTGCCGGTGCGATCAATGACCGCATCGAAGGCAAGGAACCACCAGCAGAAGGTTACGACTTCCCCGACGTCACCGATGGCGTCATCGGCCTTGCTTTTATCCAGGCAGCCGTCGAAAGCTCGCAGTCTGATGAAAAATGGATAAAATTTCCTGAAGTCTAAAACAAAGCAGCATAGGCTTCCTGGCCATAATCTACAGGCAAGACGCCCGCAACCCACAAACCAAACCTCACTCTATAGAACCATGGCAAGACCCGTAACACTCTTCACCGGCCAATGGGCCGACCTCCCCTGCGAAACCATCATAGAAAAAGCCAAATCATTTGGTTATGACGGTGTAGAATTCGGCTGCTGGGGTGACCACTTTGAAGTCGATAAAGCCGACGCTGCTTACTGCCAGGCCAAGCGTGATCTACTGGCTAAACATGACATGAAATGTTATGCCATTTCCAGTCACCTCGTCGGCCAGGCGGTTTGCGACAACATCGACGAGCGCCACCAGCAAATCCTGCCCGATTACATCTACGGCGACGGCGATCCCGAAGGTGTGCGCCAACGTGCCGCTGAAGAATTGAAAAAAACCGCCCGTGCTGCCAAGGAATTTGGCGTCTCCGTGGTCAACGGTTTTACCGGATCCTCAATCTGGCATCTGCTCTATTCTTTCCCACCAACCCTACCCGGTCAGATCGACAAAGGTTTTGAGGATTTTGCCGAACGTTTCGGCCCGATCATGGACGAATTTCAAAATAATGGAATCAAATTTGGTCTGGAGGTACACCCCACCGAAATTGCTTTCGACATCGCCTCGGCCGAACGAGCTTTGGCAGCCATCGGCAACCACCCCGCTTTCGGATTCAACTACGATCCCAGCCACTTTGGATACCAGGGAGTCGACTATATCGAGTTCATCTACCGTTTTGCCGACCGCATCAATCATGTGCATATGAAAGACGTCAGTTGGTCCGAGCACCCCACCGATGCAGGCGTGTTTGGCGGTCACGTGGATTTTCACAACCACAAACGCTACTGGGATTTCAAATCGGTAGGCCGCGGTGATATCAACTTCGAAAAAATCATCCGCGCCCTCAACGACATCAACTACACCGGACCACTGTCAGTCGAATGGGAGGATGGCGGCATGGACCGTGATCACGGAGCCACCGAATCCTGTGAATTCTGCAAAGACATCGACTTCCCCTCGTCCGACATCGTCTTCGACGAGCAGTTTGACCGTTAGACAGGAAAAAGAATAAATCTACAATAATAGCAAAAGCCTTGAAGGCGGGTAATGCGATGATTCATCGTATTACCCGTTTTTTTTGCGATCTTGGCATTTTTAATTCCTAATTCACTATTCTCAATTTACTTCCCCCCGGCCATACTTTTGACCGCTTTGATCACTTGCTCCTCCACACTCTCATCCCACAAACCCGGCAGTCCGTAATACATATTCGAACCACCACCTTCGTAGCCGCCCTCCCTTAATACCCGCAAACTAGGGATATACGCCATCACATCATTCGAATAACCAGCCACCCAGGTTCGTTGACCCGTCATTTCGCGTTTCAAACGCAAGGCGTAATCCACCACCACTTCGCCACCGAGAAAGACAAAATCAATCTCATTACCAAGCTTCCACACCTCGATCGGATAGGGATAGGTCTTTGCCAACGCTCCCTCCTTTTCGATCTGCTCCAAATAGAGCTTGGCCGACGCTACTTCATATTTGTTCTTCGATTTCAGCTTTTCCTCCAGCTCCTCCTTAGTCGGCAAATGAGCCAGTTTTGCCGGCACCTCCTTGTAGGCTGTTTTTAATTCTGCTGCCAGTACCGGCATTGGTGCTTTGATCACATCCTCCACCGCCTTAGCCAGGTCCGCACCGTACGTCATCGCCAACTCCACTGTCTTGCGCGGCAACGGGTTTTGATCTGCACCGCACCCAGCCCAGAACAACGCTGTCGCTCCCGGGTATTTTTTCTCCAATTCAATCTGGGCAAAACCCGGATAATCACCGCTCCATTGCATCACACTCAAGCAAGTGGAATGACATGCGTAGCCAAATAGCACCGCCTTCACCTTGCCGCTCTCGGGATCACGCACACTCAGCACTGGCACATCGTGATCGACCGGCCCTTTCAGCACACCTTGATCACGCCATTTGGGAACTTCAGAATAAGGTTTGTTCTCACGCCGATTGACCGCAAACACTGCTTTTCCATTACCCCACTGCACCCTCGCTGGTTTCAAATCCACCAGCGCTTTGCCTACAGCCTCCACCACTTTGTCATGCAACACACCTGCATACTCCTCGATCAATCCACGCTGTTCTTCATTCAGATTCCAATAATGCAGCGGCCCCAGACAACGATTCACCACTGGGCCTGTGTGCGTGTGTGAAGTGCAAATCGCAACCTGACTTCTCTCCAAACCATGTTTGGCCTTCAGAGTCTTGCAAACCCGGTCAGACGTTTCTTTATCTATCCCCACCAGATCCAGGGTGATCACCACCGAGCGCTTGCCCTTCGCATCTTCCAGCGCCAGAGCCTTGCCCCAGAGGTTCGTCAGCTTGCCTTCGGCCGGTGTCTTACGCCCACCATAACCCGCCATGAACAAAAATTTATCCGGTGTGATATTGGACTTGGCGACACCTGACTTCCACCCGGCTTGATCCGCCGTGGTGGCATCTTGTGCGTTTATCACTGGCGCCAACAACAAGGCAACTATTGCTACGATGACTCTTTCTATTCTGAGATTGGATTTCATAATGATATATTTTCTGACAAGCCTGACCTACATACGCTCAAACAACACAACTATTCTCCGCCCAGACAAAGCAGCTTCCCATTCTCAAAAGTGGCGTAAATTTTTCCTCCTTCTATCGCCAGCCCCTGAAAACTCAGCGGCGCAGGAAAACGCTGGGAACTGGTTACCTTGCCTGAAGCACGATCAACAATGCGAACATAACCCTG